>CAMKLV010000049.1:0-25907 GCA_946413695.1 uncultured Ruminococcus sp. | reverse complement strand
AATGGCTGCAAAAACAATTGAACTTATTTTTTCTAAAGGAAATAAGGGCAATGCCCTCCACTCATGGAGGACATTGCCCTTTTCCTTATGCTGTGATTATATTAGTCCTGAATCTCCTGCATCATGGTTGCACCGTCTTTGAAGCCTACCTTGTATGCAGCTCTCATTTCAGCGGCGGCAGTATCGCTCACGCAGTCAAGTATCTTGTGGAACACATCAATCTGCTCCTCACTCAGAGAATCTTCAAACGGTATGCAGAGCTTGTTGAAATCGTCTGAAAACTCAGCGGAGTGAATATCGCCCTGTCTGTAATTGTACATCGCATCAATCATTTGTATCTGTCCTTTCGGTTTTATTGCTGTAAAACCAACCGTCCAAACATTACCAAATAATCGTTGCTAAGGTGTTGCTTACGGCACGCCGGTTGCAAAGATCATCAGATTGGCAGTCCGTGCCGAAAAGGTCTCGTCCTTCATCTGATAGCCTTCCGCCTCGAGCTGCGCCTGCACATGTGCAAGCGTCTCCGCGCGATCCTGCATATTCTTCGATTGTGTTTGATCGTTTTCCATGTATATTCTCCAAATTCTCAATTCTTCCGCTTGGGAATCAATCCGCGGCGTTTCGTCTCTTTCGCATGACAAACCGGATGAATCCGGCGAGCACCAGCACACCGCCGAGCCCTGCGGCAGGAATCCACGCCTTTCCGCGGATCGTGCCGAATCCCGGGCTTGCGTTTTCCGGCTCCGTGACAATCGGGGCAGGCTCCGTATTTTCGGCATCGGGCAGGGGTTCATGCGCAATGCCCTCCGCATCGGCATATTCGCGGACAGTGCCCGTATTGGAATAGAGCACCAGCTCATTTTTCAGGCGCCGGTATCCGGATTCGCCGTCAAAGCCATAGCCGAATGCCTTTTCGCCGAGGGTTTTAACCGTATCGGGCAGATAGACCTCCGTGAGCCGCGGACAGCCTGCAAATGCGCGGTCGCCGACGGTTTCCAGCGCATGTCCGAGCCGCAGATAGTTCAGCGTGCTGCAATTGAGAAACGCATCGTCGCCGATTGCAGTCAGCGCATCGCCGAACTCCGCAACCTGCAGCGAAGCGCATCCGCTGCAGGCGCCGCTGCGAATCTCGCGGACGCTTTCCGGCAGCCGGAGCGCCGTGATGCCGTTGTTTCCGGCAAACGCGCCCGCGTTGATGACCTGAATCCCCTCCGGCACCTCGACGGTGCTCTCCTTGCCCTGATAGGCGATGAGCATTTTGCCGAGCGTCAGGAAGTCCTCTTTGCTGTCCGTCAGCCATTTGGTATCCGCAAAGGCATCCGCCGCAAGACTTGTAAAGGTATCGGGCGCCTCGATCTCCGCAAGCGCGGTGCATCCGGCGAAAGCGCCCTGCTGAATCTGCGTGACGCTCTGCGGAATCGTGATCTTCCGCAGCGATTCCGCGCCTGCAAACGCCTCCGCCCCGATGATCTTCACATCTGCCGGAACGGTGTATGCCGTATCCGTGCCGCGGTAATCATAGAGAATGCCGCTGCCAAGGATCACCGCATCCCCGAGCTGCCCGTTCAGATAGGCGGTCTCCGCAAATGCCTCCCGCCCGATCTCCCGCACGGTCTCCGGCAAAATGACATTCCCGAGCATTTTGCAGCCGGAGAATGCACCATCACCGATGCTGACGCAGGATTTCGGGATTGGCATCGCTTGCAGATAAGCGCAGCCCTCAAAGGCACGCGCCCCGATTTTTTTAACGGTATCGGGCAGCGCGACGGCATCCGCATAGCAGTATTTGAACGCTTCTTCGCCGATTTCCGTGACCGGCTTCCCCTCGATCTGCGGCGGGATCTCCACCGTTTTCTCGCATGTCCAGCGGAACGATGTGATGCAGATTCCGCCATCCTCCGCCGCCTCATAGCGGATCATCGTCAGCGGATCGGGCGGTGTCATTTCGGTGTGTACAACGGTTGTAATCTCCGCCGTGGTGCCTGTGGTTTCTTCGGCGGTTGTGTCCGCCGTGACGTCTGTTGTCTCTGTTTGTGCATCCGGATTCGGATTTTCCTCCGCGGCGGCAGGTGCATCCGCCGGCTCCGCATCCGGTTCCGCAAAGACGGGCAAAGCCGCGCCGCTCAGCAGCAGAACCGCCGCGCAGAACGCCGCCGTCCGCTGCAGAAAGCCGTTTCCTTTGTTCATATCTGTTCTCCTTATTGCTGCAAATAAAGGGGGACTCCGCTGCCGGAATCCCCCTTTCTGCACTCAGTTACAGCGGCATCTGCGGCTGCTGATAGTCGGTCGGATAACCGTCTGCGCGGACGACCTGTACGTTATTGTAAAGCGCCATGCCCGTGCCGGCAGGAATCAGTTTACCGATGATGACATTCTCCTTCAGACCGAGCAGGTAATCGCTCTTGCCGTTGATTGCGGCATCGGTGAGCGCCTTTGCCGTCTCCTGGAAGGATGCGGCAGACATAAAGGACTCGGAGGAGGAAGAAGCCTTGGTGATACCGAGCAGCGAAGGTCTTGTGGTGACAAGACGCAGATCGGTCTCGCCGGCGTCAATGCGTGCCTGAATGCCTGCATTGATCGTCTCGACCTCGCGCTTATCGACCATTGCCTCCGGAAGCAGATAGCTGCTGCCCGGATCGGCGATCAGCACCTTGCGCATCATCTGACGGACGATAACCTCGATGTGCTTATCGTTGATGCCAACACCCTGCTGACGGTATGCATACTGGATTTCTTCGATGATATAGTTCTGGACAGCCTGCACGCCGAGGATGTCGAGCAGATCCATCGGATAAATGGAACCGGTGGTCAGTCTGCTGCCGCGCTGGATCTCAGCGCCGTCCTTGATGCCGGGTGCCAGGTGGTAATTATACGGAATGGTGTACGGTGTGGAGTCGGTGTTCGTCTCCGGATCGTGAATCACAATCGTTTTGATGCCGTTATCCTCGGTCATCTCGATCGTACCGGAGGTCTTTGCGAGGATCGCGCCGTTCTTCGGACGTCTGGATTCAAACAGCTCCTCAACACGCGGAAGACCCTGTGTGATATCCTCTGCGTTCGCGATACCGCCCGTGTGGAAGGTACGCATCGTCAGCTGGGTACCCGGCTCACCGATGGACTGTGCGGCGATGATGCCGACCGCCTCACCGACAGAGACGAGGTTGCCGTTTGCGAGGTTGATGCCGTAGCACTTTGCGCAGACGCCCTTCTTTGCCTTGCAGCCCAGCACCGAACGGATCGTGACATGGGTGATGCCTGCATCGACGATGCGCTGTGCATCGGTGGCGGTCATTGCGCGGGTCTTCGGGACAAACAGCTCGGATTTCTCATCGCGGAGATCCTCAACGAGGTATCTGCCGACGAGACGCTCCTGCAGGGTTTCGAGGTCACGCTCACCGTCATTGATGCAGTAGACCTCAATGCCCTCCGTCGAGCCGCAGTCGATCTCGCGGATGATGACATCCTGCGAAACGTCAACGAGACGGCGGGTCAGGTAACCCGAGTCAGCGGTACGAAGTGCGGTATCAGCCAGACCTTTACGCGCACCGCGGCTGGAGATGAAGTATTCGGAAATGTTCAGACCTTCACGGTAATTGGAACGGACCGGAATTTCGATCGTCGCACCGGAGGTGTTCGCGATGAGTCCGCGCATACCTGCGAGCTGACGGATCTGGTTGATGGAACCACGGGCTCCGGAATCCGCCATGATGTTGATCGGGTTGAACGGGTCGAAGTTTGCCTTCAGTGCCTCGGTGATCTGGTCAGTTGCATCCGCCCAGACCTTACAAACCTTCTCATACTTGACCTCGCCGGAGATATAGCCGTACTGATACTGCTCGTTGAGCGCATCGACCTCTGCATCTGCAGCCGCAAGGATATCCTTCTTCTGCGGCGGAATGACAGCGTCGATAACCGCAACGGTCAGACCGGATTTGGTCGAATACTTATAGCCGAGCGCCTTGATGCGGTCGAGCACCTCAGCGGTCGCGGTCACGCCGTGAACCTTGAGGCACTGGTCAATGATCTTGGAAAGCACGCTCTTCTTGACAACCTGCGTGATCTCGAGATCGAATTCGTGCTCGGGATCGCTGCGGTTGACAAAGCCGAGGTTCTGCGGAATGATCTCATTGAAGATCAGTCTGCCCGCGGTGCAGTCGATGATGCGGGAAACCTTCTGTCCGCCGACTTCCTTCGTCATGCGCACCTTGATCTTGGAGTGCAGGGTGATATCGTGCTCATCGTAAGCCATCATTGCCTCATCGACATCGCGGAAGACCTTGCCCTCGCCGGGCTCGCCGTCCTTGACCATGGTGAGGTAATAGGAGCCGAGCAGCATATCCTGTGTCGGAACAGCAACCGGCTTACCGTCGGAAGGCTTGAGCAGGTTGTTCGCAGCGAGCATGAGGAAGCGGGCTTCTGCCTGTGCCTCAGCGGAAAGCGGCAGGTGAACTGCCATCTGGTCGCCGTCGAAGTCGGCGTTGAACGCGGTACAAACCAGCGGATGCAGCTTGACCGCTCTGCCCTCGACGAGCACCGGCTCGAATGCCTGAATACCCAGTCTGTGCAGAGTAGGCGCACGGTTCAGGAGCACCGGATGCTCCTTGATAACGTGCTCGAGTGCATCCCAGACATCGTCATCCGGTCTGTCCACCTTTTTGCGGGCGGATTTGATATTCTGAATCTTGCCCATATCGACAAGACGCTTGAGGATAAACGGCTTAAAGAGCTCCAGTGCCATTTCCTTCGGGAGACCGCACTGATACATTTTCAGTTCCGGACCGACAACGATAACGGAACGGCCGGAATAGTCAACACGCTTACCGAGCAGGTTCTGACGGAAACGTCCCTGCTTACCCTTGAGGATATCGGAGAGCGATTTCAGCTTGCGGTTGTTCGGGCCTGTGACATCCTTGCCGTGTCTGCCGTTGTCGATGAGGGCATCGACCGCCTCCTGCAGCATACGCGCCTCATTGCGGACGATGATGCTCGGAGCATTGAGCTGGAGCATCCGCTCAAGACGGTTGTTGCGGTTGATGACTCTGCGGTAGAGGTCATTCAGGTCAGAGGTTGCATATCTGCCGCCGTCGAGCATAACCATCGGGCGGATATCAGGCGGAATGACCGGCAGAATGGTCATGACCATCCACTCCGGACGGTTGCCGGACTGACGGAATGCCTCGAGGATTTCGAGACGCTTTAAGAGCTTGCCGCGCTTCTGGGATTTCTGCGTGGTGCTTCTGCCGGAAGACTTCTCATCGAGCTTTTTGACTTCATTCTTGAGCTGGTCGCAAGCCATGACGAGGTTGTTCTTCCACTCCTCATCCTCAGCGGCAGCGCAGAACGAGCACTCGCGGCAGTTTCTGCCGAGCTCGCAGTTCTTGCAGGCTTCGAGCTCATCCGGCTCGAGGTTCAGCTTGCCCTCAGAGATCAGCTGATCGCGGAACTTATCGTAGCGGTCCTGACTGAACTCCTGCAGCAGGTGCAGGATTGCGCTTGCACCGATCTCCGCCTTGAAGGCACCGGGGTTCTTCGCGTAAGCCTGCTGATATTCCTCCTCAGTCAGCGTCTGCTGCTTGAGGAGACCGGTCACATACTGACCTTCATGCACCGGATCCGGATCGCCCGGATCGGTGACGATATACTTTGTGAAATAGATAACAGCTTCCAGATCCTTCTGGGAGAGGTCGCCGAGCACCTGACGGATGCATGCCGGTGTGCCCTTGAAATACCAGATGTGCGCAACCGGTGCAGCGAGCTCGATGTGACCCATGCGCTCGCGGCGGACCTTTGCTCTGGTGATCTCAACGCCGCAGTTCGGGCAGACCTTGCCCTTGAAGCGAACCTTCTTGAACTTGCCGCAGTAGCACTCCCAGTCCTTGGTCGGTCCAAAGATCTTTTCGCAGAACAGACCGCCTTTTTCCGGCTTCTGTGTACGGTAATTGATCGTTTCCGGACGCTCGACCTTGCCGTAGCTCCACTTCTGAATCTGCTCAGGGGAAGCAAGACCGATTTTTATGGAATCAAAGGTGGTGAATTCCAAAGTGTTCCCTCCTTGTTATATGTCGGGGATGCAGCACAGCGCAATCAGACGCCGCCGTGCTGCATATTACCGTTTCGTTCGCGTGATCGGGCTCAGATATCGTCTGCACCGAAGAGATCGTCATGTTCTGCGTTCTCATCGTAGGCAGCGGAATCATCCTGATCGTCGAAGCCGAACTCATCCTCTTCGTCCTCCGCAGAGGAATCTGCCTCATCGTGCTCGATTTCATGGGTCTCGGTATCCTCACCGTACATTGCGGTGTTATAGCCTGCCGCACCCATCTCCTCGTTCTCGTAGTGCGTGGTGTCTGCGGTGTTCTCGTCATCGAAGTCGGAAGGTCCGCGCGGCGGCAGATCGTCATCGAAGCTCTGCTTGAGGTCGATCTCCTGATGATCCTCATCGAGCACACGGACATCCAGACCGAGGGACTGCATTTCCTTGATGAGCACCTTGAAGGATTCCGGAATACCCGGCTTCGGGACATTCTGTCCCTTGACGATTGCCTCGTAGGTGTTGACACGGCCGGTCGTATCGTCAGACTTGACCGTCAGGATCTCCTGCAGCGTATAAGCCGCGCCGTAAGCCTCGAGCGCCCAGACCTCCATCTCACCGAAACGCTGACCGCCGAACTGCGCCTTACCGCCGAGCGGCTGCTGGGTAACCAGCGAGTACGGACCGACGGAACGAGCGTGGATCTTATCGTCAACGAGGTGGTGGAGTTTCAGATAGTACATATAACCGACGGTAACGCGGTTATCGAATTTCTCACCGGTTCTGCCGTCATAGACGGTGAACTTGCCGTCCTCAGAGAGCGGAATCGAAGTGGTGTCAATGACCTTGTCCATCGGAGCGAGTTTGAAGGTCTGCTCCGTCTTCTCTGCATTGATTGCATCGTTGCGCTCCTGTGCGAGGCGGAAGCACTTGCGGATATCATCCTCATGTGCGCCGTCAAAGACCGGCGTCATGATGTGCCAGCCCAGAGCCTTTGCCGCCATGCCGAGGTGAACCTCGAGCACCTGACCGATGTTCATACGGGACGGAACGCCCAGCGGGTTCAGGCAGATATCGAGCGGGGTACCGTCCTCGAGGAACGGCATATCTTCTTCCGGCAGGATACGGGAGACAACACCCTTGTTTCCGTGACGGCCCGCCATCTTGTCGCCGACGGAGATCTTACGCTTCTGTGCGATGTAGCAGCGGACGATCTGATTGACGCCCGGGCCGAGTTCATCGCAGTTTTCGCGGTCAAAGATCTTGACATCGACAACGATACCGGATTCGCCGTGCGGCACCTTCAGGGAGTTATCGCGAACCTCGCGCGCCTTTTCGCCGAAGATTGCACGCAGCAGTCTTTCCTCGGCGGTCAGCTCGGTCTCGCCCTTCGGGGTGACCTTACCGACGAGGATATCGCCTGCGTGAACCTCTGCACCGATGCGGATGATACCGCGGTCATCGAGGTCTTTCAGTGCATCCTCACCGACGTTCGGGATGTCGCGCGTGATTTCCTCGGCGCCGAGCTTGGTATCGCGGCACTCGAGTTCATATTCCTCGATGTGAACCGAGGTAAAGACGTCCTCGCGGACAAGACGCTGGTTCAGCAGAACTGCGTCCTCGTAGTTGTAGCCTTCCCAGGTCATGAAGCCGATGAGGGCGTTCTTGCCGAGGGAGATTTCACCGTCGCAGGTTGCAGGGCCGTCCGCAATGACCTGACCTTCGGTCACCTGATCGCCGACCGAAACGATCGGTCTCTGGTTGACGCAGGTGCCCTGGTTGCTGCGCTGGAACTTGATAAGCTGATAGCGGTGAACGTCATCCTCGCGTGCGCCGGTCTTGATGACGATCTCATCCGCGCTGACGGAAACAACCGTACCTGCCTCCTTTGCGAGGACGCAGACACCGGAATCGACAGCCGCCTTGTACTCCATACCGGTGCCGACGAACGGGCGCTCGGTCTTGAGGAGCGGAACAGCCTGACGCTGCATGTTCGAGCCCATGAGAGCACGGTTCGCGTCATCGTTCTCGAGGAACGGGATCATTGCCGTTGCAACGGAGACAACCATCTTCGGGGAGACATCCATGAAGTCGATCAGCGAAGGATCGCATTCAAGGATCTGGTCGCGGTGACGCGCGGTGACGCGGCGTCTTGCGAACTTGCCGTCTTCCGTCAGCGGCTCGTTCGCCTGTGCGACGTAGAAGGTATCCTCGACGTCAGCTGTCATGTAGACAACCTCATCGGTGACCACGCCGGTATTCTTGTCAACCTTGCGGTACGGTGCCTCGATGAAGCCGTAGATATTGATGCGTGCGAACGATGCGAGATAGGAGATCAGACCGATGTTCGGACCTTCCGGCGTCTCGATCGGGCACATTCTGCCGTAGTGCGAGTAGTGAACGTCACGAACCTCGAAACCTGCACGGTCTCTGGTCAGACCGCCCGGGCCGAGCGCGGAGAGACGGCGCTTATGCGTCAGCTCTGCGAGCGGGTTGTTCTGATCCATGAACTGCGAGAGCGGGGAGGAACCGAAGAACTCCTTGATCGCAGCGGTAATCGGGCGGATATTGACGAGTGTCTGCGGGGTGAGCGTCTCGGCATCCTGTGCCTGCAGGCTCATGCGCTCGCGGATGACACGCTCCATTCTCGCAAAGCCGATGCGGAACTGGTTCTGCAGCAGCTCGCCGACCGAACGGATACGGCGGTTGCCGAGGTGGTCGATGTCATCGGTGTTGCCGAGGCCGTCGCAGAGGTTGCAGAAGTAGCTGATCGTTGCAAAGATATCGTCGCGGACGATATGCTTCGGGACGAGATCGTCCTTGTTTGCGCGGATCAGTCTGCCGAGCTTCTCGCCGTCGCCGTCGGCATCCTCAAGCAGTCCCTTGAGGACTCTTGCGGAGACCTTCTCATTGATGCCGTAATCCTCTTTGACAAAGCCGTCGATCAGGACAGAGGCATAGGGTGTGATATCAACCATGCCGCTGCCGACAACCTTGACCTCACGCTCAACGAATTCCGCGACGAGCTCATGCTTCTTCTCATCGACATGCGTTTCGCGGACCTCAGCCTCAACGAATGCTTCATAAACGCCTGCCTGCTCGATTTCCTGTGCAAGAGCCGGCGTGATCTTTGTACCGGTATCGGCAATGAGCTCACCGGTCATGAAGCTGACAACCGGACGCGAAAGCACCTGATCAATCAGGCGCGAGCCGATGCCGAGCTTCTTGTTGTACTTATATCTTCCGAAGCGGCAGAGATCATAGCGCTTCGGATCGAAGAACAGGTTGTGAAAGAGCGTCTTTGCCGCATCAACCGTTGCCGGATCGCCCGGACGCAGCTTCTTGTAGACCTCGAGCAGCGCTTCATTGATGTTCTTCTCGGCATCGTCGGTGATGCCTTCCTCTTTCTGTTCAATGGTCGCCTTCAGTCTGGGATCGTCACCGAACAGCTCAAAGATCTCCGCATTGGTGCCGAGACCGAGTGCACGGATGAACTTCGTGATCGGAATTTTTCTGTTCTTGTCGATCTTGACCGAAACAACATCGTTGGAATCCATTTCGTATTCCAGCCATGCACCGCGGTTCGGGATAACAGTTGTTGTGAACAGCGTCTTACCGGATTTATCACGGGTGAAGCTGTAGTAAACGCCCGGAGAACGAACGAGCTGCGAGACGATGACACGCTCCGCACCGTTGATGACAAAGGTGCCGCTTTCGGTCATCAGGGGCATGTCGCCCATGTAGATCTCACTGCTTGTGACCTCGTCGGTCTCCTTGTTCCAGAGACGCGCCTTGACGCGCAGGGGGGCGGCGTATGTTGCATCGCGCTCCTTGCACTCGGCAATGGTATACTTCGGGGTGTCGTCGATGCGGTAATCAATGAAGCTCAGCTCCAGATTGCCGTTGAAATCGGTGATCGCAGCCACATCGCGGAACACCTCACGCAGGCCTTCGGTCAAAAACCACTGATAAGAAGTCTTCTGCACCTCAATGAGGTTCGGCATCTGCAGGACCTCATCAATTTTGCCGAAGCTTTTGCGTGTGTTTTTTCCGACCTGCACATCCTTGACCGCAACCACTGTCTGCGTATCCGGATTGGTTTTAGGGCTCATGGGCAAAAACCTCCTGTCTTTTGTATCGCGGCGCACAGCCTCGGGCAGCGTGTGCGTCTCCGGAAATATGTTCGGGGGACTTGACAAGCCGTCGAATCTATGCTATACTATTACGCGGAGAAAAGCCGCTTGTGCCTAATCAGGCATTCTACTATTATATTCTATAACCTGCCATTTGTCAAGCATCAGCTGAAATATTTGGCAATTCTGCCGCGTTTCGCAATCCGAAGCGTGGCTTTTTTATACATCCTTATCCCCGCACATTTGTTCTCCGGCTGCCGCACCGAAATTTCCGGCAGAAAATCCGCCGTTCCTCACTCCTATCTCCTCACTATATTTCAAATCCGTCCGCGCAGCGGACACCGCAACTCCTCACTTCTCACTTCTCACTCTATTATAAATCCGTCTGCGCAGCGGACACCACAATTTCTAATTTCTCATTTCTCATTCCGCAGCAAGGTCTGAGGCGATTTTTTCGCATTTTCCCATTGCAATTTCACTTTTTATGTGATATAATAATATGGAGTATCTATATACGCAGACAGGAGTGTGCAGCATTCATGACAAGTATCTATACGGATGAAGTCCGCGAGCAGCGCTATTTTGACTGCCGCAAATGCAAGAAACAATGTGAGATCATCTTCGGCATCTGCATCGGCATTTACCTGCTTCTGGTGTTCGCAGAGGTTGTGGGCGGCGGGTTTGCCCCCGGAATGGCAGTCGGACTCGGCGTCAACAGCATCGCAAAGCTGCAGCCCTATCACCTGCTGCCGAATCTGCTCGTGTTCGCAGCCGGATTCTACGGCATCGCAGGCAGAAACTGGGTATTTTCGCTTGCCGCAGCCGTCGGCGTGACGCTGCTCACCTTTGCCGGCTGGTTCTGCGCATTCTATATCGGCACAATCACGCTGCTCCCGCTGGGATGCTCGATCTATGCCGGATTAAAATGGAGCAAGCTCAAAGGCGAGGAGGGCTTCCCGCTGTTCCGGATTGATTTCACCGAGCAGGAAACGCGGGAGAAATCACAGATCAGCTTTATGCAGCAGCGTGCCCTTGCAGAGGGTGTCCGCACAGAGCAGCAGGCACTCGATCCGCACGCGCACATGAACGCCGTCGAGGAGAAGGCTGCACCGGATGCACTGCCTGCCATGCTGCAAAATTATCATAACCGCGGTGCCGGCAGTGATCCGCTGGTACACGCTGCCGAGCCGTCTTTCGACCGGATGCAGCCGCTGAATCCCGATGCACCGGGCTTTGAGCGCAAACAGACGCTGAAGCCGGAGGATGTCGGCGGACTGGACACACTCTGAAACGCAGGAGAACAATTATGCCTAGCTTATTCACAGAAGACGAACGCCTTGCGCGATACAGCAGGCTGCGCAAGCGCAGAGATGCCATTGAAAAAATCCTCGGCATTGCAATGCTGATCACAGTGGTTGCAGCACTCGGAGAGGTTGTTCCGGCGCTGCTGGAAAGCATCCTCGGCGGTCTGACGCTGCTGCGCGGGCTCGGTGAATTCTTCCTCGCGCTCGCAGGCATTGTGCTGATGGCTGCAGCGGTCTTTGCCGTTTATAAAAGAGACTGGCGTATCACGCTCGGCGTCTTTGCGCTGATTGCCGTCGGCATCGGCGGCGGCGCTGTCCGTTATCTCGGCGTCATCCAGCCGATCCCGCTGACAGCGGCTATGATCTGCGATGTCTTCTGGGCAAAGCTTTCCAAAGAGGAGGGCTTTCCGCAGTTTCAGCTTGAGATCAACCGGCAGGAGGCAGCCGCAAAGGCTTGGGATTTCACCGCGAGAAAACGTGCCGTCGAGACCGGCGCCCGTGCTGCCGTATCCGAAGGCAGCAGCGATATGCACGATCTGCTCGATGACCGCGCCGAGGCACTGAATACCGATCTGACCGGCTATCAGGAGCGCAGTCAGGGGGCTGATCCGCTCGTACACAAAGCCGAACAGCACAGCGAACTCATGGATACACTCGAAGATTTTTAGGGCGTGTTGACACTAAAATAATATGCGGATTTTTGAGATGGTTTTGTTCCGTTCAAGGCAAAAATCCGCAGGCGGGCTGTCGCCCGGCAAGGATTTTTAACGACGAACGGGGCAAAATCAGCCGAAAAGACGCGTGTTAGGCTTAGTGTCAACACGCCCTAAACAGAGACTATATAAAATAGGGAACGCACAGGAAAAAGAGGGATGCTGATGAAGCGTATCTGAGGCAAATACACCCGCACGAAACCGAACCGGATAAAATTTTGATTGGAAAGGATGAATTGTTATGTCAGAGCTGAATGTCAATCCGTTTGAAGAAGAAAAGCCGAAAATCGTACACCTTGAAAAAAGCGACTCCCACTATGAATACTGCCGGATGCAGATGCATGACATTGATAAAGTACACCGCCGTACATTTTTCTGCAATCTGGTGCTGTGCATTATTGTATGTTTCTTCTCGATTTTCAAAAAGTATATTGCAATGTTCGATCTGCTGAGCCGCCCCTATCTGACGCTCGACAAGCCCGAGGCAATCCTGACCGGCGGCATTTTCCAGATTCTGTTCGGCATGGCAATCATCGTGCTCGGATATCTGGCATGGGCGAATTACCGCACGCTGAACATCATTCTCGGCGCATGGTACGCAATGGTCACGCTGATCGGCGTGTTCCGTCTGGATTATCTCTCCGCGCTGATCGGCGTTGTCGGCGTTGTGTTCTATTATTTCTCCATCCGCGAGCTGCGGCATGAGCAGGCACTCGCGCAGATGGAAGGCTATCCCGAATTCCACGAGAAATTCGATATCTCCAAATCCGATATCGTCATCCAGACCCTTCTTGCGCATCAGGGCGAGCGCAGAACCAAATCCACACTGTTCACAACGGATTACTCCCTGCGCAGAAAGAAGAAAAAGAAGACCGAATTCGGCTATACCGAGCCGGAGGAAAAGGATAAGGCTGAGGAGGCAGGCAATGCGCTTGTCGAATCGCTGCAGAAGCATCTGAATGAAGCACGCAGCACCGAAAAGCCCGCCGCAGAGGCGAATGCGAAGACTGCATCCGCGGAGCCGGAGACTGTATCTGCAGAGCCGGAACAGACGCCCGCCGAAGCCATCTCCGAAACCGCCGAAGCAGCCGAATCCGCAATGACGGATATCATCGAAGAAGCCCCCGCACCGGCAGAGCCGGAGAAACCTGCACCGGCGGAATCCAGAGCCGAAACCGTCGCGCCGGAGCGTGCAGATGCAGAAGCCGCCGCCGCTGCGATCCTTGCAGAGGCTGAGGCGCGCACGCAGAAAATCCTTGCCGAGGCAGAGGCAAAAGCCAAAGCACTGACGGAAGGTCAGCCTGCAAAAAAGGAGCCGCAGAAGCAGGGCGGTCAGAATCCGAACCCGAACCGCAGAAAAAAGAAGCGCCGCTGAGACGCCATGACAAGAAGGAGATCCGGCTATGCGTATTTCACCCGAAGTTGCAGCACAATATGAAAACAACCGCCTGCAGATGGCAGCAGTCAACAAGGGATTCCGCGCCTATTTATGGGGCAGCATCATCCTCGGCGCCATGATTTTCAGCACGGCATTCTTTGCCGGTGCGCTCTCCACGGTCAAGGGCAATGCGGAAGGTCCGGGCATCTTCTATAACGCGATGTCCGCCGGTACCTTCCAGATTCTGCTCGGTCTTGCAACGATTGTGCTGGGCTGGCTGACAGCGACGAAAATGCGCGTCCCGAGCCTGATTCTGCTCGGCATTGACGTATTCGGTCTGCTGATGATTCTTCTGCGCAGAAACGGCACATTCTCCGGCGCAAACCTGCTCTTTCTTGCCGCAGGCATCGCGCTGAATATCTGGGCGCAGATGCTCTGCAACCGGAATGACGATCTGAAAACACAGCCGGGCTATCCGCTGTTCTCTGTTGAGGCAGATACCCCTGCCCGCTATGAACTCCCCGCAGATGTCCGCATCCGGCAGCAGCAGGCATCCGCGCATATGAAAGGCATCAGTGCGCCGGAGCAGGCGCCCGCGCAGATGTCCGGCACCGCCGCACCGCAGCAGATGCTGACGCCGCCGACGGTTTCGGCACAGTCTGCATTTGCACCGTCCCCGAATCTGTTTTCCGATCCGGCACCGGTCAAGCTGCCGCCGGAGGTAAAGATTCCTGCCGTCACGGAGAAAACGCTCGGCATCACCGATATGCCCGGCAGCGCGCGGCAGTATGCCCCGAAGCCGGAGCCGCTCTCCGCCCCGTCGGATGCGGCACTCGATGCGCTTTCCGCGCAGACGCCGCAGGTCAATGAGACAGCACTGCCGCAGATAGATCCTTCGGCAATGCTCGCAGATATGACCGCAATCCCGTCGCATGCCGTCAAGCAGGGCAATCCGGATATGCTCCCGACACCGGAGGAGGTTCGTGCGCGCCTTGCCGCAATGAAGCGTGCGCGCGATGAACATCATCCCGAAGTATAACAAGAGGACAACCTTTATGACACGAACACCGCTGAAAAATCTGCTGCTGACTGCGCTGCATCTTCTGATCTGCTGCGCAGTCTCGGCAGGCGCACTCTGCATCCGGTATCTGTTCATGAAATCGACCGGCGAGACAAACAGCTCTTTTCTGTTCACCTCGGAGCTTTACAAGATCAACCTGCTGATGTGGCTGATCGGTGCCGTGCTCGGGTTCGCCGGTCTGACAGCAGTCCTGCGCAGATGGCTGCGGCAGGATTTTTGCTGTGTTCTGGAACAGCAGCCCGTCTGGATTGTGCTCTGGTGTCTGCTGGTGCCGCTGGGCATCCTGCTGATGCTGACGGGCAATGTCTTTATGCTGGTTCTGCGGCTCGGTCTGATGAGCAGCATCACCTTCGGCAGATATGACACGCTGGTCAATTCCTGCTCTGTGCTCTTTCCGGCGTTCACGCTCATTCTGCTGCTGATTCTCTGCATCCTGACCGTCCGGAACAGAAAGCAGGCGCCGCATGAAGCCGTATAAGCCGCTGAAGGGCATCCTGCTGACGGCGCTCTGCTGGCTTGCTGTCTGGGCAGCCGGTTTTCTGACATCGCTGCTGATGTACGCCGGCATGTTCCCGACCTTTGAAACCGCAAAAGCCGAAAGGCTGACCGGCGACGGGCGCCTGATAAAGATAACCTGCGAAGTGGTCAGAATCCATCCGCTCTGCTTTGCCGCAGGCGCGGCACTGGGGCTGCTGCTGTTCGCGCTGATCCGGTTCCTGCTGCTGAGCAGGACATATCCCTTCCGGCAGACGGAAAAGCGCCTGCCGCTCCGGGTCTGGCGCATGCAGGGCATAATCGGGCTTTTGGGCTTGTTATTCTCGCAGACAGCCGGCAAGGTGATTATGAAGGAGCATGTGCCGACTCTGCGGTCATCATTGCCGATTCCGCGGACGATCCGTCCTGCATTTGCGGAATATGCTCCGTTCATACTGACCGCGGCAGCAGCGGTTCTGCTGCTTCGGGGCTGTCAGGCAATCCGGCAGAATACGCCGGAACAGACCGCGCAGTCCCGCAGAGACCATACAGATTTATATATCATGAAACGGCGGTGAAGCAATGTTTGCAAAAGTCAGCAGTCTGGGATTATTCGGACTGAACGCATTTCCTGTTGATGTGGAGATCAACCTCAGCAAGGGACTGCCGCGCTTTGAGATCGTCGGGCTTGCAGATGCCGCTGTTCAGGAAAGCCGCGAGCGCATCAAATCGGCGCTCTATACCTGCGGCATCATGTTCCCGACCTCAAACTGCATTGTCAACCTCGCGCCGGCAGACCGCCGCAAAAACGGCAGTATGCACGATCTTGCGATATTTATGGCAATTCTTGCGGCACTCGGCAGAGTGCAGGTGCCCGAGGATGCCGCGATCATCGGCGAGGTTTCGCTCAACGGCGATGTCAGACCGGTCAACGGCGTGCTGCCGATGACCCTGACCGCCAGACAGCGCGGCATCAAAACGATGTATGTGCCGCTCGCGAATGCAAAGGAAGCGGCAGTTGTTGAAGATATGACCGTCTACGGCGTACCGGATGCAAAGGCGCTGCTCCAGCATCTCGAGGGCGAAGCGCCGCTGCAGCCGATGCAGCATATCGGTTTGGAGCAGGTCGATGCGCCGCCGATCCCCGATTTCGCCGATGTCCACGGACAGACCGCCGCAAAGCATGCTTTGGAGCTTGCAGCAGCCGGCGGACACAATGCCCTGCTCATCGGGCCGCCCGGCAGCGGCAAAAGCATGCTTGCCAAGCGCATGCCGGGGATTCTGCCCGCGCTGACCTTTGCAGAATCCATTGAAACCACGATGATCCACTCCGTTGCAGGTCTGCTCGATTCCGAGCATCCGCTTGTGACGGTCCGGCCGTTCCGCTCGCCGCATCATACGATCTCCTCGGCAGGACTTGCAGGCGGCGGCACCGTGCCGCATCCGGGCGAAATTTCGCTCGCACACAACGGACTGCTCTTTCTCGATGAGCTCGCGGAATTTGACCGCCGCACCCTCGAGATTCTGCGGCAGCCGCTCGAGGACAGAGAGGTCACAATCTCGCGTGCAGCCGGTACAATCCGCTATCCCTGCTCGATCATGCTGATTGCGGCAATGAACCCCTGTCCCTGCGGCTATCTCGGCCACCCGACGCGCCCGTGTACCTGCGGACAGCGCGCCGCCGCGCAGTATCTCAACCGCATTTCCGGCCCGCTGCTCGATCGCTTTGATCTGCATATCGAGGCGGCGCCGGTGAGCTTTGACGATCTCTCCTCGCAGAAGCCCGAAGAACCGAGCGCGGAAATCCGCAAGCGTGTTGTCGCGGCGCGGGAGATTCAGAATGAGCGCTTCAAAGGCACGAAGATCACCTGCAATGCGCGCATCACACCGGATAAGCTCGCGGCATTCTGCCCGATGACGGACAGTGCAAAATCGCGGCTCAAAGCGGTGTTCGAGAAGATGGGGCTCTCGGCAAGAGCCTATGACCGTCTGCTCAAGGTCGCGCGCACCGCGGCGGATATGGCAGGCAGCGAGGTCATTGAGGCGGTGCACATCGCCGAAGCCGTGCAGTACCGCACGCTCGACCGCAAATACTGGCAGACGGACAAAGGCTGAGGGTACGCGACGCGCTGAATAGGCATCAAAATAAAAGTTTCGCTCAAGCCTTTTCACCGCGCAGTGCGCGGCTCCGATTTGCTAAAGCATTCCGGTTACGCAACACGCTGAATGAGCGTTAATATAAAAGTTTTGATCAAAATTTTTCAAAAGTTTGCGATGAGTCCAGAGGCGAGGAGCCTCTGGTCGCTCGTCGCAACGAGCGAAACTCCCCCGGCGAAGGAGCCCTGCGATAGAGGGCGCTCCTAAGTGAATTGCAAAGCAATTCACAGACTGCGAATCTGCTGAAAGATGATCATCCCCTTAGCGGAACTTAAGGCTTGTCCTCATGATCAATCATCGAAAATACAATAAAAACAGAGAAACAGGAGAGAACAAATTGAAACGTACACCAATTAGCGCAGATCCCTCGCGCAGGGATTTCTGGCACAGGATCGACTGGGTGCTGCTGGCGCTCGTGACGATCTGCTCGGGCGCAAGCGTCCTGCTTTTGCGCTCCCTCTGGACGGAGAACATTTCCAGTGAGGTTGATTCCAATGACTGGATTGTGCAGCTCATCTCCCTCGGACTGGGCATCACCGGCTGCATCATTGTTTCCGCAATCGACTATCACAAGCTGGCGCGGTTCTGGTTCCTCTATGCGCCGCTCGCGCTGGGGCTTGTCGCGCTGACCTTCACCTCGCTCGGCTACGGGCGTGAGGGCGCGGATGACCGTGCATGGATCGACCTCGGCTTTGTGCAGATTCAGCCCTCGGAGATCTTAAAGCTGGTCTTTCTTCTGACCTACGCCTGCCACATCTCGAAAGTGACAGACAGGCTCAATCAGCCCCTGCACCTCTTTCTGCTGCTCGTGCATGCCGCGATTCCGGCAGGCATCGTCGCGGTGCAGGGCGACTACGGTACGGCGATCGTCTTTGCCGCGATGACGGTTTTCATGCTGTTCACGGCAGGGCTTTCGTTCTGGTATCTGCTCGGCGGCGCCGCACTGATGCCGCTGGTGTTCTGGTTCGTCTGGACGTATGTGTTCGGCGATGTCCACCGGAACCGCATCCGCGTGCTGATGAACCCCGGCACCGATTCGCTCGGTCTGGAATATCAGCAGAACCTCGGACTCAAAGCAATCCGCTCCGGCGGGCTGTTCGGGCAGGGACTCAGCGGCGGCACATATACCTCTGTGCCGGAAATGCACAATGACTTCATCTTCGCATTCATCGGCGAGGCATTCGGATTTGTCGGCGCGATTGTTGTGATCGTGATTCTCGCGGCGATCTGCCTGCGCGTCTTCCGGGACAGCCGCGCCGCAAAGGATACGATGGGCAAAACGCTCTGCATGGGCGTCTTTGCGATTCTGTTCACGCACGATCTGATGAATCTCGGCATGGTGCTGAAAGTCATGCCGGTCATCGGTATTCCGCTGCCGTTTTTCAGCGCCGGCGGCACCGCAATGCTCTCGATGTATCTCTCAATCGGGCTTGTCATCAGCGCCTATACGCACAACCAGAAAAAATACCGCGTATTCTATGACGCGGAAACCGAAACCTAAGAAAACGCTGAAAAATCGGTATCTCCGATGGATTAGAAACGGGACACTGTCCCTTTGGAATCCCATTTCTGAATCATAAATCCGTCGGAGACACAAATCAGTGTTTCCCCAACGCTATCATCTGCCGCAAGGGCAGTGAGATATTTCAACCAACACATAAAGGAGTAAATCAAAAATGGATCCCAATCAGTTCCCTATCACACAGGATAAACACCTGATCTTCTGCATCATTGCAACGCTGCTGTTTCTGCTCCAGTTCATCCGGACAAAGCATCTCTATCAGCTCGTCATGGCAATCGCGATTCCCGCCTCGCTGCTGATCTATGTCAAGCCGGATAATCAGACATGGTATTACGGCGTCGGCATTCTGGAGGCAGTTCTGCTGCTGCTCGCGCTGATTCTGAATATTGTCCAGTCCGTGAAGGCGTCCAAAAAGGAAAAGGCGGAAAAGGCTGCAAAAGCCGCAGCAAAAACGGAGGGATAATCCATGCGTGCAAAACGAATTGCGATTCTCGACTGGGACACAATGGCATATAACAAGGACGAGGTCAATGCGCGCCGCTTTGCCGCACTTGCGGAGAATGTGGACGTCTACCCCTCGACCAGACCTGAGGAGACCGCCGCGCACATCGGCAATGCGGATGTTGTCATCTGCAACAAGGTGCTGATCACGCGCGAGGTCATGGAAGCCTGCCCGGATATCAAATATATCGGCATTCTCGCAACGGGCTTCAACAATGTCGATATCGAGGCGGCATCGGAGCGCGGCATTCCGGTCTGCAATGCAGGCAGCTACTCAACGGATGCCGTCACGCAGCTTGTCTTTGCGTATATCTTTGACCACTTCCAGCGCGTTGCGCTTTATTCGATGGATGTACGGCTCGGGAAGTGGGAAACCGCGCCGGCATTCTCTTATTTTCCGTATCCGACCGGCGAGCTGCGCGGCAAAACGATCGGCATCATCGGTTACGGTCATATCGGAAAGAATGTTGCGAAAATCGCGGAGGCGTTCGGCATGCAGGTGCTGATCGCAACCAGAACACAGCCTGAAAACTGCCCCTATCCGGTTGTCACCGCGGAGGAGGTCTTCCGCCGCGCCGATGTGCTGACCCTGCACTGCCCGCTGACCGAACAGACAAAGGGGCTCATCAACAAAAAATCCCTTGCACTGATGAAGGAGACAGCAATCCTCATCAACACCTCGCGCGGCGGCACCGTTGTCGAGGAGGATCTCGCATCCGCACTGAATCATGATATGCTTGCGGCTGCCTATCTCGATGTGCTCGAAAAGGAGCCGATGTCCGCAGAGACACCGCTCAAGGACGCAAAGAACTGCGTCATCACGCCGCACATCGGCTGGACACCGCTCGAGACGCGCAAGCGCCTGCTCGATATCACCGAGGATAATCTCCGCGGCTTCCTCAGCGGCAATCCGCAGCATGTGGTGAATAATGTATCGCTGCGCGATGATTTGTAATGAGGGCGCTGCCCTCAAACTCCCGCCAAAGGGACACTGTCCCTTTGGAATCCCATTTTATGTTTGAACGGGAGATGATCGCATAACGATATTACGTTTGTACGGAGATTGTTTCATAACAATCCGATACAAAAGTGGGATTCTTAAGGGATAGTATCCCTTAAGCGGGGTTTGGGGCAGAGCCCCATTCTCAATCCGTCGGAGACACCTCTAATACTAGAAAGGAAGTATTTTTTTGGAAAGCGAAAATACATCGCTGCGCAGGCTGTCGGACAGTCAGCGCATTGTTGTCAAGGTCGGCACCTCAACGCTGACCCACCGCACCGGCAGAATGAATCTGCGGCGGTTTCACAATCTGGTCCGTGTTCTGGCAGATCTCTCGAACGCAGGCAAGCAGCTGATCCTTGTATCCTCGGGTGCTGTGGGTCTCGGCGTCGGACAGCTCGGTCTGCGCGAACGCCCGACCGATACCCCGACCAAGCAGGCATGCGCCGCTGTCGGGCAGTGCGAGCTGATGTATCTCTATGACCGTCAGTTTGCAAATTACAGCGTCAACGTCGCGCAGGTGCTGCTGACCAAGGCGATTCTCAACACAAACGGCGGCGAGAACGCCGGAAACTGCATGGAGCGTCTGCTGGAGCTCGGCGTCATTCCGATCGTCAATGAAAACGATACGGTCGCAATCGACGAACTCGAGCTTGAAATCGGCGAGAACGATTCGCTCGCGGCGATCGTTGCGGGACTTGTCCACGCCGACACGCTCGTGCTGATGAGCGACATCGACGGACTTTACTCCGCCGATCCGCACAAGGATGCCAACGCAAAGCTGATTCCGGTTGTTGAGGAGATCACGCCGGAAATCGAGGGCATTGCAGGCGGCGCGGGCACACCGAATGCGCGCGGCGGCATGGCAACGAAAATCTCCGCGGCGAAAATGGCAGTCGCGGCAGGCATTGATATGGTCATTATGAACGGCGAAAAGCCCGAGAAGCTCTATGATCTCCTGCTGAATGACGAAGCCGTCGGCACGAGATTTGTTGCAAAATAATCCGCAAAATATGCTGTACGGCAGCTTGCAGGAGAATGATATGGAATGGCTTCCGCTCAATGAAACAGACCGGCAGCAATATACAGTGCTTCGGTTATATGCGCCGGAAAACGAGAAGGTCTTTCTGGAATTCAATCCGCTGAAAATGTCCGGTCAGCCGGGATGGAATCCTGTTTATGAGGAATGGCACTGCTACCCGTTCCCGCTGCGGATCTACAGGCAGGATTATCAGCTTCTGCTCGCGTATTTTGCGCAGATTTATCCCACTGCCGATGCCTTTGACGGAACACCCGAAGAATCCTTTGATGTGTGTTTCGATAACTGGATCGGGAAGGCGGACTGGGAAAGGATCATCCGCGCAACCGAAGCGGATATGGAGCGCCATGAAGACAAAGAAAAGGCGTTTCTGCGCGCTTTTCTCGATTGGCTGCACGAAGCCCTGCTGCATACGGATATCATTGTTGCAGAAGGAAATCTATAACAAATATTACGGAGGAATTTTATATGGAACAGCTTACAGTTCAGCAGCTCGGCGCCAATGCAAAGGCAGTCGCCGGTACACTCGCTGCTGCATCACCCAAACAGAAAAATGACGCGCTTGCGGCAATCGCAGATGCCCTGATTGCCCGCACACCGGAGATCATCGAGGCAAACAAGGTCGATCTGGAAAACGCGGTTAAGAACAATATGTCCAAGGCAATGCAGGACAGACTTCTGCTCAATGAAGCGCGCATTCAGGGCATCGCGGAGGGCGTGCGCAAGCTGATTCAGCTCGAGGAGGTCGTCGGCAAGGTCGAATCCGGCGTCATCCGCCCGAACGGTCTGCGCATTCAGAAAACGCGCGTGCCGCTCGGCGTGATCGGCATTATCTTCGAGAGCCGCCCGAATGTCACCGTGGATGCGGCAACACTCTGCATGAAAGCCGGAAACTGCGTGATTCTGCGCGGCGGCAAGGAGGCATTCAGCTCGAATGTCTGCCTGACGAACATCATGCGCGATGCGGTCAAAGCGGCAGGGCTCCCCGCGGATATCATCCAGCTTGTGCCGGATACCACGCGCGAAAGCTCCAATCAGCTCATGAAGCTCTCGGAGTATCTCGATGTGCTGATTCCCCGCGGCGGCGCCGGTCTGATCAACGCGGTCGCAGAAAATGCAACCGTGCCGGTCATCAAAACGGGCGTCGGCAACTGCCATGTCTTCGTCGATGCTTCTGCTGACCTCGAAATGGCGGTCAACATCATTGACAACGGCAAGACGCAGCGTCCTTCGGTCTGCAACGCGATCGAGACCGTGCTGATTCACAGGGATATCGCGGCAAAATTCCTGCCGATGATGAAGGCAAAGCTCGATGAACACAGCGTCACGCTGCACGGCGATTCCGCTGCAAAATCCGTCCTCGGCGAATGCGTCCTCGATGCAAATGAGGAGGACTGGGCGAACGAATATCTCGATTATCAGCTCGCGGTCAAGATCGTCAGCGATGTTGATGAGGCAATGGCGCATATCGCACGCTACGGCACGAATCACAGCGAGTGCATCGTGACGAAATCGCTCGAAAATGCGGAGAAATTCCAGCGCGAGGTCGATGCGGCGGCGGTCTATGTCAACGCTTCGACGCGCTTCACGGACGGCGGCGAATTCGGCTTCGGCGCGGAGATCGGCATTTCGACGCAGAAGCTCCACGCGCGCGGCCCGATGGGACTTTATGAGCTGACCTCGGTTAAGTATCTCATCAACGGCGACGGGCAGTGCCGCTAAGAGGTATCTCCGATGGATTTGGAATGGGGACTCTGTCCCCAAGCCCCTGCCAAAGGGATACTATCCCTTTGGAATCCCTTTTTATGCAGAGATATGAAAAAGCCGCTCCTGTCAGTGCAGATGGGAGTGGCTCCGTTTTGGTCGCACAGCATATCAAAAGTTTGCGGAGTTCGAAGGCAGCAGTGAAAATGCTTCTGAACGGCGATCTTCCGGTATGGAAGGAGACAAGATGAGTTATATTTTAGATCTGCGGAAATATGTCGGGCAGCGACCGCTCATCAACATCGGCGCAACGGTCATTGTCATGAACGAAAACAACGAGATTCTGCTGAATCTGCGCACGGATACCAATACATGGGGCATCATCGGCGGCGGCATGGAGCTCGGCGAAAGTCTTGAGGAGACTGCCGCCCGTGAGCTGCATGAAGAAACGGGGTTGACTGCCGAACACTTTAAACTGCTCGGTGTGCTTTCGGGCAGAGAGCTCTATTTCCGCTATCCGAACGGCGACGAGACCTATACGGTCATTGCGCTTTACAAAGCGGTCGGGATTTCCGGCACGCTGCAAATCAACGATGACGAAAGCCGTCGCCTGCAATACTTTCCGATGACACAGCTGCCGGAGCTGGAACCGCGTGCGGCGTATGTCCTGCAAAGTGAAGCGTTCAGAAAGGCAGCGACATCACGCGGCTGAATGAAAATATCACCGCGAATCCGGCTGCTTTTTATGATGCAAGTCCCTTTTCGGAATTGTGCTGCGAATTATTTTCGTGAAATTCTCTTTTCCTTTTGTCCGAATGTTAGATTTCATTGGGCGCGGGGCGCGGGTTCGAGGGAACAACCCAAAGAGGCAAGGGGGATGGCTCGCTAACTCGCATTCCCCCTTTCCCCTTTAGGTTTTTCCCTCGAGCTCCCATTTCCTCATTCCCTTTCCCCCTTGGGGCGTGAGTCTCTCGCTTGGCGTAAGCTGCTTGACGGGTATTGCTGTTTGATGTGTCCTGTTCGCTGCGCATGCGTTGCTTGGTGTGCGCCGTTCCGATGAGCCGCGGCTTGAATGAACGGACAATTTCGCGGATTCAGCATGCCGAACACAGGGCTTTGATTTCAGGGAAGAGAGGATCAGGAAGGAGGGAGCGCGAGGGAGGGAACCTAAGGAGAGAGGGGAATGCGAGCGCAGCGAGTTTCCTCTCTTTCCTTGGGTTCCTGCCCTCGCATTCGCGCCCCGCGCCCAATGAAAATGAACCTTTGGATAAAGGATAAAGAACATCACCCCCCAAACCAACTTTAGAAAATAAGAAAGGAGCGGCGGCGGCATGCGGCTGAATGAAAATATCACAAAGCTGGAGCAGAATTATCTCTTTGCCGAGATTGCGATGCGCGTCCGGCGGCACCGCGAGGAACATCCCGGGGCGGAGATTCTCTCACTCGGCATCAACGATGTCACGCGGCCGCTTGCGCCTGCCGTCTGCGATGCGATGTCCGTGGCGGCGCAGGAAATGCGCCACGCCGACCGCTTTCACGGCTACGGCGATGTGCAGGGCGAAATGTTCCTGCGGCGCGCAATCTGCGGGCATTACCGGACGTTCAAGGTCGGGATTGAGCCCGAGGATGTGTTCGTCAGCGACGGCGCCAAAAGTGACCTTGCCAATCTCTGCGACCTTTTTGCGCCGGACAGCACCGTCCTGCTGCCGAATCCGGTCTACCCCGTGTTCTATGACACGAGCGTCATGGCGGGGCGGCAGATCGTTTTTTCGCGCGGTACAAAGGAAAACGGCTTTCTCCCGATGCCGGATGACAGCGTGCACGCCGATCTTATCTATCTCTGCTCGCCGAATAACCCGACCGGTGCGGTCTATACGCGCGCGCAGCTGCAGGCCTGGGTGGAGTATGCGCATGCGCATCAGGCATGCATCATCTATGACGCTGCCTATGAGGCATATATCCGGAACGCTGCTCTGCCGCGCAGCATCTTCGAGATTGCAGGCGCGGAGACCTGTGCAATCGAGATCAACTCGTTCTCGAAAATGGCGGGGTTTACGGGCGTCCGGTGCAGCTGGGTGATCGTGCCCCGTGCGCTGACCTCCGGCGGGCAATCGCTGCACCGGCTCTGGATGCGGCGGCAGTCCACGAAATATAACGGGACATCGTATATCGTGCAGCGCGGCGCGGCGGCGGTTTTTTCCGGCGAGGGACAGCGGCAGGTGCGCATGGATGTGCAGTATTACATGGAAAACGCTGATCTCATCCGGAATGCACTGCGGCGGAGCGGCGTTTTCACAACGGGCGGCGAGCATGCGCCGTATGTCTGGATGGAGTGCCCGTATCATCTGCGCTCGTGGGATTGCTTTGAGCGGCTGCTGCGGCATCACGGGATTGTTTCGTCCCCCGGCGCCGGATTCGGCGAGCAGGGCGAGGGGTGGCTGCGGTTTTCATCGTTCGGCAGCCGCGAGACGATTGAGAAGGCTGCGCATAAGCTTGCCGCCCTCGACTGGGATCAGCTTGCCCTCTGGCAGGTGACATGAGGCTGTATCGCTCCGCGATGAGTTTGAATGGGTCTCTGCCCCATACCCCGTTTTTATGCGTGGATAGAAGAAAGCCGCTGAATCAGCGTTAATGCGTTGATTTGGCGGCTTATACTTTTATCTTTTCGTTTTTCGTTATTCACTATTCACTTTGAAGCTGGTGCGGTTTTGTTTGCTTGTTCTGTATCCTTTGTTCGGATGTTAAATTTTGGTGGATGCAATCGGATTTTATTTTTTGTTGCTTGTCCTTTATCTTTTGTCCGAATGTTTAATTTTGCTGGGCGCGGGGCGCGAATGCGAGGGGAAGAACCATAGGGAGAGGGAAGTCCT
>CAMKLV010000048.1:0-26832 GCA_946413695.1 uncultured Ruminococcus sp. | reverse complement strand
CCAACACCTTTGCCAAACCGGTCATTTTGTCTTCTTGTCCGGTTCGCAGCACCCGTCTATTACCAATTAGAAATGAGAAATTAGAAATGAGAAATTGTGGTATGCGCTTCGCGCATGGATCTATAAAGCGAGGAGATAGGAGTTAGAAGTGAGGAGTTTCTGACATATTTATAATTATTTACAATTATTCATCATGAAGGGAACGGGAAAATTTGCAAGTCCTTCTATAAAGGGGTGCCAAATCGGCAAATGTTAGACGGTTGCGTGCAACTTTTCAAAAAGTTTGCGCAAAGATTTATATTTGATACTGCTTTTTGTGCAAAAGCCGCCGAAACGGGCATTTCGCCCATTTCAGCGGCTTTCATAATTATATGTTTTACTATGATCGGGATAATTGCTTTTATCCTTTCAATTGACCGATTCGGACTTTAGCATTTCAGCGGCACAACCTGCGTACAATCACACCACATTCCGCAGGACGGAATATGCAAGCGAGAACAGCAGCACGCCGATCCAGAATCCCGCGGTTCTCGGAATCAGCTTCTTCGGTCTGCCGAGCGCCTTGAGCCACATCTCCGCGTAGCGCAGCACCGCCAGCACCACCCCGAATATCAGCAATGCATTTTGCCGCAGCGCCTCGGCAAAATCCAGACGGCACAAAGCCAATACCGCATGCGTCATGCCGCAGGATGGACACTGCCACCCCGTCAGTGTCCGCAGAATGCACGGCGGCACCCACCGGATCACATACTGCATATACAGATTCTTTGCGAGCAGCAATCCCCCTGCCGCAGCAAACGGCAGCAGACAAAGCAGCGTGATCTGCTGCCATTTTTTCAGTATCAGCTTGTGTTTCATATAGCGAGCCTCTCTCCGATCGGATTCCGGTTTCTGATAATCAGAAAAAATATATCGAAAAACGATAAAAAACTATTGACAAACAGAAATTTATGTGCTATACTGGGTTCAACAACACAAAGGAGCGTGTGAACCATGAATCAAAAATGGAACTCTGAAAAATCGCTGTTTCTCTCCCGATGCCTGACCATTGCAACACTGGCGCTCGGCATCGCATCGCTGTTCTGCATTCCGGTCATCACGGAATGGTATGATGCGGTTTCCGGTGAGGAACCGATCCACATTGTCCTGAACATTGTGCTCTATCTCAGCGCAATCCTCGGCATTCTCGCACTCTGGCAGCTGCTTGCGCTGCTCAACCGCTTTGCAAAGCAGCAGGTCTTCGTCACGGAGAATGCCGCCTGTTTCCGCAAGATCGCGTGGTGCTGCTTCGGTGTGGCGCTGCTCTGGCTCATCCTGACATTCTGGCGGTTTCTCGCATTTTTCGTTGCATTCATCGCGGCGTTTGCAGGACTGCTCCTGCGCGTCATGAAGAACATGCTGGAGGCTGCCGTCGAGATGCGCGAAGAAAACGATTACACCATCTGAAAGGAGCGGAGCATTATGCCGATTATTGTCAATCTCGATGTGATGATGGCGAAACGCAAAATCTCCGCAGGAGAGCTTGCCGAGCGCGTGGACATCACACCGGCGAATCTGTCGATTCTCAAGAACAACAAGGCGAAGGCGGTGCGGTTCTCGACATTGGAGGCAATATGCCGTGAGCTTGATTGTCAGCCGGGGGATGTTTTGGAGTATGTCAAAAATGAATGATTCAGCGTGCGCTGGCAGCCGGGGGATGTTTTGGAATATGTGAAAACCGAGTAATACGCTGTTTATGTGAAGAACAGGGAATATGCAAAGGGGGCATAACGATGGGGTTATTTGCAGCATTCGCTGTGCTTGCGCTGCTGAATGCAGCAGTCTGTTATGCACTGTACCGTCTGGCAGCATTCTTTCAGCAGAAATATTGGGAGCAAAACACGGTCGGCGGCATGCCGGATCTTCCGAAGCTGCGGCGCAGATTTTTCATCTGCTTTCTGCTCTCGCTGCTGCTCGCTGCATGGTTTGTCACATCACTCGCGGATTTTCCTGCTCAGCGCTGAACACCGCAAAGGAGGTCTTTTATGTATCAGCACAGCGGCATCACCTATCTCAGCGAGGAGGAATACCGCCTCGCAGAACCTGATCTGCTCCGGCAGGCGCGTGAGAAAAAGAAACGCAGAAAAATCGCGCTGCTCATTGCTGCCGTTGCAGCGGTTTACCTGCTCCTGCTGGGATACACATGCGCGGAGCTTCTGCGGGAAGCCCGATGGCACGCGCATCCGCATGAGCATAACGAATCCGCTGCATTTTCCGACACACTTCCGACTTCTGAGTCCTAAAACGGAAACACGGACATCCGAGGAGGTATCGTCATGTATATCAAGCTCATTCAGCCCGCCATGATCAAGCGCCCGATGGATACCGACTTAAAGCTCCATATGGCGCCGCCGCTCGGGCTCCTGACCGTTGCCAATATCCTGCGCGGCGAACACCGCGTTGTACTCGAAAACGAGAATATCGAGCCGATCTGCTATGACGATCACCCCGATCTCGTCGGGATTTCCGTCACGGTCGATACCCTGCCCCACGCCATGCAGATCGCAAAGCGGTTCCGCAGGCGCGGCGCAAAGGTGATCGCAGGCGGCATCCACATCACAACCGCCTATGAGACAATCCCTGAAAACGCCTTCGATGCGCTGTGCATCGGGGCGGCGGAGGGCACATGGCCGGATATCGTCCGCGATGCGCAAAACGGCTGCCTCAAAAAAATCTACAAATGCAGCGGAAAGCTGCGCGGCGAGGACATTGTCTCCCCTGCCTACGATATGATCGACCGCGGCAAATACCTCTACACCAGTGTCATTCACACAAGCCGCGGCTGTCCGTTCCGCTGCGATTTCTGCTACAACAGCGCAAAATCACACCACTTCGTCAATCGCCCGATTCCCGATGTGCTGCGCGAGATCCGGCATGCAGGCACCAGACATATCATGTTCATCGACGATAACTTCGCGGGCAATCCGCAGTGGACAAAGCAGTTTCTCAAAGCCATTCTGCCGATGAAGCTCAAGTGGCAGGCGGCGGTCTCGATCAACGCGGCAAAGGACGGCGCGCTGCTCGATCTGATGCGGAAAAGCGGCTGCCAAAGCCTGTTCATCGGATTCGAGAGCATCAATCCGGAATCCGTGCAGAATGTCCACAAGGTGCAGAACAGCACCCGCGAATATGAGCAGGCAATCGAGGCAATCCACAAACGCGGCATCATGATCAACGGCAGCTTCGTCTTCGGGCTCGACGGCGACACGCCCGAGACCTTTGACGCAACCGTCGATTGGATTGTGAAGAACCGCATCGAAACTGTCACCTCGCACATCCTGACGCCCTATCCCGGCACGGCGCTCTATGCGCGCATGAAAGCGGCGGGACGCATCACCTCGCATGACCTCTCGCTCTACAACACCGCGCATGTGGTCTTTGAACCGCGCGGCATGACTGCGGATGAACTCTACAAGGGCTATCTGCATGTCTATGACAAGGTCTACAGCCTGAAAAATATCCGCAGGCGGATGCCGGAGACAAAATCCCAGCGCATCCCCTATCTGCTGTTCAATCTGCTTTACCGCAAATACGGCAGGTTCACCGATTTCATCTGCAAGTGCATTACCTATCAGCGGATGGGGAAAATCGGGGAGCTGCTCGCAAAATACATGTAAAGGAGCACAACCATGGATGACTTTACACCGCAGACGCCGTCCGTTTTGCAGGCGCCGGTTTATCCGTATCCGCAGACGGCGGTGCAGAAGAAACAATGGGATTTTCAGCCGCATGATGCAGTGTTTGCGCTGCTCGCGCTCCTGCTCGGACTGCTCTTTGCACGCTATGCGCTGCTCTATGCAGACGGCTTTTTCACAACCGGCTGCTTTCTGCTGCTGTATCTCGTCAGTGCGGTCTATATCCGGAAATCGGGATACAAACCGCGTCAGGTGCAGCATGTGCTCGGCGCTGTGATCTGCGCTTTTGCGCTTGTATTCTCGCTTTCTGCATCGCCGCTGCTGCACGGGCTCTGCTTTGTTTTCCTGACCGCGGCGATTGTCTGGCGGACACATGCTGTCTGCGGCGGCAAGGGGTTTGTCACGCGATTCTTCCCGATCGACCTCGCCGATTCGCTGCTCGCAAAGCCGTTCAGTCATTTTACTGCGGCGCCGCATGCGGTCGCTGCCCCGATGAAAAAGAACTCGGCGGCAACTGCGGTCAAGACGATTGTGATCGGATTGCTCGTGACAATCCCGCTGACAATCGCGGTCGCTGCACTGCTCGCAAGCGCGGATTCCGCCATTGCGGATATGTTTGAATTTCTCGGCGATCTGCCTGCCGTTGATACAATCCGCTTCTTCTGGCAGATTGTGTTCGGCATCCCGCTCGGGATGTGGCTCTTTGGCATGCTCTGCAGCGCCGCAAAGCGCAGAGACATGCCGTTCCCCGATGACGCGGAATACGCCGAAAAGCTCAGCGGTCTGCGGGTGATTCCGAATCTCGGGCTCTATGCCGGTGTCACGCCGATCTGCCTGCTGTATCTGCTCTATGTGTTCACGCAGACGAACTATTTTCTCTCCGCATTCGCCGGCAGGCTGCCCGAGGGCATGCTCTATTCCGAATACGCAAGGCGCGGATTCTTTGAGCTCTGCGCGATTGCGGTCATCAATCTCATCGTGATTCTGGTGCTGACAGGCTGCGCGAAAAAGGGCGGCGAGCACCGCACCTAGGCGCTGACCTTCTACGCGGTGCTGCTCTGCGGCTTTACGCTGTTCATCATCGCGACGGCACTGGCAAAAATGGTGCTCTATATCCGCGCCTACGGCATGACGCAGCTCCGTGTCTACACAACATGGTTCATGGTGCTGCTCGCCGCAGTCTTCCTGATTCTGCTCGTGCGGCAGTTCGCTGCAAAGCTCCCGACCGCCGCGATCCTCTCCGGTGTATTCATCGTGCTGTTCGCAGGGCTCTGCTTCGGACGCCCCGATGCGATGATCGCGGAATACAACCTCAGCCGCTGTGCTGCGGGGACACTTCAGAATCCGGATCTCAACATGCTCTGCGGGCTCTCTGAGGATGCCTACATTGTCATTGCGCGCTATCAGGATATGCTCGAGCGCGAGGGCATCTGGGATAACTATTACAGCAAGGCGGAAGACAAGGTCAAAGTTGACTATATCCATGACAAAGACCGCAGCTGGAATCTGCCTGCACAAATCCTGATTCAGCAAATCCATACAGATACAACGAGGTAATACAATGAACATCAAGAACATTCTGCCCGACCTGCTCCGCGGCGCTGCTGCCGCCCTGCTGATGGGACTGCTTGTCAGCATTGCACACGGCGGCATCCTCTGGATCACAATCCTTGCCGCTGCCGTCTTTCTGTTTCTCGCGGTGCTGCTGCTGCAATCCGCAAGCACCGGACGCCGTCAGCTGAGAAGCATCGCTGCCATTCTGCTGTTTTTTCCGGCGCTCATGCTCTATGGCAAAAGCGGTTTCACAGACTTCTGCTTTGACCTGATGCATCCCGCCGGTGCGGAAGTCGCAATCGGGGATGCCGTGCAGATGGTATTCATCATCCTGCCCGGCGTCGGCATTCTTCTGCTGCTGGCTGTGCTGCTGGCGCGGATTATCTCGAACAGACAGGCGCCCGCATCACCGCGCGAAGCTACCCATACAGATGATTCCGGATTTCCGGCTGCATAATCAAAAAAACAATATTGACCGCATACATCACAGCAATTTGAAAGGAGTCAACCATGATCAACAAAAAATACATTCTCGCTGCCGCGGCAGGCATCCTGCTGTTTGACGGCTTTGCCCTCGCGGCTGCACGCACCTTTGCGGACAAGCAGGCGGAAAACAGGCAGCCTTCCATTACTCTCAATGATTATCAGACCGAGACGGATACCGTTGTATCGGTGGATGATCTCTGCTGTTATGAAAATATCCCGCGCATGTACATCACATCGGCGAACTGGCAGAACGGCAATCCGGAGCTGCCGGTTATCACGGATGACAGACAGGCGCTCCTGATCGGAGACCGGTGCGGCGTCATAGAAGTGACGCTTGCCTCGAATCCTGACTGGATCATGCCGGATAATACAGTCAGAGTGACCGTGGGGACGCCCGAATGAAGCGCCGCATCCGCATCGGTATGGCGGCTGCATCCGCGGTGCTGCTCGGCACCGAAATACTGATCGGGATGTTTGCGCACGGCTGGGTGCGCGATCAGCTCGGGGATATCCTCGTGGTGATCCTGCTGTACACGCTCTGGCGCACGGTCTCGCCGGAAAAGCCGAAGCTCGCGCTGCTGCTGCCTGCCGGAATCCTGCTGTTTGCATACTGCGTGGAATATTTGCAGTTCTGGGGCTTCTGCGACAGGCTGCACATCACAAACCGGCTGCTCCGCATTATCATCGGGACGGGCTATTCAAACAAGGATATGCTGAGCTATACTGTCGGGATTCTGCCGTGCATCCTCTGCGAAAAACTGCTGCGCCGCTGCGGTTCTCGCAGGACTGCCGCTCTGGAAGGATGCCTTTGCACTCGGCAGATTGATCGTGCAGCGCCTCTGACGGAATACAACTGAAATCAGCCGCGAAATCGAAGCTGTTACGCTGGATTTCGCGGCTGTGTCTTATTCTGCATCCGGATCGGCAGATTCCACCGTCTCGAGATTGTCGATCTCCGGATAATCCTCCGCAGATTCCTCAACGGTATCCTCGCCTTCGGCGGTCTGCACCTCGAACAGATCCTCCGCCTCGCTGCTCGTCGGGAGCGGCGGCAGATCGGCAAGCGACTGCATCCCGAACGTCCGCAGAAAATGCGCGGTTGTCCGGTAGGTCACGGGTCTGCCGGGGACTTCGATGCGTCCGGCTTCTTCGAGCAGTCCGCGCTCGACAAGCGTGTTGACAACCGAGCCGCTGTCCACACCGCGCACGCGCTCGACAAAACCCTTTGTCACCGGCTGATTGTATGCGATGATCGTCAGCGCCTCCATTGCCGCATTGGAAAGCGGCGTGTTGCGCTTGACCTCGAGCGCTGCACGAATCTGCTCCGCAAAATCGGCGCGCGTGGTGAGCTGCCAGCTCTCGCCCAGCGTCAGGAGCTGCAGGCCGCTGCCGGATTCCTCCAGCGCGGTCATCAGTGCTCCGGCTGCTGCCGTGATCTCCTCCGCGGTCACACCGAGCGCCTCCGCAAGACGGTCGGTTTCCATCGGCTCTCCTGCCGCAAACAGCACCGCTTCCAGCGCGGCGCCCAGATATTCCAGTTTCATATTACCGTCCTTTATTTGCCGCCGAACATCGTTTCAAGCATATCGTTGACACGCTCCATGTGCATGCCGCGCGACCCCTTGATCAGGAAGCAGATCGGGATGCCGGCATGCGTCCGCAGCACCTTCTCGAGTGCCTCGATCAGCATATCCTGCTCCGGCACCGCGCAGACTGCGTCGCCGTATCCTTCCGCAAAATCCTTATAATTTTCACCGCAGAAAAACGCTTCATCCGCATACTTTCTGCAGAGCGCACCGAGCTCGCGGTGACGCGCCGCGGCGAATTCGCCGAGCTCGTTCATGTTGCCGAGAATCGCCCATTTCTGCGCATCGCCTGCGATCAGGCCGAAGGACTGCAGCGCTGCCGCCATCGCCTCGGGGTTGGCGTTGTAATAATCGCGGATGATCGTGATGTTGCCGTATTTGACGCGCTCCGAACGCATCGCGCCCGGGACAAAGCTGCCGAGCGCCTCCGCGCATTCGCGCAGCGTCATGCCGAACCGCAGACCGGTGTGAACGGCAAGCAGCGCATCGGTGACATTGTGCAGACCGGTCATCGGGAGCACTGCTGCTGCGGTGCTGCCGTCCGTCTGACTGCGCAGTGTAAAGCGCGTGTTTTCTGCACTTTCGATGATATCCTCCGCGCAGAGTTCTGCATCGGGACTGCCGCAGCGTGTGCTGTAAACAACATTTGTCCGCGCGCGCAGGCTTTCCATATTGCCGTGCAGATAGCTGTCCTCCGCGGGGACGATCAGCGTGCCGCCGCGTCCTGCATCGGGCATGTTTTCGATCAGCTCGGTTTTGGCAAGGAAAATGTTTTCCTGCGAGCCGAGGTTGCCGATATGCGCGGTGCCGATGTTCGTGATGATCGCCGCATCCGGTTCCGCAATATCCGACAAATGCAGAATCTCACCCGCGTGATTCATGCCCATTTCGATCACGGCGACTTCGGTCTCCGGCGGCATGTGCAGAATCGTATACGGGACGCCGACATGGTTGTTATAATTGCCGGAAGTCGCGTAGGTGCGGAACTTTGCAGCAAGCACATGTGCCGTCATATCCTTGACGGTTGTTTTGCCGCTGCTGCCGGTCACGCCGATCACGCGCAGACCGTTCCGCTTCAGCTTCCGGATGTAATACTCCGCAAGATTGCCATATCCGTTCTCTGCGATCAGATACGGCACGCCCGGATCCTCGGGCGGCTCCTCGGAGAGCATGCAGAGCACGGCGCCCTTTTCCGCCGCCTGCTTTGCATAAAGATTGCCGTTGAAATTTGCACCCTTCAGCGCGATGAAGCAGTTTCCTGCTTCGATCGTGCGCGTATCGGTGCTGAATCCGGAGACGGTCGCCGCCGCATCCGGACAGTTCACAAGTTCAGCGCGCACCGCCTCTGCGATCTCCGCAAAGGTCATCTGCACATGGGGGTCGATCGGGAGCAGTGCCATGTCAATCCTCCAGTGCCAGCGCAATCACGCGGTCGAGCAGCTCTGCAAACGGCACGCCCTCTGCCGCCCACATCTTCGGGTACATCGAGATCGGGGTGAAGCCGGGCAGCGTGTTGATCTCGTTGAACACGATCTCGTTTGTGTCGCGCGTGACGAAGAAATCCACGCGGGAAAGGCCTGCGCAGCCGAGCGCCTTGAAAATCGCGACCGCCCATTCGCGCACCTTTGCATTCAGTTCCTCGCTGATGCGCGCCGGAATGAACGCCTGCGAGGTCGAGGTGACATATTTGGTCTCGTAATCATAAAACTCCGCACCTGCGTCGATTTCACCGGCTGTTGCAGCCTTCGGATTATCGTTGCCGAGCACGGCGACTTCGATCTCTCTGCCGTTGATGAATTCCTCGGCGAGAATCTTTTTATCGTACTTGAATGCGTTTTCCAGTGCAGGCTTCAGGTCTGCTTCGGTCTTGACCTTCGAGACGCCGACAGACGATCCGGTGCTGCACGGCTTGATGAACACAGGGAACGCAATATGTTCCATAATCTCGCGGCACATGGCGTCGGCATCTGCCTTGAAATCTGCGCGGCGGAGCGTCAGCCAGTTTGCCTGCCGGACGCCGGTTGTTGCTGCGATCAGCTTCGTGACCGACTTATCCATCGAGACCGCGTTTGCACAGACGCCGCATCCGACAAACGGGATGCCCGAAAGCTGGAACAAGCCCTGAATCGAGCCGTCCTCGCCGTTTTCGCCGTGCAGGACCGGGAAGATGACGTCAACCGGAACGGTCTCGACGCCGCTTTCGCGGACAATGCAAAGTCCTGCGCCGCGCTCCGGCGAGAGAAACGCCGTGCAGTTCGCAGGATTCTGCTCCCACTTATCTTCCGCAATATCCTTATAATCTCCGCCGCCGAACAGCATCCATCTGCCCTCGAGCGTGATGCCGACCGGCAGGATCCTGCGGTTCTCCTTGTTCAGATTGCGAAGGACCGCCTCTGCCGATACCAGCGAAACTGCGTGTTCCGGCGAGACGCCGCCAAACAGTACCAGAACTGTCTGCATATGAAAAACTACCTCTTTTCGTTGTTAGCGGTGTCTCCGACGGATTGATATTGAGGCTCCGCCTCAAACTCCGCCAAAGGGATACTATCCCTTTGGAATCCCATATTAAGTGCAATTTACTCCATTTAGAATCAATCTCACAAAAAGCAGGAGTCCAGAGGGATAGTACCCTACGGCAGGGGCTTGAGGGGCAGCGCGCCCGTTATCAATCCGCCGGAGATACCTTCATTACTCAAAAAATGCGCCTGCGATCATGACCTTTGCGATCTCGCAGTCTTTGTCAAGCAGGATGAGGTCTGCATCTGCGCCGACTTCGATTCTGCCCTTCTTCTCCGCACCGATCATATCTGCCGGTGTTCTGGTCGCCATGCGGACAGCATCCGCAAACGGGACGCCGAAGTTTGCTGCCTGCTTGACGCAGCGCCAGAGCGTCGAGGTCGAGCCTGCGATTGCGCCGTCCATTGTCCGTGCGACGCCGTCCTTGACCTCGATATCCTGACCGCCGAACTCATACATGCCGTCGCCGAGACCCGTTGCACGCATGGAATCGCTGATGATCACCATGCGGTCCGGACCGAACATCTTGTAAAGCATCATGACAATCGACGGATGCAGATGCAGACCGTCCGTGATTGCCTGCACATAGATATTCTTTTCGAGCGCTGCCGGAATCGGGCCGGGCTCTCTGTGGTGGATGCCGGGCATCGCATTGAAGGTGTGCGTCAGGCAGTTTGCGCCCGCTTCAATCGCCTTGATGCAGGTGTCGTAATCCGCATCCGTATGGCCGATGCAGACCAGCGCGCCGCACTCCTTGATGAACTCCATGCTGCCCTCAAGCTCCGGTGCAATCGTGACAACGCGCATGCCGGGCAGAGACTTGAACTCCTTGAGATCAGGGTTGCGGATGAACTTGCCGTTCTGTGCGCCCTTCTTCTTTGCGTTGATGTACGGGCCTTCCATGTGGAAGCCGAGAATCTGTGTGCCGGGGACGTCGGTTTTGCCCTCGGTGACCTTTTTGATCGCCTCATAGCTCTGTGTCATGGTTGTCGGCAGCCATGAGGTCGTGCCGTTCTTTGCGAGGAATGCGCACATCTCCTCAAATTCGCCGTCCATCGTATCCTTGCCGACGCAGCCGTGTGCGTGCATATCGACAAGACCGGGGATCACGGAATATCCCGTGCAGTCCTCTCCGGTGGTGCTGTCAGATGCCGGTGCGATCGCGGTGATCGTACCGTTTTCGATGGTGATATCGGTCTGCTTGCCCTCGAGGAGCAGGTTTTTCAGAACCATTTTTCTACCGCCTTTCTGTTATGTGGTTGCTTTGGTGCAATGTATCAACAATGGAGCACGCTCCATACATCGCCGTTTCGGGGAAATCGGTATCTCTGCCGGTATCTCTGATGGAATTATAATGGGGCGGCAATGTCAGCAACTTAAGCAGCTGCAGCAGCCGGTGAATTGCTTTGCAATTCACTTAGGGGAGCCCTCTATCGCAGGGCTCCCCTCTCCGAAAAACGATCCGCCGGATCGTTTTATCGGATTCACCCCTGCGGAGCTCCTGACGCCGGAGAGTTTCGCTCTCTGCGGAGAGCGACCAAAGGGCGCTGCCCTTTGGAAACCTGCAAACTTTTGAAAAAGTTTGATCAAAACTTTTATTTCGGCTTCGCCGTGCGCTCCTTAAGTTGTTCGCACTGTATGGCGCGCAGCCCATTTTTAATCCATCCGCAAAACGGATACCTCATTATTTCGTTGCAGGGAGAGACGCAGCAGCGACCGCCTGACCGACGCGTCTGTCCATCTCATCCGGCAGGATGAACTGCACCTGCTGATACAGCTCCGGGAATTCCTTTTCGAGAACTTCCTTTGCCTTCTCGATGATCAGATCGCCGCCGAGCCCCGAGGTCACTCTGCCGCTGATCTGGAGATAGCGGATATCATAGAAATCTGCGTAGTTTGCGATTGCATAGCCGAAGTAGGTGCCGATCGTGCGGAAGATATCCTTTGCGCCCTCGTGACCTTCCGCGAGCACCTTCTGGACTGCCTTGAGCTTTTCTGCAAGCGTCAGGTTCTCATCGAGCTCGATGCCAGCCTTCGGTGCCAGACGGATGACGGCATCCTGCGAGAAATACTTGACGCCGCAGCCGTAATCGCCCGACCACTCATCGACCGGAGAAGCCGGATTGTAGTCAACCGGAACAAACGCCAGCTCATTGTGCCAGCCGGTGACATTGCCGTTGATATCGACATAGCCGCCTGCCTCAGAGGTGCCCATCGCGATGCCCAGCACGCCGTTGACATCCATTGCCATGGATGCTGCAAGTGCCGCAACGTCGCCGTCATTTGCAACTGCATACGGGACGCCCAGCTCCTCGAGGACATCGACATAGACATTCTTGCATGCCTCGCCCTGCGTATCCTTCGGAACCTTCAGGAACAGATGCGAAACCATTGCGCGGTTTGCAACCAGCACGCCTGCGGTGCTGACGCCGACTGCATCAAAGCCCGGCATATGCTCTGCTGCCTTGAGAATCGCATTCTTGATGTGCTCGTGGTGATAGGAGATATCCTCTGCGAGCTTCGGCAGCCAGACAATCTCCTCTGCCCAGACGGTCTCGCCGTTGACAACGGCTGCGACCTTCATATCCGAGCCGCCTGCATCAAAGCCGACGCGGCAGCCGTCCAGATTTCTGCCGATGGACAGCGGGCGGACATGGTTCTCCGGCATATCGGCAAAATCGCGCTCCTCGACTTCAAAATCGCGCTCATAGGTTGTGCTCCAGAAATCGACATCGAAGGCACGGAGTCCTTCTTTGGTATATGCATCACGGATGTACTCGTATACATCGTGGTCGCCTGCGAGCATGACCTTCCAGCCGCCTGCGCACCAGAGGATCGTTTTGATCAGGCGCTCTGCATAGCGGCAGTTCTCCTCCTTATTGTCACCGAGCTTGGTATCGCGGCGGTAGACAAGTCCGTCCTCGCGTTCAACGGCAATCGAAAAGGGTCTTGTTGCTTTCGCAAGGAAGTCGCGGTTGAAATATACCGCCGGGACAAAATCATGGTCGAGAATCGGCTGAATCATTGGTTCTGTTCCTTTCATTTGAAATTTTGGTTGATATGAATACAACAGAACAAGCGGCGGCTTGAAACCGTCGCTTGCCTGTATGCAAACCCAGATTACTTTGTATTCTTGATGTTCCAGCGGAACGGGCAGATGCGGGATGCTTTGGTCGTATCGAACATAAAGTTCTTGTCGATCGTGGTGACATCCAGCCAGCGGTAGTTCGTTTTCTGCTCCGGATCGCCGAAAAGCTTGAGCTTGAGTCCGCCGGCAAGGCTCGTCTTCTGCAGGACAGGTCCGAGGCGGTGATTTTCCTTCATGAAGGTCACGATCTCAGACGCCATGACGAGCGAAGCATCCGCGACGTTGTAAACGCCGGTATAGTTTGCGCTGTCTGCCTGACGCAGAAATCCGATGATGAAATCGGAGATATTGTGGATACAGCACATGTGGTAGCCGTATTCACCGGTCCGGAAGACGAAAATGGATTGATCTTTCGGATCGCGGATACGGGACATCAGGTTTTCGGTATAGTTCAGCGAATAGACCATCGGCACGCGCGCGACGCAGCAGATCATGGTCTTGGTTTTGCGGACATCGTTTGCAAATGCCGTTTCCTCATTCGCCTTCATTTTGCCGTAATTGGTCACAGGCTTGACGGCTTCGTCCTCACGCACCGGCTCGCGGCTGTCCGGCTGCTTATAGACCTGTGTCGAGCTCAGCAGAATGAACTTCTGCACATTCTTGGAAATTGCGAGTTTATAGAGAAACTTATCGCATGCAGCGCATTCGTCGATCTGTGCCTTCTCGATGACCGGACCGAGGTCGTTGTCAACGGTGCACGCCAGATGCACAACGTACTCAATCTCAAACTCATCAAAGATCTCACCGTATTTTCCCTGGTCAGACGGTGCCGCCTCCCGGAAGAAATAATTTTCCTTGCCGGCATTGTAGTCAGATTCGTTTTTGTCTACCGCGATGACCGTGTTGCCTTTTTTCAAAAGACCGGAGCAGACGTGATCGCCGATCAGGCCGCAGCCGCCGGTTACAAGAATAGTTGCCATAACATACAGTCCTTTCCTTGGCGGGATGAGATCATGTCCCCCTAATGACATGACTGCATACTACCCTACAATGATACATTATTATTATATCACAGTCGGCAAAGAATTGCAAGCAGAGAATAGAAATTCGACGTTTTCTATTATCCGGATGCTTAATATTTGTATAATATTAACAAGGTTATACAAAAAGTAAACAAACGGTCAGATTTTTACTGTTTGTCGCCCCGAAGCCCCGCAAAGAAATCCTGCAGGATTCTGACGCACGGCTCCTCCAGAAGTCCGCCTGTTACGCGCGGTTTGTGGTTATAGGGCAATGTGAACATCTCCTGCACGGAGCACACAGCGCCCGCCTTTTCATCATAGGCACCGAAGATCACGCGGTCAATGCGCGCGTTGATAATCGCGCCGCTGCACATCGGGCAGGGCTCCAGCGTCACATAGAGATTGCAGCCCGAAAGCCGCCATGATCCGCGCTTTTTCGCCGCCTCCTCAATCGCGAGAATCTCGGCGTGTGCCGTCGGGGAGTGATCCTGCTCCCTGCGGTTTCTGCCGCGTCCCAGAATCTCGCCGGTTTCACGGTCCACCACAACCGCCCCGACAGGGATCTCGCCTGCCGCGGCTGCCTCCTCCGCAAGTGCAATCGCCTCGCGCATCATTGCAAAATCATCAAACATCGCGGAAACCTCAATAGAAACACTGCAGAAGCGTCAGCAGCGTGGAGACTGCCAGCCACGGCAGCATTGTTACCGTCAGCACAAGTGCCGAGCATTTTTTCCGGTCCGAAAGCACGATCCGGCGGTTGCTCATCCGGAGCGCATGCCGGTGCTGCAGGACATAGAACGCAAGCGCCAGCGTGCCGATCGAAATCAGCAGCAGCGCATATTCCCAGAGCTGCATTGTCCGGCTCGTATAGACCGCCACAAGCCGCGCATAGTTCAGTCCGGCATAGGTCATCCGCACAAGAATACAGGTTGCGATTGAGCCGGTGCGCACCAGCAGATAGCCCGCTGTCAGCCCGAGCAGCAGCTCGCCCATTCTGTCGGGCAGGCTGTTCGGGAACAGAAACGCAATACATGCCGTGATGCCGACCGCAAACGGATCGCCGAACTGCCGCAGAAGCGTCAGAACCGTGCCGCGCAGAAACAGCTCCGCGAGCGCCGCCGCAAGCAGCGCATCAAATATGCCGTATGCCGCGATTGCATCCGTATCCTTGTATGTATAGATCTCCTGCGCAAGCTGAATGCCGTCCTGCTGCGCAATCAGGGCATAAATGCCCGCTATGAACATGCCCGCGCCGATGCCGGCTGTCACAAACGGCACGCTGCTCGACTTGAACGGCGCAAACACGCGCCGCGGCAGCTTCGCCGCTTTGATCAGGAGCATTGTCGGGAACAGATATTTCAGCAGCACAACAACCATCTTTGCCGCGACAACCGCCCACTGGCTGCCGGACTTCGAGATTGAGAGGAAATCCACATGCAGGTCGATGCCGAACAGCCTGAGCAGACCCGCAAGCAGCGAGCCGCCCGCCATCTGCGCAACAAAACAGATCAGCAGTGCCGCACCGATCAGCTGGCTGCAGCGCATCAGGGATTCGCGCTCGGCGATGCCCGCATCCTGCTTGGCACCGGCTGCGCCCGAGACATAGACATTCTCCAGACTGTTGTCGGAGAAGCGGAATACATACTGGGAATCGGTGTTCCTGCGCCATTCGAGAAACGCCATGTTATACTGCTCATTGAAGGAGTCATATTTGAACTCCTCTACAACATCCGTATAGGCATGATCCAAGCGCAGCACCCCCTTTATATCTTATGCTTTATCTTAATATTATAGCAAATTGTGCCGCGGGAGTCGTGCAGATTCCGTAAAAAGTATATGAATAAAATATGAACTTTTTGTGACCCGGTGCGGGATACAGAGGCTTTCAGACAAAAAGAAACCGCAGGGCATGAATCATACCCTGCGGCACTCTGTCAGATCAAAGTGTGCGGACCTGAATGCGGTCTGCCCAGATCGCTGCGCAGCCGTAATAGTAGATACGGTATTCCAGCTCGTGGTCTGCATACCGGTTCTGGAACGTCAGCTCAAAGTCCTGATATGTTTGGGATTTCAGGAAGTCACTGCGGCGAATATCCATCGAAGCAAGCGTTCTCTGTTTATCCGTGTGATCGGAAACCTCGATCCGGCAAACGATATTGTCCTCATAATAATGCAGATCTGTCCAGACGCGATCGGTGTTGAAATCAGTTTTCAGTCTGAACGAAACGAGCTTTTTGCCCGTGGAATACTTATGATACGGGCCGTACTGCATGTAGCCTCTGCCGTTCTTAACAGTCGCGAGCCACGCACTGCCTGCGTTCGATCCGAGCTTATGGTGTTTGCTCTTTTCGCACTGCAAGGTCTCATAGAGTCTGCCGGGGGTACCGTTTTTCAGCTGATCCGGGCAGCGGTCCTTTGTTGTGCGGTCCTGAAGATAATTGCCGACATGCTCCGGATTGGCATCTGCGCCGTTTTCCAGTGTTGACGGAAAATCCAGCACCTTGAGCGGATCAATGTTTCTTGCCATTCTGTCATCCGGGCCGAGAACATCCTTCACCCGTCTGATCTGGAAATCAAGGTGGTAAGAACCCTGTGCATCTGTATCGCCGGTCTTGCCGATCAGTGCGCCCTGCTTGACCGTAGTATCTTCTTTTGCAAGCGCCTCACTCAGATGCGAATACTGCGTGTAATAGGTAACGCCGTTGATCGTATGCCTCAAAACCACATAACGACCATAGCCTTTGTTGTTATAATTTTTTGAATATACAACATAACCGTCTGCAGAAGCATAAACACTAGTGCCCTTCACGGCTGAAACATCAATCGCGCCGTGCTTGCGTCCGTCATCGAATGCGCCTGTGACTTTGCTGTTCCCCTTCGGAAGCGGCCACTTAAAATAACGCCGAGATGTATCGATCTGCTTGCCGTAGAATCTGCTGTAAGCGCTTGCCGTAACCATATTTTCCGGCTTCAGTGCCTGCATCGCCGGCATTTCCGCGGCCGAAGCGCCCAGCAGCATCATTGCCGAGACCACTGCCGCAGCCTTTTTCAGATTGCGAAAAATAGAAAATTTCATGTAATCTTTCCTTCCGTGTCATTTGATGTAAAATGTGTTGAAAATATAATAATGCAGCATTTATATGAAAAATCCATGGATTGGAGCCATTATAGCAGATACAGCAGCCGATGTCAACCGAATCCGGAGAAGTTTGACAGTTCAGGACAAAACGCTTCAAATTCGTGACAGAAAACGAACAGATCTGCTTATTTGTTATTCTCGTTAAATTGTTTTTCAGAAGATACGTCGTTTACGGCTTCACCGGCATGGAACAGCGCATAAAAAAGCAGGGCATGTTCGATTTGAACACACCCTGCTGCGATCTGCCTCTTATGACATAAATGCGAATTCTTCGCTGTACTGCTCATAGAGCTTCTGGAACTCGGTATTCTGGCGGCTCTTGATATCGTTGAGATATTCATGCGTATCAAAGGAATCCGCGTGCAGCTCGACAAGCGCGACCGCAATGTTCGAGCAGTGATCCGCGACACGCTCAAAGTTGCCGATCAGATCATTGAACACAAAGCCCTGCTGCAGCGTGCAGAGCTGTGTCTGCAAACGCGCCACATGGTTGAGCTTTGCCGTCTGGCAGAGGTTGTCGATCCACTCCTCGAGCGGCTCCACCTTGCCCGCAAGCTCCAGATCGCCGGTCGCGAACGCTTTGAAGGTCATCTCGACAATCTTGCGGAGCGCGGCATCCATGACACGGAGCTCATCCAGTGCAGGCTCCGAGAACTGCACCTTTTTCTCCCAGATCTCCTTTGCCACTTCCTGAATATTGACCGAGTGGTCGCTGACGCGCTCAAAGTCGCTGACCGTATGCAGATAGAGCGAGGCTTCGAGCGTCTGCTCGTGGTTCAGTTCGCGTCCGGTCACCTTGATCAGATAGGTGCCGAGCATGTCCTCATAGTGATCGACGATATCCTCCGCTTCGATGACGTTTTTCGCCTCGTCCTCGTCATAATGCGCGATGAGGTCGAAGGAGCGGAACAGACCGTTTTCGGTGAGATCCGCCATGCGCTGCACTGCCTCCTTGCTCTGCGTCAGTGCAAGGACAGGGTTCTCAAGGAAGCGCTCCTCCAGATGTCCGATATCATATGTTTTTGCAGTTGTTTCTTCCTTTTTATCCTTGACATTGCGGAGCAGTCTGTCCGTGATGCGCTCGAGATACTTGATGAACGGAAGCAGCACGATGATCGCGGCGATACGATAAAGGGAATTCATCATTGCAATGCCGACCATGTCGATCGCGGCGCTATTCTGCATGAAGCTGAAATGCAGCAGCAGGTTTGCGCCGTAGAACAGCACCGTGCAGATCACCGTGCCGAACACATTAATCAGCAGATAGATCAGCGAGGTGCGCTTGCCGTCTCTGCCGGCGCCGACTGCCGAAAGCAGAACCGGAATCGAGGCGCCGATGCCCATGCCCATGATCATCGGGAAGGCGGCTGCGTAGCTGACAGCGCCTGTCACCGAAATTGCCTGCAGGATACCGACCGACGCAGAGTTGCTCTGCAGCAGCGCGGTAATCAGAATGCCGACGAGAATGCCGAGCAGCGGGTTATCAAACATGGTGAGCATCGAGCGGAAGCCCTCGCTCTCCTTGAGCGGCGCGACTGCGTCACTCATTGCCGCCATGCCGTACATCAGCACCGCAAAGCCGAGCATAATGCCGCCGATGCTGCGCTTGGTCTCCTTTTTCGAGAACATCAGCCAGATGATGCCGATGAATGCGACAATCGCCGAGATCGTATCCGTCGAAAGCAGGCTCAGCCAGCCGCCACCCTTGCCGAGCAGCGAGAGACACAGCAGCCAGCCCGTCACACTTGTGCCGATATTCGCGCCCATGACAACCGAAATCGACTGCGTGACGGTCATCATGCCGGAGTTGACAAAGCCGACAACCATTGCCGAGGTTGCCGACGAGGACTGGATGACCGCCGTGACAAATGTGCCGAGCAGAATTCCTTTGATCGGGGTGCCGGAAAGCTTCCACAGCACCAGTTCCAGTTTGTTTCCGGCGACCTTCTTCAAGCCGTCGCCCATGAGCTGCATACCAAACAAAAACAACGCAACTCCGCCGATTAAAGCAAGAACATTCGCAATACTCATTTGAACTTTTCCTTCTCTTCATCTGATAAATTCTTTTTCATTCTAAGCCGAATTTATCATAATACAGAAAAATCAAATGTATGTATTGCGAATGTTAAAATCGGGTAAACGAATGTTAAATTCAGGTTAAATCCGGATATCCATTGTGTCCTCGTCAATCGGGACAACGTCAATCCGGATCGGACGCTTCGGCTCCGGATCGGGCTCCGGTTCTGCTGCGGCAGGCTCCGGCTCTGCGTCTTCGGGTTCGGGCGCGTCCTCCGGTTCCGGAGCGGGTTCGGGTTCCGCCTCCGGCTCTGAGAACAGCTCCAGATCAAGCGCCGCAGCCGCCTCATTCAGCAGCTGATCGGTCTCATCGAGCATTCGGCGCGCGGTCGGTGCGGCAGGCGCCGGCTCGTCGGATTCATCTGCTTCGGATGCATCCGCGGCATCGTCCGGCTCCGCTTCTTCGTCAAAATCAAAGAGCGTCCCCTGCTGTTCTTCGGTGTCCTCGGGGTATTCTTCGGTATCCTCAGAGTATTCCTCAGTATCCTCGGGGTATTCCTCGGTATCCTCAGCGTATTCTTCGTCATCCTCGGAGTATTCTTCGGTATCCTCGGGGTATTCCTCGGTATCCTCGGCGTATTCTTCAATGTCCTCAGAGTATTCTTCGTCATCCTCGGGATATTCTTCGGTATCCTCGGGGTATTCCTCGGTATCCTCGGGGTATTCTTCGTCATCCTCGGGATAGGATTCCTCGGCGTCCTCGGGGTATTCCTCCGCGTCCTCGGCGTATTCCTCAGCGTAGTCCCCGTCATAATCGGGCTCATCCTCGGTATCCTGTCCGCTGCGGATCTGGATCATCGGCGCATCCTCCTCGCCGGGGATCTCCACATTCAGCGGATCAAACAGCGCTTCGCTCTCTGCAAGCGCCGCAGTCTCCGCGCTGCGCGGGAAGAACAGCGTGATCGTTGTGCCGCTGCCGAGCTGGCTTTCCAGTTCAATCGTTGCATTGTGGAACTGTGCGCCGTGCTTGACAATCGAAAGTCCGAGACCGGTGCCGCCGATCTGCTTGGAGTGGCTCTTGTCCACGCGGTAGAAACGCTCGAAGATGCGTTCCTTATCCGCCTGCGGGATGCCGATGCCGGTATCGGAGACCGTGAAGATCGCCTGCTGCCCCGTGCATGTAACCTTCATCGTCACGGAGCCGTTTTCCTCGTTGTACTTGATGGCGTTGTCGCAGAGATTGTAAAGCATCTCCTCGACGATCACCGGAACGCCGTGCATCGGGGCGGTGTCGCCCTCAAGCTCCATTGTAATGTGTTTGCTCTCCGCTGCCGCCGAAAGCTGCTCCTTCACATTGCACGCGATCTCATAGAGATCAAGCGGAAGAACCTCCTCCGTGAAGCTCTCGTCATCAAGGCGCGAGAGCCGGATGATATCCTCGATCAGCGTGATCATACGCGCGGATTCATCACGGATGCGCTTGGCAAATCCGCCGATATCCTTCTTTTTGACCATGCCGGATTCCATCATGTCAGCAATGCCGTAGATCGAAGTCAGCGGGGTTTTCAGCTCATGCGAGACATTCGATGTAAACTCGCGGCGGAGTGCGTCGCGCTTTTCGCGCTCGGTCACATCCAGCAGCACCAGCACCGCACCGGTCAGGCGGTTATCGCGCACAACCGGATTCGCCATCAGCTGCACCGCCGTGTCATCCACCGTGATCGTCGCCGTGCCGCGGATGCCGTCAAGCGCCTGCCGGACCAGCGCACGGAACGGCTTTGCCGTGCTGAGATCATATACCGAGAAGTAATCCTCGCCGGTATCCTCCTGCCCGAGCAGCTGCAGCGCCGCGTGATTATATGAGAGCACTCTGCCCGCCGCACTGACCAGCAGCAGACCCTCCTGCATGTTGTCCGTCAGCACCTTGAGCTGCTCCTGCTGACCGGTCAGCTCGTTCATCTGCGTGTCGATCTGTGCCTTGAGACTCGAAACCTGACGCGCAAGCGGCTTCAGTTCCGGATACTGCTGCAGCGTCGATTTGTTATCCAGCCGCAGCTTTTTGAGCTCCATCGCGATGGATTTGGAAAATTTGTCGCTGATGAGATATAACGGAACAACCAGCACCGCCCCGACAAAAATACAGGGCAGAAGCAGCTGCAGCACCAGCCGGAAGTAGTTTTCCGTCGGGAGCAGCAGCGGATACACCAGCAGGCATAGGATCAAGGTCATCCCCATGGCGATCAGCAATTTGCGGAACACCGTCTTTTTCATTCTGTTGCCTCCGTTGTGTCTGAATGATGATCCTGAAACCGGTATCCGACGCCGCGGACGGTTTCCACGGCATTGCCGGCATCGCCGAGCTTTGCACGCAGCGTCCGGATGTGAACATCCACCGTGCGGCTCTCACCGGCGTAATCATAGCCCCACACTGATTCGAGAATGCGCTCCCTGCTCAGGACGATTCCCTGATTGCGCATCAGCATGGCGAGCAGATCGAATTCTTTTCCGGTCAGGACGATTTCGGTATCATGCACCGTCACCTGATGACGCGCGGTATTCAGCGAGATGCCGTCGCTTTCGAGCAGCTCCTCATCTGTGCCGCTGTCATCGGAAAAGCGCCGCATCAATGCGCGGATGCGCGAAAGCAGCTCCATGACGCCGAAGGGCTTTGTCAGGTAATCGTCTGCGCCGCTGTCCAGCCCGAGCACCTTGTCAAATTCTGTGCTGCGCGCAGAGAGCATCATGATCGGCAGCTTTTTCGTCGCCGGATTCTCGCGCAGCCAGCGCAGAACGGAAAGACCGTCCTCCTCGGGCAGCATGATATCAAGCAGCACCACATCCGGCACCGCCTCTGCAACGGCGCTCCGGAATGCGGACGGGAGTGCAAATCCGCGGATATCCATTCCCGAGCTTTGCACCGCATAGATCGTAAAATCGCGGATATTCTGATCATCTTCCAACAGATAAATCATGATATCCTCCCTTCAAACCATATTCTGTTTTATTATATCATATTGTGTTGAAAAATGCAATGGAGGAATGAAAAAAATTAGAAATGAATGAAAAAAATTAGAAATGAGAAATGAGAAATGAGAAATTGCGGTGTCCGCTGCGCGGACAAATTTGGAAATGAAATCTCTAAGGGCTGCTAATCCATTGGTGGGTTTGGGCGGAGCCCAATATCAATCATCGCGAAGCGATACCTTAATTTCTAATTTCTCATTTCTCATTTCTCATTTCTCATTCACCGAAGGGGCTCCGGATGCATATACTGCAATATCAACGGAAAGGAGGGCTGCCGGATGAAGGTTGTTGTTGTCAGGACCCCCGGACTGCTCGCGGGGATCCTCCGCATGATGTTTCATATCCGGAAGGAGACATCTTGTACTGACACTTAATGCACACCGCCTGCCGCCGTTTTCGCGTCAGGCGGCTGTTTTTTTGACGCCACAACTGTGCGATTGTATCCTGCTTTGCAGAGAATGTCAGCTTAAATAACTGAAATTTAAATAGACCTACAAATTCAAATTGTATTTATCCGATGTTTTTCGGCGATATGCACTATTTACAAAGCATTCCCGTTCTGATATAATAAAATTGGACGAATGTCCAAAAACAGACCATACGGTTTACATGTTTCAGAGGGGGTAAATTTCATGAAACACAACAAACTGTTCCGCCTCGGCGGAACCGCGCTGGCAGCAGGTCTCCTGCTCTCCCAGCTGGCTGCATTCCCGGTGAATGCCGCCGAACAGACCACCAAGGATATCCAAACCTGTGATTACACGCAGGTCTTCGACAAGGCGCTCGATATCGTGCAGGGTACGCCGGTCGATGTCAACCCCGGTGATGCCGGCGTTCCGGCAGACAAGCCGGTCAAGCAGATCTGGCTCGATGTGACGATGGACGCATCCTCCGGTCTGCCCGCAATGCCTGCAATCGGCTACACAACCGATGCCTACATCAACGATGACGGCGAGGAAACCACATGGGCAGGCGACGGCCTCTGGATGGCGACTGCTGTCAGCAAGGCAACCATTATCATTGAGATTCCTGAGGACAAGCCCGTGAACGGCGGTCTGCAGGTGCAGATCTGGGGCGAAGCCGGAAAATCCGTTGAGCGCATGGACCTCAATGCAATCGGCTATGTGACCGGCTCCGGCGGCAGCATCGGCATGATGACGCGCAGAGGCGATGTCAACGGCGACAAGACCGTCGATAAGAACGATGTCACCGCGCTGGCGGATTACCTCACCAGCAAGAGCACCTCGCTGGAAATGGCCTCCAACGGCGACCTCGACGGCAACAACCGCCTGAACGCTTCTGACCTCACGCTTCTGAAGCGCGGTCTGCTGGACGGCTCCATCAAGCCGAGCACCCAGACAACCGATGAAACCGCTTCGGAGTTCGTCTCGCACATCAAGATCGGCTGGAACCTCGGCAATACGCTCGATTCCCTGCCGACGGCATATACCTCCCCGACACAGGCAGAATCCTCCTGGGGCTGCCCGGTCACCACAAAGCAGATGATCGACAAGGTCAAGGAAGCCGGCTTCAACTGTGTCCGTGTTCCGGTATCGTGGGGACAGAAAATGGACAACAGCACCTACAAGATCAACGATGCATGGATGGACCGCGTGCAGGAAGTTGTCAACTATGTCATTGACAACGATATGTACTGCATCCTCAACATCCACCATGACAACGATCAGGCAAATCACCCGTATTTCTATCCGGATACTGCACACTGGGCACAGTCCGAGAAGTTCGTCACCTCTGTCTGGTCGCAGGTTTCCGAGCGCTTTGAGGCATATGACAATCACCTGATCTTCGAGACGCTCAATGAGCCGCGTCTGATCGGTCACCGCAATGAGTGGTGGATCGACAGCAGCAGCAATGACTGCAAGGACGCTATGAACTGCGTCAACAAGCTCAACGCTGCAGCACTCGATACCATCCGCAAGTCCGGCGGCAACAACGAAAAGCGCTTTGTTCTGATGCCTTCCTACGCTGCAAACTGCGACGAGGCAACTCTCGCAGGCGTCCAGATGCCGAACGATGATCACATCATCGCTGAGGCACATGCCTACACTCCGTATAACTTCGCACTCGCAAAAGAGGCTGACGGCGGCACACCGAACTGGAGCGAATCCAACGGCGGCGCTGATATCGTCAACCTGATGAAGCGTCTCCAGAAGTACTACCTCAGCAAGGGCATTCCGGTTATCATTGATGAGTTCGGCGCATCGAACCGCAACAATGAGGATACCCGCGCTGCATGGGCAAAGTTCTATGTCTCGACCGCAAATTCCTACGGCATTCCGTGCGTCCTCTGGGATAACAACCAGTTCGGCACCGGCTCCGAGAATCTCGGTCTGCTCAACCGCAACAATCTCACAATCGCATATCCGAAGCTCCTCGCCGGCCTGATGGAAGGCGCAAAGGATCGCGGATAAGCAGAATCCCGAACCGCAAGCACACATAATAAAAGCCGCTCCGGTCAGCGTATCGCCTGACCGGAGCGGTTTGTTTTGTGGATAAAGGTATCGCTGCGCGATGATATATAATGGGCTCCGCCCAAACCCGCCAAAGGGATACTATCCCTTTGGAATCCCATTTTAGAGCGTAAGAGCATCATCACGTTTTTTCAGCATTCTGTTTCCCATAAAATCTCTGGAATATGCGAGAAACAGCGTAGTTTCGCTGCAGTTTTTTGACGGCGTATGCGTCACGGCTTCGGGAAACGGATCTCATAAAGCGTTTTCCACTTTGTCTCCTCCGGAGCCACAAGCCCGATTGTGCCGCCGTGCGCTTCAATAATGCGCTTGCAGATCGCAAGCCCGAGACCGGAGCCGCGCGAATTCGTCCGCGATTCCGTCCCGACTACAAACGGGTCAAAGATCCGGTCACGCACTGCTGCGGGAATGCCCCTGCCGTTATCACCGAGCTGCAGGATGATGCTGTCCGCCGTCTCAAAAAGATTGGAATACAGCACGGTGCCCGGCGGATTATAGCGGAAGGAATTGCTCATCAGATTCTCGAACACGCGGCTGAACTGCTGCTTATCAAAGGTGAACGGGATCGGATGCTCCGGCAGATCGAACTCCAGCCCGAAGCCCGCAAGCTCCAGATCGTGATACTTCAGCGCGAGATATTCGCGGAAGTATTCGCAGAGGTCGTCCTCAGTCATATGATAGCTGAAATCCGGATGATCGAGCTTGCTGAATTCATGGAAGGTGTTGATGAGCTCCGTCACCATCTCCGATTTGCGGCAGATCGCATCGAGATATTTCTGCTTGGTCTCGTCATCTGCAACATTGTCGCGCACCGCCTTGGAATATCCCTGAATGACCGTGATCGGGGTTTTGAGATCGTGCGAGATATCGGCGATCATTTTGCGCTGCTGCGCCTCGAGCTTTGTCCGCTCGGCTTCGCTCGTCTGCAGGCGCTCTGAAATCTGATTGAAGCGCAGACAGATCTGGTCAAATTCGCGGATGCCGGAGTGAATCTCCGAGACCGCCCCCGCATTGCCGCCGGAGATCTCCGGCAGGGCGCCGAGCGCGGTATCAAACCGGTTCAGCTCGCGGACAAGCCGCCGCCGGATCCGGCTGACGAAAACCGCAAAGACCAGAAATGTGCCGCCGATGCTGATCAGCAGCAGAGACACAAAAAAGCGTGTGACGCCGCGCCGTTCGTCTTCCGGCGGGGGATTGTAATCGGTATCATTGATCTGCACGAGCGAAAGCTCACTGTCATTCAAATCTGCGTATTCCGGATGCGTCTTAATATACTCACGATCGAGTTCCGTATACAGAGCACTGACGCCATGCACAATTCCGAAGACAACGCAGCACAGGCTCAGAAAAAATGCAAGCAGCATATTCAGGATGATATAGCGGTTGAGACTGCTTTTGCGCTTCTTAAAGATCTTCAATTTTATACCCCAATCCGCGAATGGTCTTCAGATAGACCGGATTCTTGCTGTCATCGCCGATCTTATCACGCAGCTTTGAGATGTGCACCATCATGGTGTTGTCATCGCTCTCGAAGTATTCGCCGTTGATGCGCTCATAAATCTGCATTTTGGTAAAGACGCGCCCCGGATGCTCCATCAGCATCATCAGGATTTTGAATTCGGTCGGCGTCAGGGCGATCTCCCTGCCGTCCTTGGTGACATAAAACTTTTTCGGATCGAGCATCAGCGAGCCGACGCGCAGGATATCGCTGCCGGAGATGTTGCCGTTATCCAGCTGATAAAAACGCCGCAGATTCGATTTGACGCGCGCGACAACCTCCAGCGGATTGAACGGCTTGGTGATGTAGTCATCCGCGCCGATATCAAGCCCGAGAATTTTGTCGCTGTCCGCGTTCATCGCCGAGATGATGATGATCGGGATATTGCTCTTGGTGCGCACGCGCTTGGTCAGCTCATAGCCGTTCATGCCCGGCATCATGATATCCACAAGGGCAAGATCAGGCTGGGCGCTGCTGATGACGTCATAGGCTTCGTTGCCGTCAGAGGCGCGCAGAACCGTAAAGCCGGCATTTTCCAGATACAGCTTGAGAATCTCCTGAATATCGGCGTCATCCTCTGCGATCAGGATTGTTTCCGCCATATTGTCACATCCTTTGCATATCGTTATAATTTATTATATCACGCTTTGATGCAAAACGCAATATCGGAATCTGATTTCAATTGATGTACCAATTAAATCTTGAAGAATAGATGCGCAGGATTTTTGTCATGAGA
>CAMKLV010000047.1:0-26949 GCA_946413695.1 uncultured Ruminococcus sp. | reverse complement strand
GCTTGCAGACGCTGAGCTATCATGCATTCAGTGCTTCGGGTCTCAAGGAGATTGAAATTCCTGCAGCGCTGACCTCGTGTGACCGCCCGTTCTACAACTGCAGACAGCTGACTTCGGTTACGTTTGCAAAGGACATGAAGACAATCCCGAATTCCGTGCTTGCAGACTGCACCGGACTGAAAACGGTCACCATTCCGGATGGGATTGAAACAATCAGCAATTATGCATTTGAATCCTGCGATACGCTGACGGCAGTCGAGATTCCTGAGAGTGTCACTGCGATCGGCAGCGCTGCATTTTCCGGTTGTAAGGCGCTGGAAAGTGTGAAGCTGCCTGAGGGCTTGCAGACGCTGAGCTATCATGCATTCAGTGCTTCGGGTCTCAAGGAGATTGAGATTCCTGCAGCGCTGACCTCGTCGGATCACCCGTTCTACAACTGCAGACAGCTGACTTCTGCGACCATTGCAAAGGGCATGAAGAAGATTCCGGCATACCTGTTTGCGGATTGTCCGGTACTGGATAGTGCCGCGATTCCTGAGACCGTTACAGCGATCGGCACCTGTGCCTTTGGAAACTGCAGCTCGCTCACGTCCGTGAAGCTGCCTGAGGGCTTGGATGTGCTTGGTTATCATGCGTTCTCCGATACAGGTCTCATGGAGATTGAGATCCCTGCAGCGCTCATCGATTCAGACCACCCGTTCTATGGCTGCAAACAGCTGTCTTCCGCGAACATTGCAAAGGGCATGGAGAAGATTCCGGCTTATCTGTTTGCGGATTGTCCGGGACTGAGAACTGTCACGATTCCTGCGACTGTTACAGACATCGGAACCTGTGCCTTTGGAAACTGCAGCTCGCTCGGTTCGGTGAAGCTGCCTGAGGGTCTCAAAATGCTCGGATATCATGCATTCAGCGGTGCAGGCATCAAAGCGATCGAAATTCCGGCATCTCTGGCAAAGGCGGAAAGCCCGTTTTATGACTGCAAAAAGCTGGAAACTGCCGTGCTTGCAGAGGGCACCAGCAATGTGCCGGATTCGCTGTTCAGTCAGGCGTCCGGTCTGCGCAGCGTCACACTGCCGAAGTCGATTGTTTCGATCGGCAAACGTGCATTCACTGACTGCAAACTTCTGACCGAGGTTTCGTGCCCGAACAAGGCGCCGTTCTTCTGGAACACATCCTTCCGGGGCTGCGATTCGCTCATGGATAACCGCTTCATGATGCTGGACAGCGCAAACAGCAGCGTTAGCGTGAATTCCGTGGTCGGCACTGCAAACGGCATGCTGAATTTTACTGTGAAATACAAGCTGACCGTCAAGGCGGATTTTGCGAACGTTTCGCTGAGCTATCCCGAGTGGCTTACAATTCTGCCGGAATCCGTGACCTGCTCTGATCCGGATATGCAGATCGGCAGAAACTACGATACATTCTCCGGCAAGGCATCCGAGGGAACGATCCGGTTTTCCGCGAGACTCACAAGTGCGGAGCCGGCAGCGGTTACGGCAAATATTGCATTCCGGTACAACAGCATGGACTGGAACAACCGCATCGGTTCGGTTTTGGTTGAAGCACCTGCCCTGACGATGAATGCGCCGGAGACCGTCAGCAGCCTTTCTGCAAAGGTTTCCGGTCTCACCGGCAAGGAGCAGAGCGTGCAGATTCTCGTCAATGACGAGCTTGCAGAAACCGTTACCGCAAACAAGTATACAGGCAAATATACAGCAGAGGTCAAGCTTCCGAATCTGTCGGACGGCGGCACCTGCAAAATACAGGCAAAGACCGAGACCGCCGAGACTGAAGCCGTCACGGTGACCTACCGCAAGGAGGCGCCGGTTGTCGAGTCGGTCTGGCTGGTTTACAACAATCACCGCAATTCGCGCAAGGATATCACGGATATCTTCGTTTCCGGCACATCGCCGGTCATCTCCTTCCTGCCGAGCGCGCCGCTGCAGTTTATCATCAAGATGTCGAACTCGCAGGCGATTGACAAGCTCTATGTGACCAGCACAAAGGGCAGCGAAGTCAAGGCGATGGAGGCAAAGTATGATCCTGAGAAGGATGAATGGTCAACCGGTGATGCATTCTTTGAAACCGGCAGAGGCGCGTATGTTCCCGGTGCGCTGAATATCAGCGTGATTGAGAAGAAACCGGATATTGTGCTGAATGCTGAAAAGGATGCAGAACTGATTGAGGAATCTTCGCATTTGCCGGAGTCTACGCCGGAGGCGCTTCGCAACAATACTTCTGCGGCTGTGATCGAAAAAACAGACCATTCTGTTGCAGCAGATTTCTCGATCTCCAACGGAGAGAAGGACGTTGACTTCACATATTACGCAAACCGTTCGGATTCTGTTCAGTTGAACGGTCAGAACGTGTCCGCGAAGGAGATTGCAAAGAATCCCGAAAAATACGGATACACACGTTCTTCTATGACCTACGAGGATGAACAGGGTGTACACGTTTTCTATGAGCGGATTCTGGATCAGGATGAGGCAATGAATCTGCTGTCTCTCAGCAATGTTGAAGAAGCAATCGGTGCATATGAAAACTGGGCATCCGGTGTCTCATCACTGGAGGTGATCGAGTCTGATATCGTCGGTCATTCTGTGGATGACAGTGTTATTTGTTCCGTCGCGAATGAAATGATATCCTCCAAGGCTGTGTCGTTCCTCGATGATTGCGCGGGCATTGGACTCGGCAAGCATCTTACAGCAGTCGGCGTGATTTCAGATACGCTTACATATGCTGAGCGCATTGCAAATGCACAGACCGAATACGAGGTGCTCGTTTCGACACTGATTTACTGCGGACAGTTTCTGGTAGATACCGGTGCAGTCGAGATGGGACTTGCTATTGCAATCGGAACAGGCGGTTTTGCTCCGCTGATTGTTGCAGGCTCAGCAGCAGTAATCGCAGTTTTGATTGACGGTATCTCCGACAGTTATGATGATATCATCAGCGGCAGCGGAACATTCTCGGTCGGCAGCTTTATCCGTTTCCTGATCGACCCGAGCGGCATTGTATATGAAGCAGTGCTGAGCAACCCGGTGACGGGAGCCGAGGTGACCATTTATTATCTCGATCCGGAGACCGGCGAGCAGACAATCTGGAATGCAGAGGACTACGAACAGCAGAACCCGCTGACAACTGCCGAGGACGGCGCCTATGCATGGGATGTGCCGGAAGGCAAGTGGAAGGTTGTCTGCAAAAAGGACGGCTATGACACCGCAGAAAGCGAATGGATGGATGTTCCGCCCGTCCGCACGGATGTCATGATGAGCATGGTCGATCACAGCGCGCCGGCAATTGCAGAGACGGAAGTCCGCGAGAACGGTCTGCTTGTCCGGTTCAGCAAGTATGTGGATATCACAACCGCGACCGAAAAGAGCATCGTGCTCAAGGGCATTACCGGTTACAGCGTCCTGCCGGTTCTTCATGACGCAGCGGATGCCTATACCGATGAATTCCTGATCTCCGGCGTGATTCCTGCAGGCAAGCAGACAGTCGGCATCACCGCAGCGCTCAAGAGCTACGCGGGCACCGCGGCTGTCGCTGCCGAACAGACCGTCACGCTGAAAGAAGCGATCCGCCGCAAGGGCGATCTCAACGGCGACAATCAGCTGACTGTTGCAGATGCGGTTCTCGCGAACCGTCTGCTTGCAGAGGATTCGTTCAAGGCAGATGCTTCTGTCTGGGGCGCAGCAGATGTGGATTCCGACGGCATGGTGACCGTTCTGGATATCCGGATGCTGTACAAGCTTCTGCTCAGCGAAGAAATATAATCAGGACTTGCAGCCGTTTGACGGCGAATACAGCAAAACCGGCGTACCGTTTCAGCAGCGGTACGCCGGTTGTTTTATTTTTCCATCATGCGCAGGATTTTATCCTTGAGCGCGGTATACGGATGCTCGCGCAGGGAGAGATTGCCGATTGTGCGCCCGTAGAGCACTGTCGAGGGATGCGAAAACTCGCGGAATCCCCATTCGCCGTGATAGGCGCCCATGCCGGAATGACCTGTCCCGCCGAACGGCACACCTTTGACCATCAGGTGCAGACAGACCTCATTGACACAGCCGCCGCCGTATTGCTGCGACTGCATGACGCGCTCTGCCCATTTGATATCGCGCGTGAACAGATACAGCGCAAGCCCGTGCTCCCGTTCTGCGACGGTTTTCAGCAGCGCATTGATTTTTGCATCGGGATAGGGGACAACCGGCAGCAGGGGCGAGAACAGCTCATGCTGCACGATCGGTTCGCCGATGCGGCAGGGATAGATCACAGTCGGCGCATATTTTTTCGTGTCCGGATTGCCCTTGCCGCCGAAGATGATCCGGCTGCGGTACTGCTCTGCCTCGTCAGCGCATTTCCGGTAGGCTGCATCCAAGATCAGATGCGGATATTCGGGATTGTTCACCGGATCCGGACCGATCTGCCGGATGAACGCCTGCTTCAGCGCCTCGAGAAACTGCGGCGCGATCTCCTCAGCAACCGCAACCTGATTGATATTGATGCAGATCTGTCCGCTGTTGCAGAGCTTGAAAAATGCGATTTTGCGTGCAGCATCGCGGATGTCGGCATCCTTGCGGATGATGCACCAGTTTCCGGTTTCGCCGCCGAGTTCCAGTGCAACCGGCGTCAGATTCTTCGCCGCCTCCTGCATCACATGCACTCCGACGCGCGGCGAGCCGGTGTAGAAGATTTTGTCAAAGCGCTCCGCGAGACAGAGATCGGCGATATCATGCCCGCCGTCAATCAGCGCGACATATTTCTGCGGATACAGCTCCGCGAGCATCTCCTGCATGACCGCCGTACAGCGCGGCGTTTTGGAGCTTGTCTTGATGACAGCGGTGTTTCCGGCAGCGAGCGCCGCGGTCAGGACGCCGAGCGTCAGCAGCACCGGAAAATTGAACGGGCTGATAATCAGCGAAACGCCGTAGGGCATCTTGTAGACCTTTGTCACGGTGCTGGGGAAGCACTGCAGACCGCTGAAATGAATCTCGGGCTTTGCCCATTTCCGGATGCCGTCCAGTGCTTCATTGACCTCCGCAATCGTCACGCCGATATCGAGCAGATAGGCTTCGGTTGCGCTTCTGCCGAGGTCAGCCTGCAGCGCGGCGCTCAGGCGGTCGCTGTAGGCAATGACCTGCTGTTTGAGCCGTGTGAGCTGCCTGATGCGGAATCCGACCGGCAGTGTCTTGCCTGTTTGAAAGAATCTGCGTTGCTTTTCGACAGTCTCATGGATGTTCTCAGCATTCCACATAGCGGGTTCTCCTTTCAGCTCGCTTCAAGAGATCGTTGGTACATCAATATTATTATATCCGATGCAGCACGATTCGTCAAGACGAAAACACGGCCGTACAGGGTAAGCTGTACGACCGTGCTGTGCATCAGAGCGTAATCATTTTTGCGATGTATTTGAGAATCAGGATGACGTCCTCAGGATCAGGTTTGCCGCTGCGGTTGCAGTCTGCGTTTTCGCGTCCCTGCGCCGTGACCTCTGCGGATTTGTCCTCAGCGAGGAATCTTGCGAGCAGCACGGCATCGGAAACATCCGTATTGCCGCTGAGGTTGACATCGCCGCGCAGAACGGCTGCCGCAGGCGTGTACTGTTCGACCTTGCGTTCCGTGCCGTCCGGCAGTGTTGCGGTCATCGTCACGAGATCGACTTTGACCGTGTACGAACCGGCAGGCGCATCGTATCTGTAGTCATACTGCGCGACCGGATGCTCATTTTCGAGCCGGATGCTCGTCTGCACATCGGAAGCCGTGCAGTGCGTGTAGTCCTGCATATAGGGATCGACAAAGATTTTCTTTGCCTCATCCGCACCGATGGTGATGAAGTGTTCTGTGCTGTTCAGATCGGTGCGCCGGAGTGTCTGCTCGCGGAGCGCGGTCTGATTCTTGCTGAGATATGCGATCTCGCCGACGATCACAGGATTGCCGGAGCGATCTGTCCCGATGCGGAACGTCTCGCGATTGCCGTCTGCATCGCCGCAGTGCAGATACAAGCCGGATTTGTTATCCGCGATGCTGCTTTTTTCGGGATTGCCGTAGAGATCGCCGCACTCGTAGACATAGTCATAGGTTTCCGCGTTCGCCGGATCGCTGAATGGGATCACATGCAGCGTGTCCGCCGTGACCTCGATCAGCATGGTGTCGCTGAGATAGATGCCCGGTGTCAGCGGATTGTCCTGCATGCTCCGGTGTGCCGGATCGGATGCGTTCACGCTGTAATCGGTGATGTTGTAGGCGCGGTCAATCGTGCTGACATTGAACGCGGTGAAATCCGTGACATCATAGGTGAGCGTATAGCTGCCGTTGCGGTCGGGTGTTGCCTTGACAAAATCCGTGAAGTCAAACTGTTTGAGCCAAGTATAAGCGGTGGAATCTTCGCGCAGGAGCCGGTTGAAGGGCTTTCCCGCGGATGTGTTCAGCGACCGCATATCGGCGCCTGCATCTGCAGCAGTAACGCGCATCGGGACGCCCGCCGCCTGACTGCCGCCCATGAGATTATACATCCCGACCATGCCGTACTGCGGCTTGTTTGCGGGATCATAGCTGCCCGCAGCACCGCCGCGCCCCTTGCCCGTGATGATGAAGCCGTCCAGCACCGGATCAGAGGCGGTGAGCTTCAGGATTTTTCTGCCGTTTTGATTTGTAATCTCCGCGCTGACCTTCGGCGGCGTTCTGTCAACGGTGAACGGCACAGAGATTTTCTGCGTAACAGCGCCGTTTTTGCCGTCTGAGTCGCGCACCACGCTGATCTCGGCGGTGTATGTGCCTTCCCTGAGCTGATAGAGCGTGTCGCCGCAGGAGACCGCCTCATACAGATCGGTTTTGCCGAGATAGCGCGAATACTGCGGCGTGCTGATGCGGCTGCCGTCCGCATCGAGGATATCCATGCCCCTGACGCTGACGGAATACGGGCTGCGGAATCCGACCGCGATCTGATCGGCGACGCTGTCACCGTTCGGCGAGATATAGGTCATGGCGTTTTGATTGAGATTCGAGGCGATTTGCGCCATTGCCTGCTGGATGAACCACAGCGTCCGCATATCGGACTGGTCATACTCCTGACTGTAATACTGCTCGCGGATTTTCAGCGCATTCCAGTCGGGGTTCGGGGTGGTCAGCGCCTCGAGATTGCAGTATTGCAGGTCGATGAACTCGCGGTCTTTATCGGTGAGCTTGTTGTTTGCGATGGACTTTGTCAGCTCGGCAAGCTTCATGAGCGAATAGCACGAGGAGATTGCATTTGCTGTTCCGATATTGACGCAGCCGCCCTGCTGCGAGATCAGGTTGATGTTGCTGTAATCGCCGGAGAAACCGGAGAGCGGAATCGAAATATCCGCATTGTTTGCAGCGCCCTCGAGCAGCAGATACCCTTCGATATAGAAGCCGTTTTTGAAGGTCTGCATGATTTTCTGTGCCTCGCTGCCGTCCAGCTTGACGGAGACCGTGACGGTTTTGGTTTCACCTGCAGCAACCGACTGCAGCGCGGAGCAGTCCGCCTGTGCGGTGAGCGCCTGCCTGCCGGAGAGATATGCCATGCCGTCTCTGCCGGTCTCTGCGCGGTCGGTGGAGAGCGCGAGCTTTGCGGAACTGAACTGTACATCGGAGTCGCCGAAGTTCGTGACCGTCACATCAAAGCTGAACGATGTCCCGAGATGATCCCGCAGGCTGATCTTGGATTCGCCCTCGGCGCCGGTCAGGATCACGCTTGTATGAATCGAATTGTTCAGCGCGACCAGTCCCGCGCCCTGCATTCTCGGCGAGATATAGATGCCGCCGGACTGATACGGAACAGCGCCCGTCATCAGCAGATTGCGGATGCGCTGCTGCCGCTCCGCGCCGGTCAGGGTGCAGCCGCTCTTAGTGAGATACTGATTCAGCACCGCGGTGCAGCCTGCGAGATACGGCGAGGACATCGAGGTGCCGGACATACTTGCATACTGTCCGCCGTAAGCCGCGGAGATGACGTTGCCGCCGATGCCCATGATATCGGGACGCAGTTCCAGAGAGGGGAGCATGCCCCAGCTCGAATAGGAGCTGACGCCGCTGTTCGATTTCTGGTTTTCAAATTCCCGTTTGACGGTGATCTGCCGGTCGGATGCGTTTTTCAGCAGGTCGCCGTCGCTCTTTGAGACCATCGTCATCGGCAGACCGGATGCGTTGACCATCAGACCGCTCAGGCGGTCCTCATTGTTGCAGACGATCACGCCGACTGCACCCGCCTGCGCCGCATATCTGCCGGTATCGGTAAAGACATTTCCGCGGTCCACGAGCACAATTTTGCCGCTGACATCATTTGCAGCAATGCTGCTCTGCTCGCCTCTGCCGCAGTAGACATAGCTGTAACTGCCCTCGCGCAGATCCTCATTGAGATAGCGCACATTCGTCGAGTTTTCCGCCTCGATATAGCCGGTCGCGGGCATTTTGGTATTGCCGTGCCGCAGGACGGCGCATTTCTCGATTGCAGCGTTATCCGCGGACGCAACGGCAAGCGCCTTTGAGCCCTCGCTGATGAGCGTGTTCATCGTGGAATGGTCGGGCGCATCCGCCGCCGCCGCGAGACTCTGCTCGCCGTCATTACCGGCAGAGATGCAGACCGTGATGCCGGCATCCGCCGCCGCATTGATCGCGTTTGTCAGCACATGCTCATCATCCGGCAGAATCCATGTGGTGCCGTAGCTCATGTTGACAACATCGGCGCGCAGCTTTGCCGCATCTTCGAGCATCGCGACGGTCGCATCGGTCAGCATCAGCGTGGTCTGCTGTTCCCACTGCGTCATATCGAGCCCCTGTGTATCATCGGGAATCAGATAGCTTTCCATTGCCATGAATACGATCTGCGCATCCTTCGCGATACCGGAGATCGTATTGCCCGCGGCATCGGTGATCGCATTGCCTGCCGCGATGCCGGAGACATGCGTGCCGTGATAGTATTTCTGGTCGGTGTTGCGCACCGCATACGGATCATCGGAGACATAGTCTGCCGCATACGGAATCTTGCTGCTGAGATAGAGCTGATCGGGATTTGCATTGACATGGAACCCGACGGTCTGCGCAATTCGCTGCACATCCTCTTTTTTGAGCTTGACATTGACGCTGTCCGGCAGTGCCGAGAACATCGGGTGCGTGGTGTCGAGCTCGCTGTCCATGATGCAGATGACCTGTCCCTCGCCAGTGCAGCCCGTCTCCTGATAGTAGGCGGGGATGTCGCCGAGCGCTGCGGCAGATGCCATGCAGGGCATCAGTTTGACCTCGCTGCACACGGAGACATCGGTGACACCGGGCAGCGCACGGACAGCATCCGCGAGCGATTCCGGCATGACGCACGAGAATCCGTTGAGCAGGGCTGTGTAGCGATACCGGATATAAGCTTCCGGATACATCGCGGCGATTTCTGCAAAGACGGCATCCTGCATGTCCTCGCGGCTGCGGATCATATCCGCATGGGCATTGTCGGTCAGTGCATCGGTCATGAGACCGGGCAGCGCGCCGCCCTCGAGCATGACGCACATCGTGACGGGTTCTTCGGCTGCAGCCTGCGCGGTGATCGGGATGCGGCGGAGCAGTATGCCGGTAAATCCCGAACCGGCAGTGCTCACGCACAGCATCAGTGCGGCGGCAATGCTGCAAAGTCTGGCTGTTGATTTGTGTTTCATTTTATATCCCCCTTGCTTGCGCGGCGGCTCCTGTGCAGAGCCTGTAATTTGAGTATATCACATTACTTTTTTAATGTCAATATTGCATCGGAATCAGTGTACAACAAGTCATAACCAAGCAACAAACCGTCAGACCGGCCGGCAGTGCCGGCAGCCGTTTTGTTAAAGTACGAATGGGGCAGAAAGGAGCTGCGGTCAACTTTCCCGATCATCGTTTGATATTTCCGCATCCTGCAGGGATTGATATTTGTGAGATGATATGCTATAATGAAACTGACCCGAAAACTTTTGCAAAGGGGGAAATGAGAGATGGAATTCAACCGTGAAGCAATGCTGCAGAAATATGCCGATCTCCTCAGCCGGTATGTCGAGCCGTATGAACCGGATTTTTCGCATGAGCATGATACCGTCCGATACGTGAAGATACCGGATGTGTCCAGCGCTGCAAATCTGTACAGCCGGTCGGTGCTGCGGCATTTTGAGGCGAAGCGTGCACTGTTCCCGCGGCAGTATAAAAATCTGCCGAAGGGCGCAAACCCCGCGGAGTATGACGCGATGTATTTTGCTCCGGACGGAAACCTGCATCTCGCGGTGTACACGGGGCTGCCGGACGGACAGCTCATCTGCGTGAACGTCTCGGAGCAGCTCGTGCTGACCTATCGGATTCAGGAGCAGCCGGGGAGAAAACCGTTTGTGACATTTCTCTCGATGGAATGGACCGAATACGATGCGGACAGCAATCCGGTCAGTGTGGAGGAGTTCCGCAGGAACGGCAGTCTTGCGGACGGCGTCCTCATCAACAGCGAGTACTATCAGTATGCAGACGGCAGAATGGTTCATGCGGAGCGGTTTGCCGCATTTGATTCCGATGACAGCGGCAATCCGCTGCTTCTGCGGTTTGTGCCCGACCGGATTTACAACCCCGAGATGTTCTCCTATGATTTCCGCCGGACAGAGGAGGGCGTTCTCTGCGAGAGAACGCATTACTGGTCACGCTCGAAAACCTATACCGCGTCGATTCTGCTGCCGGAGAAAGAATTACTGAAACTTGAGAAAAACGGGTTAAGCTGTTTCCTGTAAGGCGGGAAAATGATCTGGTTTTCCGGCAGAAAGCGGGTTTAGCGGCCTTTTTTTGCAAGAATTGTGATTTTATTTGATAAAAATGCAATTTTCCCTTGACAAACCGCGTGTTTTGTACTATAATAAGGACACTGTTAGCCCATATTCCATAAAATTGAGAACGGAGGATGTTAAAATGAATAAGGCTGAACTGATTGAAGCGATCGCAAACGAGACCGGCATTGCCAAGAAGGATGTGGATGCTGCGCTCAAGTCCTTTGTCAATGTTGTATCTGATGCACTTCAGAAGAAGGATAAGGTACAGCTGATCGGCTTCGGTACCTTTGAGACCGCAGAGAGAGCTGCAAGAACCGGCCGCAATCCTGCAAACGGCGAGCCGCTCAAGATCAAGGCTTCTACGCAGGTCAAGTTCAAGGCTGGCGCTGCTCTGAAGGAAAAGGTCAACACCAAGCCGGCAAAGAAAGCAAAGAAAAAGTAATCAGAAAGAACCCGATCGGCTGAGCCGCATCGGGTTCCTTTTTATTTCAAAACAGCAGGGAAGTCCCTTGCTCCGGATATCAATACAAAGGCGGCTGCCGGAAAGGAGCCGCCTTTGCGTTATTTGCTGTTCCAATTGAATATGTTTTTCTGGTTGACATCCAGGCTTGCACTGGTGATAATGCCGAGTGCTTTGAGATGTTCAAACAGTTCATAGAAGCGCTTTTCAAAAGCTTCATAATCGTCAAATTCGAGATCGTTAAGATCAATATTCACCACCGGAACAATATTGCCGTGCGTTTTGCTCCAACGGGGAATTTCGTCATACCAGTCCGCAAACAGATATCCTTTCCACTTTCCACCGTATGAAGATATGAGGAGCTTTTTGCTCACATCGGCACCCTCTGTACAAGGCGTAAACTCCACAAGATTCATATTATCCAGCAGATTTTCAATATAAACTCTGCCGCATGCCGGACACTGATATACTGCTCGTTCCGTGATGGCATATAACCGGCTGTCAATTGCATCGGCTTCATGCATATCCGCATTTTCGCTGCACCGGAGTTCAGCTTTCCGGTCTGTCAGATGACAGAATTCGTCCCAATCCTGATCCGCAATAATCCAGCCTTTATAGGAAAGACCGTCAGAACTGTCATGGATTCCGTAACCGCATTTGCATAAAAAGTGCATGGAAACACCCCCTTGCTTCTTACATACTATCATAACCGAAAATGCGCAGAATTCAGTGCACAGCTTTTGTCTCTGTCTGCATCAAATATGCGTCCATAGCCTGTGCAACCTGCTTGGAAAGGTTCACCGCCTCTACAACCGTGCGTGCACCGAGTACGACATCGCCCGCAGCAAAAATGCCTTCACGGGTAGTATGTCCGTAGGTATTTGTCACAAGCAGCCCGTGATCTGTCACATCGAGTCCGGTTGTTGTGGATACGATGCGGTTGCGCGGACCCTGCGAGACCGCAATGATCGTCGAGGAAGCCGGAAACAGCTTTTCAGAGCCTTCAACCGGATGTTTATTTCCGTCGCTGTCCTGTTCCACGCGAACAAAGATCACGCCCTCATCCGTGATCTCGACAGGCTCCATACCGGTTGCAAATTCCACACCGTCCAGCTTTGCATACTCCACTTCAGAGACGCTTGCTGCAATTCGATGTGAACGTGCAAAGACAGTCACCTTGCGGCATCCGTGCCGGATTGCGGTGCGTGCAACATCAATTGCAGAATTGCCCGCCCCGATGATATTCAGACTGTCACCCAGCATATACACATCGGGGTTTGTCAGATAGTTGATTGCAAAGTGCACATTGCCGAGGCTTTCGCCCTTGATGTGCAGCGTTTTCGGACGCCATACGCCTGTGCCGATAAAGACCGCGCGGTATCCGTCCCGGAACAGATCGTCAATTGTAATCGTGATTCCGATTGAAGTGTTCGGCCGGATTTTGATGCCAAGTGAGAGGAGCAGCTTTTTATACCGTTCAATATTATATTTCGGGAGCCGGAACTCCGGAATACCGTATCGCAGAACACCGCCGATTTTCTCTTTCGACTCAAACAGTGTAATGTCATAACCCTTGCGCGCCAGCAGAATGGCAATCGTGATTCCGGCAGGACCGCCGCCGATCACACCAACCTTGATGCCGTTTTTCTTGATATTCTCTGAATCAATTTTATCAAAATAAGCATCGCTGATGTAGTTCTCGATCGCACTGAAAAGCACGGACGCATTCTTTTTCGCAAGAACGCAATGTCCCTCACATTGATTTTCCTGATTGCAGATCAGCGAACAGATCAGACTGAGCGGATTGTTCTCAAACAGGAGCGCACCCGCTTTGTCAATATCTCCGTCTAAAAATGTGCGGATGACTTCCGGAATCGGTGTATTGATCGGACATCCCTTTTGACAGGATGGTTTGGGACAGTTGAGGCAGCGCCGGGCTTCGTTTATAATGTTTAACGCCATGGAAGGATGCTCCTTTTATAACTTTATTCTGATGCGGTCACAGTCATTGCGCTGCTCACAGCAACAGGTAACCGGAAATTTGCAGTGTTCTTATTATAGCACAAGCGGCTATGAATGTCAATGGAGTGAAAATGAAATACGCGGGAAACCCGATGGACTATCTGTTGAGAATGTGTTATCATAGATGTTCCGGCGGACACAGAATAAAGCGGGCAGGAACATAGAAAAAAACGTAGAATGAACCGATATGCGATTGACTGATAACGCAGTATCACGGCAAAAAACAAGCAGATATCTTCAAGAGAAAGTTGGGACATCAATATATCCATGTTTTTGGACCTGATTTTGTCGCTGATGAGATCAAACAGTTCATAGGTGAGCTTGATAACTGAATTGCTGAAAAGACAAAAAAGCACTGAACCATGACGCGCCGTCAAAGTGTTCAGTGCTTTTTTGTATCAAACAGAATGCAATGATTCTGTATCCATCATTTTCCAATACTGATGCTTTTTTTACATCAACTCTTTATAGAGCGCCGGTCTGCGATCCTGCAATGCCGGAAAGCTGTTCCGGAAGGCTGCCGCTTCATCCTGTATCTCACAGAAGATGATGCCTTCGCGGTCACAGAGGCAGTCCACGGTTTCTCCCTCCGGATTGACCGCACGGCTGCTGCCGTTATAGTGCAGTTTTTCCTGATCGCCGACACAGTTGATGCCGAGCACCCAGCACTGATTTTCCAGCGCGCGGGCTTCGAGCAGTTTGTTCCAGTGCGCGATGCGTTTTTCCGGCCAGTTTGCTGCAACAATCATGATATCAACCGCTGCGGCAGCTGCGCGGAAGATTTCCGGAAAGCGCAGATCATAGCAGATAAACAATCCGAATGTGTGACCGGCAAAGGGGAACACTGCAGTCTGACTGCCAGCGATATAATGGTTGTCCTCGCCGCTGAATGAAAACGGATGTATCTTGACATAATCCGCCAGTACGGCGCCCGTGCGGCTCACAACAGTATAATGATTTTCGCCCTTATCGCCGTTTCGCTTCACCCAGCCGAAGCCGATTGCGATCCGATATTTCCGCGCATACTCCTGCATGACATGCATCGTCTCGCCGCCGGATTCTCCGGTCAGCATCGTGTTCATCGAAAAGCCGGTGAAGGACATCTCCGGAAAGAAGATAATCTCTGCGTGCTCTGCGGCGGCGGTTTCGATCATTTGCTCAGCGCGGTGCAGGTTTTGCGCTTTGGCTTCAAATTCGATTTGAAACTGACACAGTGCAGCTTTCATTCCGCATCATCTCCCGGTTTGAACGTGCCGCTCGCAGATCATTCTTCGTTCAGCAGCACTTTTCCGCGCACAAACCATCCGTGATAGGCGTAGTACAGTTCGCGGCTTTCCCACATCACCCGTTCGTGTTCGACAACGCAGCGTCTCCCGTTAAAATCGGTATTGCTTGATGTTTCATTACGATGTGCCATAATAAAGAAAAAAGTTCCGTAAATGCAAAACGCGATCAGTGCAGCTGCCCAGAGGACGATTGAGACAATTTTGCCTTTTTTGTTTGAAATGCGCAGCAGAAGCTGAAAGATACCGGCGAACGCGCCTGCTGCAATCAGCAGTGTGACCGGTTCGCGAATCCAGATGCGGAACTCCAATCCGTTCAGATTGAGAAGCCAGCGTGCAGCGAGATACAGCACGCACACGATAACCGTCCAGAACAGAATGCTTTTTTTCATGGAATATGTCCTCCTTTCCGACGCGCGGATAATTTGATGTTTTTAGTATACCATGTTTTGCAGGCAGATGCAAGAGGCGGAACAAATTTATTATGCATTGTGATAATCTTCTTTTAACTTTTTCAAAAACAGCTCTGCGATCGGCGAAAAAATCTGATACTTCTTCCAGATGATATACATATTCGTTTCAAGCGTCGGCTTGATCGGGCGGAAACAAAGTCTGCTCTCGCTGCTCGTGTCGATGAGGTGCTCAAATGTCAGCAGACAGCCCACTCCCTCTTTCACAAATACAGAGCCGTTGTATGCAAGATTGACGGTTCCAGCAAAATTGAGTTTGTCCGTGTTTTCGCCGCACCAGCGCGGAAAATCCACACGGATGGACTGCTCGGAGCAGAACAGCGGCAAACCGTATAAATCTTCGAGGGCCACATATTCCTTTTCAGCAAGCGGATTGTCCTTCAGCATCACAAGCCCCCATTTGTCGCTTTCGGGGATTGACAGATAATTGTACTTTGAAAGATTCGGCGGTTCAACGATCACGGCGAGGTCGAGAATTCCTCTGTCCAGCCGCTCCGCAACAGGTTCGGTATCGCCGCTGAAAATGTGAAAAATGAAGTTCGGGTACTGTTCCTTGAATGATTTGATACTCCGTGCAAGGTATTTGATGAGATGGCTCTCTGCGCAGCCGATGCGGATTTCTCCGCCGATGATGTTGTCAAGCTGACTGAACTCCTCGGCAGTCTTGTCCACCATTGCGAGAATATCCTCGGCACGTTTGCGCAGGAGCATGCCCTCATCATTGAGCAGCATGCATTTATTCGTTCGGATAAACAGCTCGTGACCCAGTTCCTCCTCAAGCTTTTTGATCTCCTTCGAGAGCGAGGGCTGCGAGATATGAAGCCGCTCCGCCGCCCGTGTCATGTTTTCCTCTCTTGCAATGGCAAGAAAATAGCGTAAAACCCGTATTTCCACAGCACACCTCCGATTGTTGTTCATTTTATTATACCTGATTTTATGATTCCTGTCAAGAATGACAGATGATTCAAAATAGATATTTTACATATCGCGGCTTTTGTGCTATACTAAAGCCATCGGAAACAGGAGGTGAGAATATGGCAAACGCAGCTGACAAAACAGCGGTCATGACCGAAAATCTGCGCGATATGGGCTTCGATGATGAAATGGCAGCGAAATGTCTGATGCTGATTGCGGAAAAGCGATACGCAGAGCTCGAAAAGCTCTTGAAAGCCTACCGGCAGACGCTTCTTGACAGCGTCCACAAGTATAATGACCGCATTGACTGCTTGGACTTTCTCACCTACACACTCAGAAAAAACGGAGGTATCTGAAATGAAAGATGAAATGCTGACTTTAACGCAGGAATGGGACAAGACGTTCCCGAAGTCCGAAAAGGCTGACCACAAAAAGGTCACGTTCCACAACCGCTACGGCATCACGCTCGCCGCCGATCTGTATACACCGAAGAACGCCTCCGGCAAGCTTCCGGCAATCGCTGTGTGCGGTCCGTTCGGAGCGGTCAAGGAGCAGTGCAGCGGTCTCTATGCACAGACGCTTGCTGAGCGCGGATTCCTGACCGTTGCTTTTGATCCCTCGTTTACAGGTGAAAGCGGCGGACAGCCGAGATACATGGCTTCTCCCGACATCAACACAGAGGACTTTCTGGCAGCGGTGGACTTCCTCTCCATTCAGGAGAATGTTGACCCCGAACGCATCGGTATTCTCGGTATCTGCGGCTGGGGCGGTCTGGCGCTCAATGCGGCTACACTGGATACACGCATCAAGGCGACTGTTGCTTCCACGATGTACGATATGACAAGAGTGAACGCAAAGGGCTATTTTGATGCCGATGACAGTGAGGAAAAGCGCTATGCCATGAAGCAGGCACTGTGCGCGCAGCGTATCAGCGATTATCAGTCCGGCGAATATGCGCTCGGCGGCGGTGTGATTGATCCGCTGCCGGAGGACGCGCCTTATTTTGTCAAGGATTATCATGCCTATTACAAGACCGAACGCGGCTATCATCCGCGCTCCCTCAATTCCAACGACGGCTGGAACAAGATCGGCTGCATGTCATTCATCAATATGCCGATACTGCAGTACAGCAATGAGATTCGCTCCGCTGTGATGGTGATGCACGGCGACAAGGCGCATTCGTTCTACTTCGGCAAAGACGCCTATGAGAATATGCTCAAAGGCAATCCGTATGCCGGCAACAAGCAGCTTCTCGTGATCGAAGGTGCTTCGCATACCGATCTCTATGACGGCGGCGAGGGAAAGGTCATTCCGTTCGACAAGCTCGAAGCATTTTACAGCGAGTATCTGAAATAAACTCATGGACGAAACAGCAATGACAACAGCAGAATTTCTTGAATTGATGAACAGCGGCAAACAGGTCACGGCGCAGAGCGATGTGCATCAGATCATGCACAAACTGAGTCAGGATGCAATCCGCATCACAATGGAGATCAACAGCCGCTGTCATACGCCTGATGAGATCAATGCGTTGATGTCCGAGCTGATCGGTGAACCTGTTGAAGTGGGGCTGTTTCCTCCGTTTTACACAGACTGCGGAAAGAATATACATCTCGGCAGAAATGTGTTCATCAACGCGGGCTGCAAATTTCAGGATCAGGGCGGCATCTTTATCGGTGACGGCGCACTGATCGGTCACAACACGGTGCTTGCAACGCTGAATCACGGGCTTCTTCCCGAAGAACGGCACGATCTGTTCCCGAAGCCCATTCACATCGGCAAAAACGTGTGGATCGGCTCGAACTCGACGATTCTTTCGGGCGTGACAATCGGTGACAATGCAGTGATCGGTGCTGGCTCGGTTGTGACGAAAGATATTCCGGAAAAAATGATCGCAGTCGGCATCCCTGCAAGGGTGATCAGGAGTATTTATGATTAAAACCGGATTGACTTTGCTGTGTATGCGGCGGATCATCAAGACGGAGCGTTCGGTATCCCGAGAGAATATTCTGCTTCGTAAGTCACGATCCCGCGGGTTAGTTTCCTGTTTCCGAATCTTGCAATTTCCGCTCAGATATGCTACAATAATAGGAGCACATTTCAGCGAGGTAACATTATGAAGCATATTACGATCATTGAGGACGACAGCGGATTGAACAACGGCATTGTCCTTGCCCTGAAACAGGAAGACTATTCTTTTCGGCAGTTATACAGACTTTCCGATTTCAAGCCCTCTGAGCCGACTGATCTCATCATTCTCGATATCAATCTGCCGGACGGGAACGGCTTTGATTTTCTGCGAAAGCTCCGTCAGTCATCCGATACACCCGTCATTATCCTGACAGCAAACGATCTTGAAACAGATGAGGTCACCGGTCTGGAGCTTGGTGCAAATGACTATATCACCAAACCGTTCAGCCTGATGGTACTGCGCGCGAGAATTAACAAAGTGCTGCGGAATACCGTTCGCTCTGCATCCGGTGTCTACTCAGACGGAAAGTACAGCTTTGATTTTGATAAAATGGAATTCTCCGTGAACAATACGCCCATAGAACTGAGCAAGACCGAGCAAAAGCTCCTTCGGCTGCTGATTCAGAACAAAGGGCAGACACTTGCAAGAGAGTTCCTGATGGACAGAATCTGGACAGACAGCGCGGAGTATGTGGACGAAAACGCGCTGTCCGTGACTGTCGGCAGACTGCGCAAAAAGCTGAGCGCAGCGGAATGCATCCAGACAGTTTACGGAATCGGCTATGTGTGGAGGGCAGAATGATATTCACAGACAAAAAGCTGATCGCGCGTCTTGACAAAATGCTGGAGGACGGCATCAACGGGACTTTTTCCGAATCCGATTATGATGAAACAATGCTCTCTCAGCTGGAATCCAAATGGCTGCGGTATCTGACTTCTTCAAAGCTGTCATATCAGAAAACGGAGCAGGAACGTGAAAAGCTGAAAGAGCTTGTGTCCGATATCTCCCACCAGACAAAAACGCCGCTCGCCAATATTCTGCTTTATACACAGCTTTTGCAGGAGCAGGAACTGGATGCGCAAAGCAGACTGCTTGTGGGCGAGATTCGGCAGCAGTCGGAAAAGCTCGACTTCCTGATACAGTCGCTTGTCAAAACCTCACGGCTCGAAACCGGAACGTTTCAGTTATCGTCCTGTGAGAATGACACGGACAAAATGATCAGATCGGCAATCGAGCAGATCACGCCGACAGCTGAAAGCAAACAGATACAGATCTGCTATGCCGCTGAAAGCTGCACCGCAATCTTTGACAGCAAGTGGACGCAGGAGGCGCTTTTCAATATCCTTGACAACGCCGTAAAATATTCGCCGGAACGGACAAGGATCACGGTCGGCGTCAAACCGTTTGAGATGTTTGCCTGTATTTCTGTTGCAGATCAGGGCATCGGCATTCCGGAGGAGGAGCTTCCGCGCATTTTCGGGAGATTTTATCGCGGACAGAATGTCAGGGAGCAAAACGGCGTGGGCATCGGGCTGTATCTCTGCAGACAGATCATCGAAGGGCAGGGCGGTTATATCACAGCGGAATCAAATCGTGACGGGTCTGTTTTCAAAATCTATCTGCCAAAGTGAATTCTGTCAGAACCGTTAGATTTCAGACAGATTCTCGAAAGAATCTTTTGCTATAATGCGTGCAGTGAAGGAAATTCACTGCATTTTTTGTGAGGTGATACGATGGAAGTATTGAAAACAGAAGCATTGACCAAAATCTACGGCGAGGGCGAGAGCAAAGTCACAGCACTCGACAATGCAAATTTAAGCGTCAGGCAGGGCGAATTCGCTGCAATTGTCGGCACATCGGGCAGCGGCAAATCGACACTCCTGCATATGCTCGGCGGACTGGACAGACCGACATCCGGCAAGGTGTTTGTGGAGAATAAGGATATCTTTTCTCTGAAAGATGAAGCCCTGACGATTTTCCGCAGACGCAAGATCGGTTTTGTGTTCCAGTCCTTCAACCTTGTGCCGACGCTGAATGTATACGAAAATATCGTGTTCCCGATTCAGCTTGACGGCAATGACGTTGACGAAAAATTCGTGGGCGAGGTCATCCGCTCTCTGGGTCTGGAAAGTATGCAGAACCGTCTGCCGAATCAGCTTTCGGGCGGTCAGCAGCAGAGAGTGGCAATCGCCCGTGCACTGGCGGCGAAACCGGCAATCATCCTTGCTGATGAGCCGACCGGCAACCTCGACAGCAGGACTTCGCAGGATGTGCTGAGTCTGCTGAAAGTGACCGGACAGAAATTCAGCCAGACCATTGTCATGATCACGCATAACGAAGCAATTGCACAGATGGCTGACAGAATGATCCGGATTGAGGACGGGCATATCATTAAGGGCGGTGAGCCCAATGAATAAGGTCAACAATCGCAAGGTGATCCGCCGCCTTGCATTTCGTGAGCTCAAATCCAACCGGAAAATGAATCTGATGGTGATCCTGTCCATTGTACTGACCTGTATCCTGTTTACGGCACTGACCACTATCGGCGGCAGTCTGGTCAACGGCATACAGCGGGAAACCATGCGGCAGGTCGGCGGAGACAGAATGACAGGACTCAAATATGTTCTGCCCGGGGATTATGAAAAAGTAAAGGCGGACAGCGCTGCCAAAGATGTGGTATACCGGATCATTGTCGGGCGTGCAGTCAATCCGGAATTCAAAAATATCGCTGTTGAGGTCAACTGTGCAGGGAATGAAGACGCGGCAAAAGCGACGTTCTGTGCGCCGACAACCGGCAGACTTCCCGAAAGCGAAGATGAGATCGCCGTCAGTACACTTGTGCTGGATGAGCTGAATCTCCCTTATGAACTGGGGATAACTGTGCCGGTTACGCTGGATGTGGACGGCGAAATCTCAGAGCACAAGTTTACGCTCTGCGGATACTGGCAGGGCGAAAAGCTCGCTATGGCACAGGCTGCATGGGTATCAAGAGCCTTTGCGGATACATATGCGCCGACGCCTGCTGTCGAATTCTATTCGCAGGAATTCCTGACCTATGCAGGCTACTGGCAGGTGGACTTCAATTATTCCAACAGCTTTGATATTGAGAGCAAGACGGATGCGCTTCTGAAAAGACTGTACGGCGATCAGAAAAAAGCACCTGATTTCGGCATCAACTGGGCGTATACCACAAGCTCTGTGGACGGCGAAATGGCTGCAGGCGGTATTGTAATGATTCTTGTGATCTTCGCGGCGGGGTATCTGATTATCTATAATATTTTTCATATCAATATCTCAGCAAATATCCGCAGCTACGGTCTGCTGAAAACGATCGGTACAACGTCCCGGCAGATACAGCAGATGGTCAGGACACAGGCTGCGATCTATTGCGCAGTCGGAATCCCGATCGGACTTGTCAGCGGCATTCTGATCGGAAATGTCATGATGCAGTCCATCATGCGTACCATAAACATACTCTCAGCAGCGAGCTATTCTGTCAGCGCGAAGCTGCTTATGATCATCTGCCTGATCTCGGCACTGTTTACATATGAGACTGTCATGATCAGCTGCCGGAAACCTTGCAGAATTGCCGGAAATGTCTCTCCGATCGAAGCTCTCCGATATAATGATACAAACCTGAGTACCAAAAAAAGCGATAAGAAAACCGGCAGAATCTCCCCGTTTTCCGTGGCAAGGAACAACATGTCCCGCAGCAGGAAAAAGACCGTTGTTGTCGTGCTTTCACTGACGCTGAGCATGGTGCTTGTGAACACGCTGTTCACATATCTGAACGGAATAGATATGGAGAAGTACATCAGCGCCCAGATCACAGGGGATTTTGTTGTCAAGCAGGCAGAAACAGCTTCAATCACAGAGAAAGACGATCTGCGTAAAATCACGCCTGAACAGGTGAAAGCCTTAGAACAGATCGACGGCATTTCGCAGATGTGTCCGGTGTATTTTGAAAACGGCGATCTGCATCTTACCGGAAATGCAATGGAAAAGGCTGAAAAGCTGTATGAGAAATATGCGAACGCTGAAAAATGGGAAGAAGCCTATGAAAATGAGGACTTTGCCGCATGGGAAAAACCGGACTTCGGCAATTATTTAGAGCTGAGAATGCTTGCTAAGGGTACAGAGACAGGCGAGAGAAAAGGCGATTTGCTCACCGATATTTACGGCATACGCCCCGACTTTCTCAGTGAACTGACACCTGTCAAAGGTGAACTGGACAGGGAGAAATTTGCAAGCGGAAACTATGCGCTCGTTTTTACAAGCTATATTGAAATCGGCGATGACGAGAAAAACACCGATGATGATTTCTATGAACCGGGAGATATCCTGACGCTGTCATGCGGCAAGAACAGCAAGGACTATGAGGTCATGGCAGTCTGTGATATTCCCTATGGACTGAGTTCACAGCAATACACGTTCATTTACGGACATGTGATGTTACCTGAAAGCGAGTATTTTTCGCTGACGGATAACCGCAATGCGATGTCTGTTATGCTCAGAGCAGATGCGGATCATTTTGATGATGCGGACGCACAGATTCGGGAACTGGTTGAGCAGGACAGTAGGCTCAGGATGAAAAATAAGCATGACTATGAAGCGGAATATGCAGACTTTACGAATATGGTCAAACTGGTCGGCGGCACGCTCTCCGGCATACTGGCACTGATCGGTATCCTGAACTTTGTGAATGCTATGATAACCGGTATTCTGTCCCGAAAGCGCGAGCTTGCCATGATGAATGCAATCGGCATGACAGGCAGTCAGATGGGAAAGATGCTCATGTGGGAGGGGATTCACTATGCGGCGCTGACCGCGGCAGGCTCAATTGTAATCGGTACAGTGATCAGCTTGACCGTTGTGAAAAGCGTTGCGGCGGAAATGTTCTTTTTCAGTTATCATTTTACACTGCTTCCGCTTGTGATTTGTATTCCGATCCTGCTGCTGCTTTCTGCGGTGATACCGTATTTTGCATACAGGTTAATCTGCCGTGAAAGTGTTGTGGAACGGCTGCGGGAGAATTGATGAAATAGTACGAACAATGTTTTTCTCTGCACGGAGAAAGGCGGATACGCAGAAACCGGATAACCGTTTGCTGGACGGTTATCCGGTTCTGTTACATCCAAAAAGACTTCATGCACAAGAGCAGGGTTTTGCCTGCCCATTTACCTGCTTTCTCTATAAAATGATCGTAATAATCCGTGATTAAAGACTTTCGCGTTTTTCGGAACTTCTTTCAGCACATGATACACATTGGCAACGTCGCCCATTGACATAATTGTCATCAGCCAGAAAATAATTGCAACCGCAAGATTATAAGGCATCGGAATAAACTGCGGCAGCAGCAGCCAGATGACAAACGGGATAATCCCGAGAATAAACATGGGTGCAAGGCACAAGACAATCAATCTTGTTTTTGAAATCTCATCCTCGCAGTACACAAAATATGCCCCTTGTTCTTTTGCTTTCCAGATTTCCTTTACAGAACTGACCGGATAGAAAAGAGCGTGTATGATTTCATGTACCAAAGTCAGGAGAGATACCGAGACAATCACAATCAAAAAGGAAATGATCACATCAATTCCCATTGTCAGGTGATACTCAATGTCCTTTACTTTCAGAAGTGTTGCGGCTACCATTCCTGCAAACAACGGAAAAGTCAGAAGAAACCCCTTTCCAAATACTTTATTCAGATTTGGTACAACAGCATATTCTACTGCATCGTCGGGTATTTGTTTTCTCTTTATAAGCTGTTCATCTGAAGTGTAGTTTCCTTTGAAAAATATATTGAGCATATCTGTAATTCTTTTCTCACTATGCTGCAAGGGGTAGGGGAATATTCTGTCCCTTGCATTTGCGATATTTATTTGTCCTTTCAGCGGATTCGTTCCAGTATCAGTTTGATGTGGGTGTGATCCGTCAGCGTAAAGCCGAAATCCTTGCGGATCTGCCAGGCAGTGTAGGGGAGTGTAAACACATCCTTGTATACAAGCCTGTAGGAATCGGGGATTCGCTTCATCAGATCTTCCGTGTAAACAGGGAAGTAATTTTCATGCACTTCCCGTTCCCAGTTCTGCGTATATTTGTATTTCAGCAGGAAATGCACAAGCTGACGCTGTGTCTTGATTCTGCCTCGAACTTGCTCAAAGCTTTCCAGCCATTCTGCACAGCTGCTGTGCCGGACAGCGTCAAACTGATCTGTGCGGACAGGAATATCCTCCGCCCGCGCATACATCATGTCGCGGATCGTAACATATTGAAAGCCGCTTCCGAACACTCTGTTCCAGAAGATGTCAATATCCTTTTCATCGCAATAGGAATAAACCTCATGTACTGTACTGGAAATACTGATCAGGCTCTCTGAAAACGGAATCCCGATCCGTTCCCAGTTGTCAAAGAACTGTGCATCCGGAACATTTCTGCGTGCGGCTTCGATCATTTCGGGGCTGATGTCATAGCCGATATATTCGTATTCGGGAAACATCGGCTTCATCGCCTTGATCAGCTCTCCGTTTGCGCAGCCGAAATCAAGCACATACCGGAACGGCTCAAAAACCTTATCCATGAAAAACATCTTGTCCAGTATGGAGCGCTGCATTCTCGTCAGGTAGATATTCAGATCAGAGATCCGGTTCATTTCTGTATCCATTGTTTACTTCCTCCGTTTGATATAAATGTCGGGATCGTATCCATAGATACAGTATAGCAGAATCGCTGCGGATTGTCAATCCGTTCTGAACCGAATACGCAAAAAGCCCTGCGATCTGACAGCAGGGCTTTCGATTCGCTTTGTCTCTTTTCAAAGCCGGAGCATGACAGCATGCTGCTGCATTCCGGTTCTCTCAACAATTTGCTTTCGCTCTATAATAATCAAAGTGCCATGCTTAAAAATATACCGTCTTCATATTCTCCGGCATAGACGCAAACATCATCTGCACATCCGTATCCGCCGAATTCGGTCACTCTGATCTTATCCGGTGGCTTTGTTTTCATCAGTTCTTTCATCCTGTCGGCGATCCACAACTTAGTCCGTTCTGCCATAATGATCGCGCTTATTTCTTACAGAATTAGAAAAGCGTAAGACTTTCTGTCAATATTTTATTCTGTATATTGAATTTGTCAAGTGACTGTGGTAGCATATATTCAAAGGAGATGATATTATGCATTTTACAGGAACCGTTTACCGCAACCCCTATTGGGAGACATTTCCGCTGTTGCAGATCACACAGGGCTGCACCCACAACAGGTGCAAATTCTGCACGATGTACCGTGATGTGCCGTTCAAAATGCAGCCGATGGAGTGGATCGAACAGGACTTGCAGGAGATCGCAAGTATCGCGCCCGATGCAAGAACGATTCAGCTTTTAAGTGCCAATCCGCTTGCTATGACAAGCTCGCACCGATCCTTGAAATGATAAACAAATATCTGCCGAAGATGGAGTACATCTATGCGGCGACCAGAGTGACCGACATTCGCAACAAGACCGTCGAACAGCTCAGAAGCCTGAAGGAAATGGGCTTGCGTGAAATCTCCCTCGGTATCGAAAGCGGCGATGACTGGACGCTTGACCGCATCAACAAGGGCTATACCTCCGCAGATATTCTGGAGCAATGTCACAAGCTGGAGAAAGCCGGCATCGACTACTGGATGACGTTTCTGAACGGTGTGGCAGGCAGAGAGCACAGTTACGATCATGCTGTCAATTCCGCAAAGATATTCAGTCAGTGCAAGCCGATGCTCGTCGGCACGGGCGGTCTGACACTGTTCCCCGGTACGCCGCTGCTCGAAGAAGCACAGAGAGGGGAGTTTGACTCGCTTTCCGAAAAGGAAATGCTGATCGAACTGAAAACCTTTGTGGAGAATCTGACCTGTGATTGCTCGTTTATTACGCATCATACGATCTCCGGCAGGAACCTGACCGGTCCGGACTTTCTGAGACGCAAAGGGAGCATTATCGCAGCGCTGGAGCATGAGATCAATCACGGTGATCTGGACGCAATGGCGGCGATCAGGGGCAGGAAAAGGACTTTATAATATTAACACCGAGCTGTAAGTCCACGCTTGCAGCTCATAAAACAAACGAATCAATTCGATAATCAGAGAAATATGAAATATAAGAAATGAGGTAATGTTATGAATTATAACGGAAACATCTACCGTCCGCCGATTGAGGCGCACACGCTGCTGATACCAATTACAGAAGGCTGTTCTCATAACAGATGCACGGTTCATCGTCGATCATCACTGTTCGTACATCGCTGAACACATCATTCCGGAAAATCATAATCTCGTTGCTCATTTACATTCCTCCTACTTCAATGATATGCGAATCGTTTTTATATAACTGACGGAACAGAGGGTGTAATGACTATTGTGAAAACTGCCGGTGCTTTCTGAAAAGCGGTTTTTATCGCTTTGATTTCGGATATCGTGAGAATGCCCTCCATAATATAGTACAAAGATTGGCAATTTTGGCCCCCTTTTTTTCCATCTTTTTTCAGTTTTAAAGAGAATTCTGCTATTTATACAACTGCCAGAACAGAGGGGGGATAGCAGTATGGTAAAGTTGACAATGCGCTTGGAAGGCAGTTCAGTTTATCAGAAATATGTGTTGACAATTAAAAATAGATTTGATACAATATAGATACTGTAGGTATTTCGATCGAGTTTACAGCAATTAATCTTGTACGGAGGTCAACCATGACGAAAGAAGAACTCCACCGGTATATTGCGGAAAGTACCGGCAACGAAAGCAACATCTGTCAGATCTGTGCGATCAAAAACGGTGAGATTGTTTACGAAGACGCATGGCGCGGGTTTGAAAACGATACACCCGTGAACATAAACTCTATCACAAAAGGCATTATGGCATTGCTGACCGGTATCGCCATTGACCGCGGCTTGATTGCAAGCACCGAACAGAAAGTGCTGGACTTTTTTCCGGATTATACCGTCAAGCGCGGCGAGAAAACGATCTATGATGTAACACTGAAACATCTCCTGACCATGACCGCGCCCTATAAGTACCGTTCTGAG
>CAMKLV010000046.1:0-27668 GCA_946413695.1 uncultured Ruminococcus sp. | reverse complement strand
GAATTGCAGCGCAATTCACTGGGAAACGCAACATCTTAAGTTGTTGGCATTGTTGCCCCACCCCCACTGGGGCTATTATCCCCAGACCCCATTTTTATGTATAGATGAGAGAAAGCCGCTCCATCAGCATGACCGGAGCGGCTTCCTTTTTTACACAAATAAACAAGGGTTCGGAGATCATATCATCCCACAATGCCGGAGCGTTCGATACCCTCAGTGAAGTGCTTTTGCAGCAGCGCATAGAGGATGAGCATCGGGGTAATCGAGATCAGGCAGCCCGCCTCGAGCCAGACGATCTTCTCACGCGCACTGACATTCGCATTCGCATTGTTGAAGATTGCGATATTGAGCGTACCGTCGAGATTTTTGAGCACGAGCGAAATCGTCTTTGTATTGGTAAAGAACGAGCTCGCGACATAGTAATCATTCCAGTACCAGACGATCGAGAACAGAAAGACCGTCAGGAATGAGGAGCCTGCATTCGGCACCATGACGCGCAAAAACGTCATGAGCGGACCGCAGCCGTCGAGATACGCCGCATCCTCGAGCTCCTTCGGGAGACCGCGGAAGAACTGCCGGAAAATGAAGATCATCAGACCCGCGCGGATACCGTTTGCGGTCAGCGCCGGCAGATACATGACGAGCTTGCTGTCGATCAGGTTGACATGCCCGAACAGGAAGTTCCGGAACGTGCTGTAAAGCGGAATCGAGATAATCTGCGTCGGGACAAGAATCATGAGGATGACGATGCCGAACAGCAGATTTCTGCCCTTGAACTTAAACCGCGCAAAGCCGTAGCCGGTGAGCGCGCAGGTCACAACCTGACAGAGCGAGCAGCCGATATTGAGCACGAGCGTATTGATCAGCGGATTGTTTTTGGACTGCGTCAGTCCCATCGCGTTGATCGTCTGCTTCATGATGCGCAGCGTCAGATGCCGCGGAATCCAGATGATCGTCGGGTCATTCATATCGGTATTCTCGCGGAAGCCGTAGGAGATCATGAACATCAGCGGCGTGAGGATGACAAATCCCAGCCCGAACAGAATCAGGAACCGGAACACCGGCCAGCACTTCTCAAAGATCTGCTTGCGCCGGAGATAGGCAATCTCCTGCCGGTTCATGTTCTTCATGCGGATCTTCATGGCTTCCTTTTTGGACATGCCCTCGCCGACATCATGTTCCTCATGGACATCGGGCACAGCGCTCGGCGGGATATACCCTTCCGGCAGCTGCGGATGCTCCGGTCTGCCGCTCGGTTCACGGAGCGGTGCAGCATCCTCGGAAACCTCGGGGTTCAGTTTGTTTTCCAAATCCATATCTGCACCCCCTTATTCCACTTCGTAGAAGATATACTTGTTGATGATCATGACAACAATGCCGACCACCACCATGACAATCGCGAAATAGCTCCACGCCATTGCAGCGGCATAGGCATAGTCCCAGTCGAGCTGCTTGTCGAGCACGCGCGCCATAACCAGATTATCGGTCTTGGTGAACGAGTCGATGACCGTGTAGATAAAGTTTGCAAGGATCATCGGGCTGACATAGGGCAGCGTGATCTTCCAGAAGTACTCCCACGCGGTTGCGCCCTCCATCGAAGCCGCCTCCTTTGCGGAAACGGGGATATTCTGGAGCGCTGCCAGGAAGATCAGGATCTGGATGCCGCTGCTCCAGACCAGACCGAAGATATTGGTCACAACAGAATTGATGATATTGCTTAGCTGCGCGCTGATATTCATCACGCCGAGGAATTCGAGGAGCTGATCGACGATGTCGGTCTCAAAGAGCGTGGAGAACTGTGCGCCGCTGTCCGCGCCGGTGCTTGCGATATCACCGCTGATGATGTTGTAGACAGGTCCCGTCGCGATGATAACCGGCAGGAAGAAGATCGCGCGCGCGAATCCCCTGCCCTTGAACTCCTGATTCAGAATAACCGCGATAAACAGCGAGAAAATCAGGATCATCGGCGTGGTGATCGCGGTATCCTTGAGGACGGTGATCAGATTCTGCTTGTACTGCGGATCGGCAGCAAAGGCATATTTGAAGTTCGCGAGCCAGTTCTGCCCGACGCTCCACAGCCAGACCTTGTGCATGCCGCCGACATCCGGCTTGAGCTGCGTGTTATCCATGAAGCAGTAGCAGAGCGATTCCAGCAGCGGAATCAGGAACCAGAGCAGCGTGCCGATCATCCAGATCGAGATAAAGCCGTAGCCATAGAGGGCTTTTCTGCGTTCATACGGAATTTTCATTCAAACACCTCCGCTCCTTCCCGGACATAATCCTTGAGAAATCTCGTCTGACCGTCCGCCGTCACGGAGCATTCGTTCAGATCGACAACGGTCTCAACGCCGTTTGCATATTTTGTGGTGATGCGGTCATCCTCGCGCACATAGCTGATGATCTCAGAATCGCTGATCTTTGCGAGGATATCCTTTGTGAAGTCATAATACTGCGCGGCGTTCTCGATCCAATAGTCGGAGAAGGCGTAGTAGTAGACATCGAAATCGGTGTCCTTGAGCTCGCTGGTCTCCGCCCCGAGCATATCAAACCGCAGATTGCTGCCTGCGGCGAGTGCGAGCATCACGAGCCGTTCGGCATCGGCGCTGCCGTTGACCGCCTTGGTCGAATACGGAATCACGCCGTGCATGACAAGCTGATAGAGCGGGATATCGCCGTCAAAGATGTTGAAGCCGGAGGAATAGAGCGGCAGATCGGTGATCGTGTCGGTATAGGGCAGCACATAGGCATTCGGATCCTCCGAGAGCACCGCCCCGACATCGGATTTCAGCAGCCTGAGGCTCTCCTCCACAGCCTGCATCGTCTGATCGCGCGAGGTGCCGGTTTTCTTGCCGTAGTCGCCGTAGAGCGCCGAGGAAAGCCCGCCGATGCTGACGCTGCTGAGCCCTGCATCTTTATAGTTCTTCGCAAGCTTCTGATAGAGCTCCGCAAAGACATTCGGCGAAAGCAGCGACATGGTTTTCTTTTCGCCGTAGGGCACGCCGTAGGCGCGTTCATAGTCCACGAGACGCGCAAACGAACCCGAAACGCGCACCGCGGTGTCGGTCAGCGACCAGTAGCCGTTGCCGGAGTAATATGCGGTGTTCGTCACCGTCGGATACCATTCGATGCTGTTTCCGTTCATGTAATCGGTCAGCTTTCGGAAGCCGGAGCTGCCGCCGAGCGTGCCGGAGGCTTTCGCTTTGAAATCGACTTTTCCGGCAATGCCCGCATCGGTCCAGCGGTTGAGCGACACAACCAGATTCTCCGCGCCCGCACCCCTAAGCTGCTCCAGAATCTTCTGCATCTCCGCATAGGAGGTCATCGAGGTTTTCATGAACACCGGAAATCCGAGGACATTCCGCTGCTTCATGCAGCCGCCGTAGAGGTCGATATAGAGCTTTGCCTGATTCGCGGCAGCGGTTTTCTGCACATGCATATCATCGAGCAGATACTGCCGGTAGCGCGCCGCGATATCGACATAATCGAGCTCTTTTCCGCCGTCCGCATTGACCGCATCGTCAGCCGTCAGCGGATAGTACCGCACCTGCAGATTCCGGTGCGTCAGATTTTTCTCGTAGACATCCAGCGGATTGAGCTGGTCGCTGCCGAGATAATACTGGTCAGAGGAGCGCAGCACGAATTTGAAGTAGCAGCGGTTATATTCGGTATTCGACTGACCGGTGCCGCTGACATCGGCGCAGAGCATGCAGCTGCCGTCGCCCTCAGAGGCGACCGCGAGCAGCGCATTCTCGCCCTTGCAGATGCCGTACATCGGGAGCGAAACGCCCTCCACCACCGGACCCTTTGTTTTCGGCACAGCGGTTGTATCGACATCGTAGATCATCTGACTGTAGGTCTTGGCGGAATACTTCTGATTGTTGAAGTTGATGACCGCGCCGCTGCCGTCGGGGATGACAAAATAGCCTTCCTCATCGAGCCCCGCGGCACCGAAGCCGTTGAGCATCGCAAGCGACTGCGCGAGCACGGGCTTATCGGCGGAGGCATCGTTCTTTTCGGTGATGCCTGCGGTATCGACGCTGACCTCGAGATAATCCTCGCCGAGCACATAGGTCACGGGAATCTTGATGCCGACCTTGCGGAAATTATAGGTGACCTTGACGCCGTTTTTGACATCCGAATAGCTGATCACGGTTTTGAGCGTATCGCCGGAGCGGACATTGGTGGTTGAGCGTTCAAGAATCTGCGCCGCAGTCAGCACCAGTCCGGAGCGGACCTCCGCACGCAGCACCGGTGAAGCCAGCGCATCCCCCTCCGCATTGATCGGCGAGGTCCACCAGATATACCCGTTTGCCTTGTTGACCAGTGCAAAGAGGTCCTCCGGCTTTTCATCGTTGTCCTCATCGAGCTTTTCGGCGTCCCACGCCCAGAACTCGAGCTTATCATTTTCCGCGACCTTGCGCATCTTCGCAAAGACGTCCTTTTCGGAGCGATCCACCCAGTCGGGATTCGCCTGCGAACCGGAATCCGCATCCGCGTCCTGCGCGGGCTCCGTCTCCGCAGCAGATTCAGCATCCGGCTCTGCGTAGGCGGGCATTGCGGCGGTCGGGAGCATCATGGCAGCTGCGAGCAGGCAGCAAAGGATATGACGTTTTTTCTGCAATCCGAACACCGCCTCTCACACTCTCACGCGATACAGAATCTCTGTATACAGCGAATAGAAGAACACATAAACCTTCTGGAACAGCGAAAGGAACAGCACCGCAAGGAACAGAATGACCAGCATGGCAAAGAGCGTCAGGATAATCGCAATGACAGTCTTTGTAAAGGTATACTGATGCACCGCCTTGACTGCGTTAAACAGCAGCAGCACCGTCCAGATGATGCCGACATAATAGACGGTATCGAAGAACACTGCCTCCGCGCGGACAAGAATATGCGAAAGAATCACCTGCGCGAACATCTGCCCGATATAGGGGATCAGCGCATAGGAGCTGTAGATCGCGATATTTTTCATCGTGCCCTCGCCGTCGAGCAGCGTGCAGATTGCCCAGTTTCCGAGCACCCACGCAAGGAAGTAGACCACCGAGCGCATGATATACGGCACCACGGAGAACATCACATCGGGCAGCGGCCGGAACTGGAATCCGCACCAGCGGTCAATTGCAATCAGCGCGATGAACAGCGCAAAAATGATAATCGCCGTATATTTGAGCGTGCCGCCCTTTTTCCAGCGCAGATCCTCAAAGCCCTCAAAGGGATGAAAGACCACATGCTTCACCCACTGCGGCTGTGTCAGATCCATCATATGCAGCACACCTCCTTACGTTCCGGAACCGGTCTGTGCCGGTTCTGCCTGTTGATTTTTGCTTTTCTGCTTCCGGACAACATGCTTGAGCAGCATGACGCCTGCGATGATCAGCACAGCGCCGAGCAGAATCTGCGTCAGATGCTCCCTGAGCCACTGCGAACGGTAGCGCTCGAATGCGCGGTTATAGCGCCCCGAGGCATCCGCCTTTTTCGCATATTCCATCGACTCCTTGTATCTGCCCATGTTGTAGTAGGCGCTGGAGATACCGAGATAGGCTCTGCGATAGTTGCCGTCGCGCTTGACGACCTCCAGCCACGGCTCGAGCGCCTCCTCATAGTAGCCGCCGTTATATTTCGCGGTTGCATCGTGAACAATCTGCCCGAAGACCGTCTGCCCGAAGATCGTGACCGTGCCTTTTCCGGCATCGAGCACATAGATATTCTCGCAGCCCGCGCCCTTTGTCTCAACGGCAGCGACATTGCCCTGCGTGAAGGCACCGACCTGATCGCCGGTCGCGCCCATGATAAAGAGCAGATCGGCCTCCTTGTCATACTGGAACACTCTGCCGGTTGTCGCATCGAGGCAGTTGATTGAGCCGTCATCGCCGATGTCGATATCGACGATTTTGGTTTTATAGGTTGTGCCGGAATACCATGTGGAGAACAGGTCGCCCCATGTGTAGTTCGACATATAGCTGAACAGATTGTAGCCTTCCGGATTGACCTTCTTGACAATATCGGTGTCGGTCGAGCCGGAGGAGGTCGAGGTATAGATAAATCCCTTGACCGTGTCGATATCGAAGTTATCGAACGCCGTCGGCGTGCTTCTGGAGCGGTAGCGCTTTTCCTCCTCGGAGGCGATCGCGTTCCAGAAGTGGTTTGCGATGACGGTTGCCGTTGCCGCAACGGCATTCGCACCGTAGTATCCGATGAATTCGCCGTTTGCGTCGAACATTGCAGCGCCCTTTGTGGTGTTGTTCAGGACAATATAGATATTGCCCGCATTGTCGCAGAGGATTTTCTGCGGCAGAAAGGTCAGCTGCTGATCGTAGACCGTGGATGCCGGCTTTGTGATTTCCATGACAACGGTGCCGTCGGGCTTTGCGACCAGTGCGCGCGCGTTTTCGTTGTCGGCAATGTACATCAGACCGGTATCCGGCGAAACATAGACGCCCTTCGGATTTTTGAGCCGCGTCTCCGAGCCGTCGGGCATGGTGAAGCGGTCAAAGACCTCGAGCACCTCTGTAAATTCGCTGTCGATCTTGAGAATCCGGTTATTGCCGGAATCGACGAGATAGAACTGATCCTTCTCATCCTTAAAGAGATCGCCCGGCGCACTGAGCGGCGTTGTGCCGAGATCGAGACCGGAAACCGAGCGTTCCGCGAGGTATCCCGCCTGCGAGGGCACCGCCTCTCCGAGATAGTTATAGTTATAGACATCATACGGTTCATCCGCGGATGCCGGCAGCATCAGAGCCGAAGCGGTGCTCAGCAGCGCACAGAGTGCCGCCGCTGTGTGCATCAGCCTGCGCTTTGCATTTGTTTTCACGTAATTCCTCATCCTTTCTGCAAGGCTCCGGCGGCAGGATCAATCCTTGATGCCGGAATGCGCCATGGTCTCCATGACCTGACTCTGTGCGAGAATAAAGAACAGGACCGGCGGCACAAACAGAATGACCGCCGCAGCCATTGTCACGCCCTGCCGCGAGATACCGGCAGAAGCCGCCTGCTGAATGACCGTCGGGAGCGTTTTGAGCGATTCGTCATAGACAACGCTGCCGCCCGTGATGTTCCATGCGCCCTGGAATGCAAAGATCGCCATGGTCATGAGCGCGGGCTTCTGGTTCGGAATGACGATGCGCCAGCAGATCGTAAAGAGATTGGCGCCGTCCACCTTTGCCGCCTCGATCATCGCATCGGGCACGGAGGTCATGGACTGCCGCATCAGATACAGTCCCATAGAGGATGCGACCGAAGGCAGAATCAGCGCGGACATGCGGTTGATCATGTTCAGCTCTGCCATGACCATGTACTGCATCAGATAAATGACATTGCTGTTATAGAGCAGCGCAAGGACGATGATCGCATTGATGAGCTTGTTGCCGGGGAATTTCACCTTTGCCAGACAGAACGCCGCCATCGAGGCAAAGACGCACTGCAGAACCGTGACGGCGACCGTCACGAAGATGCTGTTGAACACATAGCGGGAAAAGGGCACCCACATCTGACCGAGCACGCGGTAGGTATCCTTGAAGTTGTCGAGCGTCGGGTTCAAAGTATACCATTTCGGCGGGAAGATGAACATTTCGTTGACCGGCTTGATCGAGTTGACGATCATCAGCCAGATCGGGAGCACCATAAAAAGACCGAGGATCAGCAGAAAGAGGAAGATCGCGACAGAGCCGCCGATTTTTCTGCCGGCGCGCCGGTTGGAGGCTTTGAGCCTTTTCGGGTCTGTTTTCTGCTTTGCCTGTGCTGAAGCCTGACTCATATTCCGCCCCCCTTAATCCATATATTTGCCGAGCAGTCCGCTGATGAGCTTGTTCGCGAGATACATCGCGATGAACAGAATCATGCAGATTGCGGAGGCATAGCCCATTTCATAGCGGATCCAGCCGTAGTCGAAGGCATGCGTCATGATCGTGTGCGCAGCGTAATCGGTGCTCGGGAAACCGACAAGATTTCTCGCGACGATATCCGCCGTAAACGCCGAAACGATCTGCATGACCGCCGCGAACATCAGCGAGGGACCCATGCCGGGGATCGTGATGTAGATAAGCTCCTGCCAGCGGTTCCGGATGCCCTCAATGGCACCTGCCTCATACTGTGCCTTGTCGATATTCTGGAAGCCCGCGCGCATCGCGAGGAATCCCGCGCCCATCGAGACCCAGAGCTGCACGATGATGACCACCGTCAGGATATATTTGGAATCCGTCAGCCATTGAATCGCCGAGGTTGTGATGCCGAGGTTCATGAGCGTGGAGTTTGCGATACCGTAACTGTCGCCGGAGAAGATCAGCTGCCAGACGGCATAGACGCCGGACGCCATCGAAGGCGCGTAGAAGATCAGCGTAAAGATGACCTTGAGCGTCTGATTCAGCTCATTGATGAGCCACGCGAGCATGAAGCTCAGAAAGTAGCTCAAAGGGCCCGTGAACACCGCAAAGACGAGCGTCACGCGGATTGCCTTGATAAAAATGCTGTCATTGAGAAACAGGTTATAGAAATTGCTCAGCCCGACCCATGTCGGGGGATATTTCACCATATCAAAATCCGTCAGACCGATCGGCAGGGACATAATGACCGGAATGATCGTAAAGATCGTAAACACGATCATAAAGGGCGCCAGCATCAGGTAGGCTTCTTTATTCTGCCTGATCTGCAGCCAGAGCTGCCTGCGCCGTTCCTGTTTGGTTCTGACACCAATCTGATCCTTATCCAAGAGAGGAACCCTCCTTCAAATTACGAATTCAGTCCAGCCCGAGATTTTCGCGCTTTCTGCGGATCTCATCGTTCATATCGCTGTTGTAGTACATGAGCGTATCGCGCGGATTCTCATTGGAGTTGACGGTCTCACGAAATGCGTTCATGATATTTCTGGTCACGGCATAGGAGGAAGGCAGCACGGGGATTTCCGTGAGCGCATCCCACTGTGCAAGCAGGACATCCATTTCCGCGCCCGACCAATTGAGCTGTTTCAGTGCCTCAACATTGGAGGCCTCATAGCGGCCCATCTGTCCGAGCAGACCTTCGAGGTCGGCGCCGTATTCCGTCTGCACATCCTTCGAGCAGAACCACTTGACGAACTCCCATGCGGCATCCTTGTTTCTGACCTTGTTGAAGATCACCGCGCCGGTGCCGCCGGAATTGGATGCGTGATTGATCGTGCCGTCCGCCTGCATCGTGCCGGGCATGACGGTGAAGTCCCAGAGTCCCTTGATTTCCGGTGCCGCAACCGAAAGCTGATTTGCAAAGCTGTAGTTTGCAATCACAATCGGATACTGACCGGTGCGGAAGTAGCTGTAGGCGTCATAGGTCTGGGTGAACTTGTAATCGCGGTAGAAATCCGTCCACTTTTCAAAGCACTGGATCGCCGGAACGGAATCGAACTGCGTCTTTGTCTGCTCGGGATTATAATAGTTGAGTCCCTGCTGCAGAATCAGCGACGCATAGGTGTGACCGGCCTCTGTTGCCGCCGCGACATTGGTCGAGGGCAGAATCAGACCGACACCGAGGTGATTGCGCTGCAGACCGGGCAGCATGTCGATGAGATCGTCCCATGTCCGCGGCAGTTCGGTGTAGCCGAGCTCCGTGAGGATATCGGTACGGTAGAACATCATGGTCCAGTTCTGCGTCAGCGGCATACCGTAGCAGCCGCCGTCATAGCTGTACTGCACGGTCGCATCGTGCTGATAGTTTTTCACGGCGTCATTGAAATCCGGAAACTGCTTCATATCGACGAGCAGACCGCGGCATGCAAGGTTGACGGGGAATTCGCCGCCGAGGAACAGCGCCACATCCGGACCTTTTCCCGCCAGCGTCGCCTCAACAACACCGCCGACAACGAGATTGACCGAAACCGGAATATCGGGATGCTGCTGCGCAAATTCGTTCTCGACAAGCTCCTTGACAACCAGCGCCTGATCTCTGCCGAGGTTGACCCACACGCTGATGACATCCTCCGCATCCGCATCGATATCGGAAAGCGTGGTGTAATCCTCGGTAAAGGAGCCGAGGAACGCCTTGAACCGGAATCCGAGCTGCTTGAAAAATTTGGATTTCAGCGGCGAGAATTCCCTGTCGGCGGAGGCAATCTCGAGATAGTCAACTTCCAGCGGCTGATCGCGGTAATCGCAGATGAACGTGGAAATCGTCGAGATATTGTCCTTGATCTGCGTGACATAATTCGGGATGCGGCTGGGCTTTTCGATGCACTTGTCGAGAATGACATACATTCTCTGGAGCGCCGCCGCCTCCGAGCCGAGCGTGCCGGAAAGCTGTTCGATGCCGCTCTGCGCCTCCTTGAGCTGCTGCGAGAGCCGCATGAAGTCCTGAACCAGTGTCGGGATGCTTTCCTCTACATAATAGTCATTGTATTTATCCGGATTCGGACCGGTGATCATCAGAATCTGCTTGTAGCAGGTGTTGAGGTCGGTGACGGTGCTTTCGAGCTTCCGCATATATTCGCCGATCTCGCCGGGCATTGCCTCAAGCGTGACGGTGTGCGGCTCGCCCGCGGTCAGATAGACATACGCAGTCTCGCCGTCCTTCCCGACGGGCGTCAGGCTCCAGTCATTGTCATAGTAGAATTTCACCTGTCCGAAGGCATCGTTCGGGAGCTGCCCGTCGATGAGCACTCTGCGGTTCGAGTAGAATCCGCGCATGACATTCTGCCGCGCCTTGATGCCGATCTTATACCAGCCGTCGCCGGTGATCGCATCCGCGGGAATCTCCCATGTGATTGTCTGCCCCGCCTGATCCCAGTTCGCGCCGCCGATCGTGTTGTAGACCATCTTGACCGGATCGGAGGGCGAAACGGTATACGCATTATTATCGTATGCCGGATAGAGCGTCGAGGAGGATTTGTATTTCGCGGCTTCGCCCTCAATGCGATAGAGCGTCGAGGGCGTGCTGCCGGTCTCGCTCTCAGAGGGCGCCTGATAGCTGCCGGTGCCTTCCGGCTGACAGAGCTGCAGATACTCAATGCCGAGCGAAGCCTTGATGCCGGAGAAGGTCAGCGTATGCGTGCCCTTTTCCAGCGAGAAGATCAGCGGGTCATTGAACAGCCCGTCCTCATCGTAGACAAATTTTGTCTGCCAGTCCGGCTGCTCGATCTGCGAGGGGCGCACCTGATTGCCGCGCGAATCTGTTTTGATCTCCGTGCGGTTGACGAAGATCTTGTTGAGGCAGATGCGCGAAGCGGATTCAAACGGCAGCTCGCCGTCGATTTCCAGCGAAAGCTCCACCTGATTCGAGGGCGACTCCATCGCGTAATAGGAAAGCTGCAGCGCATAGATGCCGCTCTCGGGCACATCCACCTGATAGCTGACGCTGCCCTCTGCGCTGTCCCAGATCAGCACCTCAGCCCTGCCGCCGAGCGTCCCGACAGAAAAGCTGCCGTCCGCGGTTTCGGCGTAGTCACTGCCCGCAATCCGGATTGCAGTTTCGGGGCGCTTCTCCCCGCTGTGCATATCATAATAGTCGCTGTAGCCGGTTTCCCGCTCAAAAGTCAGCGTATAGAGATCGTCACCGGCAGCCGGTTCCGCCGCAGATTCCGCTGCACAGCACAGCGGCAGACAGAGTGTTCCTGTCAGCACGGCAGCGGCAGCCGCAGATGAAAAGCGCCGGATCATATTCGTATTTCTCACGGTATCTCCGCCTTTCCGCCGGCAGCCTTCCTGTGCTGCCGGAAGCATCCGATTTGCCGTTTTGCACAGACCGTCTCAGCGATGCGCAAAACGCCACAATATCTTACAATATAATATTATACCAAATCTTCAGAATCTTGTCAAGATGATGCAATAACTTTTCGTTTTATCAAAATAATTTGCAATGATGCACAACGAACTGAAATTATATTGCCCGAAACGCGCTGATGTTGTGGTGCGCAATTCTGCACAAATGCTGTCCGAAAATCACCTCTTTCATGCAGATTCCGCATACTCAATCAGCGGGATTTACAGATTCCTGTGAACATTCCACAGCTTTCAAGTTATCAGAAGCGCCGCTTGCAAACCGCGGAATCCTGTGCAAAACGCCGAGGATTCCATCAAAAATCCGGGATAAAAATGTGATTCCTATGTTTTTTTGCAAAACCACTTGATTTTTTCCGAAAATATGATACAATAGATTCAGGAGCGAAACTGCTCCGAAACACACCATATACTATTATTATAACAGGAGGTAACAGCTATGGCATATGCAATCAGTGATGCATGCATCCAATGCGGTGCTTGCGCAGACGCATGTCCGGCAGGTGCAATTTCCGAGGGTGACGGCAAGTACGTCATCGACGCAGATACCTGTCTCGACTGCGGCGCATGCGCAGATACATGTCCCGTCGGTGCGCCTGAGCAGGCATAATTGCACCGCAAACCAGAGCGCTTTAGCGGTTCCGGATTCCGGAGCCGCTTCGCTTTTCTCCGGCGCAATGGCAAAAACCGCCGCCGGCGCACGGAGATTTTTGCGTAAAGTGAAAAAAATCCGCTGAACCCCTTGCTTTTTCAGGGGAGATGTGATATAATAATACAGCATTTGAATATCCGCCTGTACTTGTAGGGCGAGGTCAAGATGCCAAGTTTATCCGAAATCCGCGGTTTTCCGCCGTTTCGGGATAAACACAACATTCTGACAAATGGGTGGTCCGCTGCATTTGCCTCTCAGAAAAAGCGCTGAGCGGCGTTCAGATTCCGGCTTGACCGGCTGCAATGTATGAACATCCGTAAACAAATCAAGGAGGAATCCCAAAATGAACGCTTTGGAGCAAATCAGCAAGTCCAGCATGAAGGAAAACGCACCGGAAATCAATGTCGGCGATACCGTCAAGGTTCACGTCCGCATTCAGGAATCCGCCGATAAGTACCGTATTCAGGTCTTTGAGGGCACCGTCATCGCAAAGAAGCACGGCGGCATCAGCGAGACCTTCACCGTCCGCAGAGTTGCACACGGTGTCGGCATCGAGCGTGTATTCCCGGTTCACTCCCCGGCTGTTGACAAGGTCGAGATCGTCCGCAGAGGCGTTGTGCGCAGAGCAAAGCTCTATTATCTGCGCGGCAGAGTCGGAAAAGCGGCAAAGGTCAAGGGACTGGTTCGTTGATTGCAAACAAGCGAAAGGGGACTCTTGCAGTCCCCTTTGCTTTTTATCCTGAAACGTAAGGAAAAGAGGGAGCAGACGTGGCTGAAGAAGAAAAGAACAACGAAACACAGACATCCGAAGCAGAAGAAGATTCCTATTCCTTCTCCGATCTGCTCGGAGATGTGCTGGATATCCTTGAGGCAGGTGCTGCCTCGATTTTTGTATTTGTGCTGCTGTTCGCATTTGTCATGCGCCCCGTCACGGTAGACGGCGGCTCGATGAATCCGACGCTCTACAATCTCGACAAGCTGCTGATCGTCACACCGTTCAAGGGTCTGAACGGCAGCATCGTTGTTGTGGATAATCAGCAGGGCGGCTTCTTTACCGATCCGGAGCAGACTGTCATCACAGAGCAGCCCGGGCTCGGCAAGATCCTGATCAAGCGCGTGATCGCACGCGGCGGACAGACCATTGACATCAACACCGCAGCAGGCACCGTCAGTGTGGACGGCAATGTGCTCGATGAACCGTATATTGCCGAAGCGACCATGCGTGAGGACGGCGCATTCACCTACCCGATGACTGTCCCCGAAGGCTATGTCTTCGTCATGGGCGACAACCGCATGAACAGCACGGACAGCCGCAGCACGGCAGTCGGTCTGATTCCGGTTGATGAGGTGCTCGGCACCGCAGTCGTCCGCTACGACCGCGATGACGAACTGACCGAAAAGTGGACCGACCGCTTCGGATTCCTGTTCTGAGAAAAGCCAAAGGAGATTTACCATGAATACTGAACAGCTGTCACAGCTTCCGGCAGAGGAGCCGGAGAACACAGAAGAAGAAAAATACACGCTCAAAGAATTCGGCGGCGATGCGATGGATATTCTGGAATGCGTTGCAGCAGCGGTCTTTGTTGTGATTCTCTGCTTCACATTCGTGATCTGCATTGCAAGAGTAGACGGCACCTCAATGGTCCCGACCCTGCAGGACAGCGACCGTCTTGCGGTCTCGCGCCTTTCCCGCGAATACGAAAACGGCGATATCCTGATCATCAACAACTGGACAGGTCACCCGATGGGCAATGACGGCACGATCTATTCCACACCGGGATTCGGCAAGCGCATCGTCAAGCGCCTGATCGCGCAGGCGGGTCAGACCGTTGACATTGATTTTGACGCACACATCGTCTATGTGAACGGCGTGGCACTCGATGAGCCGTATATCGCCGAGCCGACCCATGAGCAGTGCGACAGCGCACTCCCCTATCCGCTGACGGTTCCGGAAGGCTATGTCTTCGTGCTGGGCGACAACCGCAACGGTTCCTCGGACAGCCGCAGCAGCTTTGTCGGACTTGTCGAGGAAAAGGATATTCTCGGCAAAGTTCTGATCCGGATTCTGCCGCTCAAGAAATTCGGCAGAATCGGCGCATAACATATCCTGACAACGCCGCAGCGCGCGGCAGAGAAACGGAGGCGAAGCCGCATGGAGACACCTGAGATTCCGCAGGAACAGCCTGCCCCCGCACCCGAGGCAGCCGCACCCGAAACCGCAGCAGAAGCAGCACCGGAGACCGTAACGGAAGCAGCACAGGATACATCCGCGGAACCCGCGCCGGAAAGCACACCCGCGGAAACCGAACCGGATGCAACGGCTGAGGCGCCCGCGCCGGAGAAAGATGCATCCGGAGACGAACCGCATTACACATTCAAGCAGTTCCTCTGCGATGCCGCGGATGTGATCGAATCTGTCACAACGGCGATTTTCGTTGTGATGCTGGTGTTCACCTATCTGATCTGCACCGCGGTTGTCGAGGGCGATTCGATGGTGCCGACACTGGAAAACGGCGACCGCCTGATGGTCTCGCGGCTCGATAAAACCTACGAGACCGGCGATATCCTGATCCTGAACAGCGCATCCGCATATACTTTTGATGATGCAGGAGCGCTCACAGCCGCACCGGGTCTCGGCAAGCGGATTGTCAAGCGCCTGATTGCGCAGTCCGGACAGGAAGTGAACATTGATTTTGACGAGGGCATTGTCTATGTAGACGGCAAGGCGCTCGAGGAACCCTATACCAGTACGCTGACCAAGCGCGACAACCGCGCATTCACCTATCCGCTGACCGTGCCGGAGGGCTATGTCTTTGTGCTCGGCGACAACCGCCACATTTCCAAGGACAGCCGCCACCCCGAGGTCGGCATGATCGCAGAGGAGGACATCATCGGCAGAGTGCTGATCCGTGTCGCGCCGCTTTATAAGTTCGGCAGAATCGACAGCACCGGCGGTCAGCAGGCAGAAAGTCAGAGGGATTAAATGGAAGATATGAAGGACATCCAGTGGTTTCCCGGCCACATGGCGAAAACCCGCCGGATGATCGCGAAAAGCCTGCCGCTGGTCGATGCCGTGGCAGAGCTGCTGGATGCACGACTGCCGCAGAGCAGCCGCAATCCGGAGTTCAACCGCCTGACGGGCAGAAAGCCGCGTCTCGTGATTCTCAACAAGGCGGATATGGCAGATCCGGATATCACAGGCCGCTGGATGCAGTACTATAAGAATCAGGGATACGCCGTCATCACGGCAGATTCCAAGAACGGCAAGGGCGTGAAGCAGTTTGCGCCCGCACTGCGCGAGCTGCTCAAAGATCAGCTGCAGCGCTATGCCGATAAGGGCATGAAGGGCAGACCGATCCGCGTGATGATTCTCGGCATCCCGAATGTCGGCAAATCGTCGCTGATCAACCGTCTCGCAGGCGGTAAACGTGCCAAGGCGGAGGACAGAGCGGGTGTCACGCGCACGCAGCAGTGGATCAAAACCGCAGAGGGTGTCGAGCTGCTCGATACACCGGGCGTGCTCTGGCCGAAGCTGGATGATCAGGAGGTCGCGGTGCGGCTCGCCATGACAGGCGCCATCCGCGATGATATTCTTGATAAGGAAGCGCTGGCGGCGCGTCTGCTGAGTTTCCTGCACACGGAGTACCCGCAGGCGATTGCAGAGCGCTATAAAATCGCGCCCGAACAGGAGGGCGAAGGCTTCGAGCTGCTCGAGCTGATGGCAAAGAACCGCGGCATGCTGCTTTCCGGCGGCGTCCCGAATACCGAGCGCGCGGCAATCACGCTGCTCGATGAGTTCCGCGGCACCAAACTCGGCCGCATCTCGCTCGAAAAGCCGTGAAGCGGTGTCTCCGACGGATCAATAATGGGGGCTCCGCCCCCAAGCCCCTGCTGGGGATTTATCCCCAGACCCCATTTTAAGCTCTATTCTATCTGAAGTGAGCTTCTTAAGGGCTACACGGCGAAGCCGAAATAAGAGTTTTGATCAAAACTTTTATATTGGCGCTCCGGCGACGATTTGTTCCTATCCCCATATACGAAATGGGGTCTGGGGATAATATCCCCAGCGCGGGGTTTGGGGGCGCGCAGCCCCCATTACAAATCCGTCGGAGACACCTTAATTTCTCATTTCTAATTTCTCATTTCTAATTCAATAAAAAGGGGGCTGTTCCGGTGCCGCGCGCATTGAAAGTTTATACCGAGCTGTTCGAGTTTGATTCCGCAATCCGGACGCAGTATCCGGTGTTCTGCGGCGTCGATGAAGCGGGCAGAGGGCCGCTTGCAGGCGATGTCTATGCGGCGGCGGTGATTCTGCCGGAGGGGCTTGAGATCGCCGGACTCAACGACAGCAAAAAGCTCACAGAAAAGCGCCGCGAGGAGCTTGCCCCGATCATCAAGGAGCAGGCGGCGGCATGGTGTATCGCCAGCGCAACGGTCGCCGAGATCGAGGAGCTGAATATTCTGCAGGCGGCGCTGCTCGCGATGCAGAGAGCCGTTGCAGGCTTGAACATCCAGCCGGGATTTGTCATCACGGACGGCAATCAGGCGCCCGATCTGCCGATGCCTGTGCAGACGGTCATCGGCGGCGATGCAAAATCCGCGAGCATTGCGGCAGCCTCGGTGCTTGCCAAAACAGCCAGAGACGCGGCACTCCGCGAGCTCGATGCGCTGTATCCGCAGTACGGTTTCGCAGCACACAAGGGCTACGGTACAAAGGCGCATTATGAGGCAATTGACCAATACGGCATCTGCCCTGCGCACCGCCCGTCCTTCCTGAAAAAGTATTATGAGCGAAAAGGTCAGTAAGCGGCAGACCGGCAATCTCGGCGAGGACGCGGTCTGTGCCTTTCTCGAACGCAGAGGCGCAAAAATTCTCTGCCGCAATTTTGCAATCCGCGGCGGTGAAATTGACATCATCGCGCAGCAGGGCGAATGGCTCCTGATCGTTGAGGTCAAGACGCGCCGCCCCGGGGCGATGCAGTCGGGCGCCGCAGCCGTTGATCTGAAAAAGCAGCAGCATATCATCCGCGCAGCCGAGCGCTATCTGCTTGAACATCCGCTTGACCTGCAGCCGCGCTTTGATGTGGCTGAGGTCGAATATTCCGGCGCATTCGTCCGGCATATCGAATATATTGAACACGCATTCGACGCAACAGGATATTGAGGATTACGTTATGGCAGTTAAAAAGCTCAAGAATTTCAGCTGCCCGTTCTGCGGCAGCACAGAATTTGTCAAAGGGCGGCGTTCAGGAGGATTATATTACCAACCGCTGATCCTGCCGTTCAAGGTGTATCACACACCGCTGTTCAGTCTGCACAGACCCGCAGCCGAGCAGATCACGATTTGTGTGTTCTGCAAAGAATGCGGCAGTCTGATCCGCGAATACATTGAGAATCCCGCGGCGCTCGAAATGAAGACAAAAAAACGATGAGGTAACAGCTATGGCAATCAAAGGAATCATTGTGAACAAATGCCCCTACTGCGGCGGCACGGAATTCACAGAAGGCAAGCAGGATTTTCACGGCGCCGTTCAGAAAACAAAGGGGATCGGCATGGCGCAGACCCTCTATCATGTGTTCTGCACGGAATGCGGCAGCGTTGTCCGCAGCTATGTCTATAATCCGAAAAAGCTGAGCAAATATCCGCCTGATTACGCGGCGGAGAAAAGCTTTGATGAACAGAAATAAATTGTTCCGCAGAAAGCTGATTTCAGGCGGAGCAAAACACTGCCGGAACCACCGGCGAGGAGGATAAGAATATGATCTACCACAGCACAAGAAACAAGGCGCTGACAGTGAGCAGTGCCGAGGCGATCGCACAGGGCATCGCCGCCGACGGCGGTCTGTTTGTTCCGGGCTCGATTCCGGAGCTGACAGCAGCAGATTTCAACTCTTTGAAGGGCTTGCCGTATGCAGAGCGCGCAGCGCGTCTGTTCAAGCTCTATCTGACGGACTTCACCGATGAGGAACTGCGCGAATGCACCAAGGCAGCCTATGAATCCGGCAGCTTTGAAACGCCGAATGTGCAAGAGATCACCACCCTCGCAGACGGCTCCATGCTGCTCGAGCTCTGGCACGGTCCGACCTGCGCATTCAAGGATATGGCGCTGCAGATTCTGCCGCACTTCCTCACCCGTTCGATCCGCAAGACCGGCATCGAGAAGGAGGTTGTCATCCTGACGGCAACCTCGGGCGATACGGGCAAGGCTGCGCTCGCAGGCTTCAAGGATGTCCCCGGCACAAAGATCATGGTCTTCTATCCGGAGGACGGCGTCAGCTCGATGCAGAAGCGCCAGATGCAGACACAGGAGGGCAAGAATGTCCGTGTCTGCGCGGTCAAGGGCAATTTCGATGACTGCCAGAACGGCGTCAAGGCAATCTTCACCGATCCGGCAATGCAGGAGGCACTTGCAGCAAACGGCATGCAGTTCTCCAGCGCAAACAGCATCAACTGGGGACGTCTCGTTCCGCAGATCATCTACTATGTCTCGGCGTATGTGACGCTGCTCGAAAACGGCACCCTCAAGGACGGCGACCGTTTCAGCATCACCGTCCCGACGGGCAACTTCGGCAACATCCTCGCTGCATGGTATGCAAAGCAGATGGGCGTGCCGATTCAGCATCTGGTCTGCGCATCCAACATCAACAAGGTTCTGACGGACTTCATCGACACCGGCATCTATGACCGCAAGCGCGATTTCCACGCAACGGTCTCCCCCTCGATGGATATCCTGATCTCGAGCAATCTCGAGCGCCTGCTCTATCACATGACCGGCGAGGATGACGCACAGATCCGTGAGTGGTTCGGCGCACTGAAATCCGAGGGCAGATATCAGATTCCGCTGGAGCTGACGCACCGCATTCAGGCGGAGTTCTCCGGCAGCTTCTGGGACGATGCCGCAACGAAAGAGATGATCGGCAAGGTCTTCTCCGAGAACGGCTACCTCAGCGATACGCACACGGCAGTCGGCATCTGCGCAGCGCGTGATTATCAGGCAAAGGCTGCGGATAAATATCCGATGCTGATTGCATCGACCGCAAATCCGTATAAGTTCGGCGCAGCGGTTCTCGAGGCAATCGGCGGCGATACCAACGCCGATGAATACGAGATTCTCGACCGCCTTGCAGCAAAATCCGGCATGAAGATTCCGGCAGCGCTCGCAGAGCTGAAAACAAAGGCTGTCCGCTTCACGGATGTTGTCGCACAGGATGAGATGCCCGCATTCGTCAAGGGCGCACTCGGCATCCAATGAGTCTTTATGTAATCGGGGATACGCATCTTTCCTTCGGCGTCGAAAAGCCGATGGACATCTTTGCAGGCTGGGAGAATCACACCGCGATTTTACAGGATGCATGGTGCAGCCGCATCACGGCGGAGGATACCATTGTGCTGGCAGGTGATATCTCATGGGGCATGAACATGCAGGAGGCGCTGCCGGATTTTCAGTGGCTCAACGCGCTCCCCGGCAGAGAGAAGATCATCCTCAAGGGCAACCACGATTACTGGTGGAGCACGATGAAAAAGATGCAGGAGTTCTTTGCGGCAAACGGGCTTGATACCCTGAAGCTCCTGCACAACAACTGCATCGCTTACGGTGAATACGGCATCTGCGGCACGCGCGGCTGGGTAAACATGGAGCCCGAGACCGCAAGTCCCGATGACGCAAAGGTCAGCGCCAGAGAGGCACAGCGGCTCGAGGTCTCGCTGAAAGCCGCCGCAGAGCAGAATCTCAAGCCGATCGTGTTCCTGCACTATCCGCCGGTTTACGGCGCAAGCTGCAACTACCCGATGCTCGAGGTGCTGTGGAAGTATCCGGTCACAGACTGTTGGTACGGACATGTCCACGGCAAAACCCAGCACCGCTATGCAATCAACGGCGAGCGGGACGGCATCCGCTACCACCTGATCGCAGGTGATTTTGTGCAGTTTATCCCACAAAGAGTGCTGTAAACTGTTGAAATGGAAGAAAGAGGAAAAACCTCTGGAAATAATCCCCTGTTTGTGTTATAATAAAGTGTATCTGTCAATATGCAGAATTCCGCGGCGGTTTTTGTACGCCGCATCATGAGAAAACGAAATTTGGAGGAACTGTTATGAGCCTGATTTCCGATGTCAAAACCGATGTAAATATGAGAGAAGTAACCTTCTCGATTTCTGCCGAGGATCTTGAGGCAGCCTGCGAGCGCGTTTATCAGCGCCAGAAGAAGGATATTGCCGTCAAGGGCTTCCGCAAGGGCAAGGTGCCGCGCAAGATGGTCGAAAAGCTCTACGGCGAGGATGTCTTCTATGAGGACGCAGTCAACCAGATCATCCCGGGCGAGCTCGATACGATCATCCGCGAGAAGGAGATCACCATCATCGACCGTCCTTCCGTTGAGCTCGTTTCCTGCACCAAGGAGGAGGGCGCTGTCTGCAAGGCAACCCTCATCACCAAGCCGGAAGTCACCGTCGCTGAGTACAAGGGCATCCACGCACCGATGAAGGTCCGTGAGGTCACCGACGAGGATGTCGATCAGCAGATCGAAATGCTCCGTCAGCGTCAGGCACGCATGATCGACGTTGAGGACCGCGCAGCCGAGAACGGCGACGAGGTCAAGATCAACTTTGAAGGCTTCATCGACGATGTCGCATTCGAGGGCGGCAAGGGCGAAGAGTATCCGCTCCGTCTGGGCAGCGGTCAGTTCATCCCGGGCTTTGAGGATCAGATCGTCGGCAAGAACATCGGCGACAAGTTCGATGTCAATGTCACCTTCCCGGAGGAGTACGGCGATGACCGCTATGCAGGCAAGGCTGCTGTCTTCAAGACCGAGCTGCTCGCAATCTCCTCGCAGGAGCTGCCGGAGATCGACGATGAGCTCGCAAAGGATGTCTCTGAGTTTGATACCATCGCAGAGCTCCGCGCAGACATCGAGAACAAGCTGAAGGAATCTGCAAAGCAGCAGGCTGAGACCCAGTTCGAGAACGCAATCTTCGATACCGTTGTCGCAGGCACCGATGCAGTCATCCCGCAGGTGCTCTATGACCGCCGCATCGACCAGCGCGTCCGTGAGTTTGAGAACCAGCTGCAGCAGCAGTACGGCGACCTCAAGCTTGAGGAGTATCTCCAGCTCACCGGCATGACCATGGATCAGCTCCGCGATGAGTATGAGCCGCAGGCAAAGAAGGAGGTCACACTCCGCCTTGCACTCGAGAAGATCGCAGATACCGAGGACATTCAGGTTTCCGATGAGGAGCTCGATGAGGCACTCACAGAGTTCGCAGGTCAGCTGCAGGCTCCGGTTGAGTTCGTCAAGTCCCGCATTCCGGTTGAGGATTACCGCACCGACCTCCGCGTCCAGAAGGTTGTCGAGCTGATCAAGAACAATGCTGTTGTTGACAACGACATCGCTGAGGAAGCTCCGGCTGAGGAGGCAAAGGCGGAGGAAGCAGCCGCTGACGCAGAATAATCAAGGACTGAAAATCTAATGAACCGGTTTCCGTCCCGCTGCAAACCTATGCTGCGGGACGGGAGCCGGAAATCTGCTTTATTGCGAAATATGCGGAAATGCGCATATTTTGAGAGAATACGCCGAAAGGAAGGTACCCTTTATGAACAATATGCACATGAGTCTGGTCCCGACCGTCATTGAACAGACAAACCGCGGCGAGCGCGCATATGATATCTACTCCCGCCTGCTCAATGACCGCATCATCATGCTCTCTGAGGATGTCAACGATGTGACCGCAAGCCTTGTTGTCGCACAGCTGCTGTTCCTCGAAAGTCAGGATCCGGAGAAGGATATCTCACTTTATATCAACAGCCCCGGCGGCTCTGTCACAGCCGGCATGGCAATCTATGATACCATGCAGTATATCAAGTGTGATGTGGCTACAATCTGCATCGGACTTGCTGCCTCGATGGGCGCGCTGCTGCTTTCCTCCGGCGCAAAGGGCAAGCGCATGGCGCTGCCGAACAGTGAGATCATGATTCACCAGCCGCTGATCATGGGCGGCGGGCTTTCCGGTCAGGCAACCGATATCAAGATCCGCACCGATAATCTCCTGCGCACCAAGGGCAACCTGAACCGCATCCTCGCGGAGAACACCGGCAAGGAGCTTGCACAGATCGAGCGCGATGTCGAGCGCGACTACTTCATGACCGCTGAGGAAGCCATGAACTACGGTCTGATCGACAAGGTTGTTTCCAAGCGCTGATTCACATACAGAGAAAACCAGAACCGGAGCCGCAATGCTCCGGACCGCCCACAGCATACAGGAGAGAAAATTATGCCTGAAAAAGGATTGAGAACCTGTAATTTCTGCGGCAAGCCGGAAACCAAAGTGCAGAGCATGTTCTCTGCGGGCAGCAACAACATCTGTGACGAGTGCGTCACCTATTGTTATGAGCTGCTCTACGGCGACCGCGACACAAAGCCGCAGTCTTCATCTGCAAAGCACGGCAAATCCTCCGGCAAGCAGATCAACCTGCTCAAACCGGCGGAGATCAAGAAGGTCCTCGATGAATATGTCATCGGTCAGGACAGTGCAAAGATCTCCCTTGCCGTCTCCGTATACAACCACTACAAGCGCATCCTGAGCGCCGATGACGGCGATGATGTTGAGATTCAGAAGAGCAATGTGCTGCTGCTCGGTCCGACCGGTGTCGGAAAGACCTATCTTGCACAGACGCTCGCGAAGATTCTCGATGTGCCGTTTGCAATCGCGGATGCCACAACGATCACCGAGGCAGGCTATGTCGGCGATGACGTTGAAAATGTGCTGCTGCGCCTGATTCAGGCTGCAAACTTCGATGTTGAAGCAGCCGAGCGCGGCATCATCTATATTGACGAGATCGACAAGATCGCGCGCAAATCCGAAAACACATCCCTGACACGAGATGTCAGCGGCGAAGGCGTCCAGCAATCGCTGCTGAAGATCATCGAGGGAACCGTCTCGAATGTCCCCCCGCAGGGCGGCAGAAAGCACCCGAATCAGGAGTTTATTCACATCAACACGAAGAATATTCTCTTTATCTGCGGCGGTGCGTTTGACGGTCTCGAAAAGCATATTGTCAGCCGCACCGAATCCTCCGGACTCGGTTTCGGCGCACAGGTGCTCTCCAAAAAGGAGAAAACGGAAAACATCTTCCGCAAGGTGATTCCGCAGGATCTGGTCAAATTCGGCATCGTGCCGGAGCTGGTCGGCAGACTGCCCATCATCACAACGCTCGACGAAATGGATGAGGATTCGCTCGTCCGGATTCTGACCGAGCCGAAAAACGCCCTGCTCAAGCAGTACGCAAAGCTGTTCCGCTATGATCACATCGAGCTCGAGATCGAGCATGATGCACTGATCGCGATTGCAAAGCGCGCGCTGGAGCAGAAAACGGGCGCCCGCGGACTCCGTGCCATCCTCGAAGGCATTTTGATGCAGACAATGTTTGACGCCCCCTCGCGCAAGAGTGTCAAAAAGGTTGTTGTAACCGCAGCCTGCGTGGAAAACAATACCGCGCCGCTGCTGCTGGATGACAGCGGACAGGAAGTCTCTGCTGCCTGATCCGACTGCGCTGCCAAGTCTATGCCGAATCTCCTGCGGTGATGAACTGCAGGAGATTCTGTATATCCGGCACAATTTTCATCTTGTTTTCACAAATTTCCGCAATTTACAACTTGATTCTTTGCGCACTTTCCTGTATAATATAACAAAGAGTCAAACCTCGCATTTTTCTCCCGATCGGCTGCGCACGGTCCGGAGAGGGTTCTTCGCCGCGCAGGGCAGATTGGAAAAGACAATGCAAGAGAAAGAACGCACAGACGAAATCCTTGAAATTACACCCGATGAGGAAAGCATGATCCCCGTTGTGGCTCTGCGCGGGCTGGTCGCATTTCCGCATATGGTCATTGATTTTGAAGTCGGCAGAGCGGAATCGCGCAAGGCAGTCGATGCTGCCCTCGAACGCGACCGCCGCATCCTGCTCATCGCACAGCGCGATCAGGCAATCCTCGAGCCGAAGCCCCGCGATCTCTATCGCGTCGGCGTCATCTGCGAGGTGCGTCAGGTCATGCGCGGCAGAGACGGCACCCGCGTCCTCGTGGAGGGTCTGGCGCGCGCAAAGGCGCTCAAGCTGTTTGCACCCGATGATGATATCGAATACTGGCGCGCGGATTTCAAGCCGCTGCCGACCTATACACGCAGCAAATCCAACCCGATTGAGATTCAGGCGATCATCAACTCCGTCAAGGATCAGTATGCGCTGAACTGCAAACTCTCCCGCCGTACCCCGCGCGAATTCGCGGAAATGGTGCTCGCGGAGGAGGATGCAAAGCAGCTCTTTGAAGCGGTGTGGTCGAATCTCGATATGGATTATCATGACCGCCAGATGATGCTCGAGGAGGGCAGCCTGTTCCTGCGCATGACAATGCTCTATGCTGTCCTGATGCGCGAGAACGAGATTCTCAAGGTCGAAGCGGAGCTGCAGAACGGCGTCCAGATGCGCATTGACCAGAGCCAGCGTGAGCTCTATCTGCGCGAACAGCAGCGCATCATCAGCGAGGAGCTCGGCGAAAACGATGAATCTGACACCGCCTCCTATCAAAAGAAAATCGACAAGCTCGAAGCAAGCGATGAGGTCAAGGCGAAGCTGCGCCATGAGGCACAGCAGCTTTCCAGAATGCCCTCGGGCTCGCAGGAGGCTTATGTCATCAGCAATTATCTCGATGTGGCGCTCTCGCTGCCGTGGGGCATCACAACGAAGGAGAAGCTCGATATCCCGAAGGCTGCTGCCCTGCTGGATAAGGAGCACTACGGTCTGAAGCGTGTCAAGGAGCGCGTGCTAGAGGCAATGAGCGTGCATGTCCTGCAGCCGAAGCTCACCGGTCAGATCATCTGCCTCGTCGGTCCTCCCGGCGTCGGCAAAACCTCGATTGCGCAGTCTGTTGCGAAGGCGCTGGGCAGAAGCTATGTCCGCGTGTCGCTCGGCGGCGTGCGCGATGAAAGCGAGATCCGCGGCCACCGCAAGACCTATGTCGCCGCGATGCCCGGCAGAATCATCGAGGCGATGCGGCAGGCAAAGAGCATGAATCCGCTGATTCTGCTCGACGAGATCGACAAGCTTTCCGGCGACTTCAAAGGCGATCCGGCGGCTGCGCTGCTCGAAGTCCTTGACAGTGCGCAGAACCATGCCTTCCGCGATCACTTCCTCGAGGTTCCGTTCGATCTCTCGCAGGTCATGTTCCTGACAACGGCGAACAACGCGGATATGATTCCTGCGCCGCTCTATGACCGTATGGATGTCATTGAGGTCAACTCCTATACGCGCGAGGAAAAGTTCCACATCGCAAAGGAGCATCTCGTCAAAAAGCAGATCAAGGCGAACGGTCTGAAAGCATCGCAGATCAAAATCACCGATGGCGCAATCTATGACCTGATCGACTACTACACCCGCGAAGCCGGTGTCCGTACACTCGAGCGCCGGATCGCTTCGCTCTGCCGCAAGTGCGCAAAAACGCTGCTGACAGACGATCTCAAAAAGGTGCAGTATACGCCCGAGACGCTGGAATCTGCGCTCGGTCCGCATAAATATACCGGCGACTACTACGCAAAAGCGGATACGGTCGGCATGGTCAACGGGCTCGCGTGGACGAGCGTCGGCGGTGTGCTGATGCCGCTGGAAGTCCTGACTATGCCCGGCAAAGGCGAGATTCAGGTCACCGGCTCGCTCGGCGACGTCATGAAGGAGAGCGCAAAGCTCGCGGTCTCCTATGCGCGCGCACACGCGAAAACCTACGACATCAATCCGGAGACGTTCAAATTCAAGGATATCCACATTCACGCACCGGAAGGCGCTGTCCCAAAGGACGGCCCGAGCGCAGGCGTCACCATGCTGACGGCGCTGGTCTCGGCACTCTCCGGCATCCCTGTCCGGCACGATATCGCCATGACCGGCGAAATCACGCTGCAGGGCAATGTGCTGCCGATCGGCGGGCTTGTGGAAAAATCTATGGCGGCATATAAAAACGGCATCCGCACGGTTCTGATCCCCGAGGCAAATCTGCCTGATCTGGCGGAGCTCGATGAGACTGTGCGCAATGCAATCCGCTTTATCCCCTGCGAAACCGTCGAGACGGTGCTCGAAACGGCACTTGTCCCGCCGCATTATGATACCAAGCTTGAGCCGCTGCATGAGGATGATCTGCAGAAGCTGGCGCTCCCGCCGATGCCTGCTCCGCGCAAGCGTCCGTCCAAGACGGCGCAGTAAGGGGGCAGCGATGAACTGGAATATCGCCGAATTCTCTGCCGCCTACGGCACGGCTGCGCAGCTCCCGAAATGCAAAACGCCGGAAATCGCGTTTGCGGGAAAATCCAATGTCGGCAAATCGACGCTGATCAACAAGCTGTTTCAGCGCAAGAATCTCGCGCGCGTCAGCTCGGTGCCGGGTAAAACTGCGACAATCAATTTCTATCACTGTGACGGCGTCACTTTTGCCGATCTGCCGGGCTACGGCTACGCGAAGCGCTCCAAAGCGGAGCTGAAACGCTGGCAGGAGCTCATTAACGGCTATCTGCAGGACACGCGCGATCTGCGCGCAGTGCTGCTGCTGCTCGACATGCGCCATCCGCCGACGAAAAATGATTTGCAGATGGTTGATTTTCTGATTGACACGGAAATGCCGTTTGCGATTGTGCTGACGAAGGCGGATAAGCTCAACAAATCTGAGCGGACGGCAAGGCTCGCGGCGCTGCCGCAGGAGCTGCCGCAGTTTGAGGACCTCAATGTTACGGTGTTCTCATCGGTGACCGGTGAGGGCGTTGATGCTCTGCGCGGACTGATCGAGGAGATCACGGTTCCCGTGGAGGAGGAAGAAGTTGAGGTGTCTCCGACGGAACTATAAGGAGACTCCGCACCCAAACCCCATTTTATATATCCGGATAGAAGAAAGCCGCTGAATCAACGTAAATGCGTTGATTTGGCGGCTTTTCTGTTTGCTAAAGCTGATTATAGGCTGATTGTTCTTATCCTGTGTCCGAGGGTTTGATTTTACTAGGCGCAATCGGATTTGTTTTTTGTTTGCTTGTCCTTTCTATTTTGTCCGAATGTTTGATTTTACTGGGCGCGGGGCGCGAATGCGAGGGGAAGAACCATAGAGAGAGGGAAGTCCTCGCTGCGCTCGGGTCTCCCCTCTCCCTAAGGTTCTCCCCCTCGCGCTCCCTCTTTCCTTACCCTCTCCTCTCTGGGGCGTAAGCCACTCATTTGACATAAGTTGCTTGCTGAAAAGTACCCGCTTGATTTGGGCTG
>CAMKLV010000045.1:0-28121 GCA_946413695.1 uncultured Ruminococcus sp. | reverse complement strand
CATGGCAAAAAGACAAGCAGATATCTTCAAGAGATAGTTGGGACATCAATATTATTGCAGATTTCGTGACCGCTTCAAAGCTCGCTGCAGAGCTGCTCAAATGTAATACCGTATTGCTCTGCAATGGAACGGGCATAGCTTTTGCCGTCGGGCTTTCTGCGGCTGATTTTATACCGGTTGTCCGCGCCGTTTTCCATGACGATGCTGCATGCCCTGCAGCGGGTATCTGCAGCATCGGAAAGGCGGTCGCAGTGCTCAGCAAGCTCATGCATATGCGTATTGAAAATGGTGCGCGCACCGATGCGGCAGAGATATTTCAGCACATCCTCTGCGATATACAGCGATTCGGTATGGCTGGTAGTCGCAAAGGATTCATTGAACAGCAGCAGGCTTTCGGCAGTTGCCTGTTTGCAGATTTCTCTGCAGCGCGCGGATTCTTCGCCGAGTCTGCCGAGGGAGACCGTGCGTTCCTCCTCAACGGGAAAATGCGAGAAGATGCCGTCGCAGCGGCGGATTTTTGCCGCAGATGCCGGAACAAATACGCCGCTCTGATAGAGCAGGAATGCAAGCCCGATGCCCTGTGTCAGGATTGTTTTGCCGCCTCTGTTCGGTCCGGTCAGAATCTGCACGGTCTGGTCATCGGTGAATGCGGCATCATTGCAGACTACGGTTTCCGCAAGCTTGCCTTCCATTGAAACCAGCGCGAGCCGCACATTATAGAAATCATGCAGCATCGTGTCATCCGGCGATTCGGTGCCGCTGCAGCAGGGGAATCCGTGCTCCCGCAGCTTCTGCTCAAAGCCGATGAAGCGCTGATAAAACAGCAGTTCATCGGCAAGGTCCGCGAGCATTCTGCCGCTGATATGGACATATTTATCCAGCACTTTTTTCAGCTTTCCGGTCAGAACGGGCAGCATGCGCTCCACAATGACGGTCAGATTATCCCTGAGCGCGGTATCCTCCGGACGGGGCGGCGTCTGGATATCGGGGCAGTGCTTCTCGAACCAGTCCCAGCCGTTGGAATGCACCTCCATTGAAAAGGGATAGAGGTCGCGGTCGGAGACATGGTCCCTGCGGTGAAATGCCATGAAATTCTGAAGGGCGCTCTGCTCCCTGTAGGAAAAGCGGTTCAGCGAGACAATGCCGACTTCTGCCGCATTATAATTGGAATCGAGATTGATGCCGAGCGTGATGCTGCGGATGCTGTAAATATCATCGTCGAGCGCGGTGATATCCTTGAGCAGTTCATCAAATCCGCTGTCTTTGCTGATTGTTTCGATGCAGGCGGCAAAGCGCTGCAAGCCTTCGGAATGAAATGTGCGCCCCGCAAAGAGATCGCGCAGCTTCATGACGGAGCGGATATAATGCTCAATCGCACGGAACCGCTGAACCAGCTCCCAGATCGAGGATTGTCCGCCGATCATCACAGGGCGGTCATTGAAAGAGAAGCGCAGCGAATCGCAGACTTTGAACAGCTCTGTGCAGAAGGTCTGATCGCTGCGCAGTTCTGTGTAGACGGCATGGCGGTAGCGCGTGATCGCCGGATCGACCGGCATGTCCAGCAGGATGCGCCGGATGACCGTTTGCTCTGCTGCATTTTTAGTAATATTGCCGCTGAGAAAGTCAAGGCTGAGATCGGCGGCGGTGCGTTCTGTGATATGAAAACAGCTGCCGGATTCATCCGGCGCTAACAGGCTGATATGCTGCATGATGTACCTCCGCTTATAAAATTGATATGATTATAACACATGAACAGGGCAGCGTCAAGTCATTTATTGCTTCACTGCGTGAAAAGTGTTTAACCCGAAAAATCGGGCGCCGCAGCGCTGATACTTGCATTTCACCTTTATACCGGTTATAATATGGATAGAATAATATTTGAATTTTTAAGTGACCAAAGCAGAAAAATGCCGACTATATGTACAAAGGGGGTGAAGCAATGCACGATGATGACCGGATCCTGTCACTGCTGCAAAAGCGGGATGAATCCGCGCTGCAGATCATTCGGGCGCAGTACGGCGCAATGTGTTATCAGATCGCGTACCGCATGACCGGAAGCCGTGAGGATGCAGAGGAATGCGTCAGTGATATGCTGCTGGATGTCTGGAATTCAATCCCCCCGAACTGTCCGGAGCATCTGCCTGCATATCTTGCTTCACTCGTCCGCCGCACCGCGATCGACCGCTATGAAAAAGCGCACAGGCAAAAGCGCGGCGGCGCGCAGTTTTGTGCGGCGCTGGATGAACTGGCGGAGATCATTCCCTCCGGCGAGCAGGTTGAGCATCAGGTCGAACAGCGCGAGCTGACCGCCGCCCTGACCGCATGGCTTCAGGCGCTGCCGGAGCGGAAACGGAACATCTTTCTGCTGCGGTATTTCATGTCGGAATCCGTGCAGGCGATTGCGCAGAAATACGGCATGAGCGTCAGTGCAGTGAAAATGGATCTGCTCCGGACAAGGGAGAAGCTGAAAGAATATCTCAGAAAGGAAGGATTGCTGTGATTGCATTGGATATAATGAAAGCACTCGGAAATGTCCCTGCTGACATGATCGGTGTATGCATGGATGATCTGACCGGTGCAGACGAACCGGAGCTGCCGGCGGACGGAACGGCGCTGCAGTATGATCTGCCGGAGCCGGTTTCCGCAGTGCAGCCTGTCCGGATCTCCCGCATCATTCCGGCTGCTGTTGCGGCAGCCTGCCTGCTGTTTGCAGTCGGCTTCGGATATCTGGTCATGCGCGGCAGCAAGCCTGCAGAGTATGCCGAACCTTCCGGCACGCCGCAGACAACAGAACCGACTGCCTTGCCGGTGATCGCCGGAACGCAGATATCTTCTGCATCGACTGCCGCCGGTTCCGATCTGACAACAGCACGGACAACTGCTGCCGTCACAACCGCTTCGATGCAGACCGCAGCGGTGACACAGACTGCGGCAGCCGCTCTGACAAATGCGGACACAACGGCTGCGCAGCCATCAGCCGGAACAACAGAAACAGCGATGCAAACAACTGCTGCAGAGACGGTGTCAGCAGCCGTCACAACTGTGACAACAGCCGATTCCGCTCAGACCGCGCTCCCGCCGGATAGCTTCAGTCTTCTGTATTCTTCTTTCGATTCGCCGCAGCGTCAGCTGTACCGGAAGACACTGGATGCCTTTCCGGGTGTGCAGTTCACGCTGGAGCGGTATTATGCATACGAGGAACTGCCGGACCGTCTATGGGTGACAGCGGACGGGGAAACGAAGCTGATCTGTGAAGGCAGCCCGATCACCGCAATCCTTGCAGATGATCTCAACGGCGACGGTCTGCCGGAGATTTGTATCCAGACATTTTCCGATGCATATTATGAACCGAATCTTGACAGCACGGTGTATGTCTATGAGCACCGCACGCAGACAACCTATGAGCTCGGCGAAAAGAGCGATCTTTCTGTCGGCGGGTTCTATATGTATAATCTGAACCTCGGGCAGGATGCGGACGGCACGGCGCAATGGAGCGTCACGCGCAGGATTTTCTATCCGCCGGGTTCTGAATATCACGGTGCGCCGAAGGAAAGAGGAAGCATCGAACTGAACGGCGATCAGCTTGTGTTCATCGAAGAAACGGATTGAGCAGATGCACATAATTGCAGAAACCTGAAAGGGGGAAATATCATGAAACAGACTGGATTCTACAGAAGCATCGCTGCTGCCGCGGCTGCGGCACTCAGCCTGCTGCAAACGGGCGTTCCCGCCGCTGCGGACGGAGAACCACAGGCATATATCGCATCCGGCGACTGCGGCGCAGAGGAAGGCAGCCTCACATGGACGCTGGACAGCGCAGGCACACTGACCTTTTCCGGCGCGGGCGATATGAAGGACTGGCAGCTCAGTCAGATCACACACAAAAGCACAGCCCCTTATGCAGCGTATCTGCAGGATATCCGGAGCGTTGTCTTTGAAGACGGCGTGACAGGCATCGGCATGTATGCATGCGCCGGATGCACGGCTCTGACAGAGATCACCGTTCCGGAAAGCGTGACGTCGATTGCAGCGTGTGCATTTGAAGGCTGCACAAGTCTCGCGGAAATCAACGTTCCGGAGAGTGTCACGGATATCGGGCAGAATGCGTTTTCCGGTACACCGTGGATGGAGAACCGGCTTGCGGAAAGCCCGTTCCTGATCGTCAACCGGATTCTGCTTTCCGTCAGGACGGAGCAGCCGGATCTCACCGTTCCGGACGGCATTACAAAAATCGGGACATCGGCATTTTTCGGGTGCAGCCAGACTGTGAAGCATGTGGCGCTGCCGGAAGGTCTGACCGCAATCGGGGCAGCCGCCTTCTATCAATGCCGAGAACTGGAAACGGTTTCGCTGCCGGAAACCGTGGAAAGCATCGGCAGCAGCGCCTTCCGCAGCTGCACAAACCTGCAGGATATCCGCATTCCGGAAGGCGTGGAGAGCATTGCGACCGCCACCTTTGCAGACTGCGATCAGCTGGAAAGCATTGACCTTCCGGCGAGTGTCAAAAGTATCGGCGTAGATGCGTTCAGTTGTTGCAAATCCCTCGCGCGCATCATCATCCGGAATCCGGACTGCGTGATTCAGGAGAATTTCGCAAACGGCGCGACGATCAGCAACGGCTATGAGCGCGTGACCGGAGCGGCGAACCGCTATATCTTTGGCGGCACGATACACAGCTATGGCGGCGCAGCGGTCGAAGCCTATGCAGAAACATACGGGCGGGATTTCTTTGATCTCAGTGCAAAGCCGGTCGCATCCGGCGCATGCGGTGCAGCGGGTGACAACGTGACATGGTCGCTTGACAGTCAGGGCATCCTGACAATTACGGGCACGGGAAACATGGGCGATTATGAGGACGCACCGCCCTATGCAGATTATCTGGATGCGATCCGAAAGGCCGAGATCGCGGACGGCGTGACAGGCATCGGCACGCGCGCTTTTTACGGCTGCAAAAATCTCAGACGGATGATCATACCGGAGAGCGTCACGTCTTTCGGAAAGGATGCCTTCACCGGTACGGCATGGCTGGAAGACCGGATGAACGAAAGCCTGCTTCTGATCATCAACCGTGTGCTTGTCTGTGCGCGGACAACTGCATATGATGTGACAGTGCCGGACGGCGTGACAAGGATTGAGGCGTTTGCATGCAGCGGCAGCCGGAATCTGACGAGCCTTACGGTTCCGGCGAGCGTCAAAAGCATCGGGCAGGAGGCGTTCAGCGCATGCCCGAATCTGAATACCGTGAATCTGCCGAAGCAGCTCAAGGAGATCGGCGCCGGTGCGTTCAGTCAGTGCACAGCTCTGCAGGAGATCAGCATTCCGGCGGGTGTCACTGAGATCAAAGACCGGACATTTTTCCGCTGCAGTTCGCTTGAGCAGATCACACTGCCGGAGAATATTGCGGCAATCGGTGCAGAGGCATTTGCGGCGTGCGGGCAGCTTTCCGCGGTCACGATTCTGAATCCGGACTGCGTGATCTATGATGAAGCGGCAGGTGCTGCGACGATCAGCAACCGCACGGAATCTGCGGCTGACGGTGAAACCGAATATATCTATGACGGAACGATCTGCAGCAAAGGCGGCGGCGCCGTTGAAGCCTATGCAAAGAAATACGGACGGCGTTTCACCGATATCAGCAGTCCGCAGGCGGAAGAAAAAACAGGCGATGTCAACTGTGACGGCATGGTCGATGTCAGTGACGCGGTGATCCTTGCAAGGCTGCTTGCCGAAGACCCGAATGTTGTTGTGAAGCAGACCGGCATGAAGAACGCGGATGTCAACAGCTCCGGTCTGCCCGATTCCGAGGACGTTGTGATGATCCTGCGTGCCATCGCAAGGCTGATTACGCTTTGAGCCGATGCGCACGAAGGGATGATATCACATTTTATCAGCGAAGCAACATCGCACATATGAAGAAAAAGCAGCGCTCCAAGCGGGGCGCTGCTTTGTTTCAGGACGCAGTGACATTCCTGTTATGGATTGAGAAGCAGCCCTTTCAGCAAGGTGAGATCATCTGCATTGAGCCTGCCGTTATTGTCCAGATCACCGGCTTTCCAGTCCGGAAGTGTCGTTTCAGCGGTCAGCAGATACTGCAGCAGCAGTACGGCATCGGCTTTGCCGCATTTGCCGTCCTTGTTGATATCCCCCTTGAGTGCGGTAATCTCCGGTGCTTCCTTTCCGGTATAGGTGACCGTCGGTTCGGCGGCCGGTTTGAAGCTGAACCGGAGATAATCGAGGGCGCCTTTGAATCCTTTTCCGATGACTGCCTGATCATCCTGCGATGCGCACATGACATCGAGCGGCGTCAGCGAAATGCTCTTGCTGTCGGCGATTTCGCCGTTGATGTGCAGCGCGGCTTTTCCGTTCATCAGATACACTGAGACTTTGCTCCATTCGCCCTGCGGCAGTGCCGGAGCAGAGAGCGTTCCGGATGTTTTGCCGTCGGTGATCGTCAGCACGGCGTTTCCTTCGGCATTTGCCGGCGTGAATGCAAGATATGCTTTGTCATCGCCAAAACGGAGCAGCTCCTGATTCACGCCGCTGTTCGGGAGAACAGCAAAACTGATTTGCAGGCTGTCGGTTTGAAGGAGACTTGTATCCGGCAGCAGACAGTTATCCGAGCCGTCAAAGTTCAGGACGCCTTTTGCAGAGGTTCGTTCGGCAGCCCATTCTGCACCGTTTTGCCGTGCATTCGTAGCGGTTGACTGATCCTTTGCCCAGAAGTCTGTATGCTCTGAGAAATCGTAGGATGCAAGATAGCCGTCAGCAGTTTGATACCAGCCGTTTTCATCGAGCCAGCCAAAGCCGACGCCGCCGGTTTTGGTCTCGGCATTTGCATAGTCGCCGTCTGCGATTGCCTGACCGGAATACGCACCGCTGCCGTAGACATACGCATTGCCCTTGATGACCGCATTGTCTGTGACCGTCACCGCTTCGCAGACATATGCTTTCTGCGTGACTTTCGCGCTGCCGGAGATTTTGCACATACCAGTCACAACCGCGCTGCCGCTGACAACGGTGTTCCCGCTGATCTCGACATTGCCGGTTTTCCATTCGTTGACATAGACCCAGCCGCCGCCGTGTACAACTGCATGATCGGCAATCACGGCGTTGTCCTTGATGATCGTATTGCCTGTGACAATCGCGTGGTCTGTGATGCGGACATTGCCGGAGATATTCGCTGCACCGAGCACCATCGCGTCCGGCCCGACATAGACTGAATTCGAAACGCGCGCCGTATCCGCGACCCAGCCGCCGCCGTTTGCATGGACATGCCCTTTGCCTTTGGAATATCCGCCGGACTGCTGCACGGATGCGCCGTCCAGTTTGATTTCATAGGGGTATCGTCTGCGTTCGTCGCCGTCCTTATAGGACGAATCCTTTTCCTTGTGAAATGCGTTCACGCGGTAAAGCGTTTTCGGCATCGCGGAGACGGTTAGGTATGCCTGCGTGATGTTTTCCGCAGAAACATCAGCAGATTCGCCGCTGTCAAAGAGATCGGAGTAATGCTCTTTTCTGTTTGCATCGACCGTGACGATGCACGCTTTCCATGCCGCATTTGCATCATCGGAAAGCCCGCGCAGCTCCGCTTTGATCTGTTTGCCGGTGACCGTCAGCGGAATGATATTGATGCCGCCCTGCATCGGCGCTTCCCATTGCGGCGACTGGAGCCAGCCTGTGCCGCAGTCCTGCAAGACCGTATAAAACAGGTTCCGGTAATACGGACTGTCTTTCAGCTTTTGCTGAAACTCCTGCTGATACGCTTCTTTCATGCCGAGGTCAAAGGTCGCCATGCGCTTTGCGTAGTGTCCGAACAGCGTCTGCGCATCCATGCCGGAAAGCCGCGCGATTGTATCAAACGGATATTCCTTCGGCTTAGCCTCAGAGATCATGCGCCGAACCGTAAACTGTCCGAGTCCCGGCAGACCGTCGGGATTTGTTTCCAGATAGACAAGGAACGGCCAGACCTCGTAATAATCGCGGCCGTGCGGAAACGAAAGGCTCATATTGCGGATATACGGTTCAAACCAGCATGTTTTGGTGCTGCCCGTATAATAATCGCTCATCAGATACATCTCGCGGAACCAGTTTGCGAGCGGTTCCCACCACGCACCGGTGATATCCTGATCGACCCATGCCTTCTGCTGCATCGTGACAACATGCCCGAATTCATGCGCGATTGTCAGTTCATCCTGCATGGCTTCCGGACTGATAATCTCGATGCCGTAGCCGTCCTCTGAACTCATGAACGCCCAGCCATCGGGATACTGGCTCAGTCCGGTGTTTGTCAGGTAGACATTTGTCTTGTATTTCTGTGTGCTCTTGCCGTAGATATCGACATTCATATCCTGCATACCGAGAAATTCGCCGTAGCATTTCCACAGCGTCTCATAGTCAGCAAGATTCCGCTTCAGGAACTGATCGTTGACCAGTCCCGTTGTGTCATGATCGCCGTAGAAGATGACAAAATGCTCGGATTCTGCATAATGCGCCGATTGGCAGTAGCCCCATTTATCGCGGATCAGATACGCCTCCTCCGCGGATATGTCTGCCGGAAACATCTGAAGCATGGAAACTGCCGTGATACCGGCAGTCAGCAGTGCTGCCGCTTTTTTTCTCCTCATGATAATCCTCCCCGTTTTATCCCAAAATGACGGTTCATTGACATGCCTGATATCCCGAACCGCCTGCCCTCATTGTACTATAAATTGATGCGGCAGTCAATGGGCGAAAATGTCCGCTTTCTGCGGTATTGCCATCACTTTGAACCGCAGGCGGAAAACACGAATCCCATCTGAACCCGCAGAATGCAGAGATCCCGCCTGATGACAGAATCAGACGGGATCGGTAAGTGTGCGCGTGTGTGCCTCTGCACTGTCAAATCACCGGAACAGCGTACAGATCCACGCTGCCAGTGCAGACGCCGCAGGGAAAATGACAAGCAGCTTCAATAGCTGACTTTTGATGTTATAGCCGTATTTTCTGCCGTTATAAACAGGCGCTACTTCCGGATAATAATGCTGGAAGAATCTGAATTTGCAGAGCAGAAACCAGTCAAAGCAGATCATGTCATAGAGCTTGTAAACGGTAAAGATCGTAACGAAACGCAGGAAAAACTGCCGGAATGTATAGCCGCTCCGGAAACCGTCCCAGATCGAAATCACGCCGACACCTGCGATCATCAGCAGGCTGAAGATCATCAGCGTCCATCCGATGATTCTGGCACCGTAGAACAGTTCTGCATCTCTTGGCTTCAGCAATGCTTGCGCCTCTTTCGGCGCCGATGAAAAGAACCGGTTATTCTGAATGAATGCCACTGCAGAAAGCAGCATCAGTGAGATTGCGGCGCAGAAGACGAGCGCCAGAAAAACAGTCAAAAGCATCTCAGTTTCCTCCTCCGAATGATTCTCAGATCCAGACAGCGGCGCGGCTTTATGAATGTCCGCATATTTCGTTTGACTCCCTGCCGACCACAAACGCCGCAGCAAGAAACATCGCACCCACGCCCAGAGAAGCGCCGGAGCCTGCCAGCAGAGAAAAGATCGGATTCCCTGTCAGCGCTGTCAGCAAAGCGCCGATCAGATGAAAGATGATATAGAAACCGATCGTATTCAGTAAGACCGCTGCTTTTGGCAGGGGAATGATCCGTTTCAGAACAAAGCAGATGAATGCAGCAGAGAGACAAAGTTCCGTGACAGTCACCCACAGATTGGTGGCTGCAAAGGATATCAGGAAGGGTGTCCGGAATGCCGCTTCAACTTTCTCGGGCGTGATGCCGCAGACCAGTGCCTGCTGCACTGCCATCATCAGAACGGCACAAACTGAATGCGCCGCAAAGAAGGACAATGTGCCGATGATCGCACCGGTTTGAAAGCAGCGATATATATTTCCTTTCCGTGTGCCGAGCGTGTCGCGGAGGTCGGAATCCATTGCGCACAGTCCCAGATAGAACGCAGGTGCAGCAATCACACCAGACAGCAGTGTGAAATACAGTCTCCCGATCGGCATATCCCTAACAGAGGATCGCATGATAAGGAGCATCTCTGTTCCGTTTTCTGAAAAGCTTTGCATGAGCACATCACCGGCGGCAAACAGTACCATTCCGATGAAGCCGACTAGGAGCAAAAATCTCCGCTTCTCTTTTTGTATATACAACATATCCGTTTCCCTTGTAGGCTTTTTGATTCGAGTTAGGGTGCGCAAACCATAATACTATTATAGCACATTATAACGTAAAAAGCAACCGGAGAGAAGGAATCTTTTGTGAAACGGTCTTCTTGCCGGAGTGCTTTAGATCAATGCAGGCGGGCGCTGCCCGCTTATAGCATATTATAACGTAAAAAGCAAGATGAGAAACAGTTAGGCAGTATCATTTCTTACGCCAGTTTCCAGTTTCCGGCTTTCTGCTGATTCTGCCAGAGCGCTGCATATCTGCCGCCGCGCCGGAGCAGCTCACTGTGCGTGCCCTTCTCGATGATTCTGCCGTTATCGAGTACGATGATCTGATCGGCATTCATGACCGACTGCAGCCGGTGTGCGATCACAAGCACAGTTTTATTCTGCACAAGTGCGTCAATCGCCCGCTGGATCAGCACCTCATTTTCGGGATCAAGGCTTGCGGTTGCCTCATCGAGAAAAACGATCGGCGCATGCGTCCCATTTTCTCCATGAGCTTCATGCGCAGTTCATAGAGGATATCGAACGCAGCCCCGTGCGAGAGCATCGCCGAAGCATAGGCGAAAACACCGTAGAGCACGGCACTCACGGCAGTGACCAGCACGAGCCCTTTGACGCCTGCAAATGTGAACGCCGCAGCGGATGCATAGCAGCGGATCAGCGTTTGCAGCACCTTGTAGATCGTGAAAAACGGCACAATCCGGCACACGCTTGACAGCACGGACAAAGTGCATGCGGCGGTCATCTGCCATTTGTTAGTGGATGCTAACTCAATCAGACGGGCAATGCCCTCTTTTTTCTTTGCGGATTGTTTCATGTCACGCCTCCTCAAAAACGCAGTCAAACAGCAGCCGGAACAGCTTGTCCTGTGTCCGCTGATAAGCGCTCCCGTGCAGGACGGCGCGGTGCTCTGCGGTGAGCGCAAGAATCTTCATTATAGCAGAGGATCGGGCATTTGTCAAGAGCGAATGATGGACAGCAGCAGACGGATTTTTCATTTCGCATCCGGCGATGTCAATAGAAAAGTTTTGATCAAACTTTTTCAAAAGTTTGCGGAGTCCAGAGGCGGCGCCTCTGGTCGCTCACCGCAGTGAGCGAAACTCCCTTTGCGTATCAAGAGCTCGGGGGCTTGGGCACCTGCGATAGAGGTGCCCATTCTATCATAGCATCCGCGAAGCGGATTCCTCTTTAGCATTTGTAAACTCCCTGCTCAGCTGCTCCCTGATCGGACATGCGCGACCGCCACCGACCTTCTGTTCCTGCTCAGAGCGGGGAATCGGGATCGGCTGCCGCTTTCTTCGGGGCAAACAGCTTGGAGGGACGGTGTCCTGCGCCGCCCTCGATCGCGCCTGTTTCCGCGACATACGGCGTGATTTTGCGTCTGAAATTCGCCATGATCAGTTTTCTGTCAAGGATGGCTTCATAGACCTGCTGCAGATCGGTCAGCGTGAACCGTTCGGGCAGAAGTCTGAAAGCGGCATAGGGCTTTTCGAGACTGCTGCGCAGCTTCAGCAGGGCGTTGACGATGATCTCGGCGTGGTCAAACGCAAGACTGTTCTTCGGAATCTCGGCTTCTGCGGACTGGTTGTAGAGCTCGTTGGGATTGTGAATCCGCACCTCGGATACAAATGCCCTGCCGTTGTCATCGGTCAGGGTCAGCGTATATTTTCCGCCGTCCTCATTCAGCGAGACCGCGAACCATTCCGCGTTTTTGCCGAGCGCTGCTCTGTTGTGCGCGATGACAGTCCAGTAGCAGCAGGAGATGATCCAGCCTCTCGGATCTCTGCCGAGCTTGGAGAGATTGCACAGCAGCGAAAGCGGCGGACTGTCCACGCCGGTTTTCTCTTTGAGCTTCCGGAACGCAGTTTCCTCGATTGTCTCCTCGCGGCAGCAGAATCCGCCGGGGAGCGCGAGCATATTTTCAAAGGGTTCTTCGGTGCGCCGGACAAGCAGCACCGAAAGCACGGGCTTTGAAAGGTGACGGTAGCTTTCGCTTTCGCCCTTGCGGACGGTAAACACGACAATATCGGCAGCGACGGACGGTCTGTCATACTTTGTAATATCGTAATTCATAGGAACCTCCAGTGATAGTATCTGATTCATCATAACACATCTTTGCCCCGAATGTCAATATCTGCGGGAAGTTTGTACACGCTGCACATAGATAATATCAATATGATAGAATCTAATTGTGCATAACACAGAAGCTACCTCAAAACGCTTGACAAGCCCTCTTGATAATGTTATTATGATACTAACAAAACGATATCAGCACGGTTTATTTTTTAGACACCGTTCGTATCATTTTGATTCTATCACAAGGAGGGAAGATGCATGGATATATCCGATATTCTGAAATGCAAATGCTGCAAGGATGTTTTCCCTGAGGATCCGGCACTTGCGCAGCCGATCTATCTTGCGCTGATGCTGAAATATCATCCGGACAAATGCAGCGACCCGCGTGCGCCGGAGGTTTCCGCCTATATCAACGAGCTGTACCGGAAACTGAAAAAAGCGCACACCGCGCAGGAAAAACTGTTCCGGTGCGGCAGCCGCGCAATCGGGATCCGGTATCTCATGGCACTGACGCAGGAATACGGCACAGAATACATCGGTGAAAATGCGGTCTGGTTCCTGATGAAAGAGGAGTTTGCGGATTGCTTCACCCGCTCCGAAGCAAGGTCGGATCTGTTTTTCAGGGAGTATCTTCCGCAGTCGATTCTTGCGCAGGCGGAGGCATTCCTGCCGGTGGTCACGCAGGTGATCCGCACCGAGGACGGACTCCTCATTGAGACCTGCAAGCGTACCGGCGAGCTTCCGCTCTCGCGGGTGCTGGATTTCTACGGCGGAAAGCTTGACAGCCGGCACGCCGCATGGATCATCTCGCGGCTTCTGGGCATCTGCTGTTACGCAGAGGTGAAAGGAATCGTCTGGAACTGCCTCGCGGAGGAAAATCTCCTGATTGACCCCGCAGAGCATACCGTGCGGGTCGGCGGCGGCTGGTGGTTCGCAGCAGGGGAGGGGCGCAGAATGACAGGCGTGCAGTCCACCGTATATGACTGCCTTTCCGCTCTGACAAAGACAGACGGAACAGCATGTCATATCACCGACCTTGAATGCGTCAAAGCGATTGCAAGGCGCATATTCCCCGACGATGCACCGCAGGCGGTGCAGGATTTTGCTGAGAGCATCTGCAGCGGCTCGGCAAATGAAGAAATGGAAAAATGGGAACAGGTGATCTTTGAAGGCTTCGGCGGAAGAAGATTCACACAAATGAACGTTAGACTGCCTGATATTTCTGAGGCTGTTTAACAGCCCGCTGAAAACACAGGCTGCAATATCATGAATTTTTAGGAGGTACGATTATGGGATACGGTGCATGGAGCGCAGCAGACTGGAAAAAATATTCGTCTGCAAGAATCAGCGGCAAGCGGGTCAATGATATTTACAGCGCAACCAAAATCGACGACAAATACGATCCGCGGAAAATCAAATGCAGAGAAAGCCTTGATTCGGCAGATCACCCCGTCACCACGCCGATCATCATCGGTCTGGATGTGACGGGTTCCATGAGCGATCTGCTGAATGTCACAGCACAGCGCCTCGGCGAAATGGTCAAGGATATCATCGAACGCCAGCCGGTGGAAGGCCCGCAGATCATGTTCTGCGCAGTCGGTGATTCCAGATGCGACCGTTCGCCTTTGCAGGTCACGCAGTTTGAATCCGATATCCGCATTGCAAGCCAGCTGACGGAACTGTGGTTCGAGCAGGGCGGCGGCGGAAACAACTTTGAGAGCTATCCGCTGGTCTGGTATCTTGCCGCGAACAAAACCAAAACCGATGCATGGGAAAAGCGGCAGCAGAAGGGCGTCATCTTCACGCTCGGCGATGACGGCTATCCGGAACAGCTGCTGAAAAGGGAGATCGAAAAGGTCTTCGGCGACCGTGTCAGTGAGGATATCAACACCGAAGCGCTGCTTGCACAGGTCAGCAGACGTTACGATGTCTTCCACCTCATGGTCATGGACAGACGCAGCGAGAGCACAGTTAAGCTGCCGAAGTGGCGCGAACTCATGGGCGAACGGGCAATCTCCGTGACGGATGTCAACGCAATCCCCGAGATCATCGTCTCGCTGCTGGAATGCGTTGCGGGCAGAGACAAAGAGGATATCATCAACTCGTGGGATGGCAATACACAGCTTGCTGTCCGGAATGCGCTCGGCGGTCTTCCGGCACGGAAGCGAAATATTCTGAACAGCATCATCCGGTTCTGAGGTGAGAATATGAAAAAAGCATATGCGGTGATCGGTGCAAATTTCGGCGACGAAGGCAAAGGCCTGATGACGGATTTTTTCTGCCGCACAGGTGACAGCGTGATCAATATCAGGAGCAACGGCGGCGCACAGGCAGGGCATACCGTCTGCACGGCAGATGGAAAACGCCATGTGTTCTCCCACATCGGCTCGGGCAGCTTTTCCGGCGCAGATACGTATCTTTCCGAATATTTCATCCTGAACCCGATGCTTTTTTCAAAGGAACGGCTGACACTCGGGCATGACATCGGAAACGTGTTCATCGACCGGCGCTGCAAGGTCACACTGCCCTGCGATATGCTGCTGAATCAGTTTGTCGAGACCGTGCGCGGAGACAACCGTCACGGCAGCTGCGGCGTGGGCATCTTCGAGACAATCGTCCGCAGCAGGGATGACCGGTACGCACTGGATTATGACTCTGTGCTGAAAGCGGACCGCGATACGCTGCGGCGTGCGGTTCGCCGGATCAATGAACAATACTGCATGCAGCGTGCAGAAGCACTGGGGATCACCGGCGCCGCGAAAGCAGAACTCGCGGACATCCTTGCAAATGAGAACCTGACAGAGAATTATCTTGATGACCTGTATGCGATGGCTGCCATGTGCACCGCCGCGGATGAACAGATCATCGAAGCATACGGTACGGCTGTCTTTGAGGGCGCACAGGGGCTTCTGCTCGATCAGGACAGAACAGACTATTTTCCGCACCTTACGCCTTCCAGCACGGGCATGAAGAATATCCGTGCAATCCTTGATCGGCTCGAAAAGCGCGAGACGGAAATCTGCTATGTGACAAGATCGTTTTTCACCCGCCACGGCGCAGGCAGACTGGACACGGAATCCGGCGATATGGCTGCGGTATACGGTCTCTATGACAAGACCAACGCACCGAACGAATTTCAGGGCGTGTTCCGGTACGGCTGGTTCGATCTCCCTGCATTCGCGGCATCGCTCGCGCTGGACAAACGGTACACCGCAGCGGGTGAACGCATCTCGGTTGCCGTCACGCATCTGGATATGACGGACGGTCTGGTGCTCTGTCCGGCAGGGACGCTGCAGCCTGCGGATCTCGCCGAAGCGGCGGCAGCAGATATGCTGTACAAGGTCAGCGGCGAAACGGCTGCGGATGTGATCTCTCAGCCTGCGGCGGTAAAAGCGGCATCCTGAGGCAGATCATTCAGAAAACATGCAATTATAGCAAAAAGGATATGTCCTCCGAACGGAAGGCATATCCTTTTTCTGATCTGCACTGCGGGCAGAAAAGCCGCGCCGTGTTGCATCCATGATACCACACCGCTCCGCAGAATGCGATATCCGATTGGATCATAGGCGTGAAGAATTGCGGATTTATCATTTCGTTTCCGGCGGCTTTCCGCCTTGACAAAGTCCTGCAAATATGGTATAGTATCTGTGGGTCATCATTCCGTTCGCGATTGAATCTGATCATTCATATATGCAAAGCTTTTTATAAAGGGAGAGATGATTTGAAACACAAACGAATCATGGCAGCACTCTTTGCCGGAGCCGTGAGCATCTGCCTGATGACTGTGCATGCCGGTGCAGCGGAGCAGACAGAGGACGGCGTCACGCTGACTGTTTCCGCCGATAAAGCCGAATACGGCGCCGGAGAACAGATCAAAGTTGCGGTCAGTGTTGCAAACAACAGCGGCAGCGATCTCACGGATATCACTGTCAAGAGCGCGATTCCGGCGCATTACCGTCTTGCGGAGGGCAGCGGCAGTGTGCTGCGGTCAACTTACATACAGGCGGGCGGTTCGATTTCCGCGGAGCTGATTCTTGAGCCGGAGCCGGACGCCGCAGAAGAAACCGGAACCGCTGCACAGGAGACCGTCACAGAAGCCGCGGACACAACGCAGCCGCCGCAGACACAGACCACATCCGCGCAGACACAGCCCGTGCAGACCGTCGGCAGCACGCAGCAGAAAAAGGGGCTCAGCCTCAGCACATGGCTTCTGATCCTCGGTGCAGCGGCAGGCGCCGCCGGTGTTGTGTCGGTTGTGATCAAAAAACGAAAGAGCAGGCAGCTTGCCGTGATCCTCTGCATCGCGGCAGCAGGTGCGATGTATCCCGCAGCGGAGGTCTCGGCAGCCGAAGCGGAGGTAAAATCGTTTTCCGTCAGTGAGCATTTTACCGCAGACGGCACGCCGTATACGCTGACAGCGGAGATTACATATTCCAAGGAAGCCGATGACATGCAGGCTGCCGTCGCGGAATACTATGCGGATAATTCCGAGCAGGTCATTTCTGTTGAAACAGCGGATGAAACCGCGGAGGTCTTCACCGAACAGGAGGTGATCCGCTTTCTGTCGGAACGCGGGTTTGCGGAGTATCCGGTGACCTACGATTACAACATGGACGGCACCTATACGGATGAAGCGGAGGCGTCTCCGGATTCCGATGCAAAGCACCCGATGTATCAGACCTATTATGTCGCGGCGGACAGTTCCGTCTGGACGGTGTTCATCGTCGGGCGGATGATCGCGGCGAATCCTGTTTCCTATAATCTGGAGTCCGATCTGAAAGTGCAGGTTCTGGTCTCGGAAACAGAAACGCTGACAAGCTATACTGAAATGGGCAATCAATTCTACACCACCATTCCGAAAGATTCCGCAGTCCTCTTAAGGGTTGTGGATCAAATAACAAGCAACAAACTTGACACACTTACATTTGAGGAGGTAATCAATTCATGAAGAAACGCTTGGTAACCAAAATCGCAGCTGCATTGCTCGCGTGTACAACACTCGGCGCGGTTCTGCCCGCCGGTGTCGGTGCATCCGCAAGCAGCGATCCGCTCATCGTTGTTTCGCTCGGCGATTCCTATTCAGCCGGCGAGGGCATCCCTGCATTCTACGGTCAGGAAAAGCCGTGGGAGCAGCGCGTCTATGATGAGGACTGGCTCGCACACCGCTCGAAGAAAAGCTGGCCGGGACTGCTTTCGTTCTCCGGCGTTTCGGGCACCATGAACAGCTACAATGTCAGAGAGCGCAATGCTGCAAACTGCAAATGGTATTTCGCAGCATCTTCCGGCGCGGAAACCAAACATATCAGCAAACAGACGCAGGAGAAGAAAACCTCCAAGAGAGTCTCGCTGTTCAAGACGATGAAAACCACCTATCAGCTCCCGAAGCAGATTGATGTGTTCAACAAGGTCAGCGGGGATGTCGATTATGTCACCATGACAATCGGCGGAAACGATGTCGGCTTTGCGGATATCATCACAACATGCGCAACCGGCAGCACCTATCTGCACTTCGGCAGCGGCAAGCTCAAGCTGGAAAAGGAGATTGACAGCATCTGGGAGCAGTTCGGCACAACCCGCGCCAATATCAAGCGCGTTTATAAGGATGTCGAAGCGCGCGCCGGTCAGCAGGCGGAAATCATCGTAGCAGGCTATCCGAAGCTGCTGGATAAGGAAGGCAAGGGCGTTCTGATCAGCGAGAAGGAAGCGACCATTGTCAACCAGAATGTCACAAAGTTCAACAATCGGATTGCGGATATTGTCAATGAGTGCAAGTCTGAGGGCATGCAGATTCACTTTGTCGATGTCGAAGCAGAGTTCGATCAGGGCGGCGGACATCAGGCATATTCCGATGATGCATGGATCAACAGCATCATCCTGACCAAGCAGGATCAGGATCTTGAGCAGACGGGATTTGTCAGCGCATATTCGATCCACCCGAACGAGAACGGCGCAAAGGCGTATGCAAGATGCGTCAATGCAAAGATCAGGGAGATCGAGAACAGCCGGATGCTGCGCAATACGGTCATGCGTGCAGCCCCCGCAGCACTGTCTGACGATCTGCCGGAGGAGACGCTGCCGGAGACAGAAGCAATCGTCACAATTGTGGATGTGGATCCGGATGCCGCAGAGGTCACAACGGCAACGGAAAGCACAACGGAGCCCGCTGAGACCGCTGCAGAACCGGCTGAAACCGCTGCAGCAGAAGCGGAGCAGCCTGCCGCAGAAGAAACCGCGGAATCATAATCTGAACAAAATGAGCCTGATTTTTCATCAGGCTCATTTTTGCCCGCATCGTGATGTGTGCGGTGTTCAATGCGGTGGTGGGATTGTTTTTCTTCGTATTCCCGCAGGCATACAGCACAATGTTCCCGCGCGGCATGAAGAAAGCCGCAAATGTTGATCACAGCCTGCTGTACCGCGTCGGCACGTTTATCGAACCGGTCACGCGCTTCTTCGGCATGGGCTGGCAGACCTTCATGGCGTTTGTCAGCGGTGCATTTGCAAAGGAGGCGGTGCTCGGTACCCTGAACGCGGTTTTCATGGGCGGCAATTCGCTGATGGAGGCAGCTTTCTTTGCAAAGACGGCAAAGGCGGATACCGCAATGCTCGGCAATGCGATGACGCAGGTCATTCAGCCTGCGGAGGCGCTTGCGTTCATGTTCGCCACCACATTCAATATTCCCTGCCTGATGGCGTTCTCGACAACCTACAAGGAATCCCACTCGCTCAAGTGGACGCTCAGGGTCGCGCTGTTCTACATCTGCAATACGCTGATTCTCTCCTGCATTGTGTATCACATTGCAAGTCTGTTCATCTGATTTGCGAATGTCTCTGACGGATATTTATACTGTAACAAAGCCGCTGAAACGGGCATCATGCCAGTTCCAGCGGCTTTTTCATGTACACAGATTCTACGATCGGGAAACAGAATTTTGTCTTTGCGGATGAACAATTCGGACTTCAGCCGATCGGGTGCAGGCACTGCCTGCTTTATGATTCCGCGGCGATTTCTTTCAGCCGCGTGACGATTGCGTTCACTTCCTCATTGCTGCATCTGATAAAGCTTCTCAGCGTGCGGAGCGGCATATATTGAATCATGGCGCGGTCAAGCGGCTTCATATCTTCTTCGCGCTCCACGCCTGCAAATGCGAGCATTTTATCCCGCAGCAGTTCGAGCGCCGCATCGTGCAGCTTATCATATGCAAGCAGCTCCCCGATCTGCACATCCGCATCAAGCACGGGCGCGATCTGTTCGGAGCCCGTCAGCTGCACGGCAATCCTGCAGCTGATATCCCGCGAGGACTGCGCAATCTCGATGGTATAGCTGCCGTTCGGCGCATACCAGTCATGGATGCGTTCGCAGAAATACGCAAACGATCTCTGATCCAGATGAAACCGGACGGTCTTTGTCTCGCCGGGCTGCAGCGCAACCTTTTCAAAGCCTTTGAGCTCATGAACCGGACGCTGCGCCTGACCGGTGTGATCGGCGATATAGAGCTGCACGATCTCCTTGCCAGCCATTGCGCCGGTGTTCGTGATATCGACAAGGACATCCGCGCCGTCCTGCACACGGATTTCAGCGGTCTGCCCCGCGGCAGATTCGCAGCCGCCTGCAATCACCCGCGGATTGCTGTAGGCAAACGAAGTATAGCTGAGACCGTATCCGAACGGGAACAGCACATCCATTTTCTTGGTGTCATAGTAGCGGTATCCGACGAACACGCCTTCCGCATAGCGCACCTTGTGTTCCCTGACATCCAGATTGAGGTAACAGGGGGTATCCTCCAGACGGCGCGGGAAGGTTTCGGAAAGCTTGCCGGAGGGGTTCACTCTGCCGTAGATAATATTCATCACGGCTTCTCCGACGCCCTCGCCGCAGAGATATGCCTCCACAATGCCCTGCACCTGATCGACCCACGGCATCGTGACCGGCGAGCCGTTGTGCAGAATCACAATGACCGGCTTTCCGGTTTCGGTCAGGCGGCTGATGAGCTCATTCTGCACCTGCGGCAGATCCATATGCGTGCGGTCAAATCCCTCTGATTCATAAGAATCCGGCAGACCTGCAAACACCACGATTTTATCCGCCGATGCAGCTTTGCGGAGGGCATCCTGCATGGCTGCTTCGTCAAGGGCATCGCTGTCCGCCGGAAAGCCCTCGGTGTAGGTGATGTGCCCGTAATCCGCTGCAACAGCGTTAGCGGATACAACCTTATGCGCATTGATATGCGAACTGCCGCCGCCCTGAAAACGCGGTGTCTCCGCAAAACCGCCGACAAACAGGATATGCTCCTCCTGTTTCAGCGGGAGCACGCTGCCGTCATTTTTCAGCAGCACGATGCATTCCTCTGCGGTGCGGACGGATTTCTCATGATCGGCATCGCGGTCGAAGATTTCGGTCTGCCGGTTCGCGGTAAAGCGCTCCACAATGCGGAGGATATTCTCCACGGCGAGATCAAGCTTTTCGATCGGCAGCGCGCCGCTTTTGACCGCTTCCGCAATCAGCGCATCATTCGTGTGATTGGATTCCGGCATTTCGAGATCGAGTCCTGCAAGGATGCCCTTTACGCGGTCAGCGACGGCGCCCCAGTCCGACATGACCAGCCCTTCAAAGCCCCATTCCTTCCGGAGCACCTGCGTCAGGAGCCATTCATTCTCCGAAACATATACGCCGTTGAGGCGGTTGTAGGAGCACATCACCGTCCACGGCTGCTGCTTCCTGACCGCAGTTTCAAACGCGGGGAAGTAGATTTCGCGCAGGGTGCGCTCATCGACTTCTGATGACGCATACATGCGCTCGGTTTCGTAGCTGTTCGCTGCAAAATGCTTGATCGACGTTCCGACATGCTGCGACTGAATGCCGCCGATCAGACTTGCTGCGAGTTCGCCTGCTGCATAAGGGTCCTCGGAAATATACTCAAAGTTTCTTCCGCAGAGCGGCGAGCGCTTGATATTGACCGCAGGGCCCAGGATCACGGCAACATCCTCCGCCTGACACTCTTTCCCGAGTGCAGTGCCCATGTTCTTCATCAGCTGACGGTCAAAGGATGCGGCGGTCGCGCAGGCGGTCGGAAAGCAGACCGCGTCAATCGAGACATAGATATCCGCCTGCCGGTTCAGCGAAAGATCCTGCTTGCGGAGTCCGTGCGGACCGTCGCACATGAATATGGCGGGCACACCGTGCGCCTGTTCGAGATCATCCGTTGTCCAAGCGGTTGCGCCGGAGACAAAGGATGCTTTCTCCTCCAGTGACATTTCCGCAATGATTTTTCTGATATCCATTGAAATCCACCCTTTCATGAAGCTTTGCTGCTTCTATTGTAGCATATTCTCCAGCAAAACACAAGAGCGGATTTGAAATAGTGAGCAGTGAGCAGAGAGGAGTGAGAAGATGCGGTATCCGCTTCGCGGATGATCTTATAAATGGTTCTCTGACAGCTATGAAAAATCGGATGCGGGAACTGTCTACAGTAGATTATAAAAAGTTCGATTGATTCACGAACACAAGATGAAAAAAGCAAACACAAAACAGACCTTTAGCAATATGGATGCCGGCACTGCCGGCTAAGTTGTATTATTTTTAGGGTAAGTTGCATTGACAGCGGAATCCGGTTGTGCTATGATATAAGATAGGAGCAGGATATCTGTAAACATTGGAAAGAGCTGATCGCATATGCAGCAGAACAGAATCAGGATTACATGGTACGGCACGGCATCGGTGCGGATTGCGGCAGGGGATTCGCAGCTTTTGATCGACCCCTTTTACCCGTTTCCGGAGAGCCGTATTACGGTCGCGCCGGATGCCTTTTCCGGATGCAGCCGGATCCTTGTTTCGCACGGGCATTTCGATCACATCAGCAGCATTCCGGCGCTTGTGCGCGCAGATACGCGGATTTCATGCACAAACGCGCCATACCGCAGCCTGCGCAGAATGGGCGTTGCAGCGGCGCATCTGCACCGCATTGCGGCAGGGGATGCATTTGCCGCCGGTGCGTTCCGGATCACCGCATTGAAAGGCAGTCACATCCGGCTCGGGGCGGGGGATATCCTGAAAACGCTCTGCAGCAGGCGCGTTCTGCAAAACCGCCGCGGGATTCTCAAAAAGCTGCGTACAATCGCCGGATGCCGCGAAAAGCACGAGTCGCTCTGCTATCTCATCGAGGTGTTCGGCAGGCGGATTCTGATTCTCGGCAGCCTTGCGCTCGCCGCCGATACGGATTATCCGGCGGGTGCTGACCTCGCATTGTTCCCGTATCAGGGATTCGGCGCGCTCTGTGAGACCGCATCGGAGATCTGCGCGCGGCTGCAACCGAAAGCGATTCTGCTCACACATTTTGACGATACCTTTCCGCCGTTCAGCACGGAGGCGGATCCGGCTGAATTTGCGGATGCAATGAAAAACCGCGTGCCTGTTTATCAGCTGCGGCACGGCGGCATACTGACGCTGGATTCTGTCGGAATCTGAAACTGCAGAAGCGGAGGCTGATCACTGACCATGAAAATCATCATAGAAACCCCGCAGCCCGATGAGGAGGATGCTGTGATTGTCCGGTGCGCCTCGCCGGATCAGCGGCTGATTGCCATGCTGTGCGCCTTTCAGACCGCAAACACCGAGCTCACGGGATATCTCGAAGGGAAGATCGTGCGGCTGAACTATCAGGACGTATTCTATTTTGAGGCGAATGAAAGCCGCGTGTTTGCTTATTATCATTCCGCGGTCTACGAAGTCAAATATAAGCTCTATGAGCTCGAGACGATGCTCGGCGCGCTGGATTTTGTGCGATGTTCCAAGTCGATGATCGTCAACATGGAGAAGATCGAGTATCTCTCCCCGCTGTTCAGCGGCAGACTGGAGGCACATCTGAAAAACGGCGAAAAGATCGTGATTTCGCGGCAGTATGTGCATCATCTGAAAATCCGGCTCGGGCTTGAGGAGGTGGAATCATGATCAAAGAGTTTCTGATCTCGCTGCTGCATTATTTTGTGGACATCACAACTGCGGTGCTGATCGCGGCGGCGATTTTTCTGACCGTATCCGGCACGCAGCCTGAGAGCGCCATGCTGTGGCAGATTCTGCTGAGCGGTCTGATCACCGCGCTTCCCTCTGCCGCCCTGATCTGTCTGGATACCAAAAGCGTCCGGCTCTCGTGGGTGCTCTGGATCGTGCATTTTCTGGCGATTTACGGAATCACGCTGCTGATGCTTCACCTGTTCGGCTGGTGCAGCATCACGCCCGTATCCGCGCTGCTGACATTCTTTGCAGTTGTCTTTATTTATCTGTTCACCTGCTTTGTACACTATCTGATTGACAAGAAACACGCCGCGCTGATGAATCAGCAGCTCAAAAAGCGGTATATCCGGACAGAGCAATCGCAGAAGGAATCTGCATAACGTACCACATCCACAATTTGAAACAGAACGGAGGAACACACTATGAAAGCAAAACAATTCGCATGTCTGACTGCCTGTATGCTGCTTGCATCCATGCTCCCGATGCTGCCTGCGCAGGCTGCTGACGCGGACGGTGAAAACGGTGCCCTGACCGATCCGCTGTTCGGCACACTGCCGGACTGGGTGCCGCATGATTTTGCGTCTGCGATGGAGTTCCGGAACACGCACGGCAAATCCTATGTCGCGGACGGCGTCATCTGCCTTGTGCGGGGGATGGAGCAGTTCAGAACGGATGATTACCGCTTTGAGCTCGGCGGCAGCATGACAACGGTCGATACGCCTGCGAGCAGTCAGCCGAAGATCTATGCGCTCGAAATCCCCGAAAAGCCGGATCCGGCAGATGCAGAAGCCGTCAAGGCATATGAGGATTACTGCGACAGCGTCGGCAATCCCTCGCATGACTACAAATACTTTGAGGAATTTGCAGACCGCAAAACGCAGCCTGTCTTTGAGGTGGCACTGTTCCGCGTGCTGGACGATCTGGAGCTGACTGTCGCGTGGCAGGAGAAAATTGGTGACGAATACAAGACAACAGAACAGTTCCGCTTCGGCAGTGCAGACGGCCACATGTATGAGAGCGGTCTCTGGGGCTGGGTGCCGGACTGCAAAGCGGAATACGATGCATTTTTTGATGATTTCGGCAGAGCGTCCGTTTTTGACGATTATATCATCTACTGCGCAGATGTGAACCGCAGCACTGGCGACACCCTCAAAATGACGCAGGAAAGCGATGACGGCTGCGAGATCAGACAGGTGCTCGAGTCGAACTGCACACCGTTCCGCGTGTGGTCTGAGGACGGCACCGGATCATCCTCGGTGATTCTGTATCTGCCTGTCACGGACGGCACGGTGTATGTCAACTGGACGGTCGGCAGAGATGTGCCCGGTGCAGAGCCGACGGATCAGTACATCGGCACATATGAGGTCAAGGAGGACTGCACGCTCGTCTATGACCAGTCGGAGCAGAAAAAACACGATCTCATCCTGACTTTGCAGGATCAGGATACCGGCGCGCTGATCGACACCTCCTCGGGCGGGGATGTTCTGATGCGGCAGTCGGGCAGCGGCGCTCCGGATGATCCGATTACCACCGAGACATTTCAGATCAAATCCAATCCCGTCAAATTTGATTCTGACCGCAGCATTTCCAGGACAGATGACTATTTTTACTATCCGAAGTCGAATGCCGGCTATTACAGCGAAGCAAAGTTTGAGGGTGGAGGATCTGGTCAGTATCGGACTTACCTGACCTGCAAAATGAAGTGGCATGCAGGCGGCGATCTCAACGGCAGCGACGGATTCACGATCGCGGATATTGTCCTGCTGACAAAGCTGCTGCTCGGGCAGGATGTCAAAATCACGGACTGGAATGCCGCCGATTTCTGCCGTGACAACATCCTCAATGCAGCCGATCTCGCGATGATGAAGAAGGAATATTTCCGTCAGCACACGGAGATCGTGAAGCCGGATACCCCTGCTGAACAATACAGCGGCTTCTATGTGATCGGCGACAATCTGAATCTTTATGCAGGTCCCGGCACGGATTATATGGTGGTCGGCACCTTCGAGCAGTTCGCATTCTTCATTGAACGAGGCTATAACAAGGGCAATGATGACTGGGTCTATATGGGAGACGGCTGGATCAAAACCAAGTGCGACAACAGCGACGAGCCGAATATTCGGTTCGCGGATATTGCGTTTGATAAACCGGTCATTTATCTCTACCCCGAGCAGGAGACCGATGTCCATGTCGAGCTGGAGCTGACAACATCCGAGCTTGCAACAACCTACCCGAAGTATCACAACGGCTGGGATGTGACCGCCTCGCCGGACGGCACACTGACAAACAAGGCAGACGGCACGCATCACAGATATCTGTTCTGGGACAGCGTGCACGGCAGCAATGCCTTTGATCTTTCGCAGGGATTCTGCGTTGCGGGCAGCGATACCGAGCAGTTCCTCAAGGGCGCGCTCACCGAAATGGGACTGACGGAATCGGAGCGAAATGAGTTTATCGTCTACTGGCTGCCGCGCATGGAGCACAATCCGTATAATCTCATCACGTTCCAGGGTGCAGCCTATACCGATACTGCAAAGCTGCACATCACGCCGGAGCCGGACAGCATATGCCGCGTGTTCATGGCGTATCTGCCGCTGGAGCATGCGGTCGAGATTGCGCCGCAGCAGCTCAGCACCTTTGAACGGACAGGGTTTGCAGTTGTGGAATGGGGCGGCACGGAGCTTTCCGCAGGATGATGAGAGGTGTCTCCGACGGATTGAGAATGGGGGCGTTGCCCCCATACCCCCACCGGGGATATTATCCCCGGACCCCATGTTTATATTGTAATAAAACAAAGCCGCTCCAATTGGCGATAGGAGTTCAACTGCGGAACGGGCAGGAAATCTCTCATCTCACTTTTTATAAAAATCATCGCCGCAGGCGATACCGCAATTTCTCATTTCTAATTTCTCATTTCTAATTTCAAAAGCGCTCTTGCGTTTTGCGGGTGAATATAAAACAAAGCCGCTCCGATTCGCGTTGATCGGAGCGGCTCTATTTTTCCTGATACATTTTGCAGATTAATGCCGGTTTGCATCAGACGATGTCTGCATAATCACTGCAATGGAAATCCATGATCTCACCGAGGAAATCTTCAAAGTCTCCGTATAGTTCCACTTCGCCGGTTTCGTGATCGTATTCGCCGATCTCGCCGGTCTCTTTGCTGAGCACGAACTGCGTGCCGTCCCCGATAAAATCACCGATCGGCAGATAGACCGCGGCATTTTCGTCATCGTAGCCGTCGAGCGTATATTTGCCGATCTCAGAAGTGCCCCAGATCCGCGTGGAGTTTTCAAACAGGCTCGCGCCGTTCGAGAACATCAGGAATTCACGCATCGGCTGCGGAATGGTAACGCCTGTCCGCGCTTCGCATTCGCGGATATCCTGTTCCGCTGCAGGCTCACAAAATTCGGTCTGATCAATGCCGATGATCGGGGAAACAATCTCGCAGGCATCGAGCAGCTCTGTCAGTGTCCCGCTGATTGACTGGTCACGGATGCGCGTGCGCAATGCGGTGAAGCATTCGCCGTAGCGTTTGCAGAGCTGATCGCGCCGCGCAAAAAATGCATCGGAAAAGCGGAATGCCGGATTTTCGGCTTCAACCTGTTTCCGGAATGCCTCAGCAGCCTCGCGGTTTCTGTAGAATGCGATTGCCTTTGCGAGCGTTTTCTGATACTGTTCCAGAACCGGATACTGTTTCCGGAATCTGCTCTCCGGATAGAAATAACCGTTCTGATCGCGCCAGCATTCAAACACGGCTGTCACATTTTCCTGATCGAACACAACCGCAAACCGGAATGTATCCCACGAATGATTGCTGCCGGAATTGACGGCGTCACTTGCAGCGGTGAGGAAGAAAGCAGGTGTCCGGACGCCGTAGACACAGTTGAGCTGGTGAATCATGCCCTTGATGTGACCGGCGCTGCCGTTGTGGATTGCCGAAAATTCCGCGAGAATGCGGTCAATATCCTGAGTTTCGGCAAGTGCAAATTCCATTGAGCATGCCGGATCGGGCTCTGCAGCCTCGAGCATCAGCCCCTTTAATGTGCTGCAAAGTTTTATGATCTCGCCGATGTAATAATCGGTGTTATTTGGATATTTCTGCGCAAGATAGGCATCGGTCACATGGACAAGGTCATATACCTTCATGATCTCCCTGCCGCTGTTGTTGTACCGGCTCAGATAGTGCTTGAGCCAGAGGTCGCCGGTGCGGAGCTTTTTCTCGCCGCAAAAACTGATGACGGCGGTCAGCTTTTCAATGATTTCCGGATCGTAGAAATCCATGCCCCAGTATCGCGCGACATGAAATACATCCTGCATCACCGCCTGCACCTGTGTTTCCGCACCGTGCAGGATGCTGTCAAACTTTTTCAGCGCATAGGATTTTGTAAAGCTGCAGAGCATCGGATAATCCGCAACTGATTTGAAATCCTTGTAAACATTCTGCGAAAAATGCCCGGTCATGATCTCCGCATCGCCCGCGCACGCCATGAAGAACAGCCTTGCGGAGGCGGGATCGGTCACTGTAAAATCCGCAGGCAGATTCTGCCATGCAGGCTTCGGCGGCGTCTGCTCCGGCGTGTTGATTTCCGGTTTATGTCCGAATAATGATTCAAACAGTTTCATGCTGCATCACCTCTGTGCATTTTGATTGCGGCGTTCTGTCCGCTACCGGTTATTATACCAGAGCCGCGCCGGAAAGTCAATCACCGGAAGGGGAAAAGGTATCTCCGATGGATTGAGAATGGAGCGTTGCCCCATCAATGCTAACAACTTAAGGCGCACACGGCGAAGCCGAAATATAAGTTTTGGTCGAGCTTTTTCACCGCGCCGTGCGCGGCTCCGTATTGCTAAAGCA
>CAMKLV010000044.1:0-28516 GCA_946413695.1 uncultured Ruminococcus sp. | reverse complement strand
CAGGGGCATTCCGCACTCTGCGGAGTGCGGCGAGGGCTCTGCCCCTCGACCCCGCAAACTTTTGAAAAAGTTTGATCAAAACTTTAATATTGGCGCTCCTGCGGCGTGTTATGCTCCGGCAGCACAGCGCGTGACCGGAATGCTTTAGCAATACGGAGCCGCGCACGGCGCGGTGAAAAAGTTTGATCAAAACTTTTATTTCGGCTTCGCCGTGTGCGCCTTAAGTTGTTAGCATTGTTTGGGGGCGAGCCCCCATTTCAGACCCGCCGGAGGCACCGCAGCTTACCCGAAAAGATATGTGCCGTCCGTTGTTTTGACCATCATGATTTCGTTGCCGCTGACCACCGTCACCGGCTCCGCATCGCCCGCATAGAGCGCCTGCAGCGAAAACTGCACATCGCGGATTTCCTCCGCCTCCTTTTTGCAGTTCTCAATCAGCGCGTCATCGAGGATGCCTGCATCCTTGAACGCGGAGAAAAAGTCATCGAGATCAACCTGATCCTCCGGATAATAGGAGATGTTCAGATTGGTCAGCCGCCAGCTCTCATAGCCGTCCTCATCGAACCGTGTGCAGAGCTTTTCAAAGTTCTCCTCCGGCGTGATCTCATTTTTGGTCAGGTAGGCATTGTAGGATTCGAGATAGGGCGGGTACATCACCGATTGGAACGCCGCATAATCCTTCTCCTCAATCGCCTTGAAATAGGTTGTCAGCGTATCGATATAGGCGCTGTCCACGCCTTCCTCCGCCTGAACATTCAGCCCTTCGCTGACAGATTCCTCCGCGGTTTCCGCGCCGGAGGACTGCTGCGCGGTGCCGCTGCATGCCGTCAGACCGAGCATTGCTGCAAGCACGCCTGCAATCAGAATCCGTTTCATTGCTGCACCTCCGTTCACGAATACATGATATACCATTCATTCTGATACTGAATGGCATAGAGTCTTTCTGCTTCGAGCTTATCAGGCGTTTCCGTGCGGTCGCCGGAGCCCTGCTTTGCCGTGTGGCGCGTGACCGAAAGCTCATAGAGCTTCTGGGTATCCTCCGAGATTTTTTTGCCGCCGTTCTGCTCCGAGAGATCATCGAGAAACTGCTTCAGCGTATCCCGTTCGCCGGAGATGCCGTCCTGATAGACGCACTCGTCGATATTGAGATAGGAGAACTCGAAATCATAGCCGAAATACTCCTTGATGGTGTCATAGGTTGTCTCCATGAGCTGCTGCTCGGTGATCTTGTCCTCATAGACCGTCTTCATCTGATAATCGTGATAAAGCGGGAAAACAACCGATTTGAACAGCTCGCCGTCCTTTTTCTGGATCGCATCATAGTAGCCGATGACCTTGTTTGCGAGGTCATCATCGAAAAAGCGCTTGTCATAGGCAGCGGTGATATCGTGTGCGGAATCCTCGGTCAGTGTCGAGCCGTAGGGGAGATCCTGCATGCTCAGTGTCTCCGGCTCTGCGGAGCTTTCCGCGCCGCAGCCTGCCAGCGGACAGACCGTCAGCACGGCGGCACAGAGTGCTGCAAAAAACTTCTGCTTCATTTGATTCTTCCTTTCCGGTTAAGCGGTTAAGTCTCCTCAAGCAGAATCATCTGCTCGAGCAGTTCATCCTGCCGCAGCCGGATCTCCTCCAGTCTGCTGCAGACCTGCTGCATCTTTTCGTAGTCGCCCGTGACGGCTTCATCCGAGAGCGATTCCTGCAGCGTATCCTGTTCCTCCTGCAGTGCGTCGATCTCCTGTTCGAGCCGCTTGATCTCCGCGCGGCGCTTTGCCTCAAGGCTGCGCTGCTCCTTTGAGCGGTAGCCAGCCTTCTGCGCCTCGGCGGCTTTGCGCTGCTTTTCTTCGGCAGCGGCAGCCTGCTCTGCCTCCGTGCGGCGGCGAATCTGCTCCTGATAGGCGGAGAACTTCCCCTTATAGGGCGTCAGTGTGCCGTTTTCGAGCACAAAGAGCTGATCGGCAAGCCGCTCCAGCAGATAGCGGTCATGGCTGACAAACAGGATGGTTCCGTCAAATTCGCTGAGTGCCTGTTCTAAGATTTCTTTCGTTGTCAGATCGAGATGGTTTGTCGGTTCGTCAAGCAGCAGGACATTGCCGTGCTCGAGCATGAGGATCGCAAAACAGAGTTTTGCGCGCTCGCCGCCGGAGATCACGCCTGTTTCCTTAAAGACGTTTTCGCCCGTCAGGCGCACCTGCCCGAGCAGACTGCGCACCTCAAAATCGCTGAGCGCCGGATAGCGGTCATGCAGCTCATCGAATACGGTCGCATAGGGGTTGAGGCTCTCGCTCTCCTGCTCAAAGCAGCCGAGCCGCGTGCCGGATGCCCAGCGGACAACGCCCTTGTGCGGCAGAATATTCCGCAGCACCTTGAGCAATGTCGATTTGCCCGCACCGTTCTCGCCGATGATGCCGATCTTATCGCCGCGGCGCACCGTAAAGGAGAGATTCTCCATCAGCGTTTTCTGCATCGTGCCCGTCCCGACGGTCAGGTCGATATTCCGGACCTCGAGCAGATCAATCGGTGGCACCACGCTGTATGTAAACGAAAGCTTCGCCGATTTTGCCGCTGAATAGGGCTTTTCGATGCGCTCCATTTTCTCGAGCTGTTTCTCGCGCGATTTCGCGGATTTTGCGGTCGAGGCGCGCACCTTGTTCCGTGCGACGTAATCCTCGAGCTTTGCGATCTCGCGCTGCTGCGCTTCATATTCCTTCTGCTGCCGCTCACGGGATTCGGCGCGCAGCTTGGTAAAGGCGGTGTAATTGCCCTTGTAGCGCGTCAGTTCGCCGTGCTCGAGCTCGCAGATGCTCGTGCAGAGCCGGTCAAGGAAAAAGCGGTCATGGCTGACGATCAGCAGCGCACCGCGCCATGTCTTGAGATAATCCTCGAGCCAGCCGACAGTCTGAAAATCCAGATGGTTCGTCGGCTCGTCCAGAATCAGCAGATCGGGCGCTTCGAGCAGCAGCTTGCAGAGTGCAAGGCGTGTCTTTTCGCCGCCGGAAAAACCGGAGATCTGCCGCGGCAGTGTCTCCTCACCGAAGCCCATGCCGTAGAGCACCGTCCGGATGCGGACATCTGTCGTATAGCCGTCATTGATCTCAAAAAACGCGGAAAGCCGCGCATATTCATCGAGCTCCTCCGCGGAGAGACCTGCCTCCATTTTCGATTCCAGCGCCTGCATGATCTCTTTCGCCTCGTGCAGATGCGAAAAGGCATCGTTCATCTCCTCGAGGACGGTTTTGCTGCCGTCGAGCCCTGCATTCTGCGCAAGATAGCCGATCCGGAGATTAGCGGCTTTTGCAATCGCAGGCTCATCGTGCTCAAAGGCATCGGGCAGCTCCTGCTCTGTCAGGATGCGCAGAAAGGTACTCTTTCCGCAGCCGTTGTCGCCCACAAGACCGATCCGGTCCTGATTCTCAACGGTCAGGCTGACCGAGCGCAGCACATGATGATCCTGATAAAATTTGTGTATTCCGGTGCATGATATCAGCATACGGTCAACCTCATTCGTAATGTATTGCTGCGGGCGGTGCCCGCTGTTTCTATGGTCTCATTCAAGGGCAAGGAGCGCATCCGCAGTCTCACAGAGCAGCGGCACGCCCTCCAGCGAAGCGGTAAACGCCGCCGGAATGCCGGAAAGTCCCAGCCTTGCGCCGAGGATATTGCCCGCAATCGCGCCGGTCGAATCGCTGTCGCCGTCATGATTGACCGCGGCGATCAGGCAGCCGTCAAAATCATCCTGATAGCGCAGTGCGCAGTACAGCGCGACGGCAAGCGCCTCCTCGCCGACCCAGCCTTCGCCAAGCGCAGCGATCGCCTCATGATCGGTGCAGGTATCGTCCGCCGCAAAGCGGAGCGCCCGCTCCGTCAGATTCCGAAGCGCGGGCAGATACGGCTTTGCAGCGGGAATCTTCTCAAACAGACGGTCTGCGGCATCCAGCGCGAGCGCCGTGACGGTTTCCAGCGGCTGATCGGTTTTCGCCGCGCCGTAAACCAGATACGAAAGCACACCTGCCGGCATATAGCCGAGCGGATGCCCGTGTGTCAGGACGGCAGCCTCCGCACCCAGAAGCATCGCTTCTTCGGGGGATGCCGCATAGAGCCCTGCCGGTGCCGTCCGCATGATGCCGCCGCAGCCCTTGCTGTTGTTGAGCGGCTCAGAAAAGCTGCCCTGCCCGCCCGATTCCAGCGCTGTCAGGCAGGTGTTGCCCGGCGCACGGCGCGCGTAGAGCCAGCGCTCCTCCATCAGGCGCGGGACAAAATGCCCATCGCGTTCCGGCAGATCGCCGCCCTGCACCTTGCGGAACGGATGCGGCGCAAATTCGTTTTTCTGCGTAAAGAGCCAGTCGAGATAGGCTCTCCGGATGCATTCCTGCTCCGACAGCGGTTCCCCGCTCTGACGCAGCGCCGCACACCGCAGCAGACCGCACGCCGTAAAGAGCGTCATCTGCGTATCATCGGTGACGAGCGCTTTATCAAAGCCCTTGAACAGATCATATCCGGTGATGCCGAATGCACCGTAGCGGCTGCGGATTTCTTTCTCATGCTGAAACTCGACCGGATAGCCGAGTGCATCGCCTGCCGCGCCGCCGACCAGACAGCCGCGGAAGCGGTCGCGCAATAATCGTTTGTTCATGATTTACATTTCCACCCTGACTGCTGCGAACCCATACGGCGGGCAGGCAGTGCCTGCATCCATTTTGATAGTCCTCATCATCACGCAGCTACAGTTTACATCTCTACCTTCACTGCCGCGAACCCATACGGGGGGCAGGCAGTGCCTGCATCCATTTTGATGTCCCTCATCATCACGCAGCCACAGTTTACATCTCTACCTTCACTGCCGCGAACCCATACGGCGGGCAGGCAGTGCCTGCATCCATTTTGATAGCCCTCATCATCACGCAGCCACAGTTTACATCTCTACCTTCACTGCTGCAAACCCATACGGGGGAAGGATGACATCATTGCCGTTGATTTCGCCGTGCAGAACCTTGAACATCTTGTAGCGGTCATTGAACGGCGTTTTGTCCACACCGAACACAACCTCGTGATCCGAGCGGTTCAGCGCAATGACCATTGCCTTGCGCCGCTGATCGCGATACCGCGCAAACACGATGTAATCATCGTCAAGCGTCAGGAATTTCAGTGCGCCGTCCACAAAGACCTTGGAGCTGTGGCGGATGCGCGAAAGCTCCTTTGTGTATTCGATCAGATCCCAGTCCTCATGTCCCCACGGATAGCAGCGGCGGTTGAACGGGTCACCGTAGCCGTCCAGGCCTGCCTCATCGCCGTAATAGATGCTCGGTACGCCGGGCAGGAAGAACTGCAGCACCATCGCAGCTTTCAGCTTCTTCTTTCCGATGTCATACTGCTGCGGATTGAGCCGGCGCTCCGCCTGCCAGTCCTTGTTTCTGCCGTTTGCGGGCTCGCCGCCGAACACGGTAATCGCACGCTCGATATCATGCGTTGAGACAAAGTTCATCAGCACATCCGAGACGCACTTCGGATAGTTTTCGAGGATTGTCATGATGCTGTTGCGGAAATCATAGGGGCTGCAGCCGCCGAGATACTGCATGATCGCGCTGCGGAACGGATAGTTCATGACGGAATCAAGCTGATTGCCCAGCAGATAGCGCCGCCGGACACCGTAAGCCTCCTTTGTCGAAGCATCCTCCCAGACCTCGCCGATGATGATATGGTCGCCGTCCGCCGCCTTGACACAGTCATGCAGATGATCGAGGAAGGCATCCGGCAGCTCGTCGGCAACATCCAGACGGAAGCCCGCCGCGCCGAGGCTCATCCAGTATTCGAGCACGCCGCCCTTGCCGCAGATGTAGTCGGTGTATTCCGGCTCGTTTTCGTTGACATTCGGGAGCGTATCAATGCCCCACCACGCCTCGTAGACGTCGGGATAGTGGTGGAAGCTGTACCATTTGTAATAGGGGCTCTCCTTCGAATTATAGGCACCGAGCGTCTGATAGCGGCAGAACTTGTTGAAGTAGATGCTGTCCGCGCCGGTGTGCGAAAAAACGCCGTCGAGAATCACGCTGATGCCGTATCTTGCCGCCTCGGTGCAGAGCCGTGCAAAATCCTGATTGGTGCCGAGCAGCGGATCGACCTTGCGGTAGTTTGCAGTGTTGTAGCGGTGGTTCTCATGCGATTCAAAGATCGGGTTGAGGTAAATGCAGGTGACGCCGAGCGATTCCAGATACTCGAGCTTCTGCACAATGCCCTCGAGATCGCCGCCGAAATAGTCATTGTTCCAGACATGCCCGTTCTGATCGGGACGGTACCACGGTGTGCCGCCCCAGTCCTCGCGCAGCACGCGGTCATTCGGGACATCCTCATGCGGCAGACCGCTCCGGCAGAAGCGGTCGGGGAAAATCTGATACATCACGCCGCCCTTGAGGAAATCCGGCGTTTTGAAGGCTTCGTCATAGACCGTGAGCTGAAAGAGCTCGCCCTCGCCGACAACGCCCTCATGCGCGGCGGCCTTCTTGATATAGAACCACTGACCGCCGGAAATATACGAGAAGTAGTAATAATGCACGCCGGGGAATTTTGCGGAGCAGGTCGCCGAATAAAACACCTGCCCGTCGCTTTCGGTGACGGTGTTCATCGGGATAAAGCGTTCCTTCATCCCGGGGCGGTAGAGCACGAGCATCGGGTTTGTGTCGAGCTTTACCGATTCCGGCAGGCAGATTGTGAAGGTACACGGTTCATTCTGCCGCAGTGCGCCGAACACCGATTTATATGCGCGGTCCCAGCTGTCATATACTTTTCTCATGGTTGTTGCACCTCTTTACTTGCGCTCGAAAAATCCCCGATGGGGTCACGGGACATTCCTTGCAGATTGAACACGATGTCCGGCAGAAGCCATCGGAGATTTCTCATTACATTTGAATATTAAAGATGCCAGATGTTCTTTGCATATTCGGTGACAGCGCGGTCTGCGGAGAACACGCCCGCACCTGCAATATTGTTCAGGCTCATCTTGGCAAAGCGCTGCCTGTCAGCATAGCACTGTGCGGCATATGCCTGTGCAGCACGGTAGCTGTCGAAGTCCGCCAGCACCATATAAGGATCCTGCGTGCGCAGCGACTGTGCGATATCCGGGAACTTGTCGCCGTTGATGCCGTTGTTGATGCGGTCCACGCAGGCACGGATCAGACCGTGGTGATCGTAGATCTCCTGCGGACGGTAATGCGGCTTGCGGTTGTTGACCTCCTCGGTCTTCATGCCGAAGATGATGATGTTCTCATCGCCCGCAGCGTCCTTGATCTCGATGTTTGCGCCGTCGAGCGTACCAATCGTGACAGCGCCGTTGAGCATCAGCTTCATGTTGCCCGTGCCGGAGGCCTCGGTGCCCGCGAGCGAAATCTGCTCGGAGAAATCAGAGGCAGGCATCAGCAGCTCGGAGAGCGTGACACAGTAGTTCTCGAGGAAGACAACCGCGAGCTTTTCGCTGATCTTCGGGTTCTTGCGGATCTCCTCGGAGAGACTCCAGATCATCTTGATGATCTGCTTTGCGAGGTAGTAGCCCGGTGCCGCCTTTGCCGCAAAGATATAGGTCTTCGGGGCAAAATCCATATCCGGATTGTCGAGCAGCATCTGATAATCCGCGAGGATATTCAGCGCATTGAGGTGCTGACGCTTATACTCGTGCAGACGCTTGACCTGTACATCAAAGACGCTGTCCGGATTCAGGATGATGCCGTTCTTCGACTTGACATACTTTGCAAACTCAACCTTGTTCTCGCGCTTGACTGCCATCAGCTTCTCGAGCACCTTTGCGTCATCCTGGAAGGCACGGAACTTTTCAAGCTCTGCGCCGTTCTTGAGGAATCCGCTGCCGATTGCGGATTTGAGCAGCTTTGTCAGCCCCGGATTGGACTGATACAGCCAGCGGCGGTATGCAATGCCGTTTGTGACATTCGTAAACTTCTTCGGGCAGTAGCGGTATTCATTGTTGAAGACTGCATCCTTGATGATCTCGGAGTGCAGCTTGGAAACACCGTTGACATTGTGCGAAGCAGCGACGCAAAGCTTTGCCATGTGGATTAGGTTATCCTGAATAATGGACATCTTTGTGGTGATATCGCTGTTGTTGGTCTTTGCAAAGACCTCTGCACAGTAGCGGTTGTTGATCTCGACGATAATCGAGAAAATGCGCGGAATGACTCTGCGGACGAGATTGACATCCCACTTTTCCAGTGCCTCAGCCATAACGGTGTGGTTTGTATAGGCAAAGACCTTCGTGGTGATATCCCATGCCTTCTCCCAGCTGTAGCCGCAGTCATCGAGCAGAATGCGCATCAGCTCCGGAATCGCGAGCGTCGGGTGCGTATCGTTGATATGGATTGCGACCTTATCCGCAAGATTATCCAGCGTGCCGTAGACGCTCATGTGATTGTTGACAATGTCACCGACTGCTGCGGCGCAGAGGAAATACTGCTGACGCAGGCGGAGCGACTTGCCCTCGAGGTGGTTGTCGTTCGGATAGAGCACCTTGGAGATCGCGTTTGCAATGGAATTCTGTGCGAGCGCCTTGGAATAATCGCCCTGATTGAACATTGCCATATCGAAGCTCGGCGCCTTTGCAGACCACAGTCTCAGGACGGAGACCGCGTTGCTGTTGTAGCCCGAAACATACATATCATAGGGGATTGCGGTGACGGTGCTGTAGTTGACATGGGAGACATGGTGATACTGCTGATCCCAGTACTCCTCGAGGTCGCCCTCAAAGTGCACCTCGATTGCCTGCTCCGGTCTCGGATCGAGCCAGACCTCGCCGCCCGGCAGCCAGTTATCGGGGAGCTCGGTCTGCCAGCCTTCCTCGAGTTTCTGCTTGAAAATGCCGTACTCATAGCAGATCGAGTGGCCGGTTGCCGGATAGCCCGTTGTTGCAAGGCCGTCCAGATAACATGCAGCCAGTCTGCCGAGACCGCCGTTTCCGAGGCCTGCATCCGGCTCGTAATCATAGACTCTGTCGAGATTGATATCAAACTTTTTGAGGAACTTCTCGACATCATCTGCGAGGTCGAGGTTATAGAGAGAGGTCTTGAGCGATCTGCCCATGAGGAACTCCATGGAAAGATAGAAGATCTGCTTCTGACCGGTCGAATTGACATGATTCATAAACTTCTGGCGCTTTGCCTTCATCAGCTCTGTGATCACAGAGGAAAGTGCCAGATAGATCTGCTTGTCGCTCGCCTCATCCGGCGAAACATTGAATTGTGTCTGAAGGCGGTTCAGGAAATCCTGCGTCACCTTTTCCGAAAACTTGGACATTTCTAACTCCATTCTCCGTCGTGCTGTGTGCGGTTTGCCGCCCCGCGGTTTCTGCCGCGGCGGACGCCTCTGCCGGGACGGCGGAACGCCGGCAGAAAGCGGAGATCTCAGGCGCATTTTTTGCGCTGGTATCTGCAAACAATACCATTTTATTATACCCCATTCATGCTGAAAATGCAATAGCTGAATTCAACAAATTTGACATCTCAATTCCGGAATATCATCCAAAGTCCCCGTCGTGTCAATGCGCAGAATATACAAAATGGACAAAGTCGTTCCGGACAATTCACCGAACGAGCCGAAATCCGGCTGCCGTTTTTGGATATAATGCAGAAAACGGGACCGTTCCGGATTTTGGATGCATCCGGCAGATTTTCTACATTTTGAACGGCAATCGCGCGCGGGCAGGGCTGATTTTTAGCGCGTTTACGTCGCCGGATACTATCATTATATCTTGACTTTCGTGCAAATACATGGTATAATAACTTGATATAGTATGCATATCTGGCGATTTGAAATATACAGAAACGGAGGCACAGCTATGATATATGTATTTCTCGCAGAGGGCTTTGAGGAGATCGAAGCGCTGACGCCGGTTGACTGCCTGCGCAGAGCCGGAAAGGATGTCTGCACCGTCGGCATCGGCGGGCGGACGGTCAAAGGCTCGCACGGCATTCCCGTCACGGCGGATATGCCCGACAGCGCCTTCACGCCCGATGATTCGCTCGAGATGATCGTTCTGCCCGGCGGCATGCCCGGCACCATCCATCTCGGAGAGAGCGACACCGTGCAGTCTGCACTCACCCACTGCGTTTCCAATGACAAATGGATCGCTGCGATCTGTGCGGCGCCCTCAATCCTCGGCGCGCGCGGTCTGCTCAGCGACAGAACCGCGACCTGCTATCCCGGATTCGAGGAGAAGCTCATCGGCTGCAATGCAGTCGCCGAACCGGTCTGTCAGGACGGCAGATTCATCACCGGCAGAGGGCCGGGCGCGGCAATGGATTTTGCCCTCAGGCTCGTGGAGGTCCTCTGCGGTGCCGATACCGCGCAGAAGCTCGCGGAAGGAATGGTATACAGCAAATGAGCAAGGAGATCACCGCGGCGAAAAAATCCCTGCGCAGTCAGATCTTTCAGGCACGGACAGAGATGCCCTTTGACAGCCGCATCGCTGCCGATGAGAAGATCACGGAGACGGTGCTGCAGCATCCCGCCTACAAAAGCGCAAAGCAGGTCTTCTGCTATGTCTCCATGCCGCATGAGGTCAGCACCAGAGCACTGCTCGCCGCCATCCTGAAGGACGGCAAAACGCTCGGGCTGCCGGTCTGTGAGCCGGAAAGCTGCACGATGACCTTTTACCGTCTCGATGCGCTCTCAGAGCTCAAGGCGGGCGCATTCCGGATTCCGGTGCCGCCGGTTTCCGAAGATCGGGTGCTGCTGCCCGATGCAGAGACTTTGATGATCGTTCCGATGCTTGCCTATGACACGGCAGGCTACCGGCTCGGTGCAGGCGGCGGATACTATGACCGCTACCTCGAAACATATAAAATCAGAACACTCGGCATCTGCTATGCGGAATGCCGGCAGGCGCAGCTTCCGCATGAAGCAACCGATCAGAAGCTGCAGTGCTGTGTCACGGAACAAAAAACGGAGGATTTTTATGGCTGACGAACACATGCCCCAGCAGGACGCAGAAAAAGAAACCCTGAATCCGGCAGAGGAGGCAGCAGAGCTTGCAGATTCCGCTGCCGGTGCCGCAGAAGCAGCCGCGGAGGATGCAGCAGAATCCGCGCTTGATGAAGCTGCCGGATCGGCAGAGGCAGCAGCGGATGAGATCGACACCGCGCTCTTCGCGGAGATCGACGATGCGCTCGACGCGGACGAAGACCTGAAGGACGCTGCGCCTGAGATCACTACGGAAAAATCCGCATTTTCCGATAAGGCGGATGCATTCAAGGAGAAGGCTGCCGGATTTGCCGGAAAGCTCAAGGAGAAAGCCGGTCAGCTTTCCGATGATATCAAAAAATCAAACGAAAAGAAGAAGAAAGCCAAGGCAAAGGCGAACAAGCGCTCCGTTGAGGAGGAGCTTGCCGACCTCGCAGAGGAGGAAAAGCAGTTCGATGAATGGGGCAGAAGAATCCGCAGAAAGCGGAAGTTCCGCCGCAAAAAGAGCCGCGGTCTCTCCTGCACGCTCGTCCTGCTGACGCTGATCCTTGCGCTCTCCTCGGTGCTCGCTGCTGCGATCATCGCGGTCGCAATGGAGATGTACGGCATCAACAAGGATGTCGGCGAGAAGATCGTCACCATTCCGGACGGCTCCGCCACCGCCGATATCGCAAACCAGCTGGTCGATGAGCGCATCATCACGCTGCCGCAGGTCTTCCGTCTGGTCTCCCGCATGAACGGCAAGGACGGCAGCTACATTGCAGGCGAGCATTACCTCAGCCCGTCAATGTCCTACGAAGCAATGATCGACGAGCTCTGTAAAAACCACAAGGACGAGCGCGAATCCATGCGCGTTGTCTTCCCCGAAGGCATCAAGCTTGTCGATGCTGCAAAGTCGCTGCAGGAAAACCAGATCTGCGATGCAGAAGAATTCCTGTTCTACTTCAACAGCTTCAACGGCGAAGGCTATGACTTCCGCTTCACGAGCCATCTGCCGGAGAAGAATCCGCAGAAGTGGCAGCAGCGCGAAGGCTACTGCTTCCCCGACACCTACGAATTCTATATTGATGAGGACCCGAACATCGTTGCGCAGAAGATCTACGCAAACTTCGATTCCAAGATTACCGATCTCGACTATCAGAAGATGGAGGAGCTCGGCATGTCCCTCGATGAGCTGCTCACGCTGGCATCTATGGTGCAGGGTGAGGCTTCCAGAGTGGACTATATGAAGCATATCTCCGCGATCTTCCACAACCGTCTGAACAGCCCGGCGGTGTTCCCGAAGCTCGAATCCGACCCGACCAGAAAGTATGCGGAGCTGATTGAAAAGAGTCTCGAGATTCCTGACGAAATCATGACCACCGCCTACAACACCTATAAGGGTACCGGTCTGCCGCCGGGCCCAATCAACAACCCCGGCAAGGAGGCAATCGAGGCGGTGCTCTATCCGCTTTCGCCGTGCAACGATTTCTTCTTCAACTCGAACATCGACACCGGCGAGACCTTCTTTGCAGAAACCTATGACCAGCATCTTGCAAATCTGGATCTGGTCAATGCGCAGTACGCAGCGGCACAGGCGGCAGCAAATGGCGAGGGTTAAGCCTGAGCTGCTCGCGCCCGCCGGCGATGCCGAATGCTTTGCAGCCGCGCTGCAGTTCGGCGCAGATGCCGTCTATGTCGGCGCGAAGGAATACGGCATGCGTGCCGCAGCAAAAAACTTCGATTTTGACGCACTGCAGAAGGCAGTGCAGAAAGCGCATGCGCAGGGCGTTCTCGTCTACCTGACGGCGAATGTCCTGCCGCGCAATGCGGAAATGGATGCATTTCCGGAATTCATCAAACATATCGAATCGTGCGGCGTTGATGCAGTCATCGCCGCCGATCTCGGTGTCATCACACAGATCCGCGCCCTTGCGCCGAAGCTGACTGTTCACGCTTCCACGCAAACGGGCGTGGTCAATTATCAGACCGCAAACGCGCTTTATGCACTCGGCGTGAAGCGTGTTGTCCTGGCGCGCGAGCTCTCTATCGCGGAAATTGCGGAGCTGCGTGCAAAAACGCCTTCCGATCTTGAGATTGAGGTCTTTGTCCACGGCGCAATGTGCATGAGCATCTCGGGGCGCTGCCTGCTCTCGGAATATCTGACGGGCAGAGACGCGAACCGCGGCGCCTGTGCGCAGTCCTGCCGCTGGAAATATGCGCTGATGGAGGAAAAACGTCCCGGGCAGTATTTCCCTGTGGACGAAGATTCCGACGGCAGCTATATCCTCAACGCAAAGGATCTCTGTCTGCTGCCCTATCTGAAGGAACTTGCAGAGGCGGGCGTCGATTCCGTCAAGATCGAGGGCAGAGCAAAAGCCGCCTATTATGTCGCGGGCGTGACGAACGCCTACCGCATGGCGCTCGACTGCCTCTTTGATACACCGCCGCGCCCCGTGCCGGAGTGGGTCATGCAGGAGCTGAACAATGTCAGCCACCGCCCCTATACCGTCGGGTTCGCCTTCGGGCAGCGCAAGGATCTCATCTGGCAGGAGGAAAACGGCTACATCCGCGATTTCGAGGTCATCGGCATTGTGCAGAAGCAGGAGAACGGCAGACTCTATGTCAGCCAGCGCAACCGCTTCTTTTCAGGTGATACGGTTGAAGTCCTCATGCCGCAGCAGAAGCCGCTGACGCTGACCGTCACCGACCTGCAGAACGGCGAGGGCGAACCGATTGAAGCCGCAAATCACGCCGTCATGGACTGCTCATTCCTCTGCAGCGAATATGTGCCGGAAGGTGCATTCGTCCGCAAGCAGGCGGTGCCTGCATCCAATTCCTAAAGCTTTCCGGCTGCGTCCGGAGTTCACAATTCGTTATTCCTAAAATGGGATTCCAAAGGGGCAGGCAGTGCCTGCATCCAAATGAAAGGATGAGAAAAATGAAGAAAAGGCTTACTCTGGGAATTGTTTCGATAGTTTTAGCTTTATGGGTTATTTTGCCCGATTTTATCCCGTTCGTAATTGATGATATTATAGCTGCTTTATTAGCCGCTGGTGCACTATTAAAGCTTATAGTTTCATTTTTCCAAAAGCAAGATAAGGATGAATAATTATATTCATTTTTCTAATCCGGAGGCACCTCTATATGAACCTCTTTGATCAAATTGAACCGCTGCTGCTCAAGGTGCAGAAGCCTGCGCGATACATCGGCGGCGAACCGGGCAGCATCATGAAAGACAAAGCTGACATCAAGGCGCGGTTTGCATTCTGCTTTCCCGACCGCTACGATGTCGGCATGAGCCACCTCGGCATGAAGGTCCTCTATTCCTGCATCAACAAGCGCCCCGAATACTGGTGCGAGCGCGTCTTTGCGCCGGATACCGACTTTGAAGCGCTGATGCGGGAGCATCATCTGCCGCTCTATGCGCTGGAAAGTCTCGAGCCGATCAAAGACTTCGATTTCATCGGCTTCACACTGCAATATGAGCTTTGCTATACCAATATCCTCAATATGCTCGATCTTGCAGGCGTGCCGGTCTGGCAGCGCGACCGCGGCGAAGCCATTGCGCCGATTGTCTGCGCGGGCGGCTCCTGCGCGTGCAATCCGGAGCCGATTGCCGATTTCTGCGATCTGTTCTTCCTCGGTGAGGGAGAGGAGGTCGATCTCGAGGTCATGGATCTCTATGTCAAAATGCGCGATGCAGGCGCAACCCGTTCGGAGTTCCTGCGCGCCGCTGCGCAGATTCAGGGCGTCTATGTTCCCTCGCTCTATGATGTCACCTACAACGAGGACGGCACCGTCAAAGCCGTCACCCCGAAGGACGGCGCACCGGCAACTGTCCGCAAGCGCATCATCGAGAATTTCGATGCATGTCCCTCGCCGGAGGAATTCGTTGTGCCGTTCTCTGAGATTGTCCACGACCGCGCCGTAACGGAAGTCCTGCGCGGATGTCTGCGCGGATGCAGATTCTGTCAGGCGGGCTTTCTCTATCGCCCGTTCCGCGAAAAATCGCCGGAGACAATCTGCGAGCAATCGCGCAATCTCATCAATAACACCGGCTACGAGGAACTCTCGCTCTGTTCGCTCTCCACATCCGATCACTCGCAGATCGAGGAGATGATGGACGGGCTGCTGACCTTTACCGATCAGGAGCATATCAACCTGAGCCTGCCCTCGCTGCGTGTCGATAACTTCAGCACGGGGCTCATGAACCGCCTGCGCAGAGTCCGCAGCAGCGGTCTGACCTTCGCGCCCGAAGCCGGTACACAGCGCATGCGTGACGTCATCAACAAAAACGTCACTGAGGAGGAGCTGATGCGCACCTGCAAGATCGCCTTTGATGCCGGACAGACCTCGGTCAAGTTCTACTTCATGATGGGACTGCCGACCGAAACCGATGACGATATCCGCGGCATCATCGAGCTTGCACAGCGCGTTGTCGATATGTTCTATGAACAGGAGCGCCGTCCGAAGGGCAAGCCGGTGCAGATTTCCTGCTCCATTGCAACATTCGTCCCGAAGCCCTTTACGCCGTTTGAGTTTCATCCGCAGGATACGCGCGAGATGATCGCGCACAAGCAGAAGGTGCTCGAGGAGGCGCTCGCCGGACACAAACGCATCCGCGCAAGCACGCACTTCCCCGAGACGAGCATCCTCGAAGCGGTGCTCGCAAAGGGCGACCGCCGTCTCTGCAATGTGATTTACGGCGCATGGAAACGCGGCTGCATCTTTGATGCATGGTCGGAGCATTTCCGCTATGATCTCTGGCTGGAGGCGTTTGAAGAAGCCGGTCTCAATGTCGAATTCTACGCGAACCGCCCGCGCCCCTATGACGAGGTCTTCCCGTGGGATCATCTCGATTATTACGTGGACAAGGCGTTTCTCATCCGCGAGAATGAAAAGGCAAAGCAGGCGAAAACCACACCGCACTGCCGTCTCAACTGCGCAGGCTGCGGCGTGACCAAGGTCACCGGACACCCCTGCTTCGACTATAAAAAGGAACAGGCAACATGACCACAATCATGATCTATGCGATCGGCGCGCTGGTGTTCTCCGGCGTCATCGGCGGTTCGCTGGCGTTTGCCACAAAGCCGAAGCCGGAAAACCAAAACCCGCAGTCTGCGCGGAATGCGCCGCCGCAAACCGCAGGCAGACGTATGCAGATACAGGTTCGCATCGCCGACAAACGCATCGCAACCGAGGATACCTCGTACAAGGCAGAAGCGCAATACAGCCATGCCGCCGCGCGCACCAACCACTACTTCATGACCTTTGAGACACCCGAGGGCGCGCGCTCCGAGCTGGAGATTCCCGAAGCAGTCTACTGCGGCTGCCTGACCGGATTCATCGGGACACTGACCTACGAATCCGGCGAAACGGGACTTCGCTTCATTGATTTCACCCGCGATATGAAATACCGCGTCAACGGAATGTGACTTCAAGCAAAAGGAGGCATTATGAATCTGCAGACAATACTGCCGTTCGTATTTCCGGTGGTGGTCATTATTGCGGTAATCGCAGCCGCGGCTTCCGCGCACAAACAGACTGCAGTCAGCGCACCGCCCATGGAGATCTGGGCGCGCGTGGTTCGCATCAGACCGTCAAAATCCGGCGATACGCTCTGCGATGTCACCTTCGCAGACGCCGCAGAGCAGAAGTTCACGCTGCAGGCTGCCGCCGTTTCCTGCGATTCCCTCCGCGAGGGCGCTGTCGGCTCTCTCTGTTATCAGGGCACATGTTTCATCTCTTTCCAATAAGCACTTATTCACAAACCCGCCGCATCATTGTTTTGACATGTAAAGGAGTATCATCATGCACACAGGAGAAAACCCGTTTCAGTTCATCGTACCGCTGCTGAAATATCTGCCGGTACTGCTCATCGTCACCGCACTGGTTGTATTCATCGCCATTGTAATCCGGCGCATCATTAAGGACACACCGAAGGACTATGCCGCCGGCACCACCGTTGAAGCAAGCGTATTTTCCAAGCGTCAGCGCAAAAAACGCGACCCGAACACGCTGCCCTATGACAAGGAATACGCCTACGCCGCTACCTCGTTTTACTACATCACATTTGAAACGAATGACTGCCGGCGCATCGAGCTGAGCGTCAACTCCGAGACCTATAAGCGGCTCACCGAGGGCGATACCGGTACGCTGACCTATCAGGGCTCGCAGTACATCGACTTTATTCAGGGCAATTTCGCCTGATCCCCCCGCAGAAAGGAGCATCCGGCCATGATTCCGGTCAGAGCAACATTTGAAAAGCGCCGCCGCGCAAAATATATCTCGCATCTCGATCTGATGCGGTGCATGCAGCGCGCATTCCGGCGTGCCGGTGTCCCGATCTGGTTTACAGAGGGCTTCAATCCGCATGCCTACCTGATGTTCCCGCTTGCACTTTCGCTCGGATATGAGAGCGGCTGTGAATGCATGGATTTCCGCATCGACGGCGAAATGTCCATGCAGGAGGCGATGAAGCGTCTGAACCGCGTTCTGCCGCCCGATCTGCAGATCAAGCGCGTTGCACAGCCGATCCGCAAGCACACGGACATCGCTTTTGCAGATTACGCCATCGCAATCGACTGCGCTGATGAGACCGTCTCTGCGGAGGCGCTCCGCAATGCATGGGATGCATTTATTGCGCAGCCGGAAATCCTCGTCGAAAAGAAAACGAAACGCGGCACCGCCGAGATTGACGTCAAGGCGCAGTCGCAGATTCTCATGACGCAGACGCTCGAAGACGGGCTCTGGCTCAAGCTGCGGACGCCTGCCGGTACCTCGGTCAATGTCAATCCCGGGCTGCTGATCGACGCATTTCTCGCGTGGCTGCCCGAACATGCGCCGGAGGTCCGCACCGGCATGATGCACGCCGAACGCCTTGCAATCCTCTGCGCGGACGGCACTGATTTCGCGTAACAGCGGCATTTCGCCGCAGTTTTTTCTGACAACATGTTTTCCACTTTGAGCGGTATGTGCGCACGCACTGCCGCCGTCTTTTTCCGCAGCGTTTTTCTCCCGCACCGGAGGTGTGACATGATCAAACAAAGAAAATCAAAGGGAAACCGCCTTTCCGCCGCGGATTGGTTTGATTTGCTCTTTGTGACCGTCGGCGGAATCACGCTCGATCTGTTTTTGCAGCACCGGCTGCGCGGCATCCGCCCGGCAGCGTATGCAGGCTTTGAAGCGCTGCAAAATCTGCGGCACTATCTGATCATGTGGCTCGTGACGCGGTATCTGCGGATTCTGCTGCCTGCGCTGCTGGTTCTGCTCAGCGGATGCATTCTGCGTCTGGTGCGGCGCAAGCCCTCTGGGTCGCCCCGCACGCGGCTGATTCTTGCAGGCGGCATGACGGTATGCTGTCTGCTCAGCCTGCTGCGGCAACGGAGCGGCTTTGAACTGCAGTGCGGGCTCAACGGCTGCCGCGGCACCGCTGCAATGCAGGTCATGGCGCTGTACAGGGATATCGGCAGAGACCTCGAAGCTGCGCCGGAGGAGCCGGTCACGCATCCGGTCAAAGCCGAGACAGCCGACTACGGCTACACCACATTTTCGCGGAAGACATGGCAGCACAGAAGAATCCATGTGCAGGAAGCGGCACTGTGCGATGCGGAGACCGGTGAACAAATCGCTCAGATTTCGCTGGGGGAATATCAGGCTGCGCAGGACCTGAACTGGCTCACAGTGTCACGGAGCATCACGCTGTATCCGCACAGCGGTCTGATCGCTTCGGTGGATGGCATAGACGGCGCATCTGCACTTGCAAGCGCTGAAAATCTGTTCACGCTGACCTACTCCGCCGCCGATCAGATGATCCGCCGGACAACACTCCCCGATGCACATATGCCGGAGGGGCACCTGACGCTCGTCATTGAGCGGAACGGCGAGCGCGCCGCAGAGATCGGCATGGAGAACGATACATTCATGCCGTGGCATTCCGGTCATGATACAACCGCATGGCTGCAAATCCGCAGGAACGGCAGTACCTACCGCGTCAGCAACATACTGACATTCTGAGGAGGCATCTCAAATGGGCAATATCATTTCTTTCAATCATCATGTTACCGCGAATGACGACAGTCTTGTGATGTCAAACGGGCTGACTGATGTCCTGCTCGACTATCTGCTGCTGAGCGGCGCGGATCTTGCGTATACCGATTCCGAAAAGCGCATGATGGTCTTTCTCGGAGAAGAAATACAGTCCTGGTACGGAATCGGAACGGTCGGCTTTGCGATCACAGATATGCCGTGGCAGCCGGAAACCTTTACGGATGACCGCGCTTTTCTGCTGCACATGACGGCACATGCGCGCATACTGACCACGAAGCCGGAAATCCATGAGATTCTTGGATACAAGCCGAATATGGATCATATCAGCTATGCACTGGACGGCTTCGCGTCGCTCATCACACGCATGACCGCCGCTGATATTCAGCCGGAGGCGCTGAAGAAATGGCTCTCCTACGCAGAAGCGGATGATCCGGTCTACCGCGGCTATCCGCGCTGCCCGAAGCACAAGGTCTTTCTCTCCTGCGTCGGCTGCAAAATCTGCATCGAGGATCTCGGCAAATATCCGGTCGAGCAGGAAGATCTGGAGCCACTCATAAAATTCTGGTACGGCACAGATGCCGCACCGCAAGGAGCAAATACAAATGAACCCAATCAATAAACCCTATGCAAATCTCGCGCTGCTGACCGACCTCGACGGCACGCTGCTGATGCCTGATAAAACGGTCTCGCCGGAGGACGGCGCCGCGATTGCGGAATTCCGTGAACAGGGCGGTCTGTTCAGCATCGCGACCGGCCGCGGCATTCAGGCGACGCAGCAATATCTGGAGCTGTTTCAGCCGGATTTCGCCTCGGTGATGTACAACGGCGCGCTGCTCTATGACAACACCGCGAAGCAGCCCGCACCGTTCGGCACGGCGTATCTGCCGAAGGGCATTCGTGCGCTGCTGGAAGAGCTTGCCGCTGCGTTCCCGCATGTCGGCGCGGAGGTGCTCAATGCATCCGGCGTCTTTGTCTTTCAGGACGGCGAATATGAGCGGCAGCATCTTGAAATCACCAATGTCCCGTTTGTGATGAAAACGCTCGATGAGGTCAATCCGGAGCAGTGCTTCAAAGCGCTCTTTGCCGGTGCGCCGGAGGAGATTTCCGAGATGCTCGAATATGTGAAGCAGGAGCGCTTTGCAGCGGTCAACTTTACGCGCTCGCACCGCTGGTTCCTCGAAATGCTGCCCCACAATACGAACAAGGGCACGGCGCTGACCAAAATCCGGAACCTGCTGCCGCCGGAAACCGTCATCGGTGCGACCGGCGATTTTGACAATGACATTGCGATGCTGCTCGCAGCCGATTTCTGCGGCTGTCCGGCAGATTCGCAGCCCGCGGTCATTGAGGCTGTCCGCAGCAAGGGCGGATTTATCTCAAAAAAGACCTGTGCGGACGGATTCTTTGCGGACTGGATCACATATTTCATAAATACAGCCGGACGATAAGGAGGATATCATGAACGAACCAGCGCTCGATCTCGATTACTACCGTGAACAATACGGCGAACTGCTCCGGCACCGCGCGGAGATCACCGATTTTGCAACCGCCGTTGTAATCAACGGGGAAACATGTGATGAAGTGCCTGTCGGTGCTTCCAAAATGGGCGGTCTGCCCGATCTGCCGGAAGGAATTGACTATCCGGAATGCGAGCAGTATCTCGATGAACGGGACAAGTATCACAAGGCGCAGAAGCTGCCGCTGATCTGTCAGTTCGATCTGGCAGAGCTCGCGGAATTCGATATCTCCGATGATCTGCCGAAAAGCGGCATGCTCTATATCTTCTGGGACGGCGGCGATCCCGGATATTTCAAAAAGAAATACGGCATCCACACCCTGCGCGCCTATTACTACCGCGGCGGCCGCAGCACTCTGACACGCCGTGAAGCCGATCCGCGCACCGAAATCCGGCCGGAACAAAAGGTCAGCTTTTCCGAGCAGGAGGAGCGCTTCGATATGAATGAAGGCGACTGGGAGGAATTGGTCGAGAACCTGTGCGAGGAGCTGAAATCCGAATGCAAGCGCCGCGGAATCGACTATGAAGAACTCGAAATCTACAAGAAAATCGACGACCTTTACCAGATGAAGGACGAAAGCTGCATTTACAGCGGCGACAAGCTCTCCGGCTTCCGCGCAGGGCTTGTGCAGGACGGCGACATCAGCTGGAACGGCTTTTTGCAGCTTGACGAGCATACCGGCAGCCTGTGGTATGCGTATATCGACCTTCGCTTTTCCACGGTGAACGGAAAGCAGTATCCGGATCCGGATAAAATTGAATGGCAGGATTGGAATGAGATCGGTGCAGACGTTGATTATGACGCAGACTGATCCCTTTCCGCAGGCGCGCATTGAACCGGAAACCTGCGAAATTTTCATTCAGATTTCATGAAGTTTTTTTGTCAGCCACTTGATATCTGCCGAAAGATGTGCTATAATAGAATCGTATCCCGAACACATACTGTGCTGAAAACAAAATGCACAGCCATGACATAAAACCGCCGACTGCGGCAGAATGGAGCGCTGATTATGAAAAAGTTTCTGCGGATCATCTTTCTGATCGTCATTATCCTCAGTGCGCTGATCTCTGTGCGGTACGCAATCGACCTCTATCGCACAAAATACACACCGCGCTATCTCAAAGGAAATGCCTGCTGAGCGTTCGCCCGGCATGACATATCATCAAGCCCCGTGTTCCCCCTGCGGGAACAGAACAAACTGCTAGAAAAGAGGAAAAGTAAATGGACATTCGTTTCGAGAAAGCTGCAAGCCTCAAGGCAAAGCCTGCCGACGAGACAAAGCTCGGCTTCGGCCACATCTTCACCGACTACATGTTCATCATGGACTATGAGACCGGTAAGGGCTGGCATGATGCAAGAATCGTACCCTACGGCAACCTGGAGCTCAGCCCGGCTGCTCTCTGCCTGCACTACGGTCAGGAGGTCTTTGAGGGTCTGAAGGCATATCGCCGCGCTGACGGCGAGATTCAGCTCTTCCGTCCGGAGGAGAACTTCAAGCGTCTGAACAGCTCCAATGACCGTCTGGTTATTCCGGAGCTGCCGGTTGAGGATGCTATGGAAGGTCTGATGGCTCTGCTGAAGGTCGAGAAGGACTGGGTTCCTTCCGCTGAGGGCGCTTCGCTCTACATCCGTCCGTTCATCATCGCGGTTGACCCGTTCCTCGGCGTCAAGCCCGGCGATATGTATAAGTTCATCATCATCCTGTCCCCGTCCGGCGCATACTATGCTTCCGGTCTGGATCCGGTCAAGATCTATGTCGAATCCAAGTATGTCCGTGCGGTCCGCGGCGGTATGGGTTACACCAAGACCGGCGGTAACTACGCTGCATCCCTGATCGGTCAGGATGAGGCACATAAGGAAGGCTATTCTCAGGTTCTCTGGCTCGACGGCGTTGAGCAGAAGTACATCGAGGAAGTTGGCGCAATGAACATCATGTTCGTCATCGACGGCGAGATCGTCACGCCGGAGCTGCAGGGCTCGATCCTGCCGGGCATCACCAGAAAGTCCGTTCTGGAGCTGACCAAGAGCTGGGGCATGAAGGTCTCTGAGCGCAGAATCACCATTCAGGAGATCGCTGATGCTTATGACAACGGCAAGCTTGACGAGGTCTTCGGTACCGGTACCGCTGCTGTTATCTCGCCGGTCGGTCACCTCAAGTGGGGCGACAAGGTCATGACGATCAACAACAACAAGATCGGACCGATCTCTCAGAAGATCTACGATACCATGACCGGTATCCAGTGGGGCAAGCTGGAAGATCCGTTCGGCTGGGTTGTTCCGGTAAAGTAATCCCGAATCTGAATGCTGACGCGGCACACGGTTTTGACTGTGTGCCGCGTTTTTTAGAGGTATCTCCGCATTTTAGAAGTATCTCCGATAGATTTGTAATGGGGACTCCGTCCCCAAACCCCTGCTGGGGATATTATCCCCAGACCCCATGTTTATGCGGGGATAGATGCAGCCGCTGAATTGAGCACCCCATAAAAATCCAAAGGGCAACCCATTATCAATCTACCTCTTAATATCATTGACAAAAAACTGTATCCGTGATAGAATGAATAGTGAACTATATCTTTCCGGAAGGAGATTCGCCATGAATCACGCAACTGCAAAAATCATTGCCTCGTCAACAGCCGCCGATACGGTCGTCGCTTCTGCCGCCCGCATCTCCACAACACAGGGCACGGCGCTGGAAATCTATGAGAAATCCTGCGAAAAGGAGAACAACGGCTCCCTGATCGAAAAGGTTGTTGCATCCGGCCACACATCCACGCTGGAGCATCAGCTTTTTACGGTCGCATTCGACAATGTATCCGTCTGCACAGAGGAATTTGTCATTGAGTTCCGGCTCGGATCATATACGGTCAAATCGCGCAGATATGTCGATTTCACAAGTGCCGGATTCTATATCCCGCCGATGCCCGAACAGCTTGTTCCGGAATACAAGGCGCATATGCAGTCGCTGTTCGATGCCTACGCAAAGCTGCTGGAGCTTGAGATTCCGAAGGAGGACGCGCGCTATCTGCTGCCCTATTGTTTCCGCAGCAACTTCTACTGCACGATGAATGCGCGCGAACTGCTGTATATGGTCACCGTGATGTGCAGCGGCCGCGGCGCCTATTATCCGGAGCTGAAAACGCTCGGCGAATCGCTGAAGGAACAGCTCCGCGCATACTTTCCGAATCTGCCCGACCAGTTTGCAGCGCGCTATCATGCGGACGCATCCGATCTCTACGAACGATATGCGCCGCCGGAGCCTGCGGACTGGACAATCTCGCCGCAGACCGCAGAGGCAGAGGTCGAACTGCGCAGCGCGCCGCCTGCCTATGCGCACGAAATCCTCATGGATGCGCAGATTTACAACGGCATGTTCTCGCCCGATCCGGAGGGACCGTATGAATTCTATGATCTCATCAAGGCTGAGCGCCCGCGCGAGCTCGAACTGCTCCACGCGCAGTTTGAGATCCGCAATCTCTCGCTCGCCGCGATCACGCATCTGGTGCGTCACCGCATCCAGACGGTTCTCGTGCCGCATGTGACGCAGGCGGTCTATATGCAGAGCTATGTGCTGCCGGAGACCGTCCGCGCAAATGCAGAAGCCTGCGCAATCTATCAGCAGGCATTTGCGGAGAACGCTGCCGTCTTTGACCGCATGCGCAAAGCCGGACTTCCCGCGGAGGCTGCGCAGTATTTTGCACTCGCGGGCAATCAGCTTGATGTGCTCTGCGATATGAACGGCCGCGAGCTGCTGCACTTCATGAAGCTGCGCACCTGCAACCGCGCGCAATGGGAAATCCGCGCCTGTGCAATCGACCTGCTGCGTCAGCTCCGTGAAGTCTGTCCCTCTGTGTTCCGTTATTTCGGGCCGAGCTGCTATGTCACGGGCAAGTGCCCCGAGGGCAGACTGAGCTGCGGCAAACTCAAGGAGGTACAGGCATTCTTCGCAGCGGAGGACTGAACCAATGGAGATGAAGATCGCGTTCTTTGAGAATCAGATCGCGCAGGCGATCGGCGGCGGTGTCTATCAGATCTCTTTGCGCTGCGCAAACGGCAGAGAGGCGGTGCTCTATATCGGCGAATCCTATTCGATGCTCAACCGCTGCGCCGAGCATCTCTATGCGTTCCGGAACGATCCGGCATATTTCGGCTTTGAAGAAGTAACGCTCGTTGATGATTTACCCGGTCCCGCGCTCACTCTGATTGCGGAGATTCTGGCAGCCGAGCCGGACAAGTCGAAGTGTCAGCAGCTGGAATTGCATTATATCGCGGAACGCAATCCGCTGACACAATCCGGCATCAAGGACCGGATGAAGGATCGTGACGAAAAGATCAAGGCAGTTTCAGTTTTTCTCAACAGCTGATATCCCCGCAGCTGAAACGGCGCAGGAATTTTTAAGATTTCCAATAAAATCTCGAAAACCCCTTGCAAAATCGCGCGAAATCCGTTATAATATAGAATAGTATGATTATAATCGGAAGGAGACATTCTATGCCAGGCGCAACCAATCCCAAACGCAAAAAACCGATGCCGCAGTCGCGACGCAGAAAGACAAAGCGCAAAAAACAGCGGCGCGGTCCTGTCATGCGGTTCCGGCTCAGCCAGCTGATTCTGCTCTGGATTATGAGCCTGATTCTTTGCTTCGGCGCATACCTCTTCAACCGCAACTTCCATCCGGAAAAGGATGTCTTCCTGCAGAAGGCGGAAGAATCCTCGGCTGATGTTCAGGAGATTACCGAATCGCTCCCCGCAGAGGAGGAAGCCTCGCAGGCAGCAGAGGAATCCGCAGCGGAACCTGCACCGGAGGAATCCTCGGAGGAAACCCCGACCACGGATAAGGACAATCCGGTTCCGGAATCTGCACCGCAGTCACCGGATTACCTCACGAAATGTGCATTTCTCGGCGAGGCGAACATCCACAATCTCGGTAAGAACGGACTGCTCCAGCCGTACAATGTCTATGCAAGCGAAACCCTGACACTGACGAACTATCTGCGTGAATATGTCATGCTCGACGGCACAACAATCCGCATCATGAGCGCGATCAACTCCGCAGACTGCCCGATCTACCTGATGTTCGGTACAGAGAGCCTGACCACACAGGGTGCTGACGAAACTGCAAACCAGTTCGACCAGCTCCTGAACTCCGCGATTGCAACCGCGCCGGAAGCTCCGATCATCGTGCTTTCGATCCCGCCGGTTACAGCATTCGCTGAGGTCAACGGCGAACACCCGATCGCAAACAGCGTGATCGACGATTATAACACCCGCCTGCTCGAAATCGCAAACAAGCGCGATGTCTACTTCGTCGATGTCAACACGGCGCTGAAAAACAACGAGGGCAAGCTTGCTCCCGAAATGGCAGAGGAGGACGGCATCCACCTCAACGCACAGGGCGGACAGGCACTTCTGAACTATGTTCTGAACCACTTCCCCCCGATTACGCTTAAATCGGAAGAGTAACCACAACGGCAGCGGATTCAAAGATTCGCTGCCGTTTTTGTTTGATCACGCAATTGGACAATATTTTCGCAATTCTATGCGCAGAGCAGTACACAGACATACCGTGTCCGGTCGATCAGGCGGCAGTTCTCACTTTCTGTCATGGACTTTCGACCGAAAATCTGTTATGATCAAGATGAAAGGAGGAGAGATATGGATCAAATCCAAATCGGCAGCTTTCTGAAAACGCTGCGGCTTGAAAAATCGCTTACGCAGGAACAGCTTGCGGAGCAATTCGGCGTGACGGGCAGAACCGTCTCGCGCTGGGAGAACGGAAACAATATGCCGGATATCAGCATCCTCGTTGAACTCGCGGATTTTTATGATGTGGATATTCGCGAGCTGATCGACGGCAAGCGGAAAAGTGAGGAGCATATGATGAATGAAGATCTCAAGGATACACTGGTAAAGGTTTCGGAATACACATCTGCGGAAAAGAATTCGATGTCGAAGAACATCCTGCACAACGCAGTCATAACGCTCGTCCTCGGTACGGCGGCAATGGCAGCGGTGATCCTGAAAGAAACGGGGAGGATTGCAAACTCGCATATATATTTCTTTCTCATGTGTATCATAACCAATGCTGTTTCAACCGTTTTAGACATCCGCAGAATCAGCGATCGGATGAGCCGGCAAAACTATGTGCGGATCACACGGGTGCTGGTGATCGGATATCTGATCCTCCTGCTGTTTTGCATTGCGCTCCTTGCCGCAGATGCCGCCGGACTTGTTGATTTATAATTTGATACAAATCCGCCGGAGACACTTTCTCTCTGCATACGAAAAGAACCGCTGCCCTTGTGGACAGCGGTTCTTTTTGCTTTGTGAGATTACTTCTCGTCATCATCACGGCGCTTGCGGAATGCGAATGCTGCTGCACTCATCATTACGCCAACGAGCATCACAGCGATCGGAGCGGAATCACCGGTACGCGGTGCAGAACCGATCTTAGAGGTCGAAGCCGGAGCCTTGCTCGGAGCAGTTGCAACCGTTGTGGTTGTTGTTGTCGGGCTCTTCGTCGTGGTCTCAGGCGCCTCAGTGGTGCTGGTATCCGACGTCGAAGTGGTCTCGGTTGTTGTTCTGGTGCGCGAATCCTCATCACCGGTCTGGTCATTCGTGACGGTGGTCTCGGTAACAGATGTTGTTGTGCGCGTATCGTTATCGTTCTTCTCGTCATGTGTAACCGTTGTGACGGTGGTGGTCTCCTCAGTGGTGGTTTCCGTTGCCGTGGTCGGCTGGGTCACTGCACCCTCTTCGGTTACCGTCGTCTCGGTGGTTGTAGAGGTGGTCGTGGTCTCCTCTGTTGTGGTGGTTGTCGTTGTAGTCGTGGTGGTCGTAGTTGCCTTCGTCGTCGAAGTCGTTGTGGTGGTAGTCGTGGTCGTCTTCGTCGTCGAAGTTGTTGTAGTGGTTGTCGTAGTTGCCTTCGTCGTCGAAGTCGTTGTGGTGGTGGTCGTAGTCGTCTTCGTCGTCGAAGTCGTTGTTGTGGTGGTCGTAGTTGCCTTCGTTGTCGAAGTCGTTGTAGTGGTAGTCGTGGTCGGCTTCGTTGTCGAAGTCGTTGTAGTGGTAGTCGTGGTCGGCTTCGTCGTCGAAGTTGTTGTAGTGGTGGTCGTAGTTGCCTTCGTCGTCGAAGTCGTTGTGGTGGTGGTCGTAGTCGTCTTCGTCGTCGAAGTCGTTGTTGTGGTGGTCGTAGTTGCCTTCGTTGTCGAAGTCGTTGTAGTGGTAGTCGTGGTCGGCTTCGTTGTCGAAGTCGTTGTAGTGGTAGTCGTGGTCGGCTTCGTCGTCGAAGTTGTTGTAGTGGTGGTCGTAGTTGCCTTCGTCGTCGAAGTCGTTGTGGTGGTGGTCGTAGTTGCCTTCGTTGTCGAAGTGGTGGTTGTTGTAGTTGCCTTCGTTGTCGAAGTGGTGGTGGTTGTAGTCGGCTTCGTCGTCGAAGTTGTTGTAGTGGTAGTCGTGGTCGGCTTTGTCGTCGAAGTTGTTGTAGTGGTGGTAGTCGTGGTCGGCTTTGTTGTCGAAGTGGTGGTTGCCTTGGTGGTTTCGGCTGCCTTCGGAGCATCCTGAACCTCGAGGCTCTTGCCGTCCTTCGATACGATAACATTGCCGGTAGACTCGGTCTTGACAGACTCGGTGACGACCTTGCCGTCCTTGATCTCAAACTCAAATGTTGTGATCGTGACGAAGCCGTCCGGAGCAACCGTTTCTTCCAGTGCGTACTTGCCGTCTTTCAGTCCGGTGATCTCCGCCTTGTTGCCCTTGAAGGTAACTTCGGTGTCCTTGTCGGTCAGGGTCTTGCCCTCGACCTTCACGCCGTCCAGATTTGCATCCTTATCCTTCGCGGTCAGCTTGAACTCTGCCTTGTTCGTTTCCGGAACCGGCTTCGCGCCAAGGTCGGTCTTGCTGATCGTCAGGGTTGTCGGTGCATCCTGCACTTCGATGGTGTTGTCCTCGTGGACGATGACATTGCCGGTGGACTCGGTCTTGACAGACTCGGTGACGACCTTGCCGTCCTTGATCTCAAACTCAA
>CAMKLV010000043.1:0-28542 GCA_946413695.1 uncultured Ruminococcus sp. | reverse complement strand
AGAATGAAGCCGCCATATCTGCGTAATTGCGTTGATTTGGCGGCTTTCATTATATTCTGTTTCCTCGATCGGGACACAGTGCTTCATTTCTTATTCTGAATCATTCGGCCTTTCGCATATCGGATGCAGGCACTGCCTGCCTCGCTCAGGCGATCAGGGCGGCTTTGGTCGCGGGACCGCAGATGCCGTCAACGGTCACGCGGTGCTCGAACTGGAACGCGAGCAGCCCGCCGAGCGTGATTCTGCCGAAATAGCCGTCGATCTCCGAGCTGCGCAGATAGCCGTGGATACAGAGCTTCTCCTGCATCCAGCGGACAGCCGCGCCGGAATCGCCCTTCCGGATCAGCCCCGCCGGCACGGTGTCGGGCTGATAGACAAAGCCGAGAAACCGGTACTGCGAACCGGCGCCCCAGTTGCCGTTTGTGTTCTCTCGGTACGATGTCCAGAACGGTGTCGCGGAGCCATAGCCGCTTTCCGAGGTCACGATGCTGCCGTCGGTGTTGATCTGCTCAACGACAGCGGTGTGTCCGGCGCCGTCCGCAGATGTCCACGTTCTGCCTTTTGCCCACACGATGATTGCGCCGAGCCGCGGTGTGCTGCCGGTTTCCAGCCCCTGCGAGATCGCCGTATCATAGAAATCCTCGGCGTTCGGCGGATAGTTGAAATAGACGAACCGCCCCTGCGCAAGGATTTCATTGAATCTGCCCGCCGCATAGCCGACGCAGTTCGCGAGCACATTGCAGCCTGCATCGCGCGGGCTGCCGACGATCGCCGTCGAATATCCGCCGTTCGCGACGGTGTTGTAATAGGGATTGCCGCTCTCAGGTTTTGTCAGTCTCGGTTTGAACATTCTGCTCATCCTTTCTATCGGTAGAGCAGCGCCCGCAGATGCGGAATTTCAGCGCTGCCCCGTGATATCAGGATATGCAGAACCCGCGCAAACGGTGACAAACCGGCGCTCGTGCGGATTATCCGGCGGCGCCGTCCCGCAGAACGATATTGCTGACCGCAAACCACTTTGTCCCGTGCATGACAAAGCTGCGCGGGAGCTTGCTGCCCGGCGTCACAGCTGCATAGAATGCATCCGGCGTATACGAATTGATGCCGTAGGAAGCATTCGTCACAAAGGGCAGCAGCGCATACTGATTCGCCCTGCGGACAGGCATGATCTTACTGTTCAGCGGCGGCTCATCGCCCCATGTCACCGCGTTCCAGACTTCTTCGATCACATCCAGCACGGCAAGCGCAGGTTCGCCGGTATTTGTCTTTGTCAGCGCGTATACAACCCGCAGCACACCGTCATAATATTTTTCCAGAATCACGCCGGATTCACAGAGATATGCATGCGTGATTCTGCCGAGCGATGTCCCGGGGATTGCGTGATCTGCATCCGCATAGCCCGCGATATCCGTGCTGCTTTCAGTCCGGAGCACCGGATGCCCCGCTGCATCATAGCAGGTCACAACAACGCCCGAGGTGCTCATCACCACGCGGTCATAGAGCCCGCTCGCCTGCAGAACATCATACAAATCCGCCGCGCTGTTGATTGCTCTTGTTTCTGCCATCAGATCGCCTCCTCATTCATTGGGGTTCCGCTGATTCCGGCAGTGCCCTGCGAAAACTCTGCCGCGGAACCGGCACAGGTCTGTTCGGTCAGCAGCCGCTCCTGATAGCGGAGAAGCTGCGTGTAGATATCCGGCGGCGGATCGGGATGCACCGCATCGCCGCAGATTCCCGCACAGCACGGAATCCGCACGGGCACGGTTGTCCGGATATCGCCCGCATAGACCCCGAGCAGAATCTGATTCGTGCGGTAGAACGGCGGCAGCTCCACGCGGCTGCCCTCGAACAGGAGCTCCGTGCAGCACCGTTCACCCGTATCCAGATCGCGCCAGACCGCCCGCGCTGTCTTGACCGGATAGGCATCCCACTCCGCATCAAACGCGAATGTGACCGTATAGTCGCTGTTGCCGCAGACGATCTCAGGATGCCCCGCTGCGGCAGTGATCCGGTTTTGCACCGTGACATTGATCTCAGGCATTTGCACCCTCCGTTCTGCGGTTCTGCGCCTGAATCATCCGGTAGAGCGCCGGAAGGCTCGGGCAGAACGGTACAAACTGCTCTGAGAGTGCCCAGTCCTCCGCCGTGCAGATCATCGGGCGGAGCACCACATTGTCAACCACCGTGCCGCTGCGGACAAACAGGCGGAATCCGTTTGATGTGCTCCACACCGGATTCCAGTCGGCGTCGGTATTTGTGAAGCAGTCCCACTGCGTCACCGGGGTTGCGCCGGATTTGTAAATGTAGATGCCGTAGGTGTCATTCGAGGTGCCGTCACACATAAAGTGATATGCTTTGCCCGCCGTGAGCGCCATGTTCACCGGATCGGCGGCCTGCACATTGAACGAGCCCGTGCACTTTTTATCCGGATTCACGCCGTTGAGCGTGATCGTGCCCGCATCCGGATCAAACACGCAGGAGACGCCGTAGCCGGTGACATTCTCACCGGTCAGCTGCATCAGATTTTTCGCACCGCCGTTGATTTCGCCGGCCAGTGCCGCCTGTACTGTGCTGCATGCAGTATCGAGCCGCGCAAGATCATTTTCGAGTGCGGCATCGCCCTGCTGCCGGCTGACCCGCTCCGCAGAGAGCAGCTGCGTGATCTGTTCATCCGTCAGATCATGCAGCGCGCGGTAAAATGCGGCATGCACCTCCGCTTCGGTCAGACCGGTGTTGATTTTTCTGTCTGCCATATTTCACTCCTTCGTCATCAGATAATCCCCCGCATCCGTCGCAAGATAGTCCCCCTCCGCGCTGACAAGATACCTGCCGCTGCAAAGGCGCTGCACCGGCTGATGCATCAGCTCACTAAGCAGAACATTGTAGAGATCCTGCTGCGGTTCCTGTTCTTCTGCCGTCAGATCCGTGATGCATTTTGCATAGGGGATCCGTGCGGCGGCGGCTGTACGGATTGCGCCTGCCGTAACGCCGATCTCGACAAGTAAAGCCTGCGCGATCACCGGCACGGGACAGAGATCGCCCTGAAACGTCACGGCAGTCTCCGTGCGCCCGTCCTGCATGATGACCGCAAAATGCGCCGTTTTCTCCGGATACGCCGCCCACTCCGCATCAAAATCGAACCGGACTGTATCGCCGCTGTTTCCGCAGACGCCGAACACTCCGGCGCGTGCTGCAGAAGCATGCCGCGACCGGACCTTCACCGGAAATACCATATCATCCTCCTTTTCACTCCGCGCAGTTCATTCGGATTGCGGTTTCCCTCCTTTCTGTACGGGCTGACAGCGATGCTCCCTCTGCGGATATGCCGCACATGCGCTGCCGATCCCGACTGCTCCCTACAAAGGGGTGCCAAAAACAAAAAAGTTGCACGTTTCCGTACAACTTTTTGCATATTTTATTTTGTTTTAACATGCGATCAGCAGATTTCTGCTCAATGTACACTTCCGGCAGCAACTTCCTCGCTGATTTCGAGTTCGGCATCCGCATCGGGCTGCGGCTCCAGAAGCTCGAGCAGAATGCGCTGCACACGCTGATCCTGCATCTGCAGGACAGTCATGCGGAACCACTCGCCGCTGACGCTTTCGCCGTTCTCCGCGATGTGTCCGGCAAGCTCTGTCAGCCAGCCGCCGACAGAGGTGCACTCGGTGACGATCCGGCTTTCGGGCAGCGCAAGCGCATCGCAGAGGTCCGCGATGGAAAGCTCGCCGGAGACCTCATAGCGGTTTTCGCCGCATTTTGTCAGCATCGGGACAACCTCATCCGCCTCGTCATAGATTTCGCCGACCAGCTCCTCGATGATATCCTCGAGCGTGACAATACCCTTTGTACCGCCGTACTGATCGACAACGATTGCGATATGGGATTTTGCGCGCTGCATCTGCTTCATCGCCTCGCTGATGCGGGCAAATTCCGGCAGGCGCAGCACATTCTTGATGATCGGTGCAATGGACTTCCCGCCGCTTTCCAGCAGCCCGAAGAAATCCTTTTCCGTGATGAATCCGATGATATCATCAATCGAATCCGCATAGACCGGCAGCCGTGAATAGCGCTCCGCGAGAAAAATCTGCTTGATCTCCGGAATCGGCGTTTCCTTTGCGATAGCGGTCACGCGGACGCGCGGAACCAGCACCTCATCGACCGAGATTTCGTCAAATTCGAGCGCCGAGCGCACAAGGTCGCTCTCCTGCTCCTCGAGCACGCCCTCCTCCTCGATCTGATCGACAATCACCTTGAGCTCATCCTCGGTGACGGAAGGCTCAGCACCCTTCTTCGAGACGAGCTTTGCAAGCTGATTGAACAGGAAGATCACCGGCGTCAGAATCCAGATCAGCGCCCGCAGCGGCGCCGCGAAAAACAGCGTCATCTGTTCGGCATGCGCCTTTGCGTAGTTTTTCGGCAGAATCTCGCCGAAGATCAGCACGAGCACGGTCATCGCCATGGTCGAGATGCCGACGCCGCCCTCCCCGAACCACCGCGTAAACAGAATCGTGCCGAGCGAGGCGGAGAGAATATTTACCAGATTGTTGCCGATGAGAATGGCAGTCAGCGCGCGGTCAAAGGATTCCGCAAGCGCAAGTGCTCTGGCTGCACGCTGATTCCCCTGCATCGCATCGGATTTCAGGCGAATCTTGTTGACACTGGAAAAAGCCGTCTCGCAGGCAGAAAACAGTGCCGAGCAGACGAGCAGCGCCAGTATCGCTATGAGATAGATCATGTATGTTTCCTTTCTGTGTCCAAAGCCAATTATGACTATTATAATATAAAACGTGAAAAATTGCAAGTCTGATTTTGCGCCGCTCTGCGTCAGATTCGGCTGTTTTCGGGGAATTGGTGCCGGTTTGGCGGGGATTTGCTCGTGTCTGCTTGGGATTCTGCGCCCGCGCGGTCAATTTGACAAATCTGCGGACATGTGCTATACTGATAGCATCATAATCACATCAGGAGTTGATAACCCATGAAAAACCACACAAAGCGCTTTTTTGCAGCGCTCTGCTGCCTGACGCTCTGTGCAGGCAGCACACTGCCCGCCTATGCAGCGGAGGAAACCGAAGACGATGCAGTCTATATCGAGACCACCTGTCCGGGCTTTGCACCGCTCGGCGAGGATGCATTCGTGTTCAGCGGTCTCTACAACAACAAAGTTCATGTTGAGATCGTGCAGCATTCGCCGGAGCGCGAAAATCTCGAGCTCTATAACACCACGCTGGATTCCGACATGACAAAGCTCTATGTCTTCCGTGCAGAGCCCGGCGATTACACCGTCACGATCAGCACACCGGGCGTGTTCGGCGGCAATCCCGACTGCATCTATACGCAGGATGTCAAAATCGAAAACCCCGATTACTCCACCGGCGAGGACGCCTTTACCGCGACGCGCTATGCCTTCTTCGGCAAGTATCTCGCGGCAGATGACACCGATGAAAACAAAGCGGTCAAGCTGCTTGAGGAGCCGGTGCTCCGCTCCAAATCCGAGACGAAAAAAGGCATCGCCTGCTCGGTCGGATTCACGCGCTTCAGCCGTCTGCGCGGCGATTTCAATGCTGACGGCATCGTCGATCTGAGCGATGCACAGCTCACACTGAGCGACTACAGCAAATCGCTCAGCGGCAAAGCACAGGAAGCAACCGCCGCACAGCGCTCCGCCTGCGATATCAGCGGCGACGGCAAGCTCGATGTCGCCGATGCACAGTCGATCCTGATGTTCTACTCGGCGACTATTGCGAACAAAGTCCCGCACTGGCCGGACGGCACCACCAATGCCGCATACGATAAAAAATATGCTGACCGTTCCGCGGTTTATCCGGGGGATGTTTACCCGGTGCAGATGAAGCTCGTACCGTATTTCTCGGACGAGGTTCCCGCAGCCGAAGCTGACCGCAAGGCGCAGATTGACACCGCGGCAAAGCTCCTGACAAAGGATGTTACGCTGAATCTCGGCGTCTCCGAGCCGGAGCAGGCATTCCTTGTCAACGGCGAAAAGACCAAGCAGCTCGCACTGAAATTCGCGCCGGAGCTCGGTGCATCCGCAAAATTTGATCTGTACAATTCCGCGAAGGAGTATCCCGAGCTGTTTGAAATGCATACACCTGTCAGCACGGATTTCACCGGAATCGGCACAGATGCGATCAAAACAACCTTGCGCTGCAACACGCTCCGCTTTGATCTTGAAACCGATCCGGCATACTTCACTGCAGCATATGCGGAGTTCAATGTCAACACCGGCAAATGGAAGGTCTGGAACAGCACCAGAACCGAATCTCTGCCCGATTTCAACATTTCCTACAAATAATCACTGATACAAAGCCGCTGAAACTACGCTGTTATGCCTATTTCAGCGGTTTTGTTCTATCTGCGCATCAAATTCTGTAACGAAACGCCGTCTCGTGCAACTAATATAAAGAAAGGGGGCGAGGGAATGTCCGCGGACATCGAAGCCTATTACCGCGAATACGGCAAAAAGGTCTATCTGTATCTGATGACGCTCTGCAACGAGCCGGACACCGCCGAGGAGCTGACGCAGGAGACCTTCTATCAGGCGATCCGGCATCTGAAAAGCTACAAGGGCACATCCACGGTTTATGCGTGGCTCTGCGGCATCGCAAAAAATCTCTGGAAATCCGAGCTGCGGCGCAGGAAATCGCATCCCTCCGCCGCCGAAATCCCCGATGAACCCGATCCGGCACCGCCGCCTGATGAATCCGCGGAATCGCGTGAGATCTCGGTCACGCTGCTGCGAAAGCTGCACGGTCTGCCGGAGCAGGATAAGGAGCTGATTCTGCTGCGTGCTGCGGCAGGACTCTCGTTCCGCACAATCGGGGAAATCTTCGGGAAAACCGAAAACTGGGCGCGCGTCAGCTTTTACCGCGCCAAACAAAAGCTGAAGGAGGATGAGGACATATGAAATGCCATGTTGCAGGCGACCTGCTGCCGCTCTATTTTGAGCATCTGCTCTCGGAGGAAACCGCCGCAGAGCTCGAAGCGCATCTCACGGAATGCCCTTCCTGCGCCGAACGCTTTGCGCGCATGCAGGAGCAAAGTCCGGAGCCGGTTGCAGTCCCCGAGGATATTCAGCCGCTCAAGGCGGTCAAGAGCCGCGGCAGACGCAGCCTCCTGATTGCTGCAATCGCGGCGGTGCTGTTCGCGTATCTGTTTTATGTATTCTGCGGCAGGGGCTTTCTGCTCCGCTCCGATCAGATCGAAATGGAAATCAGCACTTACTGGGATATTTTTAATCCGGACGGAACCAAAACCTCAAATCGCCTGAAACGCTGCTGGACCTATGAAGAAGCACAGGCAGCGATCAAAGACGGCGCTCAGGGCACGCTCTATGAAATGGTCAGCGTCGAGCTTGACGGCAAATGCCTCTCAATGCGCGTCGAAAACCACGGCGCGGATATAACCGAGGATTCCGATACATATGCTGTATACAAACCGCATGTTGCGAATTATGCGCTGTATTCCGTTTTCATGCCGCCGCTTGATACGACGATCAAGCATAAATCCCTGTGGTCACAAACAAGCTTGAGCGCCGCAGCCGAGGCAGGCAGTTCCATTCTCATCCACTGCAAAGACGGCGATTTCGCATATGATCTGCGCGCACTTGCTGCCCTTGCGGATGCCTCTCCGGACGGCACCGCGCATCTGACCGTCGGGCAGAAAGTCCCGCCCGCGGAGTGAGAGAAGTGTCTCTGACGGATTTGTAATAGGGTCTTACAGTATTGCTGCGCAAACTGTGCCCCATACCCCGCCAAAGGGCTATTAGCCCTTTGGAATCCCATTTTATAGATAATAATATGAGAAAGCCGCCAAATCAACGCAATTACGCAGATTTGGCGGCTTTCTTACATACTAAGCTAAATAATGGGATTCCAAAGGGTCAGTGACCCTTTGGCGGAGTTTGAGGCGGAGCCTCATTTTAGATCATCGCGGAGCGATACCTTATCCCCCCCCGCGATGCGAGGTTCCGGACGTACTGATTGATCAAAAGCTGCGCATCTTCGGCGGAGAGCTCACCGTCGCCGTTGACGTCTGCGACGGCGAGCATTTCATCGTCCGCCTTTCCCCTCTCTGCGACGATCTCCGCATAGGTTTTCAGCACAAGCTGCGCATCTGCACAGTCAATGATGCCGTCGCCGTTGAGATCGCCCTTTTGTACCGGTTCCGGATCCGCACCCAAGCCGTGCGCCGCCGATACGATGAAATCAAGCTGATACGGGCAGTTTTCGCTCAGAGCAGCAATGACCTGCGCGCCCTCTCTCTGCGTCAGGAATCGGCTCTCAGCGGTGTTCTGGTGCAGGATTCCGTAATACCCGACACCCGCCTCCGGTTCACCCGGAACGTCGCCGCCGATCGCGCTGCTGTACTCTGTCAGCTGATAGCTGCCGTTCAGTCTGAGTGCTTCTGCGATATAGGTTTCAGCCGGAAATGCGCCTCCGGCACGGAAATAGTCTTCCGGTACCCCGAGATCATTCTGCATGTTCTGCATTGTCTCCGCAGAGATTTTGAGCGTCACCATGCATGCGTCCCCGCCCTCGGGCAGCGGTGCGTCTTTGATATATTTGTCATAGGCTGAGGTGATCTGCGCCTCCGTGACGGCTTTCATCTGCGCATCGAGATTCACAAAATCAACTTCAAAACCTTCTCCGCCGAATGTATACAAACAAGTCGCCATATAGGTCAGCGGGATGCCGCATTCTTTCCTGATCCGCTGATACATCCGTACAAGCTCCAGCGCGGAATGCGGCGCATCAGAAGTGATTGTGTTTCTTTCGTTCATGTGCCATTCCGGCGCATTTGCTTCGAGCCATGCAGGCAGTTCTGCAAGCTTTGCGTTTTCCTCCTCGGTCTGCGCCCAGAAGCTGACACCCGCCGAATTGTAACTGCCGCAGTCCGGATAGAACCGGAACGCTGTCATCGGATATGTGTCCCTGAGTGCGTCATAGAGCGCTGCTGCGTCACGGTAATTCAAATGCGAAATCCGGATTTCGCCGTTATTGTAGCCCGTGCCGTAGGTGCTGTTCTGCTCAAACGCAAAGCCCTGCGGCAGTGCCTTTTTGATCTCCGGAATGATTTTGTCGAGCATTGCGGATGCAGTCTCCCGCGTCACATCAAGCTGAATCTTGACGCCGGAGCTGCCGTCGCCGTAGACATCAATCATGCTGCTGTTCACCTTGTCGCCGGCATAGAGCAGCGACTGTTGTGTCAGGTCCGCATTTACCTCAGAGACCAGCACGGCATTTCCGAGGCGTGTGCGGTGGAAGGTCTCCCCTTCAGCGCCCGCCGGAATGCCTGCGGATGCAAGCACCGCGGCGGAAAGCATACAGGATACCAGTTTTTTGATCTTCATGATGATTCCTCCTCTCATGAATACCAGAAATACGGTTCTCCTTCTGTTGTCATATAAAAGTTGGATGCGTCGCCTGTCAGATCCCAGTTGTATTCCGGATCGCTGTCAAGCCAGTCCAGATTCTTCGGGACTGCGAATGCGAACATGAAGTGCCGCTGCGTGGGGTCAAACTCCTGCCGGTAGATCATGCCGCTGATCTGCAGGCTGCGTCCGCCGAGCGTGATCTCAGTGAGGTCGGCGTCGGTCGCGTGCGTCCGCAGGTGGATAATCAGGCAGTTATAGCTGTCGAAATCGAAGTCCTCGATCTGCCGGTACTCATCGCCGCCCGGATAACCGCCTGCGATCTCATACCAGACATCCAGATCATCAGAGCGCGGATCGGGATTGTAGGTCTGCCACTTCATGACCTCGCCCGGAAGATCAACACCGCTGATCGGCTCCGGATCTGTAACGGTCGGTGTGTCAGTATGCTCATCAGGCGGCGTATTGCCGGAGGTCGGCGCTTGTGTGTACGCAACACTCGTGTAGACAGGCCCCGCCTCGGTATAGGAAGCCATCGCGCCTGTTGTCGGCCTCGTCATCTCCCCCTTCTCCCATTCCGTGGTTGTCCGCTTTGTACCCACGGTGGTACGCGGCGCGGTTCTGGTGGTTCTTGCAGCTGTGACTGCAGCCGCTCTCGAAGTTGCTATGGCTGTGCCCGCCGCTGCTCTTGTGGTCACTCTGGTTGTGCCCGCAGCAGCTCTCGTGGTCACTCTGGTTGTGCCTGCCGCGGCTCTCGTGGTCGCTTTTGTTGTGCCTGCCGCCTGCGATCTGGTTGTCGCCTTGGTTGTCTGCTTTGTGACGCCGTTTTTTGCGGTTGTCACGGCATGAGAACCGGACTTTTCGGTTCCTTCCTCCTGCGGATCGGGCTGCCCGTGATGCGCACTGCCCTGCTCCTCCTGTTCGGTGCCGGATTCCTCGCCCTTCTGCGGCTTTTCCGCCTCGGACTGCGTGAGGGTCTGTGTCTCGCCGGAGGATGCCGTCTGCGAATGGACAGGCTCTTTGGTGTCGCCGTTTTCATCGGTTTCCGGCAAGACAGTTGTCCCTGCTTCTCCCGAAAAATCGCCTGTGACGGTCATCACAGTGACGGAAGGTTCCGTCCCAACGGAGGGAATCTCCGGCGATTTCAGCCGCGGATAGACCGCTGCAAAGATCACGACGGCAATGCAGGCTGCCATGGCGGGTACGCCGTACCGCAGCCATGCAAAGCGCCGTTTCTTCTGTCTCGGATTGGATGCCGCATCAATATATTCTGCGGGAAGATCTCCGAGCAGCTCCATGAATTCCAGCTCTTTCACAGCAATCCCTCCTTCCGCAGATAATTGCACAACCGTTTCCGGATGCGCGACAGTGTGACCTTCACATTGTTCTCCGACATATCAAACATCTCTGCGAGTTCTGCAATCGGAGATGCGTGATAATAGCGCCGGACAAACAAATTGCGCTGATGTTCAGGGAGCGTCCCGAGAAAAGATGTGACTGCATCGAGCATCGCGCGCCGGTCGATCTCATGCTCCACGTTATCGTGTGAAGCAATGATCTCTGAGATTTCCGAGAGCGCCGCCGGCATCTGACCGCCGCCGCGCTTTTCCGCGTGTGCCGCTGCATATTTTTTGAGGGCAAAATTACGTACCAGCGTGAGAAAATACGCACCGAAGTTCAGCGGATGAGCCGGCGGGATCGCGTTCCATGCGCCGAGCAGTGCATCGTTGAGGCATTCCTCCGCATCCTCCTCCGTGCCGAGGATATTGCGTGCAACTGACCGGCAGAGCGCGCCGTAACGTCCGGTCGTTTCGCGCAGCGCCTGCTCATTCCGTTCTTCAAACATCAAGACAATTTTTTCGTCTTCCGTGGCATCCACCGCCTTTCGCGTTTGTGCCTTCACTCATTATGACCGCTTTTTCCGGAAAAGGTTACACATATTTGAGATTCAGCATATCATTTTTTATTTCCGTGATTGATTTGACGTATTTACGTTGATTTTGCATTGTCGGCAAACTGACTTTGATAGAGCTCCGAATAAAATCCGCCCTGTCTGAGCAGAGATTCATGCGTTCCCTGCTCGATGATATGACCCTCTTTCATCACGAGGATGAGATCCGCCTCGCGGATGGTCGAGAGCCTGTGCGCAACGATGAACGATGTCCGCCCCTGCATCATCTTCCGGAATGCGGACTGGATTTTCAGCTCGGTGCGCGTGTCGATCGAGGAGGTCGCCTCGTCGAGAATCAGCATCGGCGGCAGACAGAGCATCAGGCGCGCGATGCACAAAAGCTGCCGCTGTCCCTGCGAGAGTGCACCGCTCTTGTCGCTGATGACGGTATCATAGCCCTGCGGCAGGCGCTTGATGAAGCTGTGCGCATGCGCCGCCTTTGCCGCTTCGATGATCTCGGCATCTGTTGCATCGGGCTTGCCCATGCGGATATTTTCGCGGACGGTCGCGCCCTTGAGCCATGTCTCCTGCAGCACCATGCCGATATTCTGCCGCAGACTGTGCCGCGTCACATCGCGCAGATCATGCCCGTCCACGTGGATTGCGCCGCTGTTGACATCATAGAACCGCATAATCAGATTGATGAGCGTGGTCTTGCCGCAGCCGGTCGGGCCGACAATCGCGACACGCTGTCCGGGCTGCACATTGAGCGTGCAGTGCTCGATCAGCGGACGCTCCGGCACATAGGAGAACGCGATATCCTCAAAGCGGACTGCGCCCTCCGCGCCGGTCAGCTCGAAAGCATCAGGCGCATCGGGGATTTCGGTCGGCTCGTCGATCAGCGAGAAGATGCGGTCCGCGCAGGCAAGCGCATTCTGCAGCTCGGTCATGACGCCGGAAATCTCGTTGAACGGCTTGGTGTACTGATTTGCGTAGCTGAGGAAGCACGAGAGCTGTCCGACGCTGATGCTGCCGCGGATTGCCGCAAGCGCACCGGTCAGCCCGACCGCCGCATACACCAGTGCATTGACAAACCGCGTGCAGGGATTCGTCAGTGAGGAGTAGAACGTCGCCTTGAGCGAGGCATCGGTCAGGCGCCCGTTGATCTCGTCAAAGTCACGCATGGTCTCCGCCTCGTGGCTGAACGCCTGCACGATCTTCTGATTCGTCACGGTCTCATTGATGATCGCGGTCTGCTCCGCGCGCGTCTCCGCCTGAACGCGGAACATCGAGTATGTGCGTTTTGCGATGAACGCCGCGACAAACAGCGAAAGCGGCGTCATGACAATCACCACAACCGTGATTGCCGGATGAATCGTCAGCATAAAGATCAGCGTGCCGAGGATGGTCAGAACGCCGGTGAACAGCTGCGTAAAGCCCATGAGCAGACCGTCCGCGAACTGATCGACATCGGAGATCATGCGGCTGACGGTCACGCCGGTCGGGTGGCTGTCGAGATAGGAAAGCGGCAGATGCTCGATGCGCTCAATCGCGCGGTTGCGGATGTCCTCAATCACCTCATAGGTGATCTTGTTGTGCGCAATGCTCATGATCCACTGTGCAAGCGCGGTTACGGCGACCGAAATGCCGATTGTCAGCAGAATGCGCGTAACAGCGTCAAAATCGACATTACCTGCCGATTCGATGCGGTCAATCGCGTGCCCGATGAGAATCGGGACATAGAGCGTCAGCGCAACGGTGACAACCGCAAGCAGCAGCGTCATGATGAGCCACATTTTATATCCGGCGAGATCGTGCAGCACTCGCTGAATCGTCTCCATGCGGACGCTTTGTTCTTTTTTAGCCATTGTGCGCCACCTCCTCTTTCGGGAACTGCGACGCATAAATCTCCTGATAAACCGCGCAGGATTCCAGCAGCTCCGCATGCGTCCCGATGCCCGCAAGCTGACCGTCCTCAAGCACGAGAATCCTGTCCGCATGCTGAATGGACGCAGTGCGCTGCGAGACAATGAACACCGTCGGGCGGTCGGGCAGCTCTTTGAGGGACTGCCGCAGTGCCGCATCGGTTGCGTAATCGAGCGCCGAGGCACTGTCATCGAGAATCAGGAATTCCGGTCTGCGGACAAGTGCGCGCGCAATGGTCAGGCGCTGCCGCTGTCCGCCGGAAAAGTTGTGTCCGCCCTCGGTGATCATCTCGTCAATCCCGTCTTTTTTCGAGCGGACAACATCGAGCGCCTGCGCGGCTTTGAGCGCGGATTCCAGTTCTTCGTCCGTGGCATTCTGATTGCCCCACTGCAGATTCTGCCGGATTGTCCCGTGGAACAGCACCGCCTTCTGCGGCACCGTGCCGATGCGTCTGCGCAGCGCATGATGCGGAAATTCGCTGCTCGGGATGCCGTCAATTGTGATGCTGCCTTCGGTCGGCTCATAGAAGCGCGGAATCAGGTTGACAAGCGTCGATTTGCCCGAGCCCGTGCCGCCGATAATGCCGATCACATCGCCGCGCTCCGCCGTAAAACTGATATCGGAAAGCGACGGTTCTGCTGCATTTTCATAGGTGAATGTCACATGATCAAAGGTGATTCTGCCGCGTTCTGCATCGGGAATCTGCGGCTCGGAATCGTCTTCGGGAATCAGCGTGCCGGATTCCAGCACCGCTTCAATGCGGTTGCCGCACGCGACCGCCTTTGTCACGCTGATGATAAAGTTTGCAAATTTAATCAGCTCAACGAGAATCTGCGACATGTAGTTATAGAGCGCAATGACCGCGCCCTGCGTCAGCACGCCCGCATCGACGCGCAGCGCCCCGACATAGATCAGCGCGACCACGGCGAGATTGACAATGACATAGGTCAGCGGATTCATCAGCGCGGAGAGCTTGCCGACGGATTTCTGCATCGCGACAAGCATCCGGTTTTCCTCGCGGAATTCGACCGTCTCGGCACCCTCATTCCGGAATGCGCGGATCACGCGGACGCCGGTCAGATTTTCGCGCGTTGTCTCGGTAACGGTATCGAGCTGCTCCTGCACCTTTTTATACATCGGGATTGTCAGCAGCATGATGCCGAACACCACAACCGAAAGCAGCGGAATCGCGACCACAAACACCAGCGCCGCCTTGACATCAACGGTGAACGCCATGATCATCGCGCCGAACACGATGAACGGCGAACGCAGCAGCAGCCGGATGGTCAGGTTGACGCCGGTCTGAAGCTGGTTGATATCGCTTGTCATGCGCGTAATCAGCGACGAGGTGCCGAGCGTATCAAGATCGGTATAGGTCATGCGCTGGATATGTGCCATGAGTGCATGGCGCAGTTTTGCGGAAAAGCCGGTCGCCGCCTTTGCGGCAAAATACTGTGCAAAGATGGTGTTTGTCAGACCGATTGCGGCGAGCAGCGCCATGAGCAGGCACATGCGGACAATATAGCCCGTGTCGCCGTTTGCAATGCCCTTGTCGATCATGGATTTGACGACGAGCGGGACGAACAGTTCAAAGGTCGCCTCGAGCATCTTGAACAGCGGGCCTAAGATGCATTCTTTTTTGTAGTCTGCGAGATACCGCAGCAGTTTTTTCATTTGTCAGATCATCTCCGTTTGCAATTTCTCATAAAAACCCATACTATTATACAGTATATGTGCAATAAAGTCAAGCCCGCGCAGTGCCCGCCTCCCTTTTTCTAAAGCTATCTTAGAACCATGCTTTATCCAAGCGCAGGCTCTTTTTCGTTTCAAGTCTTTTTCGTACCGAGCATTGATTTTCCTCAGCCCGTTGCGCCAAAACGGAGCATGGTTTCCGGACGGCTGCAGACAAATGGCTGCCGGTTCTGCCGGCTATTGAAATATTTTCAGAAAAAGATTATAATATACTGGAACAAAAAAATATTTCCTGCGTCTGCATAGACAGAGGGGGCAGGCAAAAACCTGTGTCCGCGATTCTGAACCGGATTTAGAAAAGCAATATTGCAGAACAAACGGAACAAAATGATGTTTCCTGCGTCTGCACAGACAGAGGGATCCCCCTACGAAAGGCGGTAAAAACATGACAGACGATCAGATCATTGACCTGTTTCAGGCGCGTGATGAACGTGCGGTGCAGGCTGTATCTGAACGGTACAGCGCGGCTTGTCTGAGAACGGCAAACCGGTATTTACATTCCCATGAGGACGCGGAGGAATGCGTCAGCGATGTGCTGATGAAGCTCTGGCAGCAGATTCCTCCGGCAAAGCCCCAGAATCTTGAGGCGTTCATCATCACCCTGACGCAGCACACGGCGCTCGACCGCATCCGCAGACAGCAGGCGCAGAAGCGCGGCGGCGGTGAAACTACTGCCTCCCTCGAGGATGTCGGCGAGACGCTCCGTGCAGGCGAAACGGTCGAGGATACGATCGGGCACAGATTACTCACCGAAGCCGTCGAGCGCTTTCTGGATACACTCTCAGACGATGCACAGACGATCTTCACCGAGCGCTGGCACAATGAAAGTCAGCCGCGCGAGATCGCTGAAAAATTCGGAATCTCCGGCGCACATGTCCGCAAATCACTGATGCAGACCCGCCGGAAACTCAAAGCCTACCTCAAAAAGGAGGGACTCTTATGACAAATAAGCAACTCAAAGAAATGATGCGCGATATCTCCCCGCGCTACCAGCAGAAGGCGGATGCCCGTGCAGCAAGCGCCGCACATACAAAGCGCAGATCATGGATGCCGGCACTCGTCAGCGGCGCGGCGGTCTGCTGCGCAGGTCTTGCGGCGGTCATTTTCCTGCCGAAGCTGCATCAGTCCCCGCTGACCACAAATGAATCTATGGCGGAAATCGAGGAAATCACCGACAGCACCGCTTCCTCTGATAACCTCAATGGATCAAGCATTGAATTTGACGATAATCTTCGGACTGCATTCATGCGCATTATGACACCTGCATACGCGCCCTGCGCCTATACGCCGACCGAAGAGGAACAGACCGCCATTTCAACTGCGCTCATGGATAAGGAATGCGTCCGTGCGGATGACAGCACCGAAATCCCAGACGGCGAGCGTATTACCCTCTATGCCTACGATGAAAACGAGCCCGAGCGGCTTGTTCTGACCATGTTTCCAAATGATCTTGTGCGTGTCTCGGCGGACGGTTACGCAGATCACGGCGCGATTTATCAGTTTCCGCAGGAGGCGGTCGAGGCGATCCGCCGCGCCGCACAGCATGAGGGCGATGATCTGGTCAATCGCCTGACATGGTGCCGAGAGGATACAATCGGCACGCCGGAAATCTGGAAGAATTTTGTCATCAACCCGAAGGAATGCGACATGTCCACGCAGGAAGGCATCTTCTATAAGATGTGCAACAGCTTCGACTATTTCAGCCGCGTCTCCGGCACGGTCTATGTGTCGAATTACTATTTTGAAGGTACAGAGCCGCGCTGTAAACTGCTGGTTTCCGATTTCCAGACAAATCTCAATCTCGGCACATTCTATGAGGATACCAATCTTTACACAGGTTCCGATATGGAGACCCTGCGCGAACTGAACCTCGATCAGCTGCAATTTGATCGCGGCATGACCTATGCTGTTCAGGATGATATATGCTATGATATTCTGGACAGCAGTGTCGGTTCCTATGAGATCAGTCATTATAACAATCACCGCATTGATATCCCCGGACCGGTCGAACAAACTTCTGATCATGAGACCAATATTGAGGAGATTGACAAGTGGCAGTTCCGCGGTGAACCGTCATTCGGCCGTGCTAAAAATTCACTGCACTCCGAGGAGCGCATTCTCGGATACCTCAACAATTTCAAAAACTGGGAGATCACCGGCAGGGATCAGATCAACGGCAGAGTCTGCACGGAGATCACCGGAAAACTGACCGGTACCTACGGCAAAAGCCTCCATGTGCAGGATTTCGTATTCTATGTCGATGAGGAAACCGGCATCCTGATGCGCTATTTCGGCTATGATGAAAACGGAAATCTCACGGATTTTGTCATCGCGGAAAATATGCAGTTTGAGGACGATGCGGCACCTGTCAAGCAGCCCGACCTTACCGGTATGACATGCATCAACGAACAGGATTTTGCAGAACAGATCGCTGACACAACAACTGTCACGCAGGAAACCGCTGCGGAGACAACCGTCACAACCGCAGCCGTCACAGAAAGCCCCGTTCTGCTGCCGCAGCAAGACGCATTCATGATGTTCCGCTGGAAGGACAATTCCGCAGTGCCGGACACCGCAACACAGGAGGCATTCAAAAGCAAGCTGACACCGCAGGTCACGCGCCATATGGATGAACATCATTCGTATACCGTGCAGCCGGTTGAAAACGGCGGACTGTTCTACACCTATTTCTGCGATGATAACATCACGCACAGCATGTGGATTTCCAAAACGCATTCCTACAGCGATTACGCATTTGTTCAGGTCGGCGATTCGATCGCGAAGATCAAAGAACTGGAACCGCTCACAAGCAAAGTGGAGGAGCGCGCAGATCACAAGAGCTTCATGCAGGAGCTGCTCCTCACAGACGGTGTGCTCTACATTGAGTATACCCCGGTGCCGCCGGAACAGGGCAAGCCCTTTGACTGGACGATTACCAATATCGAGTATCATCAGGATTTTATGCTCGAATATGAAATGGGCTACGGCGAATTTCTCAACTTCGATTACACCATTCTCCCCGAGGATTACCCGCAGCAGTGAGATAAGGTATCTCCGATGGATCTGTAATGTGGGACTTACAGTGTTGCTGCGCAAACTGTGCCCCAAACCCCTGCTTGGGTCATTGACCCCAGACCCCATGTTTCTGTATAAATACAAAGCCGCTCAATCTGCGCATTTCGCAAACCTGAGCGGCTTTGTTCTATCCACACATTAAAATGGGATTCCAAAGGGTCAGAGACCCTTTGGCGGGGTATGGGGCAGCGCCCCATTATCAATCCGTCGGAGACACCTCTCTCACTGCTCGAGTTTCTTGAGGAAGGCGCGGGTACGGTCATTAGAGGGATTGTCGATGACGTCCTTCGGGTCGCCCTGCTCAACGATCACGCCGCCGTCCATGAACACCACATGATTCGACACACTGCGCGCAAAATCAATCTCGTGGGTGACGATCAGCATGGTCATTTTCTCTGCCGCGAGCTCCTTGAGCACCTTGAGAATTTCGGCAGTCAGCTCCGGATCGAGGGCGGAGGTCGGCTCATCGAAGAACAGCATTTTCGGCTTCATCGCAAGTGCCCGCGCAATCGCGACACGCTGCTGCTGTCCGCCGGAAAGCTGATAGGGATAATAATCGCCCTTATCCGAAAGCCCCATCTTTTTCAGGAGCACCTGCGCCTCTTTCATGACCTCTGCCTTATCACGCTTTAGGACATGGATCGGCGCATCCGTGATATTTTTGAGCACCGAATAATGCGGGAACAGATTGAAATTCTGGAAGACCAGCCCGAACGTGTGCTTGATCTCCTGCAGGTCGGATTTCCCGACATACTGCGGCTTGCCGTCCACGGTTTTGACCGCGTCCTTTCCGCAGTAGGTCATGGTGCCGCCGTCGATCGTTTCGAGCATGGAGATGCAGCGCAGAAACGTCGATTTACCCGAGCCGGAGGGTCCGAGAATCGAGACAACCTCGCCCTCACCGACGGTCATGCTGATATCCTTCAGCACCTCGAGATCGTCAAAGCTCTTTTTGATATTCTTGACTTCAAGCAGATTATTCATTTGCTGTCACCTCACTTATCTGAAAAAGTTGAGCTTCTTCTCAATGCGATCCATGACAAACGCGACAACCGCATTGAACACATAATAGAACACGCCTGCGATAAACAGCGGCATAATGGTTGCCTGTGCCGCCGCGACCTGCTTTGCCAGCGTGAACATCTCCGTATAGGAGATCGCGAAAGCAAGCGAGGTATCCTTGACGAGCGTAATGACTTCGTTCGTGATCGAGGGGATGATATTCTTGACCATCTGCGGGAACACGATCTTAAAGAACTTCTGCGATCTGGAATAGCCGAGAATCTCGCATGCCTCATGCTGTCCCTTCGGAACCGCCTGAATGCCCGAGCGGTAGATCTCGGCAAAGTACGCCGCATAGTTGAGCGTAAATCCGATGATGACCGCATAGAAGCGGTACGATGCCGTGGTCGATACGCCGAACAGATAATACGGGCCGAAGAACACAACCAGCAATTGCAGCATCAGCGGCGTGCCGCGGACAATCGAGATATAGACGGTGACGAGCCAGCTGAGCGGCTTGAATTTGCTCATCTTGCCGAAGGCGATCAGCAGACCGAGCGGCAGCGCAAAGAGCAGCGTCAGGAAGAAAATTGCCAGCGATGCGCCGACGCCCTTCAAAAGCTGCTTGCAGATGCCCGCGAGCTTTTCGCCGAACGGTGTCTCCTGCACGGCGGTCTCGGTTTTTGTCTCGGTATCGCGTGTCAGGCAAACGCTGTCGGAGAGCTCCCATTCCGCTGCGATCTTCGCGAATGTGCCGTCATCGAGCATGGTCAGGAGCGTTTCCTGCACCTGATCGCGCAGCTCTGTATTGCCCTTGAGGAATCCGATGCCGTATGCCTCAGAGGAAACATGTTCATCGAGCATTGTGAACTTGCCGCCGCGGGCAGCGATCTCATAATTCGCCACGCCGATATCCATGCAGATCGCATCGACGGCACCGCTTTCGAGGTTCAGGAAAGCGCTGTTGTAATCGCCGACCTGCTGCAGCTCCTTAAAGCTCTTTGCAAGCTCGATATTTGCTTCTTCGGCATCCTCGCCGGTGAATGCGGCAAGCGCGGAGCTGTCCGCCTGCACGGCAACGGTTCTGCCGGAAAGATCGTTCAGCGCTTTGATATCCGAATCGCTGCGGACAACCACAACCTGCGAATTATCGACATACGGCACCGACCATGTATAATCGTTTTCTCTGCCGTTGATCGTAAAGCCGTTCCAGATGCAGTCGATCGCGCCGGTTTTGAGCTCCATATCCTTGGAGTTCCAGTCGATCGGCTGCTTGACGAGCGTCCAGCCGCGGCGCTTGCAGACCTCCTCCGCGAGCGAGAGATCGAAGCCGACATATTCGCCGGATTCATCCTGATAGCCATAGGGCGGGAACTCCGCGTCAAAGCCGACGGTGAATGTTCTGCTCTCCCCGACCGTCTCCGTGTCAGCATCCGGCGCGGTGAGACAGACGCAGTCGGTCAGCTCCCAGTCGGCGGCGATTTTTGCGAATGTGCCGTCGCGCACCATATCGTAGAGCGTGTCCTGCACTTCATCGCGCAGTTCGGTGTTGCCCTTGAGGAATCCGACGCCGTATTCCTCCGAGGAAATCTGCTCCTCGAGCATGCGGAATTCGCCGCCGCGCGCCGCAATCTCATAGTTCGCGACACCGATATCCATGCAGATGACATCGACCGCACCGCTCTCGAGATTCATGAACGCGCTGTTGTAATCCCCGACCTGCTGCAGCTCTTTGAAGCTCTTTGCAAGCTCGATATTGGATTCCTCCGCGTCCTCGCCGGTGAATGCGGCAAGCGCGGAGCTGTCTGTCTGCACAGCGACAATTTTACCCTTCATATCGCTGAGCTGATTGATCTCCGATTCCGTGCGGACGATCGCGACCTGCGAATTATCGACATAGGGCTCCGACCATGTATAGTCATTCTCTCTGCCGTTGATGGTAAAGCCGTTCCAGATGCAGTCGATCGCGCCGGTCTTGAGCTCCATATCCTTGGAGTTCCATTCAATCGGGACTTTTTTCAGCTTCCAGCCCTGCCGCTTGCAGACCTCCTCCGCAAGCGAGAGATCGAAGCCGACATACTCGCCGGATTCGTCCTGATAGCCATAGGGCGGAAATTCCGCGTCAAAGCCGACCGTGAATGTCCTGCCGCTCTCTGCGGATGCCGTCACTGCCGGGACTGCGCCCGTCAGCAGCATGGCGGCAGCACTGAGAAATGCCGTGATTTTCCGTAGTGCCATTGGTGATCTAACTCCTTCCCGTCAGCATATGCCGTTCACATATGATAGTTATGGTATCATTTTAGCACAATATCAAACGAAAGTCAAGCAGAAACTACATGTGTTAATTACAAATGAGAAATTAGAAATGAGAAATTGCGGTGTCCGCTCCGCGGACGAATTTGAAAATGGAATCTCCTCAGCCCGTCGCTCGAAAAGCAGACTGGTTCTCCGGCAGCTGTAGACAGATGGAACCGGGCACTGCCCGGTTGACATTTTAGTGGGATTGTGGTATGATATAATGTACGGCAGTATGTGTTACGGACTGCTGCCGGCTACGGGCAACTTGAAAAAAGGAGAGGGAAAGTATGTTAAACCTGAAAGGTAAATGGGCACTGATCACCGGTGCCAGCCGCGGCATCGGAAAGCTTGCTGCGCAGGCACTCGCAGAGCAGGGATGTAATCTGATCCTGCTCAGCCGCGACACCGCACACACTGCGGCGCTCGCAAAGGCACTTTCTGAGAAGGTGCAGGTCAAAGAAACCGCCTGCGACCTTGCCGATGCAAAATCCGTCGAGCACGCAATCGCGGAGATCGACGCCATGGGCGTGCCGGTCGATGTGATTCTCAACAACGCAGGCGTACAGATCGCCTACCGCACCGACTACTGGCAGACACCGGTCAGCGACTATGTCACGAGCTTCCAGATCAACACGATCTCGCCGATGATGATCTGCTATCACTTCATCCCGAAGATGATCGAGCGCGGATTCGGCAGAGTTGTCAACACGACAAGCGGCATCCGGCTCGAACCGGAGCAGGCAGGTTATTCCGCGAGCAAGGCGGGTCTTGATAAGGTCACGATCGACCTCGGCTCCAAGCTCGCAGGGACAGGCGTCGCAATCAACCTGACCGATCCGGGCTGGTGCAGAACCGACCTCGGCGGTCCGAACGCACCGAACGCACCGGAAAGCGCAATTCCGGGCGTGATCGTCGGCGCATTCATCGAGCAGCCGAAATCCGGCAGAATCTTCGCCGCAGGTCTGTTCTATGATATGACGCTGGAAGAAGCCGTCGCAAAGGCGGAAACGATGGAATGCAGCGCCTATTGATTCACATGCAGAACACTGTGCAGCTCCGGCAGCCCGTCCGGAGCACACAGTGCTTCAAAGATACATCCCGCTCCCCCAAAGTATGAACACAATACCCCGAAAGAAGCCGCCGCAGAAAACGAGGAGATGCAATGGGACTGGATTTTGATTTGTGGGCGGAGATTCGCCGGAAATCCGACGGAAAACCCGTCACGCATACGAAATTGCTGAAGGGCGAGAGCCCGAAATTCCATGTGTTCTGGTCGGGTGACCATGACATTATGCACGGCGTGATCGACACGCTCAACCGCTGCTGCGGAACCTCTTATGATGAAAACACCGGCAGGATGGATGTGCCGTTTGATGCGCTCCTGCCGATCTACCGCTATCTGCTGAGCCGCTGCGATCTTGCACCGGATGACGCGAAAACAAAAGCGTGGCTCGAAAATCCCGTTCCCGCCGATCATCCGCTGTTCACAGAGCAGCAGAATCTGTTTCTTGCACAAGCGGTGCACAACATTATCATTGATGTACTGCAGCCGCAGCCTTGGGGCTTCTCCAGCGATGCGCCGAAACATATGACCGAAGCGGATGCAGATGATTATGAAGCGCATCCGGAGCAATACGAATGGCATTTTGAGCTTACAAACTGGTGGTGAACAATGAAGCTGATGATTGTCCGGCACGGCGATCCGGACTACGAACACGATACCCTGACCGAAACCGGAAAAATCGAGGCGCAGTGTACCGCTGAACGGCTCAAAGCGCATCCGGATATCGCGGCGTTTTATGTCTCGCCGCTCGGCAGGGCGCAGGATACCGCCCGCTATACACTGGAGGCGCTCGGGCGTGAGGCACAAACGCTGCCGTGGCTGCGCGAATTCCACGCGCCGATCCTGCATCCCGATACCGGCGATGTCCGCGTGCCGTGGGACTGGCTCCCCGGCTGCTGGACAGCCGAGCCCGCCTATTATGACAAGGACAAATGGGCGGAAACGGCGGTCATGCGCGAATACGGCGTCGGCGATGAAGCACAGCGCGTGTATCAGGGGCTTGATGCGCTGCTCGAACAGCACGGCTATATCCGCGAAGGCAATTATTACCGCGCAGCGCGTCCCAATACGGATACGATTGTATTGTTTTGTCACTTCGGCGTGGAATGCGTCATGCTTGCGCACCTGATCGGGGCATCCCCGATGGTGCTGTGGCACGGCTTCTGTGCCGCCCCGACGGCGATCACGGTCGCATCGACGGAGGAGCGCAGAGTAGGCATCGCATCCTTCCGGATCAACACCTTCGGAGATACCGGTCACCTCTATGCGGCAGGGCGCGAGCCGTCCTTTTCGGCGCGCTTCTGCGAGACCTTCGGCAACCAAGCCGAACGCCATGACTGAACCGGTTTCCCCCGTCTAAAGAATGTTTTAGGAGGACTTTTGCGTTTTGAATATTATCATTGTGGGCTGCGGAAAAGTCGGCAGAGTGCTGACAGAGCAGCTCAATGAGCCGGGCAACAACATCACCGTTGTCGATATCAACGGCGCACGCGCGACCGATGTCGCCGAGCGCTATGACGTCATGCAAGTCGCCGGAAACGGTGCGACGCGCGCTGTTCTGGAGGAGGCAGGCATCAAAAAGGCGGATCTGCTGATTGCCGTCACCGGCTCGGATGAACGGAATTTGCTCTGCTGCCTGATTGCGAAAAAAGCCGGCGGCTGCCAGACAATCGCCCGTGTCCGCAGTCCGCAGTATAATGCGGATGTCCGCTACCTCAAGGAGGAGCTCGGACTTGCAATGGTGATCAATCCGGAGTTTGCCGCTGCCGGAGAAATCGCGCGCGTGCTGCGCTTCCCCTCGGCGATCAAGATTGATACATTCGTCAAGGGCAAGATTGAGCTGCTGAAGTTCAAGCTGCCGGAGGATTCCCCGCTCTGCGGCATGCAGGTGCGTGAGATCGCGCCGAAGCTGCACTGCGATTTGCTGGTCTGCACAATCGAGCGTGACGATGATGCGTTCATCGCATACGGCGACTTCCGCTTTGAGGCGCGCGATGTCATTTCGATCATCGCCGACCCCAAGAGCGCATACAACTTCTTCAAACGCATCAACTATAAGGCAAAGCCGGTGGATGATGTCCTGATCGTGGGCGGCGGCGATATCACACATTATCTCTGCCAGATTCTCGAAAAGGACGGCATCGGCATCACGGTCATTGAAAAGGACGAGGAACGCGCCGACCTGCTCTCCGACCGCTTCTCGAATGTCAACGTCATTCACGCGGATGCGATCAATCAGGAAGTGCTGATGCAGGAGAACATCGACAAAACCGATGCATTCGTCTCCCTGACGAACATCGACGAGGAGAATATCCTGCTTTCGCTGTTTGCAAAGTCGGTCAGCGGCGGAAAGGTTGTCACCAAGATCAACCGCATCGACTTCGATTCAGTCATTGACCACCTCGATCTCGATACGATCATCTATCCGAAGAACCTGACCTCAGACTTTATCGTGCGCTATGTCCGCGCGATGAACAAGACAATCGGCACAAACCTTGAAACGCTCTATCAGATCATCAAGGGCAAGGTCGAGGCGGCGGAGTTCATCGTCAAGACTGATTCCGCCCTGACCGCCGCACCGCTGATGCAGCTCAAACTGCGCGACGGCGTGCTGGTCGCCGCAATCGTCCGGAACGGCAAGGTGCTGATTCCGCGCGGCAGCGATACGATCCAGCAGGGCGATTCTGTCGTCATTGTGACGAATCATCTGGGACTGCATGACATGAACGATCTGCTGCAATGACGGAGGCTGAAACGCAATGAATATCCGCATGACCATCTATATCCTCGGCATCCTGCTGATTTTCGAGGGCGGCTTCATGGCTGTCCCGACGGCGACGGCAGCGGTCTACCACGAACCGGAGCTGCTGCTCTTTGCGATTCTTGCAGCGGCGCTGCTGCTCACCGGCATCATCATCACGCGATTCAAGCCGAAGAACAAAAACCTCTTTGCGCGCGACGGCTTTGTCATTGTCGCACTGAGCTGGCTGGTGCTCAGCTTTTTCGGCGCGCTGCCGTTCTATATTTCCGGCACAATCCCGAAGTTCGTCGATGCGATGTTTGAATCAGTCTCGGGCTTCACAACAACCGGCGCGAGCATCCTGCACGATCTGGCACCGGTGCCGAAGTGCATGCTGATGTGGCGCAGCTTCACGCACTGGGTCGGCGGCATGGGCGTGCTCGTGTTCATCATGGCGATTCTGCCGCTCGCAGGCGGACAGAACATGTACCTGATGAAAGCGGAGAGCCCGGGGCCTTCCGTCAGCAAGCTGGTGCCGCGTGTCCGGCAGACGGCGATGCTGCTTTACATCATCTATTTTGTCATGACCGTCGCAGAGTTCATTCTGCTGCTGATCGGCGGCATGCCGCTCTTTGATGCGATCAACATTTCCGTTGCGACGGCAGGAACGGGCGGCTTCTCCTGCAACCCCACAGGCATGCCCTATACACCGTTCTGCATCAATGTGATCACGGTGTTCATGTTCCTGTTCGGCGTCAACTTTACATGCTACTTCCTGCTGCTGCACAAGCGCTTCAAGGATGCGTTCACCGATGAGCTCAAGGTTTATCTCGGGATCATCGCGTTCGCAATCCTGACCATCACGCTCGATGTCCGCCACCTGCCGATGTTCGGCGGAACCGGAGAAGCGCTGATGCACAGCTCATTCACGATCGGCTCGCTGTTGTCCTCGACAGGCTTTGCCACCGTGGATTTCAACCAGTTCCCCGTCTATTCGCGCACGCTGCTCGTCATGCTGATGTTTGTCGGCGCATGTGCGGGCTCAACGGGCGGCGGCATCAAGGTCTCGCGGTTCATCATCCTGTTCCGCAACATGTCCAATGAACTGCGCGTCATGACGCATCCGCGGCAGGTGAAAAAAGTCCGCATGGACGGCCATCAGGTCGAAGCGGATGTCATCAAGTCCGTGCATGTGTACTTCGCCGTTTACATCATGATCTATGTCATCAGCCTGCTGATCCTGACGCTCGATCATCTCGATCTGACCACGAATTTCACGGCAGTTGTCGCAACGCTCAACAATATCGGTCCCGGTCTGGAGCTCGTCGGACCCGCATCGAATTTCGATGTGTTCTCGACGCCGTCCAAATGCGTGCTGATCTTTGACATGCTCGCAGGCAGACTGGAGCTGTTCCCGATTGTCCTGCTGCTTGCCCCCTCGACATGGAAAAAATGACCGCTTGTCACCCGCAGAAACAAAATCCACAGGAAACGGAGTAAAACAATGAAGCATAAGCTTGGCATGGTGCTTGAGGGCGGTGCGCTGCGCGGCCTGTTCACGGCAGGCATCCTCGATGTGTTCCTCGATGAGGGCATCAAAACAGAGGGCGTGATCGGCGTTTCCGCCGGCGCGACTTTCGGCTGCAATTTCCTCACAAAACAGAAGGGCAGAGCCCTGCGCTACTGTCTGCGTTATATCAGGGATCCGCGATTCTGCAGCATTCCCTCGCTGCTTCTGACAGGCGATATCTTCGGCGCGGAATTCTGCTACCACACGATTCCGGAACAGCTTGATCCGATCGACAACGAGACCTTCCTGCAGGGCGGCGTCCCGTTTTATATCGCCTGCACCGACGTCAATACGGGCAAAGCGGTGTATCATCAATGCAAAGACCTGCTCAACCGCGAGGAGCTCGAATGGGTGCGTGCCTGCGCTTCCATGCCCCTCTGCTCGCAGATTGTCCACGCCGGACAGTATGATCTGCTCGACGGCGGCATCTCGGATTCAATCCCGCTGAAGTATTTTGAGTATAAGGGTTATGACCGCAACATCGTCATACTGACACAGCCCGCGGACTACGAAAAGCAGCCTAATTCCACGATGCCGATTGTCCGCAGGGTCTACCGCAGATACCCGAATCTCATCCGCGCAATGGAGCGACGCCATGTGATCTATAACCGGCAGCTTGCGCATGTCCGCGCGGCAGAGGAAAGCGGTGCGGCATTCGTGATCCGTCCGCCGCAGAAGCTCCCCGTCAGCCACCTGACGCATGATCCCGACAAGCTGCGCGAGGTCTACCGCATCGGCAGAGAGACAGGGCTTTCGGTTCTGCCCGCGCTCCGGCAGTATCTTGCAGGTCTTGAATAAGCAAAACAGCATCCCCGATTCCGTTCTCACGGTCGGGGATGCTTCATTTTTTAAGGACAATTTTCGTGTTTCGGTAAAAAATCACTGAAATAATATTGACTTTCTGTGCAGTTTCGTGTATAATAAACTTGATCGGTGAAACACCGGCAATCTATCACTGCATGAAACAGGAGGAATATATTATGGGAAAATATCTGATTAAGAAAACCAAGACAGGCATCAAGTTTGATCTCAAGGCCGGAAACGGCGAAGTCATCGCTACCTCCGAGGTCTATACGACTGAGAAAGCATGCCGTGCAGGCATCGCAAGCGTGCAGCGCAATGCACCGGCAGCTCCGATCGAGAACCAGACCGAGGAGGGCTTCGAGAAGCAGAAGCATCCGAAGTTTGAGGTCTATACCGATAAAAAGGGTGAGTTCCGTTTCCGTCTCAAGGCGACAAACGGACAGATCATCGCCGTCAGCGAAGGCTACAAGGCGATCTCCGGCTGCATGAACGGCATTGAGTCCGTCAAGAAGAACGCCGACTCTGAAGTTGTGATGCAGGAAGACTAATTGTTTTCCCGTAAATAAAGGAGGAATTACCAATGGACATTAAGGCAGAAATCGAAAAAATCATCGCACAGGTCACAAAAGACGGCGATCTCAAGGACAAGTTCATGAAGGATCCGGCAGGCGCAGTCAAGGGTCTGGTCGGTGAAGTTGATAAGGATTCGCTCGAGAAGATCATCGACGCTGTCAAGGCAGCGATCGGCGGCAAGGAAGGCGTCAGCGGTCTCGGCGACAAGATCAAGGACGCACTCGGCGGCATCCTCGGCGGCAAGAAGGACGAGTAATCCGCCGGAACATCATACATAACAGAACCCGCTCCAGTCAGCTGATTGGAGCGGGTTTTCTATCCATATATAAAATGGATGCCTACAATTTGCGCAGCAACACTGTAAAACTCATTTCCAATCAACGTGATGCGATACCGCTTAAAAGAAGTATCCGCTTCGCGGATGCTATTTGATAATGAGGGAAGATACCCCGCTCCGCAG
>CAMKLV010000042.1:0-29019 GCA_946413695.1 uncultured Ruminococcus sp. | reverse complement strand
CTAAGCCGCACTCCGCAGAGTGCGGAACTCTCTTTGCATATCAAGAGCTCGGGGGCTTGGGCGCCTGCGATAGAGGCGCCCATTTATAAATAGCATCCGCGCAGCGGATACTTCTTTTCAGCAGTATCTCCGATGGATCAGAAATGGGGGCTGCTCGCCCCCAAACCCCTCGCTGGGGATATTATCCCCAGACCCCATTTTTATGTGTGGATAATAATAAGCCGCTCCTATCAAGTGTAAATGGGAGCGGCTTTCTTCTATACTATGCATAAAATGGGATTCTTAAGGGCTAGTAGCCCTTAAGCGGGGTATGGGGCACAGTTTGCACAGCAACACTGTAAGCCCCCATTATCAATCCATCGGAGATACCGCTGCCTCAGAGGCCGTCGGGGAAGCTGGTGAAAGAACCACGCTCGGTCTCCGGCAGGCCGTATGCTGCCTTTGCGTCTGCGATTGCACGGATGAGAAACGCCATATTGCGCCCGAGATTGCGCATCGTCTGCAGACCTTCCAGATCCTTGCGGACATCCTCTGCCGAGAAGCCGTGCACCTGATTCCAGTAGGTGCTGGATGCGACCGGCATGCTGCTGATCGTGAAGTATTTATTGAGCACATCGAATGATGCGGTGTTTCCGCCTCTGCGGCAGCTGACAACCGCTGCGCCGACCTTCATCTGCTTGGAGAACGATGTACTGTAAAACAGTCTGTCAAGGAATGCGAGCAGTGTGCCGTTCGGCGAACCGTAATAGACCGGACTGCCGATCACGAGACCCTCTGCGGCTTCAAACTTCGGCGCGGTCTCGTTGACAGGATCATTTCCGAACACGCACCTGCCGGTCTCGCTGCATTTGTTGCATGAAATACATCCGCGGATATCCTTGTTGCCGACATGAATCATCTCGGTTTCAATGCCCTCTGATTCCAGCGTGCGCTGCACCTCTTTCAGCGCCTCCGCGGTACATCCGTTCGGATGCGGACTGCCGTTGATGAGCAATACTTTTGCCATAATGATAACCCCCTTTCTTCCTGCGGCAAATCCGCGCCGCTGATTACGTTTATTATAACATATCACCGTGATATTTGCAATCATCCGGATTGAATTTGAAATTAGAAATGAGAAATGAGAAATTGCGGTGTCGCCTGCGGCGACGGATTTGAAAAGGAAGAAATTAGGCGCGAGGAGCTGCGCACATGATAAAGAAAGAACCGGCACCGCAGAAGGGGTTGCGGTGCCGGTTCTATTGTTGCTTTTGTTTGTGAAAGCCTTACTGAATGAGTCCGATGCCCCAGATGGTGAACTGTCCGCTGCCGGTGATCGACACATTCAGTTCGCCGGATGCATCCTGATAATAGCCGAGCTCCGCATCCGGACCGCCCCAGCAATACTGCTTGTTGCCGTTGACCTTTGTGGTCTTGCCGTTGACGGTGACATTGATGCTGCCCATGCCGGAGCTGTTTGCCTTGAACACGATAATCAGGCCCTTGCCCTCTGCCTTGAACGTCATCGGGCTGCCGCCGTTCAGCGTGTAGGAATACGGCAGAATCTGTCCGCCGTTATAGCCGCCGCCGGCTGTCCACGAGCCTGCGTTGAAGCCGCTCATGTTCTTCGGGTTGATGTATGCGCAGTTCTCGTATTCGGTGCCGTATACGGATTTCGTCGGCACTGTGTAGGAATCCGAGCGGTTCTCGGTCTTCATCGCCTGACGGAAGAAGTAGCTCAGGCAATCCGAGACGAGCTTGCCGCCCTTGTCATGCGGATGATAGTCATCCGTGAAGTAATCGTTCAGCGTCAGCAGACCGCTGTTGAATGCCTTGGTCAGGGCGTTATCCATGCTGATGATCGGGATGTTGAAGTTCTCGCCGACCGGAACCATCTGCGCCTGACTGGAGAAGCCGCTTTTTGCGCGGTGAATCAGGATGATGACTGCCGGTTCGTTCGGGAGATCGAGGAAGCGCTTGATAACGCTCTCGAAGCACTTTTTGTACATGATATCCTCGTGGTCATTGACCGAGAATTCCACGAATACGATATCCGGATTCTTCGAGACCACATTCGGCTCGCTGCGCACCAGTCCGACTACGGACGAGGTGCCGGAAAGTCCTGCGTTGACCTCGGTGAAGCCGCCCTTTGCAAAGGTCTGCTTGACATATGCGGAGAACGGTGTGGTGTATTTGCCCATTTCGGTGATCGAGCCGCCGAGATATGCCATTGTCAGCTTTTCACCGTTTTCGGCAGCCTCAAGCTTCTTGACAAGACGACTGGTGTTGCCCATGCTGTAGATGGAATCCTTGTAGAACTGAAGATAGCGCGCATCGGCGGTCTCCTGATAGGTATCCCACTTGTTCTCCTTCTGCGGTTCGGGCGGAATCACAACTTCGATTTCGCCCTGCTCGAATTTGCTGATTCTGCCGAGCAGATACTTCTGCATCATTTCGGCATCCAGCTTGTTGACAACGCCGCTGTTGTTGACATCTGCGCGCTTGATGAAATCTGCATCCTTGTTTTCTGCACGGATGCCCTGTTTCATCAGGGAGAGGTCTGCGGCGCTGATGACGCCGTCCTTGTTGACGTCGCCGGTGATTGTTCCTGTGACGGTTGTTCCGGGCGACGCACTGCCGCCGCTGAGATAGCCGTCCAATTGTTCAGCCCAGTATTTTGCCATTTTCTCATATCCGCCTGCGTTCGGATGGACACCGTCGGCTAAATCCGACGAAGCATTGATGACACTGTGAATATCGGCAAAGATGACATTTTTGCTGCTGTATTCGTCCGCGACCTTTTTGACAATCTTGTTATACGAAGCGATGTCGGCGATCTTGTCGCCGCCTGCCCAGCCGAGATTGCCGCCGAGATCGGGAATGGTCGTCATGAAGATGACGCCGTTCTGCGGACGCTTCTCGCAAAGATAATCCAGCAAAGTGTGCAGATCGGTTTCGGTGCTGTTCAGGGCGCCGTTGTTGATATCGTTCGTGCCGATTTGCAGCAGAATGATATCCGGTGCATACTTGGTGATGTAATCGCCCTGCTGCATCGTTTCCAGAATGCCGTTGAGCTGACCGAACCATCCGCCCGGACGGTTCACGATTGTGTAGCCGCTGTAGCCTGCATGATTGTCATCGTAGGTGACCTGCTGCCCGTTGTAAGTGAACGTCGCGCGCTCAGAGCCTTCCGGTCCTACAAAATCGATATCCTCGTATCCCTTTTCTCTGAGAATCTGCCACAGATATTTTCTGTAGCCGCCCTCATCTGCCATGCCGTAGGTGATCGAATCGCCCAGCGGCATGATTTTAATCTTTTCGGCTGCTGCCGCCTCAAGACCGAAGCCCTGCGGCAATGCCGTGGCCGCCAGCATCATGGCTGACATGACCGAAAAAAGTTTTTTCCGCATTTTGATATCCTCCAAATAGAAAGCGGCTGTTTTTATATGCGCCGCTTTTGCGATTTCCCCCTGAAATCACATTTCCTCAAAGCGTTGTACCGGATTCGCATGCATCCCTCCCTCCTGATTCGATCTGTACCGATGCGGTACAATTCCGTTTTTCCGATGACATGCAAAAAGGCAGCCGCATTCCCCAAAATGCGGCTGCCCTGATCTTACAGCTCCGGTTCAGGCGATTCCTTCGCTTCACAGGGCTCTGCCGCATCGTCATCCGAAACGGTGATGTACCCCTGTAAGTCAATATGGTCTGCCTGAATTCTCTATATAATTTGATTATAGCACAGTTTCTTCCGGATGTCAAGTGTTTTTGTACTTCTGTCGGCAATTTGACCGGACATGATTTTCTCCGTTTCTGTTTTTACAGGATCTCCATTGCAATTTCAAAAAGAATGTGCTATAATATAGTTAGCATATGCAAATCGCTTGCAGACAAGGAGGATATATGGATATTTTTGATGATACACTGGATTGGAAGCGCATCCGCAGGCTGCTGACGATCGGGCTGCTTGCGGGCTGCACGGTATTCGTCAGCGACTGGATTCTCGGATACGGTGTCCGTGACAGCAGTCTTTCCGGACTGGAAAAAAAGCTCTCGCAATTTCTGGTGCTTTCCGACGCAACGCTTTTCTGGTCAGCATTTCTCGGTCTGATCGGGATTTCGCTGGAGGGGCTCTGCTATTTCGGCATTTACCGCCTGATCGCCTCGGGCAGCAAAAAACATGCGCATGCATTCCGCAGCGGTGTTCTCGGCTATCTGATGTTCGCGGCATGCGGCGTGCATGTCCCCTGCCTTGCGGCGGTGTTCTTCTACAAATACATGATGCAGGTTTCGCCGGAGACCGCGTTCCGCTCTGTGATCCGGTTCGGGGAGTTTTTCCTGCTGCCCGGGATCATCCTGTTCTTTCTATTCTTTATTGTGATGAGCGCTGCGCAGATCAGCGCGTTTGCAAAAGGTCTGACACCCTATCCGAAGTGGTGCTGGATTTTTTCGCTGCCCGTCGGGATGGGCGCAGCAATGCTGCTGAAATTCGCCGGCAATCATGCAATCACAAACGCGCTGACTGCTGCATGGATCAGCATCGGCAATATCTGGATGTTCGGCGGCTTGCTGCTCTGCATGAAATCTGCTCAGAAATGCGAAAGGAGTTCATCATGAAATATCAGGTCACGGATGCGCCGACCGGCATCAACAATCCGCTTTATAAGCTGACAAAGACGATTGTCAAAGCTTCAAACCTCAAAAAGAGCATGGAGGGCACGAAGGAACAGGTCCTTGCAAATGCGGCTGCGGCGAATGCGAAAAACCGGCACTTCGTCATGCCGGCGGACAGCAAGGCACACTATACCGATCACATGATCCTCGGGGCATATCACTGCCTCTCCGACCGGCAGCATACGCACACGCACAGCATTGCCGAGCTGGAATCCCTGCTGACAGGGCACTGAGGCGGGAATATACAAAAAATATCGCAGGTTCAGTACAGCGCTGTAACTCTGATTTTTCTTCGCAGCGGTATAAAATACAATGCCCCGAAGCATGTTAAAACGCTTCGGGGCAAAACTTCTGTATGGGCATCTGTCATACGCCTGCGGCGCTTTTGATTAGTGGTCGCTAACCGCCGGTCAAATAAATTCGGAGACCGTCATCGAAAGCACGGATCTCCCCTTTCGCAGCAGCGATTCATAGGTCTCTGTGCAGCGCTTATACTGCGCAAAGCGCTTTCTGCATGCCTGCTCATCGCCGTAGACCTTCCAGCAGCCGACACATTTGTAGCCGCACGCCTTCTGCTCCATGAAGCCCGAGACATCCTCAGGCGGATAGCCGAGGAACAAGCCGATTTCGTGCGGGAAATCGGTATCGCTTCTGAGCCGCTTCATCAGCTCGACGATGCAGTGCTCTGAGGTTTTTGCCGTGTAGCCGCAGCGCCGGAGAATCGCATCCGCAGAGGCGTCGCGCAGATCTGCGGAGAGATGCGAGGGGCGGTAGACATACATCAGCGCATGCTTGTTCTGATAGCGCAGCGGCAGGATGCGGACGCCCTTTTTACCGAGCAGCCGGTTCCAGTGCCGGACGGCTTCACGCATATCCGCGGCGGTTTCATAGCAGCAGCGGAACAGATTGCCTGTTTTGATTCCCGCAAGCGTCGGTGAACAGTTGCGGATCATTGTTTCTTCTGACATGTCAAATCACTCCCTCGATTACAATCGCAAGCAGACATCCGTCTGCACATTATCCTTTTTGCATCGGCTGGATGCGCTTCAGTAAAAACTGCGCCGTCAGACCGGTGAACGATCCCGCAAGCGAGCCGCTGACAAGCAGCAACGGCAGATATGCCGCAACGCTGAATGTCCGCATGACGGCAACAGCAGCCGCAATCTGTCCGCAGTTGTGGAACATCGCGCCGATGATGCTGCACAGCCAGATCTGCTTTTCCGGCAGAATCTTCCGCAGCAGCAGCATCCCGAGCAGGCAGCAGACCGCACCGCATGCGGAATACAGCAGCGCCGAGGGATTGCCGCCGAACACCGCGCCGAGAATCACGCGCACCGCAACGATCATCGCTGTTTCATATGCGCGGTAACGGAACACGGCGTAAACCGTGACGATGTTCGCAAGCCCGAGCTTGATGCCGGGAATCGGAAACGGATTCGGGATGCGCATTTCGATCACAAACATGATCAGCGCGATTGCCGCAAGCAGCCCGAGCTCCGCAAGACGCTTCGTCCTCATGCCGCACCGCCTTCCGCAAACCGGACAATCAGCCTGTGCGGCAGACAGACCAGCGGCAGATGCTCCGATTTGAGCGTTCCCATTTTCACGCAGGTCTGATCGGGACAGTCTGCGCTTTCAACGCGCACCGTGCCGTCCTCGATGACAACAGTATTATATCCGCCGTCTGCGGCGGGAATTCGTATGGTTTGATTTTCCGCCGTGCTGAGATCAAATGTATAAAGCACGCTGCCGTCCTGCACGATCTCAATGCGGTTTTCCGGCGCTTTCCGCAGGATGTAAACCGAAAGCACAAGCGCCGTCAGGAACACCGCCGCGGCCGCTGCCGCAATGATCTTAGCTTTCTTCGTCATGCCCGATCACCCTGCTCTGCACTTCGCGCTTCGGCTGAAAATCCGCGGCGATGCCTTCTGTCAGGAGCACTTCTCCTTCCTCTGTGACAAGGATCATCTCAAAGCCTCCGGTTCTGCGCCAGTGTGCGGCTGCCTGCTCTGTGCCCTCAACGAACAGCGCCGTCGAAAGCGCATCGCATTCCGCGCCGCAGTCCCCGATCACCGTGACCGAGACCAGCCCGTTCTCCGCGGGTCTGCCGGTTTCCGGATCGAGAATATGCCAGTAGCGCTGCCCGTCCTCGCCGGTGAAATAGCGCTCGTAATTGCCGGATGTGATCACCGCCTTATCCGTGACGGTGACAGTCCCGAGCAGCTGATCCGGCGCAAACGGATCGGTTACGCCGACTGTCCACGCGCTGCCGTCGGGCTTTTTCCCGAGCGCCTGCACGTTGCCGCCGAGACTGATAATACCCGCGGTGACGCCGTGCTGTTTATATATTTCCATGACCGCATCACCGGTATATCCCTTTGCGACTGCGCCGAGGTCGATCTCGGTTTGCAGCGGCAGCGTGACAGCATTGCCGCTGACAGCGATCAGGCTGTCGTCGCAGAGCTGCAGCAGATCAGCAAGCTCGCTGTCTGCCGGTACGCGGTATTCGCCGGTGGTAAAGCCCCATGTCCGCAGCACGGGATAGAGCGAGATGCAGAGTGCACCGCCGCTCTCCTTCCCGATCTTTGCTGCGGTATCGAGGATATTGCGGGTGTCATCTGAGATATTGACGGCGGTTCCCTCCGCGTGATTGAGTGCGTAGAGATCGCTGCCGTGATCCGTGACAGAAAGCGTGTGCTCCAGTGTTTGGATGCGTTTTTCCGCCTCCTGCACGGCGGCTTCGGCATTGCTGCCGTAAGCCTTGAGATTCATATAGGTATCCATTGCGAACAGATCAGCCGCATAGAGCGCATCGCTCTGTGCCTGCGATGCTTCGCCGCAGCCGGTCAGCAGCACCGCGGAGAGCAGCGCCGCTGCAAAAGGTCTGTATTTCATGCCGGTTCACTCCTTACCTGATTCAGCCTGATTATATCATATTTCTATTTGCAACCCGACTGTGTTTCACGGAGTGGTTGAAGCAGAGCGTTAACAAATAAAAAGAGGTATCCGCGAACGCTTGATTTGCCAATGATATCCTGAAAAACAGGCAGATATCTTCAAGATTTAATTGGTACATCAATACAATGGCGGATTACAGTCTTGCGGAATCAAGGGCGGCGCGAACGGCTGCCATGATGCCGTTTGAGCTGTAGGTCGCACCGGAGCAGGCATCCACTTCGGCGGACTGCGTATTAAGGATCGCAGGGATCACGACATTCTTTGCATCATTGAAATAGAAATCGTCGCTTTCCTCCGTCGAGCCTGTGATATCGGTAATGCGGTCATCCTGAATGGTCACCTGCACCGTGATGTCGCCGTCATAACCAAAGGCTTTGCCGGTGAATGTGCCGTCCTGATAGATGCGCTGCGGTGCAGCTTCTTCGGGCGCGGCGGGTGCTTCGGGCGTATTCGGGGTTTCAGGTGTATCGGGTGTTTCCGCGGGCTGTCCGGATTTTTCCGCACTCTCCGCAGAAGACGCCTCCGCAGAGGATTCCTCCGCCGCCTGAGATTCATCCGTCACGGCAGTGGTTGTGGTTTCATCCGATTCTGAGTCCTCGCCGGATACCGTCGTTTTCTCTGTCATGTTCTTCGCTGATTCAGCTGCATCGGTCTGTGCGGATTCCGTCTCCGCCGCATCCGTGGTCTCCGCTGAGGATGCATCCTGCTGCGAATCCTCGCTGACCTCCGCCGCCATTGTCTGACGGGTTTCGGGGGCTTTGGCGGTATGCACCGCGAATCCGAGACCGGTAAAGATCACGGCAAATGCCGCGACTGCCGTCAGATTGAGCGCGAAGTGCTTTTCCGGCTTCTTCGCTGTCAGATACCACTTGCGCAGTCTGCAGACGGCATAACCGATGAACACTGCGCCGTAAACCAGCAGCGAAAAGAATGCGCCCTCTCTGCCCGCCTTTGCCTTCCGGAAGTTCAGCAGCAGGACATGCGCCGGAATGAGCGCGTAAAACAGATACGCGAACCGCTGAATCGCCTTCCACTTTTTCGCCTTCATCTTTCTGCGAATCTTCTGCACGGAAAGCACCGTCAGCGGCAGCATGATGACCATGAGCAGAATGCAGACGGTCAGGTTCGCGGCGAACGAAATGCCGTAGCCGACGGCGTGTCCGAGTGTCAGGATTGCAGAAAAGATTGAAAGCTGGCCGCGCTGCGGCATGAGCTTCTTCATCAGCGGTGAGGAATTCGGCAGTGCGCCGGTCCACATGACAACCGCCCAGCAGGCGGCAGCGAGCGTACCTTTTGTGAGCTGTGCAAAGACATAGTCATTCAGCCACGCAGGGATTCCCGCCGGATGCAGATTGACAAGGCGCACCGCCCCGATGCTCAGAACTGCCGCTGCAATGTAAAACGGTGCCGGATGCTTCCGCAGCGTGCCGCCGCAGAAGATTGCAAAGCAGACGGCAATTCCGAGTGAAATCAGGAACAGCATAAATTATTCTCCGCGCTTCTTGCGTCCGAGCACGGCTGCAGCGGATGCGGCTGCGAGCAGTGCGGCAGCAGCGCCGACACCTGCATCGCCGGTCTTCGGCGAGGAGGTCGAGCTGCTCGAGGAGGAAGAAGCGGAGGACTTTGCGGTTGTGGTGACAGCCGCAGCAGCCTTTGTTGTGGTGGCAGCAGCCTGTGCAGTTGTCGCGGCGGCAGCAGTTGCTGCAGCAGCAGCGGTTGTCTCGGCAGCCTGTGCGCTGATTGTGATATCGAGTGTCTTGGTGTAGCCGGTTGCAGCAACAGCGATCTGATAATTGCCGTTTTCGCCGTCTGCAAAAACCTTGCCGTTTCTGCTCTCCGCTGCAAAGTCGATTGCGCCGTCCTCGGTGATGACCTTGACTGCGCCTCTGCCGGATGCGTTCAGCCTGGTCTCGCCGACTGTGACGGATGCGAGATTCTTCATGAAGTTTGCAGCCTCGGCATCGGTTGCATCGTCCGCCTTGACGATCTTGCCGTCTGCATATTTGACCGGCAGCTTGTCGGTTGTCAGCGTGTAGGTTGCGATCAGGTCTGCATACTTGCCCTTGCCGTCAGAAAGCTTGACGGAGTAGCTGCCCGGCATTGCGTCGGTGTAGCTGATCTCGCCGTTTGCGACGGTAAAGCCCTCACCTGCGCTGTACTGCTTATCGTAATCCGCCGGAATGCCCTCCTCAGTGATCGCGGTCTTGCCGGTGCCGGCAGCGCTGTCCGCCGCCTTGACGGAGCCTGCGAACTTCACGGGGATATAGGTGTTTGTATCAACGGTGACATAGCCCGCCTTCGTGATCAGCACGATCTGATTGACGGTGCTGCCCATCAGTCCGGTGTATGCAGCGTAATCGAGCTTGTTGCCGTGCGGCTCCTCGGTCTTGATGCCGGAGGACCATGCGATCTCGCCGCGCCAGATGTTCTGCTCGTGGCGCATTGCGTAGCCCTTGCCGTCGGCGGTCTTGAGGATTGCGCCGCGGTACTTGGTGTCAAAGCCTTCCGGCTGATCTGCGAGGTCGATCAGGTAGTCGCCCCACGGGGTCTCGGTCGAAAGCTTTACGGTTGCGCTGACCTTCTCCGGCGATGCATCCTGCACAGCGGAGAACTTTGCCTTGCCGTCTGCGACGGTGACCGTCTTATATGCTTCCGGAGCGGCATCGAGCTTTGTGAAGCCGTAGTTATCGGTACCGAGCGCGTCGAGATCCGCCTGCGAGATTGCAACCGGATAGGTCACGCCGAGGATTGTGTCATCGCCGTTGTTGTAGGAGCCTTCAAACAGCTCGCCTTCGCCGTTCTTGCGTGCCTTGTTCTTGGTCGCAGAGGTGACGGCATCGACCTCGCCTGCGCCCTCGCCGAGCTCAGCGGCATAGAAATCGGTGTAGGGGATGTTCATGGTGCCGTAGACCATGCTATCCTCTGCTGCGGCAGAAAGCGGCATTGCAGAGAGTGCGACCGCGGCTGCAGCGGCGGCTGTCAGAAACTGGATTTTTTTCATAAAACTTCTCCTTTGGTTCATTCGGTTTGCGCCGCTAGGCAGCGCAGTTTGCGGATGCGGTCAGGTGTTTTGAATTGGTTAGTTATACCTAACCGCCAGCTAAGAGAAAACCGGACTGCCCATCCGGATTCAATTAGCCGCAACTAACCCGTTGCATATTATACCATTTTAATCGGCATTTGTCAAGCGAAAAAATCAAAAAGGAAAACCTTATGCAAACCGCACAAGGATTTGCGTTAGCAAGTGCTAATTCCGGTTCGTTTCGCCGAATTTCCCCGTGTGCTGCATTTTCGTCTTGACAAATTCTGAGTAAAGTGCTAGAATTAATGAGGGTTAGAAAACTCTAACCTAATTTTCAGGCAGGCAATTAGCGCAAGCTAACGACTATAGAAAGGAAGATTGGAAATGTTACCACTCAGCCTTGCAGATGCAAATGTTGAGCATACAATCCGCAAGATCGGCGGAAACCCGGAGCTCAAGCTCCATCTCGAAAACCTTGGCTTCACAGTCGGCGGCACTGTCACGCTGATCAACACGCTCGGCGAGAACGTGATCGTCAAGGTCAAGGAATCCCGCGTTGCAATCGGCGCGGATATGGCACGCAAGATTATGGTATAACGGACACCGCTGTCCGCTGTACATGGCATTATAAAGGAGGAAGAAAGAATGAAAACGCTGAGAGAGGTCCCGATCGGCGAGACGGCGAAGGTTGTCAAGCTGCACGGTCAGGGCGCAATCAAGCGCCGCATCATGGATATGGGCATTACGCGCGGCGTCGAGATCTACGTCCGCAAGGTCGCACCGCTCGGAGATCCGATTGAGATCAAGGTGCGCGGCTATGAGCTTTCGCTCCGCAAGGCGGATGCCGAGCTCGTAGAAGTCGAATAAGCCTGAAAAAATCAGGCTGCAGAAACCCTGAGATTGTATTATTTACAGCGGTTAGCAATCGCTGACCGCAGGAAAGGAAGAAATCAGCATGGATCTCCGCATTGCCCTCGCAGGCAACCCGAACTCCGGTAAAACAACGCTGTTCAACGCGCTGACCGGCTCCAACCAGTTCGTCGGAAACTGGCCGGGCGTTACCGTTGAGAAAAAGGAAGGCAAGCTCAAAAAGCATGACGGCGTGATCGTCACGGACCTTCCGGGCATCTACTCGCTCTCCCCGTACACACTGGAGGAGGTTGTCGCCCGTAACTACCTGATCGGTGAGCGGCCGGACGCAATCCTCAACATCATTGACGGTACGAATCTGGAGCGCAACCTCTATCTGACCACGCAGCTCGTCGAGCTCGGCATTCCGGTTGTCATCGCAATCAACATGATGGACATTGTCGAGAAGAACGGCGACAAGCTCAACACCAAGGAGCTCTCCCGTCAGCTCGGATGTGAGATCGTTGAGATCTCCGCACTCAAGAGCAAGGGCGTCGAGCAGGCGGCAGAGGCAGCGATCAAGGCTGCAAAGGAAACAAAGACCATCCCGCAGCACACCTTCTCCGGACCGGTCGAGCATGCAATCGCACACATCGAAGAAGCAGCCGTCCACGATCTGCCGGAGGAACAGCAGCGCTGGTACGCAATCAAGATTTTTGAGCGCGACGACAAGGTGCTCGAAAAGCTGAACATCCCCGAAGATACGCTCAGCCACATTGAAAAGGATATCGCCGCTGCGGAAGCAGAGCTCGACGATGACGCAGAGAGCATCATCACGAACGAGCGCTATGTCTACATCGCCTCGATCATCAAGGCATGTTATAAAAAGCACGATGCCGGCAAGCTCTCGAACTCCGATAAGATCGACAAGGTTGTCACAAACCGGATTCTCGGTCTGCCGATCTTCGCGCTGATCATGTTCCTTGTCTACCTGATCGCGATGAAGGGACCGGGCGCATGGGCGACCGACTGGACAAATGACAATCTGTTCGGCGACGGTTTCCACCTGTTCGGCATGGGCGCCTCGGAATATGAGGAGAAGGCCGGCGAATATGAGGATGCTTCAAACGCTGTCAGCGCCTACTATGAGCTTGACACCGAGGCTGAGGACTTCAGCGAGGAGACCGCCCTTGCAGAGATGAAGGCGGTTTCCGGCGAGGAATCCGCAGTCATCGAACTTGAGGATGAGGAAACCCTCGAGACCATCGAAAAGACCGTTTACTTTGACTCCGTTCCGGATGATGCGGACGAGGAAGAAGTTGTCGGCATCTCCTATAAGGACGCGGTCGCATACTTTGAAAAGAACGGCTTTGAGGAGCCGGATCCCGCATCGTTCGGCACATGGGTTCCGGGCATTCCGGTTCTCGTGGAAAATCTGCTGGATAAGGCGGGCGCAGCCGACTGGCTGAAGGGTCTGATCCTTGACGGTATCGTTGCCGGTGTCGGCGCGGTTCTCGGCTTTGTGCCGCAGATGCTCGTGCTGTTCCTGCTGCTCGCATTCCTTGAGGCATGCGGCTACATGGCACGTATCGCGTTCGTTCTCGACCGTGTCTTCCGCAAGTTCGGTCTCTCCGGCAAATCGTTCATCCCGATGCTCGTCGGCACGGGCTGCGGCGTTCCGGGTATCATGGCGAGCCGTACCATTGAAAATGAGCGCGACCGCCGCATGACCATCATCACAACAACCTTTATCCCCTGCGGCGCAAAAGTGCCGTTCATCGCAATGATCGCAGGTGCGATCTTCGGCGGTTCCCCGTGGATTGCAGTTTCCGCATATTTCATCGGCATGGCGGCAATCATCATTTCCGGCATCATGCTGAAAAAGACCAAGCCGTTCGCAGGCGAGCCTGCACCGTTCGTCATGGAGCTGCCGGCATACCATATGCCGACACTGAGCAATGTGCTCCGCTCGATGTGGGAGCGCGGCTGGTCCTTCATCAAGAAGGCAGGCACAATCATCCTGCTCTCGACCATCATCGTCTGGTTTGCATCTTACTTCGGCTTCACGGACGAAGGCTTCCGCATGCTTGAGGAGGATGAGCTGGATCTCTCGATTCTCGCAAAGATCGGCAGCCTGATCGCATGGATCTTTGCACCGCTCGGCTGGGGCAACTGGCAGGCTGCTGTTGCATCCATCACCGGTCTGGTTGCAAAGGAGAACATCGTCGGCACAATGGGCATCCTCTACGGCGGCGGCGACAGCACCGTCTGGCAGTCGCTCGGTGCTGCATTCACCGGCATCACCGGCTTCTCCTTCCTCGTGTTCAACCTGCTCTGCGCACCCTGCTTCGCTGCAATCGGTGCAATCAAGCGTGAGATGAACAACGCAAAGTGGACCTGGTTCGCAATTCTGTATCAGTGCTGCTTTGCTTATGCAATCGCCCTGATGATCAACCAGTTCGGCGGCCTGTTCACCGGCAAGGTCAACCCGATCGGTCTGGTCTTTGCTGTTGCAGTGCTCGGCGTGATGATCTACATGCTGTTCATCAAGAAGTATCAGGAAGCCGCCACACTGACCGAAAAGCTGAAGTCCTGAGGACTGAAAAAAGGAGCTGACAGATATGCTCACATGGATCTCTGAAAACCTCGGTACAATCGTGATCACCATTGTACTGATCGCAATCGTTGCGGCGATCATCGCCTCATTGATTAAGGATAAAAAGCAGGGCAAATCCTCCTGCGGCAATAATTGCAGTCATTGTGCGCTCAGCGGCTCCTGTCACAAGCATTGAGGCGGGCGGGGGATGTACGGCGGTACATCTCCCGTTCTCTTTCAGGAGGAATCCCATGGTACCAACCGAAAAACTGACTTCCGCCAATATCCGTTATCTCCTGACGATGAAAGCCTTTGCGGATGAGGATAAAATGATCCGCGGCGCATATCTCGCAGCCTGCCTGCATTACAAAAAATCAAGCGTGCATTCCATGCTGGAGACGTTTCTCTCGCTGGGGCTGATCGAAAAGGCAGCAGGCGGCATCGTCCACCTGACGGAGAAGGGCACAGACACCGCATCGCGTTACCAGACCTACTACAACAAGCTGGATTCCGTCATCCGGAGCTGTTTTCCGGATCTCGAGGAACGGGAAAACGCTATCCTCGCACTGCTCGCAGAGATTCCGGCGCCGGAGCTCGAAAAATTCAGCACCGGCAAAAGTGAGATTCTGCGCGCCTGTCTTTCACGCGAAGGACAAACCGCATAACCCGATGACCCCCTCTCAAGTACCGGGGAACGCAGCAGCGGCGGCTGCCTGCACCCCGGATTTTGCAGGGTGTGAGTTAGCATATGCTACCTATTGAGATGCACCAATTACTTTACGCCCCGAAGCATCCTGCAAGCAGGATGTGTCCGGATATATTCACCACAAACCGTATCTTTTTTCAAAAACGACAAACCATAACAAAGGAGGAATCTATGAGCGTCGTAATCGTTGGCGGCAACGACCGCATGGCAACCAGATATCAGGATATCTGCAAACAATTCAATTTCAAATCCAAGGTTTTCACCCAGATGCCGACAGATTTTGAAAACAAGATCGGCTTCCCTGATCTGATGGTCGTGTTCACAAGCACCTGCTCGCACAAGATGCTGGCAGGCGTCAAGAACCGTTCCGAGAAGCACGGGATTCCGGTCAAACATGTACACAGCGCAAGCGTAAGCGCGCTGAAAAAGCTGCTGTCACAAATCGACGACGAATAATCCGCAGCACCGTTTCCATTTTATTCGGGCGAATAAAAATACAGGTAGATTCTCTTACAAAATAGGAGGCTAATAACGGTTAAAAAGAATAAGGTATCGCTTCGCGATGCTATTTTGAATGGGTGCCTCACTTGTAGGCACCCAAGCCCGCGAACGCTTGAACGCAGGGGGAGTTTCGCTCGTTGCGACGAGCGACGAGGGCTCTGCCCTCGACCTGCAAGCCTTTGAAAAGGCTTGAGCGAAACTTTTGATATGGGCGCCATCCAAACTATTTGTTTTAACAATAATTTGCCAACCACCCAAAAGTAATATGCCCTTTTATTTTTGCTTTGTACAGATCCTTCCGGTCTGTGCAGATATAATCCCGGCTCCGGCGTGACTTACCGGCTCCGGAATCATCACAAGGAGGAATATACACTATGAAAACAGCAGTCATCTACTGGAGCGGCACCGGCAACACCGAGGCCATGGCAAACGCAGTCGCAGAGGGCGCAGGCGCAGATCTCTTTACTGTCTCCGATTTCAGCGGCAGCATTGCAGATTTCGATGCAGTTGCATTCGGCTGCCCGGCAATGGGCGCTGAGGTGCTGGAGGAGGATGAATTCGAGCCGTTCTTCACTTCGATCGAAGGCGATCTGAGCGGCAAGAAGGTTCTGCTCTTCGGCTCTTACGGCTGGGGCGACGGCGAATGGATGCGCAACTGGGCAGACCGCACAAAGGCTGCAGGCGCAACGCTCGTCGGCGATGAAGGCTATATCGCAAACGAAGCGCCCACCGATGATGATGTTGCAAAGCTCAAGGCACTGGGTGCCGAGCTTGCTTCATAACCCTTTTTTTCTGATCCTGCGGGATCATCCGGCGTCTGTATCGCTCCCCCTCTGTGCAAGGGGGAGTGATGCATTTCCGGTGTCCATATATCAAAGGGGAACGCTCCTTCCGTTCTCCGCAAAATCAACAGCCCGTTCCGGCAGACGGAAGGGCACAATCAGAAAAGGAGTGTATCAAAATGGCAAACATTTTCAAGAACCAGAAATTTCTCTGCGCACTGGGCGGCGCGGCTGCTGTCATTCTCGGCAAGCAGATCCTGACCGCGAAAAAGACCAGAGAGCTTGCGGTCAGCGGACTTGCAAAGGGCATGAAGCTCCAGAGCGATGCCAAGGCAGCGTATCAGAGCATGAAGGATGAGGCGCAGGATCTCTGCTACGATGCAAAGGAAAAGGCAGGCATCGCAGAGGAAACAGCGGCAGCGGAAGATGAAGTATAATATCATCTATGACAAGCCCGGCAGACTGCGGCTCCGCTGCGGTGCCTATGCGTTTGAGAAGCGCCACGAAGCGTATCTGCTCGATCTGATCGGCAAATGCAGCTATGTGGTCTCCGCAGAGGTACACAGCGAAAACGGCGGCATTCTGGTCTGCTACCGCGCCGGATTCCGTCAAGCGGTGCTCGATCTGATTGCAGGCATCGGCAAAGCCTCGCTGCAGACGATCAGCACACCCGAGGACGATATCCGGAAGATCGACGATACATATAAAGGGCAGCTTTGCGGCATGGTGCTGCGGCGATGTCTCAAGCGCCTGCTGCTGCCGGCACCGATCCGTCACATTATGACATTTGTGCGCGGTCTGAGCTATGTTGCAAGGGGCATCTCCACGCTGCTCGGCGGCGAACTGACCGTCGATGTGCTGGACGGTGCATCCGTCGGAGCCTGCCTGCTGCAGGGCAATTATCAGACGGCAGCGACGATTATGTTTCTGCTGCGGCTCTCGTCGATCCTCGAGGATTACAGTCACGCGCGGACAAAAGCCGTCCTGCGCGACAGCCTGATGATCCGGACAGAGCAGGTCTGGCTGGTGACAGAGGAGCAGGATATCCTGATTCCGATGTCGCGGCTGCAGGCGGGCGATGTCATCCGCATCCGGACGGGCAACCTGATCCCGGTAGACGGCGAGGTCACCGCGGGCGAAGCCTATGTCAACGAAGCGAGCATGACCGGCGAGCCGCTCCCCGTCATGAAAACCGAGGGGAAAACGGTCTTTGCAGGCACGGTTGTGGAGGAGGGCACGATTGCTGTCCGCGTGCGGGCGCTTGCGTCCGAGACACGCATCAACCGCATCGCCGAGCTGATCGACAGCGCGGAGGAGCTCAAGGCGGATGTCCAGAGCCGCGCCGAGCGTCTTGCGGACGGCATTGTGCCGTTCAGCTTCCTCGGATTCGGGCTGATGTATCTGCTGACAGGCAACCTCACAAAGGCGGTCTCCGTCCTGATGGTCGATTATTCCTGCGCGATCAAGCTCTCGGCGCCGATCTCTGTCATCTCCGCGATGAAGGAGGCGGCAGACCGCAATATCACGGTCAAGGGCGGCAAATATCTCGAGGAATATGCCCTCGCGGATACAGTTGTCTTTGACAAAACCGGCACGCTGACAAACGCACAGCCAAAGCTGGAGCAGGTGCTCGCATTCGGCGAACTGCCCGAGGATGAGGTGCTGCGGATCGCGGCGTGTCTGGAGGAGCATTTCCCGCACAGTGTCGCGCGCGCGATTGTTGCAGGCGCGGCGGAAAAGGGGCTTGTCCACGAGGAGGAACATGCCGAGGTCGAATACATCGTCGCGCACGGTATCGCTTCGACGCTGCACGGTGAGCGCGTTGTCATCGGCAGCCGCCACTTCGTCATGGAGGACGAGCATGTCCCGATCACCAAGCGCATCCAGAATCAGATTGACAAAAAAGCCGGCGCAAGCTCTGTCATCTATCTTGCGATCGGCGGCAGGCTCGAAGGCGTGCTGTGCATCAGCGATCCGCCGAGACTCGAAGCCGCAGAGACGATCCGTGCCCTGAAGGAGAGCGGCATCCGGAACATCGTCATGCTGACCGGCGACAGTCAGAAGGCGGCGGAGATCACAGCGGAAAAGCTCGGCATCACCACCGTCTATTCGCAGGTGCTCCCCGAGCAGAAATACGCCTATGTCGAGCAGATGAAGCAATCCGGCAGCCGGATCATCATGGTCGGCGACGGCATCAATGACGCCCCTGCGCTTGCGGCAGCGAATGTCTCCGTCGCAATGAGCGATGCTTCGGATATCGCACGGGAAACCGCCGATATCACGATCAGCAACTCCGATCTGACCGGCCTGCTGACACTGCGGCATCTCAGTGCCCTGCTGATGCAGCGCATCAGCGACCATTACCGCTTTATCCTGTGGTTCAATTCCGCGCTGCTGCTTGCCGGCATCACGGGAATCATGAGCCCGGGGCTTTCCGCATTCCTGCACAATGCCTCAACGATGCTGATCTGCGTCAAGAGCATGAGCCGCCTCGAAAAGCGCGAAAAGCAGGATGCATAAGCCGAACCTGCATATATGAAATGACATATGGACAGCCGCTCCGTCGATGCATTGCGCAGAAGCGGGCGGCTGTTCTGTTTCATGCCGCCGGAAGATGTCTGATTCCGACAATACAATTATTTCACGGCAGTTACAAACTCATCGCAGAATCATTACATTTCACCAAAATGGGCTTGCGATTTGTATAGAATCACGGAAAGTATGCCGAATAGTTGGCATGACTTTTGCAAAATTGTTTGTTGACAACTTACCCAAAATATGATAAAATGATAACGGGCGTACTGTGCGTATGCCCAAAAACAGGAATTCACCCGATCCGCTAAATCGGGAATGATTGATTTGTGTACAGGAGGAACCATAAGATGAGAAAATCGAGACTTGCAATTGCTGCAATGCTTCTTGCCTCGATGACCTGCGGCATGCTCGCGGGCTGCGGCGAGGAGTCGAAGTATGAAAAGCCGCTGGATTCCGCGACCGCCGAGGAAGTCGGACAGATCGCAGCGAGCGACGCCCGTCTGACCGGCGAGCTGACAAATAAGACCGTCAAGTGGATGGCAAACTGGGATATCAATCCGGATGCAACCGGCAAATCCACCCCGATCGAGCTGGAGATCTTCCATGACCGCTATCAGGGCGAGATCGAGTATCACGCCGTAGACTGGAACTCCCGCTATGATGCGCTTGCAAACGCGATCAACGGCGACGAGGGCATCGACTTCTTCCCGGCAGGCGACCTCGACTGCATCCCGAAGGGCGCAATCAAGGAGATGTTCGCGCCGATCGACGATTACATTGATTTCAGCGATCCGCTGTTCTCCGATATGAAGGACGAAATGGATCTGTTCCAGTGGAAGGGCAAGCACTATGTCATCGTCAACGATGTTTCCGGCGACAACTGCGTTGTCATCTATAACCGCGATACCATGGAGGAAAACGGCCTGAAGGACCCCGCAAAGCTCTTTGAGGAGGGCAAGTGGGACTGGAACGCCTTTGAGGATTCCCTCAAGCAGTTTGTCGATCCCGATAACGGTCAGTTCGGTATCGACGGCTGGTGGTTCGAGGCAGGCCTTTCCGCAACCTGCGGCGTGCCGTATATCGGCCTTGAGGACGGCAAGCTCGTCAACAATCTGAAGGATCCCGCAATCGAGCGCCTGCAGAACTGGATGTTCGAGCTCGGCTCGACAAACTGCGTCGCAATCGGCGTCGGCGACTTCGGCTGGACCGCAATGCCGAACTACATCGGCGAGGGCAAAACGCTCTACTATCCGTGCGGTGCATGGGCACTCTATAACGATACATGGAAGCAGGATTTCGGCGAGAACGCTATGTTCGTCCCGATGCCGAAGGATCCGAATGCAAACGAGTATTACATCCCCTGCGGCCTCGACGGCTATGTCATGGTCAAGGGCGGCAAGAATCCGGAAGGCGTTGCAAAGTTTGCAGCCTGCAAGCGCGTGACGATCACCAATGAGCGCGCAAACGAAATCGCAACCGAGCAGCTCTACAAGGATTACGGCTGGACGGATGAAATGGTCACGATGCTGCACAAGTGCCACGAGATGGCAAAGGCAAATCCGCATTATGACTTCTACAACGCAGTTTCCTCTGATGTCTCCTCGATCCTCGATTCCAACGAGAACGGCATCCGCGCCGCATCGAAGGGTCAGACCCAGTGGAGCGAATCCGTCGGCGTCATCTACTCCGCAGTCGATGCATATCTCGCAGATGCAAACAAGTAATCCCTATACATTTATTCATACATTCAACGAAACCCCGGTACAACCTGTATCGGGGTTTCTCATGCCTGCCCGTCTGAAAAATGCAGGAATCAGGCGAAAATCATCGGGATTTACACGACAAAGATACACAGCGCCCAGTTGTATTGTGTGCAAACTGCCCAAATCGGCGGGGAATAATTCTACAGTCAGGAGCAGGGTTTTGGCTTGATAAATATGCAGATTTATGGTATAATGATTAAGATGCAGGCAGTAGGCGTGCATCAATCCGAACTGTCCGAAACCGTCAATTTCAGGAGGCGCAAACATGGGTTTTAAAATTAAAAACGGCGTTTTGCTGAAATATGAAGGTGCAGGCGCGCTGGAACGGCTGGGCATCCGCAAGCAGGATGAATCGCTCAGCCTCCCGAAAAATGTCACTTCGATTGCGGATGAAGCGTTCTCCATGACAGATGTGAGCCGCGTCCTCATCCCGCCCAGTGTGACGTCCATCGGTGAGCGCGCGTTCGCGTTATGCGCTGAACTGCAAGCTGTCGATTTCTCCGGCGGTCTGCGCGAGATCGGTACAAACGCATTTGACGGCTGCCATGTGCTGAAAACCGCCGTCATTCCGGAAACCTGCGAGACAGTCGGCGCGTGGGCGTTCTGCAACTGCAGCGGTCTGCGCTCTGTGAAAATCTCCAACAAGATCGAAGCAATCGCACGCGGAACCTTCTCCGGCTGCTCGCGGCTCGAGGAGATCACGATTCCGGCGAGCGTCCAGCATATTGATAACCGCGCATTTTACGCATGCGCATCGCTGACCACCGTCAACCTCAACAAGGGGCTGAAAACGATCGGGCGCGAGGCATTCGCCTGCTGCTCGTCGCTGACCACGATCTATATCCCTGATACCGTGACCGAGATCGCCGAGGACGCCTTTGCAGGCTGCACGGAGCTCAAAACGGTCATCATTCCGCCGACCGTCACGAAGCTCCACCCCTTTGCGTTCGGCACCGATCACCATATCCAGACCATCACCACCGTGACCGGCAGCGTCGCGCATCAGTACGCGCTCAGCCACGGCATCATGTGCTATACCGAAAAGGAAGCCAATCTCCTGCGCGGATGCAATCCCGCGTTCTTCATCGAGTACGGCATCCTGAAAAAATACACGCAGGAGTATAACGTCCGCGATATCATGATCCCGCAGGGCGTCATCCGCATCGGCAACCACGCCTTCGAGCAGAACCGTCAGCTCGTTTCGGTTGTGATCCCCGAGGGCGTCACGGAAATCGGCGCCTATGCCTTCAACGGCTGCCGCGGACTCCAGCGCGTCTATCTCCCGACCACGCTGAAAAACATCGGCAAATATGCATTCCGCGACTGCGCACTGCTTGAGGTGATTCTGCCGCAGGGCATAGAATCGGTTGAAGCAAACGCATTTCAGGGCTGCACCTCGATCCGTCGGTTCTACATGCCGGATACAGTCTCGCGCCTTGAAAACGAAGCCCTGCGCGACTGCATGTCCCTGACCGAGCTGCGGTTCTCTGCAAAGCTCGAGTCCATCTCGGACAGCGTCTGCGTCGGGTGCTCGTCGCTCCGGACGGTTGTCATTCCGGAGGGGCCGAAATACATCCTGCAAAATTCGTTCCGCGGATGCAGCAGCCTGCAGGAGGCATACATTCCGGACAGCGTCACAGAAGTCGCCGGCAACGCCTTTGCAGATACACCACTGTTCCGCATGACCGCCGGACACTATATCGTCGGCAGATTCCTGATCCGTGCCGACGGCTACAGCCCGATTCCGGTCGGCGTCCACCGCATCGGACCGCGTGCCTTTGAGCGCGGCGGTCTGCGTGCAGCCATCATTCCGGACGGCGTCCTCAGCATCGGGGACAATGCCTTTGCAAACTGCGGCGCCCTGACGGATGTTGTGATCCCGAAAAGCGTGACCGAAATCGGCGTGGACGCATTTGCGTGTACCCCGTGGATGGCGCGCCGCACCGAGCCGTATACGATTGCCGGTGCAAATATCCTGCTGCATGCAAATATCATGCAGCCCGTTGTCTCGCTTCCGGTCGGCGTGCGCTGCATCGGTCCGACTGCGTTCTCGCAGCTCCCGATCCGCAAGGTGACCCTGCCCGAGGGCGTGGTGCATCTGCAGCACGGCGCATTTTCCTACTGCGAACAGCTTGAGGAAATCGAGCTGCCCGCATCCATCCGCCGGATTGACGGCTACATCTTCCACGGCTGCACCGCCCTGAAGCAGATCAAGCTGAATGAGGGGCTGCCGAAGATCGGTCATGCGATGTTCAGCAGCTGCACAAGCCTGAAAACGCTGCGGATTCCCGCAACCGTGACCGAAATCGAAAACGAAGCATTCTATCACGCCGGCATCGAAAAGGTTATTCTGCCGGACAGCGTCACGCGCATCGGACAGTCGGCGTTCAGCCACTGCGAGCACCTGACGGATATCGCGATTCCGGCATCTGTAACGGAAATCAGCGAGAATGCATTTACCGAATGCCCGAAGTTCCGTCTCCACGCGGAGGAGGGCAGCTATGCCGAGCGCTTCGCCAAGCAGCATCACATGCTGATGACGCTTGTACCGCTCGATATGGATGCGCTGCTCATGGAGGCGCAGGCAGCCGAAGCCGCCGCACAGCCGGTTGTTGTCGAACAGCCCGCGCCGCAGCCGGTTCCCGAGGATGCGCCTGCATTCCTCTACCGGCAGGAAACCGCCCAGACACCGCAGCAGCTTGCCGCAGCGCCTGAGCGCACCGCCGCGCAGCCGACGCCGAATGATATCTTCCTGAACGCTGCTGCTGAGCCTGCTCCCAAGCGGGCAAAGAAAGCCGCCGCACAAGAACCCGCTGCACCGAAGAAATCCGCTGCACAGCCCGAGGAACCGGCGCAGAAGAAGGCGGATCAGCCGAAGAAGGCACAGCCGAAACAGCAGCCTGAACCGGAACCCGTCAAGCAGGAGACGGCAGCCGCGGAATCTGCCGTGCCGCAGACCGAGATGCCTGAGCCTGCCGAGCCGAAATCGGCTGAACCGGAGATCGTGCAGGAGAAGCCCGCCGAACCGGAACCCGTACAGGAGGAACCGGTCAAAGAGGATGCCGCACCGCAGCCCGTCAAGCAGGAGCCGGAGCGTCCGGTCAGCTTTGACGAGGAAGAAGAACTGAATTATGCACAGCGCGTCAAGCGTGAGCTCGAGGAGGCACGCAAGAAATCCGTGCTCGGCGATCCGCGCGTCAAGCTTCCTCCGATTGTGGAGGAACCTGCGCCGCAGCCGCCCAAGCAGAAGAAAAAGCGCAAAAAGCGCGAACTTTCGCCCGAGGAGCTCGAGCAGAAGCTCCGCGCAAAGGAGACGCCCGAGGAAACCAAGGCGCGTCACCGTGCCGCACTGCTGGATGATCTGCCCGACCTGCCCGATCTGCCGGAGGAACGCGAGATGAAGCACCGCGCAAAGGAATCGCCGGAGCAGGCTAAGGCACGCCGCCGCGCCGCATTGCTCGACGATCTGCCGGATGTTGACGAGATGCCGCGCCACAAGAATGACGCACCGCCCGAGGAGGACATCGAACCGGATATCCCGAAGCTCGATGCAGATTCTGACGGCAAGCTCTCCGCACCCGATGCGCCCGCAGACGATCCGTTTGCTGACGCAGACATCCACTGGAACAACGAGCAGACAACATTTACAATCCGCTTATAATCAAAGCATCCGCATGGGAAATCCCGTGCGGATGTTTTTTGTATCCTGAAATCCTTTGCCGCATATACAAAAAGGACACAGCCGAAGCTGTGTCCTTTTGCTTGTGATTCAGAGTTCTGAACGCTGATTACTGAACGTTCTTGTGGAAGCCCTTGTAATCTGCAGCCCAGGTATCGAACTCGAGCGGCTCAGCGTGGAGCTCTTCCTTAACGGTAACTGCCTTGCCGACAACCTTTGCGCTATCCCAGTCAGCCGGGTTATGTGCAACGCTGTTGGAGGTGTAGTAGTTCAGGATGTGCTGTGCATCCTCAACGGTGATGATACCGTTGCCGTCTGCAACGTCCATTGCATAGTGCGAATACGGGAAGTAATTTTCCTTCTGAGCGCCTCTGTTCTTCAGATAGACGCCATCCGGATCTTCCAGAACAGTCTTTGCGCTCTTATGTGCAACGCTGGTTGCAACATAATACTTCAGAGCATACTGTGCGTCCTCAACGCTGACATCACCGTTCAGATCGGTATCGCCGCGGAGAACGAGGTAAACAGTAAATGTGCCTGCCTGCTTGCCCTCAACGAGCTTTTCCTGTTCGATCAGAGCCTGATCGAAGTGTGCTTCGGTAACAGCCTGCTGAACAGCTGCTGCATCCTTCAGGATGAAAGCAACCGGAACCGGAGCAAAGCCGAGGCCATCGCTCAGGGTGAGCTCCTTGACGCTGGTTGCTTCCGGCTGGAATGCTTTTGTCACATCAACCGGAGTGCCGGTCTCTACGCCCTTCTCAAAGAAGTGCAGCGTAACGCTCAGGGAGGAGAGATCGAATGTGCCGGTCTCCTCAGACCAGTAGATCAAGCCAATGTCCTCAACACCCTTGATCTCGAAGGAGACAGAGGATGCCGGAGTGGTTTCAGTGTTCGGATTAGAATCCGAAGTGGTCGGAGTGGTGTCGGAAGTGGTCGGAGTGGTGTTGGAAGTGGTCGGAGTGGAATCCGAAGTGGTCGGAGTAGAATCCGAGGTGGTCGGAGTGGAATCCGAAGTGGTCGGAGTGGTCTTCGAGGTGGTCGGAGTGGACTCCGAAGAAGTCGGAGTGGAATCCGAAGTGGTCGGCGTGGTCTCAGAAGTGGTCGGCTCTGTGGTGGAGACAGCCTTCTTGGTCTCGGTCAGAACGATCTTCTTGATGATACGCTCAACATCATAGGAGAGGGTACCGCTTACGCCGTACTTGGTGTCAGCGCCTGCGGTGATCTTCTTCTCAGAAACGATCTCCTTGTATGCATACTCGCAGTCCTCAGCGAAGGTCGGAACGGAACCGTCCTCGAGCTCAACAACATAGCCTGCACCGAGCAGCTCCTTGCCGTATGCCTTTGCGTCCGGCTTTGCAGCCTGAACAGCAGCCAGCAGCTCTGCAGCCTGATCGTCAGCGATCTTGAAGGTTGCGTTGCCGGAGTAGCCGTTCGGAATCTTGATGTCGAAATCATAACCCTCATCGAGGATTGCAACTGCATCAGCGGTGGTCAGGTTGATTGTTGCATAGCCTTCGAGTGCAGCATTTGCGTACTCGACAGCAACATCAAACCAGTTGTTGAACTGCTCGTTCTCGAGAGCAGCCTTGATGGTTTCCGGCTTCTTCTCGTTAATCTTTGCAGCAGCCTTGCTTGCCTTTTCAGCATACTGTGCCGGAATCTTTGCGGAAACAGCAGCCTCAACAGCAGCAACATAGTCAGTGTAGACCTTGTCTGCATCGGTGCCGGAAACGGAAACGCCGTTGACAGCGTCAGCAACATCTCTGACAACGCCGATTGCCTCTTTGATCTTTGCGTTGATATCGCTCAGCTCTTTGGTCTTATCAGCGTTTGTGCCGGAACGTCTCTGACCGTTGACATACTTGTAAGCCTCGAGAGCCTTCTTGGAAGCGTACTCCTCAATGCCCTTGTCATCGGTGTACTTGGTGCCGTTCTCATCAGTCATGGTGAACTGATAGTCAACGGTCTTCTTGTCGAAGTTGACAGTGCCGTCGAGGGTGACAGAACCGAATGCCTTGAAGCCGGTCCAGTCAATCACTCTCGGCTCACCGTCAGAATCAATAGACGGATGACCGTTCTTTGCAAGCTCGTCTTCAACAATCTTGCCGATGATCTGACCGCAGTCTGCGCAGTCAAGCTTCACCTGGAAGGTGCCGTCAGCAGTTGTTGCGATCGTAGCGGTGTCTGCGATCTTTGCGAGGACATCTTCGATTTCAGCAGCGGAAATCTGGCTGTACTTGCTTGCAGCCTTGTTAACCTGCGTACGAATTGCCTTCTTTGCCTTCTCCGTACCTCTAACAGTCGTTTTGTCGCCTGCAGAAAGGAACAGGGACTCAGCCTTGCTGTCCCAGTCAGAGACCTGACCTGCCTTGAGCGGATCTTTTTCATCGATCGGCACGTCAAGGACGAACTTCTTGTCAATGTTCAGGGGAGCTGCGTCTGCAGCGCTGACATTGACGTTCGCAGCGAGAGTTGCCAGCTGGCTCAGAACGAGCACAGAGCTGGAGGCAGCTGCGATTGTGCGCTTGAAAAGTGATTTCATTCAAACCTCTCCTTTGTAATAATATTATGTACAGAATGCGGCACTTTCCGGTAGCCTGAAAGCGGGAACGCAGGCGTTCGGAGCGGTATAGTTGTATAGAGCCACATATACATATTGACATTATAGCATTCTTCTCACGAAAAAGCAAGTCTTTTTGCTCAAATTGTTTAGTTTCGACAAACTGCATATTTTTGATTTCGCCCCTTTGGACATTTTTTACACGCAGTTTCCAGAGTTTTCCGCCTGTATGCGGCAAAAACGCCGCTTTTTCCGGCATGTCGCATTCATATAATTAAAATATAATTATTTATAAAATTCGCATAAAAGCTATTGACATTCCGGCAGTTGTGTGATATAATATAGACAGAACCAAAGGAAAAGCAGTTCAAATAACCGGATAGGAGGCGTTACCAATGGGCTGAATTCTTTGGAGAAGTCAATGGAAACCGATATCAGATGAAAGGACGTGCTTCCGATGCAGAAGTACAGTTTCGGATAAGATTCCGTAAAACGATTCAAAAAATATAATGAAAAGGGTGTGTTTCCGATGTACAGGACAGCGTGGTGCAAAAACGGCTGAGAACCTGAAAGGATGTGGCACCAATGCAGTCTGCGGACAGCTCCGCATCAGGTTCTGCATGGTATAGAGCAGAGGCTGGGCGGCATAAAATTGAATATGACGTAGCAGCGCTGCAACCCGTGCACGCGGCGCTGTGAATGATTGATAATCAGGCGGTTCGGTTCCTTCCCGGACCGTTTTGATTTTTGTCTGCATTCCCGCAATGCACCATATATAAATAGTATACAGCAGGATTCACAAAGCCGCTGGACAGCAGGGTACACCGGCGCGAAAGGAGTCATCATGAAGCAGATTGATCCGCAGACATTTTCTGCGTTTACGGCAGCCGCCCGAAACGCCGGCGGTGATCCGGTTTATCCGCGCTCGATTGCGGAGGGATATCAGTCCGGTGATTTGTATTCCGGCGGGGATGCCGTACTGTTCCACCATTTCTGCGGATTCGCATACCTCTCCGGCATGCCCTCTGCCGCGTTCCTTGCGGAGATCCGGACGCAGTTTTTTGCCGCAGCGCAGCCGCGGCGCTTTGTCCTGATCACCGACTGCGATGATGTAACCGCATATTTTGCTGCTCAGCCGGAGATCATCGCGGAAAAGCGGCGGTATTTCCGTGCGGATGCGGCGCCGGATATCGCGGTGCCGGAGGGGTTCTCGCTCGCGCCGCTCACCGCTGATCTGCTGCCGCGGCTTTCGGGCAGGATCATTCCGGCGTTTTCGTGGGAGAGCGATGCGCAGTTTCTGCGAAACGGCTTCGGATTCTGCATCCTGCACGGCGATGAAGTTGCGGCGTGCGCATTCAGCGCTGCGGTCACCGCGGATGCCGTTGATATCGGCGTCGAGACCGCAGAGGCATACCGCAGAAAAGGACTCGCCGCCTGCGCCGCAGCCGCCGTCATGCGGGAGACGCTCCGGCAGGGAAAGACGCCCGTCTGGGCATGCCACGCGGCAAATACCGGCTCTGCGAAAACTGCAGAAAAGCTCGGTTTCCGGCAGACACATACCTGCACGGTGCTGCATCTGCGATGATCCGCAGGCAGAACCCAGACGCACCGTGCAGCGATTAGGCATAAAAAAGCACCCGTCCGGTTCGTTCCGGAAGGGTGCAATTTTGTTATATTTCGCGGTTGAGGATATCCCAGAGGCCGGTCTTTTTCAGATCGGGTTCTTCGCCCTCTGCCATCGCGCAGTCCTGTATGCATTCGAGCGCAAGCAGCTCCTCCATGCATTCCGCATCATCAGCAGGATTGTAGTCGATCATGCGGGCGGAGCGGCTGATCAGCGCATTCAGATCATCCCTGCCGACGAGATTTGCGCCGTCCAGAAACAGCAGCACCAGTGCTTTTTCCTGCTCGGCAGCCGCGCGGAGCTGTGCAGCGCTGTTCTCCGATTCCAGCCACTGCTTCGAGATCAGAACCAGCGCCGTGCGGCACTCGGCAAAGCGTGCGGCGTCATCTTTTTTCTTCACATTGCAGCCGCGCTCGCTCGACCAGACGCGCAGGCGTTTGCCGTTCAGCGTTTCGATCAGTGCTTCGGCGGTGCTGCGGTCATCCTTCGCAAAGCAGACCGCAATAAAATCTGTTTTTCCCTGATATACTTCCATTTCGTTTCTCCTTCCGGATGCGGACTCTGCGGCGCACACCGCAGGCAGCGGTTCAGTTGCATTTATTATAACATATTGCGGCGGAAAACGCAATGGGAGCGGGCGAAAAAAGTGCGCAGAGAATCTGCCGTGGAGATAAAACGGAGCTGGGCACTGCCCCCCCAACAAAGCTAACAACTTAAGACGCATACGGCGAAGCCAAAATAAAAGTTTTGATCAAACTTTTTCAAAAGTTTGCAGGTTTCCAAAGGGCAGC
>CAMKLV010000041.1:0-29174 GCA_946413695.1 uncultured Ruminococcus sp. | reverse complement strand
CTTGAAGCGGTTAGACTCCTTCTTGGAAACGCCCATAACTCCGGGGCTGATTCCGAGGGTTCTGCACTTCTTCAGAATCGGTTCTTTCTGTACTGCCATTTTCGTTCACCTCCAATAATTATACGCGTCTTCTCTTCGGAGGACGGCAGCCGTTGTGCGGGATCGGGGTAACGTCCTTAATCATACGAACCTCGAGACCAACAGTCTGGAGCGCACGGATTGCTGCCTCTCTGCCGGAGCCGGGGCCGTTGACATAAACTTCAACAGACTTCAGACCGTGCTCCATTGCTGCTCTTGCAGCAGTCTCTGCTGCGGACTGTGCAGCGAACGGCGTAGACTTCTTAGAACCGCGGAAGCCAAGCTCACCGGCGGAAGCCCACGAGATTGCATTGCCCTGCGTATCAGTGATCGTCACGATGGTGTTGTTAAACGTGGACTGAATATGCACCGCGCCGTTTTCGATGTTCTTACGCTCTCTGCGGCGTCTGATCGTGGTTACCTTTTTCTTCTGCTGTGCCAAGATACAGTCCCTCCTTACTTCTTCTTGTTCGCAATGGTCTTTGCCGGACCCTTACGAGTTCTTGCATTGGTCTTTGTACGCTGTCCTCTGACGGGCAGACCCTTGCGGTGACGCACACCGCGGTAGCAGCCGATATCAACGAGACGCTTGATATCCATTGCGATCTGGCGGCGCTTATCGCCTTCCACCATGCAATGCTCGTCAATGTACGCACGAAGCGCTGCGACATCGGTTTCGGAAAGATCCTTGACTCTGGTGTCCGGATTGATGCCGGTTTCCTTCAGGATCTTGGTTGCCGTCGTACGACCGATACCGAAGATATATGTCAAGCCGATTTCCACGCGCTTGTTCTTCGGGAGGTCAACACCAGCGATTCTAGCCATATTCCTAATTACACCTCCAAATGATCAGGGGTATCAGCCCTGACGCTGCTTATGCTTCGGGTTTTCACAAATGATCATGACTTTGCCCTTGCGCTTAATGACCTTGCACTTTTCGCAAATGGGCTTGACGGAAGGTCTGACTTTCATTGGAAATACCTCCTTCTCTTTGGTGCTCTGCTGTTTATTTGGAGCGCCAAGTGATTCTGCCCTTTGTCAGATCGTAGGGCGACATCTCGACTGTAACATGGTCACCGGGGACGATTCGGATATAGTTCGTTCTCAGCTTGCCGGAAATATGCGCAAGGATCACATGACCGTTACTCAGTTCAACCTTGAACATGGCATTCGGCAGGGCATCAATGACCACGCCCTCTACTTCAATTACATCCTGTTTCGACATCGTCGATGACCTCCTAGCGGATTTGATTTTGTTTGGAAAGCGGACGTTTCGCTTTTTCGTTCATAGGATTCAGGACTGCACGCAGCGCCTTATCCGTAAGTCCTTCTAAGGAAAGCGTCTGCTTAGTTGCCTGAACGTGTGCGGGATTTTTTCGCTTCGGATTCTGAAGCGTTCGGTGTTTCCCGTCGGCGAGCAGAAGCTCTGCTCCGTCCAGCGCGGCAACGAGGAAAAACATGCCGGCTTCTCTGCCTGCTGTTGCAAGGACGATCATGCCCGGCTCACAGATGTTTCTCTGCATCGGCGTCACCGCTTTGTCATAATCACAGGACCGTTTGCAGTAATGAGGATCATGTGCTCGAAGTGCGCGGACATGCAGCCGTTATCAGTCACAACGGTCCACTTGTTCGGCATTGTGTGCACGCCGTCACCCTGCATATTGATCATCGGTTCAATGCAGATGGTCATACCCTCCACAAGGCGCATGCCGTGTCCGGCTCTGCCGTGGTTCGGAACCTCCGGATCCTCGTGGACCTCCTTGCCGATGCCGTGGCCGCAGTAATTCTGTACGATACCGTAGCCTCTGGAGCGGCAGTAGTCCTCAACGGTATGGGAGATATCGCCCAGCCGCGCACCGACCTGAGCTGCTTCGATTGCTGCATAGAGGGATGCATTCGTATCCTCTAAGAGCTTGAGAACCTCCGGCTTTACGGTTCCGACAGGGAACGTAAAGCAAGTGTCGCTGTTCCAGCCCTTGTAGCATGCGCCCAGATCAACGCTGACAATATCACCGTCATTGAGTCTCCGGCTTCCGGGGATGCCGTGGATGACTTCCTCATTGACCGATACACAGGCGCTTGCGGGGAACCCGTAAAGCCCCAAAAAATTCGGGGTTGCGCCGTGTGAGGTGATTACCTGATGAACAATTTTGTCAATATCCTTGGTTGTCATGCCGGGATGCAGCTTTTTCTCAACGGTGTTGAGTGCATCGGCTGCGATCTTTCCGGCTTCGAGCATCTTTTCGATATCAGATTTGCTTTTGATCGAAACCATATGCGCCTCTGATCAACCCTGAATACCCAGAGCTTCGAAAACGAGCTTTGTGGTATCGGCAACTTCCTCCTGACCTTCAACGGTCACGAGCTTGCCGGTCTCCCAGTAATAGTCTTTCAGCGGAGCGGTCTTCTCCTCATAGACCTCGAGTCTGGAGAGGACGGTCTCCGGAGCATCATCGGCACGCTGCACGGTCTTTCCGCCGCAGACATCGCAGATGTCCGGCTTCGTGGTCGGCTTGTACTCGATGTGATAGGAAGCACCGCATTTTTCGCAAACGCGTCTGCCGGACATTCTTGCGATGATCCGGTCATTTGCGACATGGATCTCGAGCACCTTGTCGATCCGGACGCCCATTTCGTCGAGCGCCTCAGCCTGTGCAACGGTACGCGGGAAACCGTCGAGGATATAACCGTTCTTCGCATCGGGCTCAGCGATGCGGTCCTTCAGGATACCGATGACGATATCATCCGAGACCAGCGCACCGCTGTCCATTGCAGCCTTCGCACGCAGGCCGAGCTCTGTGCCGTTCTTGACGGCTTCACGGAGCATATTGCCGGTGGAAATCTGCGGAATGCCGAGCTTCGCGGAGATTGCTTCAGCCTGTGTACCTTTGCCGGCACCGGGCGCACCCAAAAGAATGAGATTCATATAGCAGCCTCCTTATAAATGTTGATTTAACCGAGGAAGCCCTTGTGATGACGCATCATCAGCTGGGATTCCAGTGTACGGACCGTCTCGATCGCAACGCTGACAACGATCAGGATCGAAGTACCGCCCATCGACGAGACGTCGATATGGGTGAGGTTCAGGAAGATGATCGGGAAGACAGCGACGATACCGAGGAAAATCGCACCGACGAGGCTGATCTTCGAGAGAACTCTCTGGATGTAGTCCGAGGTGGGCTTTCCGGGACGGATGCCGGGGATACCGCCGTTCGACTGGCGGAGATTGTTTGCCATCTCAACCGGATTGTACTGGATTGCTACATAGAAGTAGTTGAACAGGATGATCAGGATGAAATAGACAACTGCGTAAGAGTAGCTTCTGGTCGAGAAGAAGTTTACGAAACCTGCGTAGAACTTCTCCCAGCCGGATGCATCAGTCAGATCCTTGAGCGGCTCCTTGAAGATGGTGAACATCGACGGGAGCGACATAAAGCTCATTGCAAAGATGATCGGCATAACACCCGACATGCAGATCTTGATCGGGATGTGGGTGCTCTGACCGCCGTACTGCTTTCTGCCCACAACGCGCTTTGCGTACTGGACAGGAATGCGGCGCTCGGATTCGTTCATAAAGACGATGCCGACAACCATTGCAACAAAGATCAGCAGATAGATGACGACCTTGATGAAGTACTGGTTCGGATCATCGAGGACAAGCGCGCCGAGCTGGCCGATATCGACCGGGATTCTCGCAACGATACCTGCAAAGAGTATCATGGAGACGCCGTTGCCGATGCCCTTTTCGTTGATGCGGTTGCCCATCCAGATGACAAGCGAGGAGCCTGCCATAAACGAGCAGATGATGACGAACATTGCGAAGATTCCGGTACCGCCGCCGACATACTTGACAGCGGAGACACCGTCAGACTTCATATTCTTCAGTGTCAGATAGTAAGCAACTGCCATGAACGCAGAAAGGCCGAGCGCAACGATCGAAGTGATCGTATTGAGCTTCTTTCTGCCGTCCTCGCCTTCCTGCTGGAGACGTTCCAGCGGAGGAAGTGCGTAGGTCAGGAGCTGAATGATGATGCTCGCATTGATATACGGCGTAACACCGAGCGAGAACATGGTTGCCTTTGCAAGCGCGCCGCCGGAGAGGATATTCAGGTACTCAAGGAAGTTTCCGTTGCTTGCCTTCTCAGTCATCCATGCGGTCACGATGCTGGTATCGAGGAAGGGAACCGTAATAACGGATCCAAGACGGAAAATCACGATGATGAACAGAGTGAACAAAATCTTCTTTCGGATCTCGGGGATACCCCAAGCAGTCTTGAGCGTTTTGAACACCTTACATCACCTCAGCCTTCCCGCCTGCCTTTTCGATTTTTTCTGCTGCGGAAGCAGAGAACTTCGCTGCCTGAACGGTCAGCTTGACATTCAGTTCGCCGTTGCCGAGGATCTTGACACCGCCGTTCTCGAGCTTTGTGACAAGGCCGGTTGCCTTGAGCAGCTCTTCATTGACAACTGTACCCTCAACGAAACGGTTGAGATCGCCGACATTGACTGTAGCATAACGTGTTGCAAAATTGTTGTGGAAGCCGCGCTTCGGAATACGTCTTGCGAGCGGCATCTGGCCGCCTTCAAAACCGATTCTGACGCCGCCGCCGGAACGTGCATTCTGACCCTTGTGGCCCTTGCCTGCGGTCTTGCCGTTGCCGGAGCCGTGGCCTCTGCCGATGCGCTTAACCGGACGGTTGGAATCCGCTGCCGGTGTTAATTCATGAAGCTTCAATGGATTGCACCTCCCTGCCGCTTAAGCTTCGGTCACCTTAACGAGGTGGATGATTTTATTGATCTTTCCCTGAGTCGCCGCGTTATCGGGCTGTTCTGTGACATCGCCGATCTTACGGAGGCCAAGGGACTGAGCAGTTGCGATCTGATCCTGCTTTCTGCCGATCAGGCTCTTCACAAGCTCGATTTTCTTAGCCATTTGAGCTCACTCCTAACTCGATTATTTGCCGAAGATCTCGGCAGTTGTCTTGCCGCGCTTTGCAGCGACACTCTTCGCGTCGGTGCACTCGCAGAGACCTGCGATGGTTGCACGGACAACGTTGCACGGGTTATTGGAACGCTGGCTCTTGGTACGGATATCCTGAATGCCGGCCATTTCGATGACCGCACGGACCGGACCGCCTGCGATCACACCGGTACCGGGAGCTGCCGGCATCATAAGGACGCGGCCTGCACCGAACTTACCGATGACCTCATGCGGGATGGTAGTACCGCGAAGGTTGATGCGAACGAGATTCTTCTTCGCATCCTCAATGCCCTTGCGGATTGCATCCGGAACTTCGCCGGACTTACCCAGACCGAAGCCGACAATGCCGTTTCCGTCGCCGACAACTACGAGTGCCGAGAACTTCATGATACGGCCGCCCTTAACGGTCTTGCTGACACGGTTGATGGAAACGACTCTCTCCATCAGCTCCATGTTTGTTGCATCAATCAGTGCCAATCAAAGTCCCTCCTTTATTAGAACTGCAGCCCATTTTCACGGGCACCGTCTGCAAGCTCCTGAACTCTGCCGTGGTAGAGATAACCGCCACGGTCGAATACAACCTCAGTAATGCCCTTGTCAGCAGCCTTCTTTGCGATTGCTGCACCGACAAGGCGAGCGCCTTCCTTGTTGCCGCCGTTGCCCTCGAAGCCTTTATCCTGGCTCGAAGCAGAAGCGAGCGTCACACCTGCGACATCATCAATCAGCTGTGCGTAGATGTGCTTGGTAGAGCGATAAACGCTCAGTCTCGGACGCTGGGCAGTACCGGAGATCTTTGCACGGACTCTGCGGTGTCTCTTGAGACGGGCTTTGTTGCTGTCAATTTTCTTTACCATAGCAATTCACCTTTCTCCTTACTTCTTGCCCTTACCGGCCTTACCTTCCTTACGGATGATGTGCTCGCCCTCGTAGCGGATACCCTTGCCCTTATAAGGCTCCGGCGGACGCTTCTCGCGGACTTCCGCAGCAAACTGACCGACCTTCTGCTTATCATAGCCGTTGATCACGATCGTGTTTGCATTCGGAACATCAATGGTAATGCCTTCGGTCTCCGGCATAACGACATCGTGCGAATAGCCAAGGTTCATAACAAGGTTCTTGCCGTCCTTCTTTGCACGGTAGCCGACGCCTTCGATCTGCAGCGTTTTCTTGAAGCCCTCGTTCACACCGAAAATCATGTTTGCGATGAGCGTTCTGGTGAGACCGTGCAGAGCGCGGTTCTCTTTATTGTCGTTGGGGCGGGTAACAGTGACCTGACCGTCCTCAACCTTAACCTGCATAGCAGTATTTGCGCGATACGAATTCTCGCCCTTCGGTCCCTTCACGGTAACCAGATTGGTATCGTCAACCGTAACGGTGACACCGGCAGGAATCGCGATCGGCAGTCTTCCGATTCTGGACATGATGCGTTTCCTCCTTTAATTACCAAACGTAAGCGAGAACCTCGCCGCCGACATTCAGCTCACGAGCCTTCTTGTCGGTCATAATTCCCTTAGAAGTCGAGACAATCACGATACCGAGACCCTTGCGAACCTTCGGCATATCCGCGCAGGAGCTGTAAATTCTCAGACCCGGCTTGGAGATGCGGCGCAGGCCGCTGATGACGGATGTTCTGTTCTCGTCGTACTTCAGAGTGATGCGGATGATGCCCTGCTTGCCATCGTCGATGACCTGAAAGCTCTTGATGTAGCCTTCGTCGGTCAGAATCTGGGTGATAGCCTTTTTCACGTTGGAAGCAGGAACGTCAACCGTTGCATGCTTTGCAGTAGCAGCGTTGCGGATTCTTGTGAGCAGATCCGCAATGGTATCAGAAATTTGCATACCAAATGACCTCCTTTATCTATCGTCCGGTTTACCAGCTAGCCTTCTTGACACCGGGAATCTGACCATCGTGTGCAAGCTCTCGGAAGCAAATTCGGCAAATACCGAACTTTCTGAGATAGGCGTGGGGTCTGCCGCAGATTTTGCATCTGTTGTAAGCGCGCGTCGAGTACTTAGGTGCTCTCTGCTGCTTCAGAATCATAGATTTCTTTGCCATAAAGCCCTCCTACATCACTTTGCGAACGGCGCGCCGAGCAGCGTGAGCAGCTCTTTGGCCTCTTCGTCAGTGGCAGCGGTTGTGATGAAGTTGATATCCATACCGCGGACCTTGTCGATCTTATCGTACTCAATTTCAGGGAAAATGAGCTGTTCCTTGATACCGGTAGAGTAGTTGCCCTTACCGTCGAAGGAATTGGGGTTGATACCGCGGAAGTCACGGACACGCGGGAAAGCAATATTGAAGAGCTTATCCACGAAGTCCCACATCTTCTCGCCGCGGAGTGTCACCTTGACACCGATCGGCATGCCTTCACGGAGCTTGAAGTTTGCAACGGACTTCTTTGCACGGCAGATAACCGGACGCTGACCGGTGATCAGGGAAAGATCGCCCATGATCGCGTCGATTGCCTTTGCGTTATCCTTTGCTTCGCCTGCGCCGACGTTGACAACAACCTTGTCGAGGCGCGGGATCTGCATGACGTTCTTGTAGCCGAATTTGCTCATCAGCGCCGGAGCAACGGTGCTGACATAATAATCTCTCAGTCTAGCCATCGTCGTTCTCCTTTACTCAAAAGTAGCGCCGCACTTCTTGCAAACGCGCAGCTTGGTCTTCTTGTCGCCCTTCTCCTCGATCGTGTGACCGACTCTGGTGGGCTTGCCGCACTTCGGGCAGATCAGCTGTACCTTGCAGGCATAGATCGGGGACTCAGCCTTGACGATGCCGCCCTGCTGACCGACTCTGGTGGGCTTGACATGCTTTGTGATCATGTTGATGCCTTCAACAATGACCTTGCCCTCTTTCGGGCTGACCTCAAGAACCTTGCCGGTCTTGACGGTCTTCTTCTCGATGTCGGTGTACTTATCAGCGGGATCACCGACGAGCAGGCGAACGGTATCGCCCTTCTTTACGTGAACATTACTCATCGTGGCACCTCCAAATCAAAGGACTTCCGGTGCGAGGGAGAGGATCTTGACGTAGTCATGCTCTCTCAGCTCTCTTGCGACCGGTCCAAAAATACGTGTACCGCGAGGGGTTTTGTCTTCCTTGATGATAACGGCTGCGTTCTCATCGAAGCGAATGTAGGTTCCGTCATCTCTGCGGAGACCTTTCGCGGAACGAACGATGACAGCTTTGACAACGTCACCCTTCTTCACAACGCCGCCGGGTGTTGCTTTCTTAACGGATGCAACGACAACGTCACCGATGTTCGCATAGCGTCTGCGGGTGCCGCCCAGCACGCGGATGCACATGAGCTCCTTTGCGCCGGTGTTGTCTGCAACCTTTAAGTAAGACTGCATTTGAATCACAGCAGGTTCCTCCTATCTGCATGGCACTTCGCTGCACCGCACGGAATTTGCCGTCCGGATTTGCAGGCAGAAGCGCACTGATTTTTTGATCGAAGAATTATTTTGCCTTTTCGATGATCTCGACGACGCGCCATCTCTTATCCTTGGAAAGCGGACGTGTCTCCATCACGAGAACGCGGTCACCGATCTTGCACTCGTTGTTCTCATCGTGTGCCTTCAGCTTAACGGTACGCTTCACAATCTTCTTGTAGAGCGGGTGCTGAACGTGGTCTGCGATTGCGACGACAACAGTCTTGTCCATCTTGTCGCTGACAACCTTACCGGTACGCGTTTTTCTCAGATTTCTCTCAGTAGTTTCAGCCATGACAAAGTCCTCCTTCCTCATGCCTTTGCCGCAGTCTGAGCGGCACGCATGCAAGTCTTGACACGGGCGATGTCCTTCTTGACTGCCTTCAGTCTGGCAGTGTTCTCAAGCTGGTTTGCAGCAAGCTGGAAGCGGAGGTTGAAAAGCTCCTCCTTCAGGCTCTGGAGCTGCGCAGCCATTTCTTCGTAGCTCATTTCTCTGATATCAGCAGCTTTCATGCCTGTGCACCTCCATCCTGCTCATCTTTCGCAACAATCTTGCACTTGACAGGCAGCTTGTGCATTGCCAGACGCAGAGCCTCTTTCAGGTCAGCCTCGGAAATCGGCTTATCCTTATCGGCACCGATCTCGAACAGCACTCTGCCCGGCTTTACAACAGCAACCCAGTATTCCGGAGAACCTTTACCGGAACCCATTCGGGTCTCGGCCGGCTTCTCAGTGATCGGCTTATCCGGGAAAATCTTGATCCAGACTTTACCGCCTCTCTTGATTCGACGTGTCATAGCGACACGGGCAGCCTCGATCTGGTTGGAAGTGATCCAGGACGGCTCCAGTGCCACGAGACCGAAATCGCCGTAGCAAACTCTGTTGCCGCGGTATGCCTTACCGGTCAGGCGTCCTCTGTGAACGCGGCGGTACTTAACTCTCTTTGGAAGCAGCATTTGCGGAACCTCCTTCTCTTCTGTTCTGTCCCTGCGGACGATCAGCGCGCGGTCTGCGCTCGCCGTTATTGTTGAAATCGCGGCGCGGTTTGCGGTCGCCGCCGCCGTTGCGGTCATCTCTGCGGCGTCTGTTGTCGCGCGGACGATCGTTCTTGCGCTCATAGCGCTCCTTGTTTGCAGCAGCCTTTGCAGCATCACCCTTCAGGATCTCACCCTTGTAGATCCAGACCTTGATGCCGATTCTGCCGTAGGTGGTGTTTGCCTCAGCGAAACCGTAGTCGATGTCGGCACGGATGGTCTGAAGCGGAATGGTACCCTCGTGGTAGCACTCAGAACGTGCGATTTCAGCACCGCCGAGACGGCCGCCGCACTTGATCTTGATGCCCTTTGCGCCGGACTTCATCGTTCTGCCGATGGAACCCTTCATGGCGCGGCGGAAGGATACGCGGTTCTCGAGGTCGAGCGCGATCTTCTCAGCAACGAGCTGTGCGGAAAGATCCATGTTCTTGATCTCGATGATGTTGATTGCGACTGGCTTGTTGATGCGCTTTTCGATGTTTGCGCGGAGCTTATCAATCTCCGTGCCGCCTCTGCCGATGATCAGACCCGGTTTTGCACAGTGGATGTGAATGCGGACCTTCTCAGAAAGGCGCTCGATCTCGATGCGCGCGATGCCGGCTGCATACAGAGACTTTTTAATGAACTCGCGGAGGTTATAATCCTCTACGAGGGTATCGCCGAAGTGCTTTTTATCAGCGAACCAGCGGGAATCCCAGTCTTTGATAACGCCGACGCGAAGGCCGTGCGGATTCACTTTCTGTCCCATAGGATTTTATGCCTCCCTTTCCTTCAGAATAATGGTGATATTCGAGGTGCGCTTGTTGATGCGGAATGCTCTGCCCTGTGCGCGCGGCTGGATTCTCTTGAGAATCGGGCCCGGACCAACATAGCAGGCTGCAACATAGAGTGCATCCTTATTCATAGAATGGTTGTTGTCAGCATTTGCAATCGCGGAGTTGAGGAGCTTCTTGACGATCGGGCAAGCTGCCTTCGGAGTCAGATCCAGTGCTGCGATTGCTTTCTCTACGGGCTGATTGCGGATCAGATCGAGAACGATCTGAACCTTTCTCGGCGAGATGCGCTCGCCGCGGAGGATCGCCTTTGCCTCCGGCTCGTAGTTAAATTCGTTCTTAGCCATGCGATATATCCTCCTTCCGATTACTTCTTGCCGTTGTTGGACGTCTTGGAACCGGCATGGCCCTTAAAGGTTCTGGTCGGTGCGAACTCGCCGAGCTTGTGACCGATCATTTCCTCAGTAACAAAAACCGGAATGTGCTTGCGTCCGTCGTGGACCGCAAAGGTGTGGCCGACAAACTCCGGGAAAATGGTAGAAGAGCGGCTCCATGTCTTGAGAACCTTCTTCTCTCCGGTTTCATTCATAGCGACAACGCGCTTGTAAAGAGCTTCCTGAACGTAGGGGCCCTTTTTCACACTTCTGCTCATGAGTCAGCCTCCTTTCTTATTTACCGTTGCGGCGCTTCACGATGAGCTTATCGGAAGGCTTGTGATGCTTGCGGGTCTTATAACCGAGAGCCGGCTTACCCCACGGGGTAACAGGACCGGGACGGCCGATCGGGGACTTGCCCTCACCACCGCCGTGCGGGTGGTCATTCGGGTTCATAACAGAACCGCGGACAGTCGGGCGGATACCCATGTGACGGGTACGGCCTGCTTTACCGATGTGGACGTTCTCGTGGTCAATGTTGGAAACCTGACCGATGGTCGCCTTGCCGATGACCGGAACTTTTCTCATCTCGCCGCTGGGGAGACGAACCAGTGCATAAGCACCTTCCTTGGACATGAGCTGTGCCTGGTTGCCGGCGGAGCGAACGAGCTGACCGCCCTTGCCCGGATAGAGCTCAATGTTGTGGATGAAGGTACCGACCGGAATTGCGGTCAGCGGAAGTGCGTTGCCCGGCTTGATGTCGCAGTCTTCGCCGCTACGGACAGTGTCGCCGACCTTGAGGCCGTGCGGCGCGAGGATGTAGCGCTTTTCGCCGTCCTCATACTGAACCAGTGCGATGAATGCGCTGCGGTTCGGATCATATTCGAGCGTCATGACAGTTGCGTTCATGCCGTCCTTATTGCGCTTGAAGTCGATGATTCTGTACTTCGGGCGCACACCGCCGCCGTGATGGCGAACAGTGATTCTGCCGTAATTGTTACGACCGGACTTCTTCTTCAGTGTGACGCAGAGCGACTTCTCAGGGCCGTTCTTGGAAAGGCCCGAGTAATCGGTCACGGTCATACCGCGGCGGCCCGGAGTCGTCGGCTTATAAGCCTTAATTGCCATTGTGTTTTCACTCCTTAGTTCAATGCTTACTTATCGGGAGCATGACTCCCATACAATCGGGATGCCTGCTGCATCCGCTTTGAATGACCTTACGCGGTCAATCAGAACATACCGTCGAAGAACTCGATGGTACCGTTGCGCTTCTTGCCCTGTGCATCGGTGCCGGGCTCCGGATTGACAGTGACGACTGCCTTTTTCCAGCTTGCGGTCTTGCCCATGTATCTGCCGACGCGCTTTGCGCGAGCGCGGACGTTCACGGTGTTGACCTTGGTGACTTCGACGTTAAAGAGCTTTTCAACTGCATCGGCAATTTCGAGCTTGTTTGCGTCCTTTGCAACCTTGAAGGTGTATTTGCCCTCCGGAAGCAGGTCTGTCGACTGCTCGGTGATGACGGGCTTCAGAATGATATCCTGCGGTGCCTTCATTTTGCATACACCTCCTCGATTTTTGCAACAGCGCCCTTGCTGACGATGAATGCATCATGATTGAGAATGTCGTAAACATTCAGGGTGTTGACGGCAGCCGTCTTGACGCCCGGGATGTTTGCAGCGCTCTTGTAGACATTCTTATCAGCTTCCTGCGTGACGATCAGTGCCTTGCCGTTGATCTCAAGAGCCTTGAGCAGATTGACGATCGTCTTGGTCTTGAAGCCCTCGACTGCGAGGTTATCAATGACGACGATGCTCTGATCGAGTGCCTTCTGGGAGAATGCGGAGAGCATTGCCAGACGGCGAACCTTCTTGTTGAGGGTGTAACGGTAGCTTCTCGGCTTCGGTCCGAGTGCAACACCGCCGTGATACCACTGCGGAGCACGGATCGAACCCTGACGGGCATGACCGGTACCCTTCTGACGGTACGGCTTCTTGCCGCCGCCTCTGACCTCGGTGCGAGTCAGCGTGGACTGTGTGCCCTGGCGCTGATTTGCGAGATAATTCACGACGCAAGCGTGCATAACGCCCTCGTTCGGGGTAATGCCGAACACAGCATCATTGAGCTCGGTTTCGGAAACCTGTTTGCCGTTCATATCATAAACCGGAACATTTGCCATTTCTGATTTCCTCCTTCCTTAACCCTTTTTCACGCTGTTGGTAATGGTAACGAGGCTGCCCTTCGGACCCGGAATCGCGCCGCGGACTGCGATGAGATGGTTCTCAGCGTCAACGGAAACGATGCGGAGGTTCTGAACGGTAACAGTCTCAGCACCCATGTGACCTGCAAGGCCCTTGCCCTTGTAGATGCGGGACGGAGAGGAGCAAGCGCCCATGGAACCTGCCTGACGGTGAACCGGACCGGTACCGTGGGTTTCCTTCAGTCTGTGCTGACCGTAGCGCTTGATCGGGCCTGCATAGCCCTTACCCTTGCTGGTGCCCTGTACGTCAACAATATCGCCTGCCGCGAAGATATCGGGCTGAATGGCATCGCCGACATTGTAAGCGTCGCAGTCCTCAAGGCGGAACTCACGCAGGGTGCGCAGTGCACCGGTGTTTGCCTTGTCGAAGTGACCCTTCATCGGCTTGTTGACCTTGTCAGCTTTGGCAGTGCCGAAGCCGACCTGAATTGCATTGTAGCCGTCATTTTCCACGGTCTTCTTCTGTACGACGAAGCAGGGACCTGCTTCCACAACCGTGACCGGCACGACCTTGCCGGACTCGTCGAAGATCTGCGTCATGCCGATCTTCTTGCCAAGAATGGCTTTCTTCATGTTTGGTTTCCTCCTTTGGTTATTGGTTGACGTGTTTCACGCCAACATGACCGGCGGCTTGAAGAGAGCCGCCTGTGCGGATTTCCCTTTGCAGTGAGATTATTTCATCTCCATGTTGATGTCAACGCCTGCGGGAATTTCCAGTCTGGTGAGAGCGTCCATCGTCGCCTTTGTCGGGCGGATGACGTCGATCAGGCGCTTGTGCGTACGCATTTCGAACTGCTCACGGCTGTCCTTGTACTTGTGCACTGCGCGGAGAATCGTGACGATTTCCTTGTCAGTCGGAAGCGGGATCGGACCCGAAACCTTCTGCGCACCGCCGCGCTTGGCGGTCTCCACGATTCTGGCTGCTGCGGCATCGACTGTCGCATGCTCATAGCCTTTGATTCTGATTCTCAGTTTTTCGCTGCCTGCCACTTGATTAGCCTCCTTCAGATTTGTTTTGCTGCCTTAGGGGGTATGAAGTGAGTCGCCTATGTGTTCACCGTGAGATTTTCGCGTTCCGGCTCTTACAACCGTTCCGCGTGTTCCCTATATATAAAGTCTATAAAAAACCCCGATTGCAAGATGTCTTGCATCGGGCTCACGGAATGAGATAAGCAGAGAGTGTCTCTGCGTTTTGTACGCAAAAAGGCTTACGACCTGCGAGCAGCGGTTTTCCTGACAGCCCTGTCCGTAAGATGACAGAACCGACGTCTTCAACCGAAGCCTGCGGTTTCGCAGCTTTTCGCACACACAGTGCATAATCTCAATTCGCCCGTCTAGCGGGACATGCTCGCCGCGAATTACCGGCACACAGCCGCAACCTCGCGGTATCTTCGCATATCTTGTTGCATCAGCTTTATTATTATAGCATAATGCCGCGGAAATTGCAAGCCTTTTTGAAAATTTCCGCGGCATTTAAAAGAAAACTTTGACAAAGTTTTCTGTAAATATTTGGTTATTCTGACGGCATCCGGTTTTCTATACTATTATATATAGTATCGGCATCACTTGGGCTCGATAACGCCCCAGCGTTTGGAGTCCGCATCCTGCACCCATGCCCTGCCGCCGTGAACGGGGCGCGCATTGGCAAATTCGCCGACCGGAATCTTCTCCTGTCCGTTTGTATCGCAGTAGCCTGCGCGGTCACCCTGATTCAGCGCGATGTATCCGCCGCTCGGCAGATAAGGAACATAGACATCCCTGCCGTCCTCGCCGAAATTCGGGACATAGCGGTTCGGATCATAGGCATAGAGAAAATCGGCGTCATATTCAAACGGCAGGATCACCGTGCCGTCCGCATTGACATAGCCCCATTTGCCGTCCCTGCAGAGCGCAGCCACGCCGGATTGATAGCTCAGCGCCGCCTCATAGTCAAACGGCAGAATCACCTGATTGTTCTTCACAATTCCGAATCCGCCCGAGACCGAACCTTTCAGCGAGACATCCAGCATATAACCCTGCGGGAGTGTGACGCTCCGTGCGACAGCCGCCGCAGGCAGTGCGTCGATCGGTGTGAAGCCGATCTGCCCGTTCAGCCAGAGCTCGTCCCCGACTGCTGCCGAATGCAGAACATCGCAGGTATACAGCCCCATGAAGCCCTGCTGTGCCTCATATGCGTAATCCGTTGCGGAATAGCAGGTCGAGAAGTGCGCGCCGCACACCGGACACTGCATTTCTTCAACCGTCACAAACTGCCGCGACTTGACGCAGAAAACCTGCGAGCTGCCCGCCGGAGAAGGATCCGACAGGAACTCATAGTGCGCATTTTCGGTATCAAGCTGACCGCGCACCGCTTTGTATTTCGGCTCCATGACCACATTGCCGTCATAATCGACCATGCCGATCAGGTCGCCCTTCACGATCAGTGCATAATCCGTATCGAAGAACGCGCCGTAATTGCATGTATTGCTTTCCGCCGCAACCACATTGATGTCATCTGCTTCGAGAAACGGCGCCTTCACCCATGTGTAGAGCTTCGGGGGCTCGGTTGTTGTTGTGACGGCTGTTGTCTCCGTCAGCGTTGTGACCGCCGTGGAATCTACAGTTACATCCGTTGTATCTGTTTCAGCTTCCGCAGTTGTGACAGCAGCAGTGCCGGTGACAGTTTCGATCTGTGATTCCAGATCCGAATCCGTCTCCGAACGGCTGCCGCAGCCTGCCAGCAGCAGACAGATTGCCGCCGCAAACAGATATCTCTTTTTCTTCATGTGTATTCTCCTTCATGCGCTGATTCGCAAAAGCAGGGCAGACACATGTTCTGCCCTGCCGTGTCTATTCAAATCAGGCGTTCTCGTCCTGAACGAGCTGCTTTCTCGCTTCAAGCTCAGCAAGCGCATCCTTTCTGGAAAGGGAGATCTTGCCCTTGACATCGTCGATCTCCATGACCTTGACAACGATCTCATCGCCGAGCGAGACAACATCCTCGGTCTTTTCGACGCGCTGCTTGTCCAGCTTGGAGATGTGAACCAGACCTTCCTTGCCCGGAACGATCTCGACGAATGCGCCGAATGTCTGGATGCCGGTGACCTTGCCCTTGTAGATTGCACCGATCTCCGGACCGTTTGCAATCGTGTCAATGATCTGGATTGCCTTTCTTGCATTTGCAAGATCAATGCCGGAAACGAACACGCTGCCGTCCTCGTTGATGTCGATCTTGACATCGCACTCAGCGGAGATCTTCTGGATGACCTTGCCGCCGGAGCCGATGACCTCGCGGATCTTGTCAACCGGAACGCGGGTCTGGAGCATCTTCGGTGCAAACTCGGAAACTGTCTCGCGGGATTCCGGAATTGCCTTCAGCATGATCTCATCGAGGATGTATAGACGCGCCTTGCGGGTCTTCTCAAATGCTTCCTTGATGATTGCCGGTGTCAGACCGTCAACCTTGATATCAACCTGAATTGCGGTGATACCCTTGTGTGTACCGCCGACCTTGAAATCCATGTCACCGAAGAAGTCCTCGAGGCCCTGAATGTCAACCATGGTCATGAACTCATCGGAATCCGGCTTCGTGATCAGACCGCAGGAGATACCTGCAACCGGTGCCTTGATCGGCACACCTGCGTCCATCAGAGCGAGCGTCGAGCCGCAGATGGAACCCTGCGAGGTGGAACCGTTGGAGCTCAGAACCTCGGAAACGAGGCGGAGTGCATACGGGAACTCCTCAACAGAGGGCAGAACCGGAACAAGTGCCTTTTCAGCCAGCGCGCCGTGACCGATCTCGCGGCGTCCCGGACCTCTGGAGGGCTTGGTCTCGCCGACAGAGTAGCTCGGGAAGTTGTACTGATGCATGTAGCGCTTGGTCTCCTCGTTCTCATCCAGACCGTCAATGCGCTGTGCATCGGAGACAGGGCCGAGCGTTGCAATCGTCAGAACCTGTGTCTGACCGCGGGTGAACAGGCCGGAGCCGTGGACACGCGGCAGCACGCCGACTTCTGCAGCAAGCGGTCTGATCTCGTCGATCTTTCTGCCGTCCACGCGCTTGCCCTGATAGAGCCACTCGCGAACAATGGTCTTCTGGAGCTTGTAGATGCACTCGTCGATCATGGCGATGCGGGTCTCATTCTCCGGATCGAACTTCTCGTGGATTGCGTTCTTGATCGGAAGCAGTCTTGCTTCACGGATGTTCTTATCATTGGTATCGAGTGCGAACTCAACATCCTTGCGTGCGAATGCTGCGATTGCATCGAACAGTTCGTGATCGACCTCCATAGACTCAAAGGTGAACTTCGGCTTGCCGATCTCCTTCTGGATATCGGAGATGAATGCGACGAGCTTCTTGATCTCCTCGTGTGCCTTGAGGATGCACTCGAGCATCAGGTCTTCCGGCACTTCGTTTGCGCCCGCCTCGATCATAACGATCTTCTGTGCGGTTGCTGCAACGGTCAGCTTCAGATCGGAGACAGCTCTCTGTGCCTTGGTCGGCATCAGGATGATCTCGCCGTCAACGAGTGCGACCTCGACGCCGCCGATCGGTCCGTTCCACGGAATATCGGAAATCGAGATTGCGACGGATGTACCGATCATGCCGAGGATTTCCGGCATTGCGTCCTGATCGACAGCCAGAACCGTCATGACAACTGCGACGTCATTGCGCATGTCCTTCGGGAACAGCGGGCGGATCGGACGGTCCACGCATCTGGAAGTGAGGATTGCGTGCTCGCTCGGCTTGCCCTCGCGCTTCATGAAGCTGCCGGGGATTCTGCCGACGGAATACAGGCGCTCCTCGTAGTCAACGGAGAGCGGGAAGAAGTCGATGCCGTCACGCGGCTTTTCGCTTGCGGTGACATTCGCCATGACAACGGTATCGCCGTAGCGAACCCAGCAGGAGCCGTTGGAGAGCTCGCAGGTCTTGCCTGTCTCGATGGTCAGCTCTCTGCCGCAGAATGTCGTCTTGAAAATCTTGTGATTCTCGAACATTTGGATAAGCCTCCTTAAAATATTTATGATGTGCTTTCCGCAGTTCGCCCGACATCTGTTAGCATAAAATCATGAACTGCATGAGGCTGCAGTGCATGATTTCATGCTAAACCGGCTGAGTGAACGCAGAAAAGCACACAGATGCAAAAACAAATAGAAGGGAAGGGAGTCGCCTCCCTCCCCCTCATTGCGCGTATTACTTACGCAGGCCGAGACGATCAATCGTCGCTCTGTAACGCTCGATATCCTTCTTCTTCAGGTACTGGAGCAGGTTACGGCGGCGGCCGACCATTTTCAGCAGACCACGGTAGGAGTGGTGGTCGTGCTTATGCTCCTTCAGATGAGCATTCAGGTCGTTGATACGGCGGGTCAGAATTGCGATCTGCACCTCAGGAGAACCGGTATCGCCCTCGTGGGTAGCGTTCGCAAGGATGACCTCCGTCTTTTCTTCCTTACGCAGCATGTTATTTCACCTCTTTCTTGAATTTTGATCCGGTAAACGCAGGTGGGGGAAGGTGAAAACCTCCTGCATTGGCAGGCATACTCCCGAATCCGCGTAAACGGTCTATTTATTATAACATATTTCCCGCGTTTTGTCCATGAACAAACTATGAACATTTTGTGAACTCGATATGAACAGCGGGGAAATACGCTATGCTACTATTATAATATAGATCGGAAGAAAAGTCAAGGGGATGATTGTGATTTGATTTGCGCGGGTGGTTTGGTTTCAGTTTCTTGTTCCTGATGTTTGGTCTGAGTGTAATTTTTGCCGGGCACTGTGGTTTGATTTTAGTTTCCTGTTTCTGATCTTTTGTCCGAATGTTATTTTTTCACTGGGCGCGGGGCGCAAGTGCGAGGGGACAACCCAAAGAGGACAGGGGGAAGGTTCGCAAAGCTCACATTCCCCCTATCCCCTTTCGGTTTTCCCCGCACCGTTACGCCGGTGCTGCGCTCACCCCTTTCCTGATTCCTTGACCCCCTTGGAGCATTAAACACCTATTTGACAAAAGCCACTTGTTTGAGCGTAAGACTTTCACAAAATAAATATCACACTAAGACATAACCTGCGCCAATCGAGTGGCTTACGCCATTAGAGAGGAGAGGATAAGGAAAGAGGTGAGCGCATTCGCGCCCCGTGCCCAGCGAAATCTAACATTCGGACAAAGTATAAAGAACAAGCAACCAAATCCGCACCAGTTACAAAGCGAATAGAGAATAGTGAATAGTGAAAAGAGAAAAGTATAAGCCGCCCAGACTGCAAACGCAAACCTGAGCGGCTTTCTTTTATTCATGTATAAAAAGCGGGATTCCAAAGGGCTAATAGCCCTTTGGCGGGGTTTGGGGCAGCGCCCCAATATCAATCCGTCGGAGACACCGCTATCATTTCGTGCCGAAGATGCGGTCGCCGGCGTCGCCGAGGCCGGGGACAATATAAGCGTCCTCATTGAGATGATCGTCAAGACAGCCGCAGTAGATATCAATATCCGGATGCGCGGTCTGGAGCGCTTTGAGTCCCTCCGGCGCCGCAATGATGCACATGAACTTGATATTCGTGCAGCCCTTCGCTTTGATGAAATCTACCGCCTGAATCGCCGAGCCGCCGGTCGCGAGCATCGGGTCGGGCAGAATCACCAGACGCTCACCAATGCCCTTCGGCAGCTTGCAGAAATACTCATGCGGCTCGTGCGTGACCTCATCGCGGTACAGACCGATATGTCCGACCTTTGCCGAGGGCACCAGCGCGAGAATGCCGTCCACCATGCCAAGCCCTGCGCGCAGGATCGGGACAACCGCGAGCTTCTTGCCCGCGAGCATCGGCTCCATTGCAGTTGTGATCGGCGTTTTGACCTCGACAAGCTCCGTCGGCAGGTCGCGCATTGCCTCATAGCCCATGAGCATCGCGATCTCCTCGACCAGAATGCGGAAGTCGCGCGTACCGGTTTTTTCGTCACGCAGCAGCGTGATCTTGTGGCGGATCAGCGGATGATCCAGAATGACTGTTTTTCCCATTGTTAATATCCTTTCTGTTATAGAATTCAGCGATCTGTGAGCATCAGGATCAGGTCAAGCACCCAGACAGCGAGCGCGGCAGGTCCCAGCACCAGCCCCAGCGCTTTGATCATGCTGCCGGCTGCAATGTTGATGATCCAGAACCAGATATCGCCGCTTTCGTGCTGATCGAAAGCAAGCCAGTACATGAACGCTGCAATCAGCGTAAAGACAATCGCGCCGGTTCCGGTTGAAGTTTCCATGCTGCAAATCCTTTCTGACACAGACATGGGCGGATTATTCCGGATTGCGGCGGTTCGTCAGCCATTGCACCAGCCGGATCACCGCAGCCACACACAGCGGCACCGCAATCCAGATGAGAACGAACACGCCCGCAAGACCATCCCAGCCATTGCCGAGCAGCAAATATCCGGCGCCGATGAGAACCGCGGCGAGCGCAAACACTGCCGATACGGTGAACAGAATCCCCTTGCGGCTGAAGCGCTCTGTTCTCGCGCGGAGAATATCCGCAAGAAAGCTGCCGACCGTAAAGGAGCCGGAGACCAGCAGAACCCAGAACACGAGAACGCCCGGAAACTTCATCATATGATTCATGCCGAGCAGCCCGCTGATGACTGCGGCAATCACCGCCGTGATAAAATACGGGATTGTCCTGCTCTCCTCCGGTTCATAATGCTTCTCTTCCATCGCAATACCCTCTGAATATGATTACTTCTTCTTTTTCTTCTTTTTGCTCTGATTCTGATTCGGACGGTTCTGCACCGGTGCGGATTTGACCGCCGCAGCCTTGACCGGCACCGCAGGTACTTCATCCTTTGCCTTGGAGAGCATCCAGTTTGTCAGGATGCCGAGGATCAGTGCCGTTGCGATCTCGGTGATCGTGACAGCGCCGAAATGCAGGCTCAGTCCGCCGATACCTGCAATCAGAATGACAGATGCGGTGAACAGATTACGGTTGCTGCCGAGGTCAACGCCCTGCAGCATCTTGAGACCGGAAACCGCGATAAAGCCATAAAGCGCGATGCAGACGCCGCCCATGACGCACGCCGGAATCGAATCGACAAACGCGACCAGCGGCGTGATGAACGAGAACAGGATACATCCGATTGCCGCCGCGAAGATTGTCAGCGTGGAGGCGTTTCCGGTAATCGCAACACATGCGATGGATTCGCCGTAGGTGGTGTTCGGGCAGCCGCCGAAGAATGCGCCGGCCATCGAGCCGATGCCGTCGCCGAGCAGTGTCCGCGTCAGACCGGGCGTCTCGAGAAGATCTCTGCCGATGATCGAGGAAAGATTCTTGTGATCCGCGACATGCTCCGCAAAGACCACAAACGCAACCGGCACATACGCCGCGAAGATCGTAGCAAAATACGAAGCGGAGAATTCGCCCGTACCGCGCACTGCTTCGAGGAAGGTCAGCTTCGGGAAGCTGAGGAATGTGCCGAACGTCACGGCGCCGTCCGGGAGCATGTAGTTTGAGAACACGCTGACATCCACGATTTTCAGCGCGTCGATATCCGCAGCAAAGCCGATGCAGGTCATCAGGATCGCGGCGGCGTAACCGGCAAGAATGCCGAGAATAAACGGGATAAGCTTCATCATCTTTTTGCCGTAGGTCGAGCAGAGCATGACTGTTGCAAGCGTGATCAGTCCGCAGATGATCGCGTCAAACGGCGAAGCTGCCATGACGGATTCTCCTGCATCATTCACGATGCTGACATCGCCCTTCTGCAGATCGCCGACGGCATTTCCCGCGAGCGACAGTCCGATGATCGCGACCGTCGGGCCGATGACAACAGGAGGCATGAGCTTATTGAGCCAGCCGACGCCGACGCCCTTGATAATCAGCGCGATCAGGACATAGACAAGTCCCGCAAGCACTGCGCCGAGGATCAGACCGAGCATGCCGAGCTGCATCGAGACACCGCCTGCAAACGCGGCAGCCATCGAGCCGAGGAACGCAAAGGACGAACCGAGGAACACAGGACTTTTCCGCTGCGTGAACAGCAGATAGACGATCGTGCCGACACCGGCGCCGAACATCGCGGCGGCAGGCGTCAGACCGTTTCCGATGATCATCGGGACGGCAATCGTTGCCGCAAGAATCGCCAGCATTTGCTGGAGCGCGAATACCACGAGCTTTCCGCCGCGCGGTTTATCCGCAATGTCATAGGTGAGCTTCATACACATCCTCCTTTTTTCCGCGGCAGAAAAAACGCCCTGTCTGTTGCAGACAAGGCAGCCGCGGCTGCGTGGGATTTTGCGATGCTTGTCTGCACCGGGGATTCGCCGCGTGATTGTTTTCATTATACCCCACGAAGGCATATTTGTCAAGCGTTTTCGTCGATTATACACGATGTAGAACCGCGGGCTTTTCAGAGTTAGGAGTGAGGAGTTGTGGAGTCCGCGGACGATTTATAATTTTACTCTATTCACTTCCTGCTCCTCTTTATAATCATGCGCGAAGCGCATACCGCATCTCCTCACTTCTCGCTCCTCACTCCTAACTATTTTCTCATTTCCCTGCGGTCTATTTCGGAAAATCACTTGACAGGACGCCCCGTTTTGGTGTAAAATATAAGAGTATATTTATGCATGAAAGGCAGGAATCCAAAATGGGACTCACAATGACTGAAAAGATCCTCTCTGCGCATCTCGTTGAGGGTGAGCTGATCCGCGGCACCGAAATCGGTATCCGCATCGACCAGACACTGACGCAGGATGCAACCGGCACAATGGCATACCTCGAATTCGAGGCAATGGGCGTGCCGCGTGTCCGCACAGAGCGGTCTGTCGCTTATATCGACCACAACACCCTGCAGAACGGCTTTGAAAACGCAGATGACCACCGCTTCATCGGCAGCTGCGCAAAGAAGCACGGTCTGTATTTCTCCCGTCCGGGCAACGGCATCTGCCATCAGGTGCATCTGGAGCGCTTCGGCATTCCTGGCAAGACCCTGATCGGCTCTGACTCCCACACCCCGACCGGCGGCGGTCTCGGCATGCTCGCAATCGGCGCAGGCGGTCTGGATGTCGCAGTTGCAATGGGCGGCGGCGCATACTATATTACATGTCCGAAGGTTGTCAATGTCAGACTGACCGGCAAGCTCAGCCCGTGGGTCGCAGCAAAGGATGTCATCCTTGAGGTGCTCCGCCGCATGTCCGTCAAGGGCGGCGTCGGCAAGGTGATCGAGTACACCGGCGAGGGCGTCAAGACCCTGACCGTTCCGGAGCGTGCAACCATCACGAACATGGGCGCAGAGCTCGGCGCAACCTCCTCGATCTTCCCCTCTGACGAAATGACCAAGGCATTCCTCAAGGCACAGCAGCGCGAAGAAGTCTGGACGCCGCTGGCTGCAGATGCGGACGCTGTCTACGATGAGGTCATCGAGATTGACCTTTCCAAGCTGGAGCCGCTGGCAGCATGCCCGCACTCCCCTGACAATGTCAAGTCCATGAGCGAGATCGGCAAGCTGAAGATCGACCAGGTCTGCATCGGCTCCTGCACGAACTCCTCGCTGCTCGATATGATGAAGGTCGCATACATCCTCAAGGGCAAGACCGTGCATCCGGATGTTTCGCTCTCGATCGCACCGGGCTCCAAGCAGGTGCTCAACATGATCGCGGCAAACGGCGCACTCGGCGACATGATCGACGCCGGCGCGAGAATCCTCGAATCTGCCTGCGGTCCGTGCATCGGAATGGGTCAGTCCCCGAATTCCGCAGGTATCTCGCTGCGTACCTTCAACCGCAACTTTGAAGGACGCTCCGGCACAAAGGACGGTCAGATCTACCTTGTCTCGCCGGAGACCGCTGCAGCTTCCGCACTGACCGGCTACCTGACCGACCCGCGCACCCTCGGCGAAATGCCCGAGTTCAAACTGCCGGATGTGTTCACGATCAATGATAACATGGTCACGCTGCCCGCTGACGAGAAGGATATGGATTCCGTCGAGATCAAGCTCGGACCGAACATCAAGCCGTATCCGGAGACCCACCCGCTGCTCGAGACCATCGACGCACCGGTCTCCCTCAAGGTCGGCGACAACATCACCACCGACCACATCATGCCCGCAGGCGCAAAGATCCTGCCGCTGCGCTCCAACATTCCGAAGATCTCCGAGCACTGCTTTGCAGTCTGCGATGAGGAGTTCCCGAAGCGCGCAAAGGCACTCGGTCAGAGCATCATCGTCGGCGGCGCTAACTACGGTCAGGGCTCGTCCCGTGAGCACGCAGCACTCGCACCGCTCTATCTCGGCGTCAAGGCTGTGCTCGTGAAGTCCTTTGCACGTATCCACCGTGCAAACCTGATCAACGCAGGCATTCTGCCGCTGACCTTCGTCAATGAGGCGGATTACGATAAAATCGCACAGGGCGATCAGCTCGAGCTCGCAGGCGTCCGCAAGGCTGTCGAGGAGGGCAAGACTGAGCTGACTGTCATCAACAAGACGAACGGCGCTGAGATTCCGGTTCTCTGCGAACTGACCGGCAGGACCAAGGACATCATGCTCGCAGGCGGTCTGCTGGATTACACCAGAGAAGCGCTGAAGAATTGAAAACGGAATCAACCGCGAGCATCCGGCTCTCAGCGGCTGACAGGAACTGAGGCGGACAGAAAATGCATACACCGTTTCATCCGAAAGGGAGCGGCATTGTCGTTCTGTGTACGATTATCATTTTTCCGCTTGCCATGCTGTTTGTATGGCTGGCGGCAGGCACGCTGACCGCGGAGGATCAGTTCGGCGCGTTCGTTGCTTCAGTTGTTCTCGGTGTGATTACCGCGCTGACGCTTCAGTTTGCGGTGCTGGACAAGCTGCAGTACTACAAAAAAGAGCGGATTGAAAAGCTCTGTGACACCATCGCTTTTCTGCTGATTCCCGCCGCAGTGATTGCCGTACTCATATGGTCGATGTGCCGGCACAAATGACTGCACACGGTTTATTTTCCGGCACAGAACCTTCGCACATACCTGCGGTTTTCCGCATTTCGAATACAATATAAGGAGGTCTTTCCGATGGACAAGATTAAAATGACAACCCCGCTCGTCGAAATGGACGGCGACGAAATGACGCGCATCCTCTGGCAGTGGATCAAGGATATCCTCATCTGCCCGTATGTGGATCTCAAGACCGAATACTATGACCTCGGGCTCAAAAAGCGCGAGGAGACAAAGGATCAGATCACCGTTGACAGCGCAAACGCAACCCTGAAATACGGCGTCGCAGTCAAGTGCGCAACAATCACGCCGAACGCTGCGCGTGTCGAGGAGTACAACCTCTCCGAGATGTGGAAATCCCCGAACGGCACGATCCGTGCGATTCTCGACGGCACCGTGTTCCGCACCCCGATCCTTGTCAAGGGCATCACCCCGTATATCCCGACATGGACAAAGCCGATCACCATTGCCCGTCACGCATACGGCGATGTCTACAAGAACACCGAGATGCAGGTCAAGGGCGGCGGCAAGGCGGAGCTCGTCTGGACGGACAAGGACGGCAATGAGACCCGTCAGCTGATCCACGAGTTCACCGATGACGGCATCATTCAGGGTCTGCACAACCGCGATAAATCGATCGCAGGCTTTGCACGCTCCTGCTTCAATTATGCACTCGACCGCAAGCAGGATCTCTGGTTTGCAACCAAGGATACCATTTCCAAGCAGTATGACCACCGCTTCAAGGACATCTTCTCTGAAATCTACGAAGCAGATTACAAGGAGAAGTTCGAGGCGGCAGGCATCGAATACTTCTACACGCTGATCGACGATGCCGTCGCGCGCGTCATCCGCTCCAACGGCGGCTACATCTGGGCGTGCAAGAACTATGACGGCGACGTCATGTCCGATATGGTCTCGACCGCATACGGCTCGCTCGCGATGATGACCTCTGTGCTCGTCTCGCCGACCGGCGTCTATGAATATGAGGCGGCACACGGCACTGTCCAGCGCCACTATTACAAGCACCTCAAGGGTGAAGAAACCTCGACCAACTCCGTAGCTACCATCTTTGCATGGTCGGGCGCACTCCGCAAGCGCGGCGAGCTCGATAACATCCCCGCGCTCTGCAGCTTCGCAGATCAGCTCGAAGCAGCAACCATCCAGACCATCGAAGACGGTATCATGACCGGTGACCTCTACCTGCTCTCCTCGCTTGAGAACAAGCAGAAGGTCAACTCCAAGCAGTTCTTAGAGGAAATCGGTACCCGCCTTGCTGCAAAGCTGCAGTAAGGAGGCGCGAACCATGTCAAAGCAGGAGATCTCCCCCTCTGTCATCCGCAGACTGCCGCGGTATCACCGCTTTCTCGGAGAACTGGCAGAGCAGGGCACCGTCCGGATCTCATCCAAAGAGCTTTCCCGTCAAATGGGCATGACTGCCTCGCAGATCCGGCAGGATCTCAACTGCTTCGGCGGCTTCGGGCAGCAGGGCTACGGCTATAATGTCCGCGCCCTGCGGGATGAGATCGGGCAGATTCTCGGCATCTCGGCACACAGACGCACCATCCTCATCGGGCTCGGGAACCTGGGCAGGGCAATCGCAAGCCATGTCAGCTTTCCCGAATGCGGCTGTGAGCTCATCGGGCTGTTTGATTCCAACCCCTTTGTCGCCGGAAAGGATATCGAGGGCATGCCGGTTCACCATGCGGATACGCTCTCGGGATTCTGCCATCAGGAGCATCCGGAGCTTGCGATCCTCTGCGTGCCGGAAAGCGCCGCACCGGTTCTGGCGAATAAGCTCGTCTCGCTGGGCGTCAGGGCGTTCTGGAATTTCAGCCACGGCGATCTCCATTTTGATGATCCCGCGATTCTTGTCGAAAATGTGCACCTCGCGGACAGTCTTCTGACGCTGACCTACGGTCTGGCGCATGAAACCATGAATGAATCCGCAGATCCTGCGGTTTCAGAATAACAGCGCATCCCTATCACAATAACAGAAAGGATTAGTGTTATGCGTACCAAAAAGTTCTTGTCCGCTGTCACGGCACTCACCCTGACAGCAACCGCAATGCTCGGCTCTGCAGCCTTCGAGGCATCTGCAGCAGACGCCAAAACCCTGACCTTTGATTTCCGTTCCGGCGGAAAGAATGCGGTCACGATCTCCGCTGCTGAGATCGCTGCCGGTGATTACACCGTTCCGGTCGATATTTATATCCCCGAGAATCCGGGTGTCAACGGCATCAACCTCAAGCTCCAGATCAATGACGGCCAGGTCGATGAGAACGGCACATTCGGCAACTACGGTCTCTACCTCAATGACGGCGACCTCGCCTCCCCCTACTGCTTCGACAGCAGCAAAAAGGGCGATGCTTCGGGCTCCGCTGCAAAGACCTTCAACAGCAAGGATATGAACCTGAGCTGGGTCTTCTCGCAGGATCCGGACAAGAATGCAGATGCTGCAGTTCAGGCGGATACCACCGCATGGGACGCAACCGCTGCATGGGCTTACACCAATGCATTCGCAACCGCAAACCTCGTTGTCCCGAAGGGCACACCGGCAGGCACCTATGAGCTCAACATCTGCAAGGATAAGTACCTCAATGCAAGAAGCGCTGAGAGCGGCACCCCTGTTTACAGCAAGTCCTCCTGCACCGGCGCAGAATCCGAGAGCGCACTGAGCTTCGCTTCTGTTCCGCTGACCGTGACCGTCGAGGCAGCGGATACTCCGTGGACCGACAGCTATGCAGGCGCGGATTCCGGTCACTATCTGATCATCGCTGACGTATGCGGAAAGCCCGGCGACACGGTTGCTGTTCCGGTCTATGTCTTCAACGATCAGGGCACTGCAGGCGCACAGCTCTTCTTCGAGGCTGATGCAGGTCTGAAGCTCGATTCCTTCTCCGACGGCAAGAGCCAGTCCGCTTATATGCCGCTGCCTGTTACCAATCCGGATGCAAGCTCCTTCGTTTTCAACGATATCGAGAACGTCAAGGCAAAGGACGGCGCAATCGTCACAGTCCTGAACTACACCATTCCGGCTAATGCAAAGAACGGCGACACCTTCGGCATCCGCTTCTTCAACGATGACGAAAAGTCCCCGCTCAAGGTTGTTGACTATGACGGCATCAAGCTGCCGGTCAAGTACTTTGCAGGTTCTGTCACCGCTGTCACCGGCAGCGATGTCACCCTCAACCGCACCAGCTACAATGCAAGAGAAATCGGCGAGACCGTGAACCTCACCGTCTTCAACGCAACCGGCGATGTCACATGGAGCTCCGCTGATCCTTCCGTCGCAACGGTCGATCAGAACGGCTTTGTCAAGGTTGTCGGCAAGGGCACCTCTATGATCACTGCAACTGTCAACGGCACCGGCTACGGCTGCGAGGTCAAGGTCGGCGGCATGTTCGGCGACGTCGATCAGAACGGCGAAATCTCCTCCGCAGACGCACAGCTCGTCCTGCGCCACTATGTTGCTGAGATGGCAGGCAAAGAGGCAGTGCTCAACGCATCCGAGCAGAGCATCGGCGACGTTGACGGCAACGCAAAGGCAGAGCTCAGAGACGCACAGCTGATCCTGCTCTACTACACCCGTAAGGTCGTCGGCAAGAATGACGCTGTCAACTGGCGTGAAGTCACCGGCAACCAGAACGCTCCGGCAGATTATTGATCTCCGGCGCATAACAGCGAACACGAAACCCGCGGAATCGGCGCAATCCGGTTCCGCGGGTTTGCTTTATATAAGGTATCGCTGCACGATGATTGATCATGATCAAACTCCAGCTGGCGTCAATGCCCCAGCAGGGGTTTGGGGACGGAGTCCCCTCAATCCATCGGAATACCGCAAAACGTAAAAAGAGGTATCCGCTGCGCGGATGCTATTTTAGAATGGGTGCCTCACTTGTAGGCACCCAAGCCCGCGAACGCTTGAACGCCGGGGGAGTTCCGCACTCTGCGGAGTGCGGCGAGGGCTCTGCCCCTCGACCCCGCAAACTTTTGAAAAAGTTTGATCAAAACTTTCGATATGCTGTGCGCCCAAAACGAAAGCCGCTCCCATTTACGAAAACAGGAGCGGCTTACTTCAATTCACACATAAACATAGGGTCTGGGGATTCAATCCCCAGCGGGGGCTTGGGGACGGAGTCCCCTCAATCCATCGGAATACCGCAAAACGTAAAAAGAGGTATCCGCTACGCGGATGCTATTTTAGAATGGGCGCCTCTATCGCAGGCGCCCAAGCCCCCGAGCTCTTGAAATGCAAAGGGAATTTCGCTCTCTGCGGAGAGCGACAAGGGCTCTGCCCTTGACCCGCAAACTTTTGA
>CAMKLV010000040.1:0-30175 GCA_946413695.1 uncultured Ruminococcus sp. | reverse complement strand
TGTTTTAATTTACCGTAAATATTGACAGTCCGCGCCCCCTGCGGACCTTATTTTCATTATAGCACAGCCGCCGCCGATTGTCAATGATATATTGCATCTCATTTCCCGAAAACCGCATAAAAACGGAACTCCCCTGCTGCGGGGAGTTCCGTTTGATATACAGATGTATGAAAGCGGCGAATCAGGTGTGAGTCTGCGAGACAATTCACTGTCCCTCATGGAAGAAATAGGGAAGAATATCATAGATATAATGCCGGACATTCGCCCACCAGTGAATGCCGCCCTGCCGCACGAGATAATAGAAATTGCCCTGCGACAGATCAGAGGAATAGACATACTCCGGACGCTTTTTCATCTCCTCGATCTGCGGCGTCATGTTCGGATAGGCGATATCCTCAGAGCCGGTTGCGCAGAAGATGAAATACTCGTTCGTTTTCAGTCCGGAATCCTGAATTGCTTTTGTGATGACATCCGCCTTCTGCTGGGCGCTCCAGTTGTTGATGCGGTAGTCGCCGGAAAGCGGCATATAATATGCGACAATATCGAGATTGTGACAGAGCACGCCCCATGTCGAAACAGAGCCCATCGAGAAGCCGCCGTATGCGCGGTGATAGCGTGATGCCTGCAGATCCTCAAGCGAGGTCGATTCCGCATAGGTCGAATACTTGCCCTCGACAAACGGCACAACCTTGTCACGGAACTCCGTATAGAACTTATCTGCGCCGGTCTGATTCCATGTCGGCGTGACCACAATCATCGGCTCAAGCTCGCCGTTTTCAATCATATGGTCCAGCATCGTCTGGATCATGGTGTCATCCTGGAAGAACAGCGTTTTTTCATTTTCGCCGCCGCCGTGCAGCAGATAGAAAATGTTGTACTGCTTGCTTTCGTCATAGCCGTAGGGCACATAGACATACAGCGTGTTCATGCCGGTTGTGCCGTTATAATGCTCCTCAATGACCCTGCCGCGCTGCGCTGCCTGCTTGTCAATATATTCTCTTTCGTCAAAGCCGTGATACTTCATCGCCGGATCGTAATCAAACGGCGTGACTTCCGGTGCAACCTTCTCCGGATATTCGCCGGTCTGACAGGTCAGATACTCCGCAAACCAGCGGATATCGTCCTCGGTGACAACGCCGTTCTGGTTGACATCCGCGGCACGGCGCATGCTGCGGTTCGGGAAGTCTTTGCCCTGATACTGCTTTGCAAGCGAGAGATCGGCTGCGGTGATTGCGCCGTCAAAATCGACATCGCCGAGCGTGAACTGCACGGGCTTCGGTCCTTCGATCACAGTTCCGCTTTCCGCACAGATTGCTTCGTCGATAAAGAAACTGCCGCTGCCGCTGAGCGTCTCCACATAGAGGATCGGCTCGGTGGCATCCGCCGGAATCGTAAACTCCGGATTTGCAAGCTGCACATATCTGCCGCTGATCGTCTCCGCCTCGGCAAGATGCGCATAATTGACCGTTCCGCCCGCATCCTTATACGAGAGCGAAAGCTGGAACTTCATCGTGTCCGGTCCGGTTTCGTATCCGGCACAGACCGAAAAGCTGTAGGACCTGCCCGCCTCACAGATCGAGGCAAGCGACTTTTCCGGTCCCTGCCATGTGTCCGATCTGCCGGTGACGCTCAGCGCGCCGCTGCCCTGATAGGCAGAATCCGTGGTGGTGCGGACAGTGCATCCGCCTCTGCCGCTCCATTCTCCGGCGCCGGATTCAAAGCTGTCGCAGAAAATGTACGATGCATCATCTGCTGCGGATGCCGGTACAGGCACCGCTGCGTGCAGGATTGCCGCACAGAGAGCCAGCGATACCGGCACACTTCTTCTGTGTGTTCTGTGTTTCATTTTTCATTACCCCTAACATCAAATCAATACACGCGGAACTATACTTCTAGTGTTCCTTAATCTGATTATAACACATTGTATTATTCTTGAAACTGGAAAAAATGCAGATTTTCTGTAGTAGTTGCACAAGTTTTTTGCGTATTTTCGTTCATTTCGCATAAAATGAGAAGTTACGAACCATTCACCGCAAAAAATGGGAAGTCGGATATCAGGACCGCCGGCGCCGTTTCAGGACTGCTTGTCATATGTTAATTCCGACAGCCCGCACCGCTTGCACTTTTCAGCAAAATATGCTATACTGATATCGGAGCGGTCAATCGCCGTCCCGAACGATCCGCAGCAAAATCATGAAAAAAGGAGTAATCAGAATGGAATTCAAAGAAGTTGTAAAGAACCGCTATTCCTGCAAAAAATACGGTGACAGACAGGTATCCGAAGAAAAGCTCCGCAGCATCCTTGAGGCAGGCCGCCTTGCGCCGACTGCGAAGAATATGCAGGAGCAGAAAATCTATGTGCTCCGCTCTGCAGAGGTGCTTGCAAAGCTCGATCAGGCAACGCCCTGCCGTTACGGCGCCCCGACAGTCCTTGTTGTGGCGTTTGATAAAAACAATGTGTTCACCTATCCCGGCGACAAATACGATACCGGCGCAGAGGATGCGACCATCGTCGCAACGCATCTGATTCTTGCCGCCGCCGATGAAGGCGTAGACAGCTGCTGGGTCAATTATTTTGATCCGGACAAGCTCGCTGAAAGTCTCGGTCTGCCGGAGAATGAGCAGATCGTCATGGTCATGGATCTCGGCTATGCTGCCGAGGGTGCAGGTCCGCTGCCAAATCATGCAGCCAGAAAAGACCTTGCCGAAACGGTTGTCTACCTGTAAACGCACCGCCTGAACATCTGATGCAAAGAACCCCCTCGCACTGAGGGGGTTCTTGTTTTTGCGGGATATGAATTTATTTGTCCCGATAGGATTCGATTTTATCCCAGAGTTCCTCCCATGTCAGAGGTTCCTCATCGTAAATGCTCTCCTCCCCGTATCTCTGCGATGCCAGATCAAACACATAAACATATGTCTGATTGGCGGTGTTTATCATGCCCGAAGGACAAATCCGCAGCTGGTATTCCATCTGCTCATATGTCTCATGATTCTGCAGGCAGATCTGCCACAGGCGCCGCTGTTCATAATCCCAAAGCGATTCCCAGTTTTCCGTATGCGCAGACATATATCCGGTGTCTGTCAGCATCAGGAATTCCTCGTAGGTCGGTACAGCGTTCAGACCGAGCTTTGTCCAGTCGATCTGATTCTTATACGATTCCCAGCAAAGCTTCTTGTAGGATTCCTCATTTGCAAGATAGCCCTCAACACTGAGTCCGGTGCATCCGAGCACCTGAATCGTCTGCCATGTATTGCCGATTGCTTCCGACGGGCAGACTCCCGCACCGATCTCCGCGCGCGCAAGCTGCTCCGCTGTCAGCGGCAGCATATCCAGCACCCGCTCGCCTTCCGCTTTCCGGATCATCTCGGCGATCAGACAGTCTGCTGCCGTAATTCTGCCGTCAAGGTCAAAATCGCCGCCGTAAACTGTTTCTGTGTCAATGCCGTCCAGCTGACGGAAGGCATCAAATTCGACCCCCATTTCATTCAGCTGCAGATCGCTGCGCAGCCACGGCGTACTGCCCGGCGCATGGAAATCGAGCAGCGAATCAGGGAGCGATACTGTTCTGCCGTTCTCCAGATTTGTCAGCGTGAAATGATAGCGAACAAGACCGGCATTCCTGAGTGTGAGCGTGAACGGATCACCGGAGCCTGCCGTGAACTGTCTGCGCGCTTCATCCGAGCCGTTCTCCGCTGCTGCCGTAATTGCAAATCTGCCCTTTGCACTGTGCGGGATAAAAACGCTGAGCGTTTTCGTCTGATTATTCTCAGCTGCGAGGAAATTGAAAATTGTGACCGGACCGTAATATTCAATAAAGTCCTTGCTGAAATACGATCCGTCGAGCTGCTCGCAGGCAGCGGCGGCGCTGTCTGAAATTGTCTCCGCAGTCCGGTTCTCATAGTTCACGCGGAATTTGCTGTACGCGGCTTCGCTGCCGGTATCCTCCCTGACGAGCACCGCATCATATACTGCTGTGCCGGTTCCTTCCGCAGTCATTGTAATATTCAGCCAGTCTCCGATATCTGCCGTTGCAAAAGAAGGACCGGTAAACCGCACCCTGCCGTTTTCCCGCAGCTCCATGTGATAGGTACCGCTGCCATTCAATGCCTGCAGATGTTCAAATACGAACTGCACCGGAACCGGCTGCTGCTTCTCTCCGGATGCTTTTGCGGCGCCGTTCTTTGTTGTAACGGATGCAGCGCCGTTTTTCACCGAAATGTTTTTTGAAGTCTGCGCAGAAGGCGCTGTTGTGGTTCCGGCAGCACCGGTCACCTTCTGAGCATGCTCTGCAGATTCTGCAATTGTCGTGACAATCAGCGGCTTCTCACCGGTGATATCCGTGGCAGCCGGAATATCCGTTTCCGTCATTTCTGCAATCTCGGATTCCGCCGTGCTGCTCTGCTCCGTCATGCCGTTGTTATGCAGCCGCAGACCGACAGCAACCGTCAGGCAGGCAGCTGCCGCCGTTATGCCGGAAATGATCCGGATATTCCTCCGCTTTGCCGGTACAACTGCGGCAGCGCGTGCTTCTGCCTCCTGTATATATTTATCATCCAGCACACTTGCTGCATCAAGCAAATCTTTTGCGGTCATAGCCAGCCCTCCTTTTTCAGATAGGTTTTGAGTTTATTGCGGGTGCGCATCAGCGAAATCTTGACCTTGCTGACCGAGATGCCGAATTTCTCCGCAATCTCATGAACGGGTGTCAGCCGTGTATAGCGCTCCACAAAAATCGTCCGTGCATCTGCGGAGATGCCGTCCAGAAATGTACCGATCGCATCGGATAAAAGCTTTGCATCGACCTGTTTCTCCGGATTCTCATCCGAGGCAAGGCAATCCGAAAGCTCCTCCAGTGCCGCAGGATATTCCCCTGCGCCGCGCTTTGCCGCATTCCGCGCCGCAAGCTGATCCAGCGCGCAGTTGCGCACCGCCGCAGAAAGATATGCAAACAGCTTTTCCGGCTTTGCGGGCGGGATCGAATCCCAGACCTTCAGCCACATGTCATTGACCGCCTCCTCCGCATCCTCACGGCGGCGCAGAATCTGCAGTGCAATTTTGAAGCAGCCGTTTTCATATTGCTGCTTTGCCGCTGAGATCGCACGCTCATCGCGCGCAGCAAACAGTTCCAGTATTTGTGTGTCATTCATCGTGCGCCACCTCCTTACGTTCAACTGAAATAACGGGATCTATGCCGATCCGGTTACAGATTCAGTCAGTTTTTTGCAGATTCCGGAATCTCAAACCGTCTCATGAGCGGTTCAATTGAAATAACGGAATCCATAGCATGCGGGTTACAGTCTCCTGAAAAAAATTGCCTGACGCATCCTGATTGTACCACAGCCGTCCTGAAAACGCAAGCGGTCTCATCCGTTCCGCACATATATGAAAAGCACCCCTAACGCAGAGTCAGAGGTGCTGCAGAATTCGATTCACATTTCAGCGAATCATGCAGGATCATAAGCGCTGAGGTAATATTTTCCGTCGATGCATTCAACGGTCAGCGCGATTTCGGCGAGCTCATCGCCGTAGGTCTTGTTCAGGATCGTTGCCTTGAAGCCCTTGTCGGTCACATCCGAGAACTTGATCGAGTCCTTCTGGAAATCATACATCCAACCGGTGCCGCCGGTACGCATGTACAGCTTGCCGTCATGCTCAATGAAGATCGGATCCTTCGGATCGAACATGATGTTTTCAAACTCATCCTTCAGCGCGCCGGTCATGGATTTCTCGACCTTTGCCTTGAGATCGGCAATGGACTGATATTTCGGGTCCGTCACCGGATGATACGGCATCTCGGAATTCTCCGGCTGATAAGACTCCTCGGTGTTCGCATCCAGCCCCATGCCGCTGATATAGTTAATCTGCATGTATTCATCCAGCAGCTGCATGACCACATCCGCAAGCTTTGCCTCATCGACAGCGACAGCAGCCTGTGTGCCTTCCTCCGCAGCAGTGGTGACGGTCTCCGCAGCAGCCGTCTCAGATTCCGCAGCGGTCTGTGTATCAGATTCCGCTGCGGTCACAGCCGTTGTATCTGCGGTCTCTGCCGCAGTCTGTGTATCCGCGGTGACATCGGTGATCTCAGTCCCGGTGACGACTGTTGTTGTTTCCGCAGCAGAATCGTTATTCGTTGCGGAGCTGTCGCTGCATCCGGTAAATGCAATTGCAAGTGTCAGTGCAGCCAGTGCAATCATTGTTTTCTTCATCATAATTTCTCCTTTTCGTTTTGCGTATAAGCCGCGGCAGGCAGTGCCCTCTCTCCCTGCGACGGCTCGATTATAGCACATCCCTCTGCAAATGTACAGCGATTTTATCGAATTGTAACGCTCTTTTTCGCATTTTGCCGATTCTGCCGCACTTGGTTCACGCTTTTTATCCTGAATGCACGAAGATGCATAAAAAAGCGGTTACAGTCTTAAAATAAATAACAATCAGCATAATTTTTTCCGCTTGACTGCCATTCGCCGATGTGTTATAATATTATATCCGCAAACCCACAACTGACAGAAAGGATTTTACACATGAAACATTACGCAAAAAAAGCAATCGCACTCACCGCAGCGCTTCTGACAATCAGTGCTGCCTCCGCAAACGTCTGTGCCGCAGATGCGCCGACCGGAGACAGCATGCTCCGCGGCAATCTCAACGGCGACGTAAAGGTCTCTGTTGAGGATGCGCAGCTTGCGCTCTCTGCAGCGACCGCAGCCGTTGCAGGGCATGAGACCGGTCTCGAGGAGGCAGTGCAGCCGCTCGCAGACGTTGACCGCGACGGCGATCTCACCGTGAAAGATGCGCAGTGCATTCTGCGCTATTACTGCCTGAACACACTCTCCAAAACGGCTGCCGACTGGGACAAAGTGATCATCGGAGAACGTCCGGAGAATCAGGTTCCGGATACCGATGGCACCCTCTCGATCATCAGCTGGACAGATGACTGTGTCACCCCCCTGATTGCGCATTTCACCGAAGCCAATCCGCAGTACAGCGGAAAAATCCGGTATGTAAACGTCAGTTCCAGCGGCGGCGAGGCACGCGAATTATATGCGTCCTACTTTGCCGGTGACGAAGATGCAGATCTGTTCATCACAGAATCAGACTGGATCCTCGATTATATCAACAGTGACAAATACACCCGTCCGGTCACCGATCTCGGTTTCAGCGAAGCCGATTTTGACGGCTGCTATTCTTATACCCGCGACCTCGGCAGAGACAGCAGCGGCAGCCTGAAAGCAGTCGCATGGGCTGTGAGCCCCGGCGCCTTTGTCTACCGCAGCGACCTTGCAAAGGAATATCTCGGTGTTTCGTCTCCGGAGGAGATGCAGCCGCTTGTCAAAGACTGGGATACCTTTATGGATACCGCTGCAAAGCTGAAACAGGCATCGAACGGTCAGACAGCGATGATCGCAACCCGCGGCGACCTCGCACAGCCGATGATCTATTCCAATCACGGTGTGCTGCTCACACCGGACGAGGAGAATCCCGGCTCTGACAAGGTCACGATTCCGGATGCATTCAAGGCATTCCATACCCGCATGCGGACTGCAATCAATGAGAAATACTATGCTGCGGATCATCAGTGGAGTGAGGAATGGTATGAGGTCGGCGCAAACGGCAAATCACTCGGCTATTTCTTCACTGATTGGTGCCTCTATAAAGGCTCCATGCTCGAGCAGGCAGAGACGCTGGAACAGAAAGCCGCTTACGGCAAATACCGCATTACCGAGGGACCGGCACCGTGGTTCTGGGGCGGAAACTTCATGGCACTCTCGAACAAAACGAACTCCGGAAGTGTCGCGCATGATTTCATCGAGCACTTCGTTGTCAATCCGGAAACCATGAAATCCTATGCGGAGTTTTCCGGTGAAATGGTCAACAACTCGTGGGCGATGAAGCAGGTCAAAACCCCGAATCCGCTGCTCGGCGGGCAGTCCCCCTTTGCCGCACTCGACCGCACCGCAAAGAAAATCGACCTCAAAGATGTGCTTGCACCGAAATACTTTGATCTGTCCTATGAGCTCAGTGATTCGGCGATCAAAAAAAGCCGCTATGAAGACGCTGTTAAGGATTTCAAGGAGCAGGCTGCAAAGTATGAAAACATTGTTGTATATCCGGACTGAATAAAAATGCAGGGGAGTCAACCGGCTCCCCTGCTGTTTTTCTTTACGGCATATCCGCAGCTGCATGATCGCCCCCGAGTTGCAATCCGGCGCAATTCGTGCTATAATATTGATGTCCCAACGATCTCTTGAAGATATCTGCTTGTCTTTTTGCCATGATACTGCGTTAGAAATCCTTGCCTTGCGTCAGCAAGGCTGCGGCTTTCTGCCTTGTCTCATGACAAAAATCCTGCGCATCTATTCTTCAAGATTTCATTGGTACATCAATAGAGCCTGAAATCACGGGAGGTGATCTGATGCCGCATATTCTCATCGTGGATGATGATACCCATATCAGCGGAATGCTGACGGAAGCCCTGCAGGCAGAGGGCTATACCGTTTCCGCCGCATACTCCGGCACCGAGGCTGCGATGCTTCTTTCGCGGATAAAGCCCGATCTGGTGCTGCTGGATCTGATGCTGCCGGGACTTTCCGGCGAGGCGCTGCTGCCGCAGATCCGGGATATTCCGGTGATCGTGGTCAGTGCAAAATGCGATATTGCAGGCAAGGTCGATCTGCTGCGCGGCGGTGCGGCGGATTACATCACAAAGCCCTTCGACATGCAGGAGCTTCTGGCGCGGATTGCCGTGCAGCTGCGCGGAAAAACCAGCGATACCGATACGCTGGCGTTTGCGGATCTGACGCTGCATGCAGATACGCTGACTGCGGTCATCGGCGGGGCGGAGATCCGCCTGACCAGAACCGAATGCGCCATCCTGAAGCTGCTGATGCAGAATCCGCAGACGCCCGTCGGCAAGACAACCATCCTCGAAAAAATCAGCTATGATACGCCGGACTGCACCGAGCGTTCGCTCAAGCAGCATATCAGCAATATCCGGCACAAGCTGCAGTCGGTCAGCGGCAAAGACTATATCGAAGCCGTATACGGCATCGGGTTCCGTCTGCGTTCTTGACGAAATATTGACTTTTTCTTGTCCGGTTTCTTGACCTTTTTATGCTATACTGGTCTCAGAAAAGGAGGTCTGAATATGGACTATGTTCTGAAAACGAACAATCTCTGCAAACATTACAAACACTTCAAAGCGCTGGACGGTCTGACCATGCAGGTGCCGAAGGGCGCAATCTACGGCTTTATCGGCAGAAACGGTGCGGGCAAAACCACGCTGATCCGCCTTGTCTGCGGTCTGCAGATTCCGACATCCGGCGAGCTGGAGCTCTACGGCGTGCAGCATACCGACGCGAAAATCGCACATTCGAGAAGACGAATCGGCGCGGTTGTCGAAACACCGTCGCTCTATCTTGATATGACGGCAGAGGAGAATCTCAAACAGCAGTACCGCGTGCTCGGGCTGCCGAGCTTTGAGGGCATCCCCGAACTGCTGCGTCTCGTCGGACTCGGCGATACGGGCAAAAAGAAAGCGCGGCAGTTTTCGCTCGGCATGCGGCAGCGGCTCGGCATTGCAGTCGCGCTCTGCGGCAATCCGGATTTTCTCGTGCTCGATGAACCGGTCAACGGCCTTGATCCGGAGGGCATCATCGAGATTCGTGAGCTGATCCTGAAACTCAACCGCGAGAAGAAAATCACCGTGCTGATCTCCTCGCACATCCTCGATGAGCTGTCAAAGCTTGCAACGCATTACGGCTTTATCAACAGCGGCAGAATCATCCGTGAAATGAGCGCGGAGGAGCTCGAAGCCGCCTGCCGCAAGTGTATGCGCGTCACGGTCACCGACACAGCAGCGCTTGCGCGTGTACTGGAACGCAAGCAGCTTGAATATCAGATTCTGGATGACAAGCATGCGGATATCTTCGCAAATCCGGTGATCACAGAGCTTGCCCTTTCGCTCAAAGAGGAGGGCTGCGAGCTCGTCTCCGTTGAGGAGCATGACGAGAGCCTCGAAAGCTTCTATATCTCGCTGATCGGAGGTGGTGAGCATGTTTAAGCTGCTTGGTGCCTATTTCAGCCGGCTTTCCAAATGGCTGATCTTCCGCATTCTGCTTTTGCTGATGCTCATCGGCGGCATCGGCGGCGCGCTCCTCATGCGCAAAATTCCGAGCGCATGGAATATGCCGTACATGATGGCATACCTGATGTTTCCGCACTATGTCGGCGTAATCATCGGACTGTTTAACTATCCGCTGTTCACAAACGGTACCATCCGGAATCAGATTTCCGTCGGTCACCGCCGCAGCCATATCTATCTGGCGGACTGGGCAGCCTCCAATGTTTTTTCGGTTGCGCTGTATCTGGTTTTCACAGTCGGATTTTTCATCACACTGTCTCTCTGCGGCAAAGCCTTGACAGCCGGACAGAATCCGGTAATGATTGAAGGGCTGCCCTCTGCAATGGAAGTCAATCCGGAAGCGGCTGCATCGTTCAAGGCTGTTCTCTGCGGCGTGACGCTTTCAGTTGTGCAGATCATCTTCTTTACAACTGTCACGCAGCTGTTCTGTGTGATGCTCAAAGGCGTCAAGAGCTTTCTTGCGATCTATCTCGGCAATCAGGGGCTCGTGATCGGCAGCATCGGCATTGCAGCGCTGAGCGGAAAATATGACCTGCCGGATATGCTCCTCAATCTGCTGCCGTCCGTTGTCTGCATGCGGCAAAGCTCCTTTGCGGTTGATCCCGATTTCTGGCCGGGACTGCTCGCAATGATTGCAGAAACGGTAATTGTCTATATGCTCGGCAGCCTGTATTTCCGCAGAACCGACATCAACTAACCGGAGGTAATTCTATGCTTTACAGTCTGTTCGCGATCCTGCTGGCAGCAGCGGTCATCAAAATATACCGGCTCAAAAAAGCCGCAAGGGAGATCACTGCCGCCTTCGCGGACAGACTGCAAACCGATACAAACACCCTGATCGACATCTCCTCGCGCGATAAAGACATGTGTACGCTGGCAGACAGCATCAACACGCAGCTGCGCATTCTGCGGCAGGAGCATCTGCGCTATCATCAGGGCGACACCGAACTGAAAAATGCCGTTACGAATATCTCACACGATCTCCGCACACCGCTGACAGCGATCTGCGGATATCTCTATATGCTCCGGAAGACCGATGACGCCGCACAGATGCACAAGTATCTCGGGTTCATCGAGGAGCGCACCGAGTCAATGAAGCAGCTCACGGAGGAGCTGTTCCGGTTTTCGGTCATCCAGTCCGCAGAACCGGAGGAACCCGCAGAGGAGGTCTGTCTCAACCAGATACTTGAGGACAGCATCATGGGGCATTACGGCGCACTCAGCGAAAAAGGCATCGTCCCCACCGTGCAGATCACGGAGACAAAGGTCATCCGGATGCTGCACACAGCAGATGTCTCCCGCATTTTCGCAAATCTGCTGAACAACGCGCTCAAATACAGCGACGGCGACCTGTCGATCACCATGACGGATGCAGGCACAATCACGTTTTCCAATGCGGCATCTTCGCTCTCACTTGTCGATGTCAACCGGCTGTTTGACAGGTTCTATACGGTCGAAGCGGCACGCAATTCCTCGGGACTGGGGCTTTCCATCGTCCGCACACTGACAGAGCGGATGGGCGGCACCGTCAAAGCAGAGTATGAAGGCGGCAGACTGACAATCACCGTCACACTCTGAACCGGATGTGATACACAATACAAAAGCAGGAGAGCATTTTCGTGCTCCCCTGCTTTTTCATGTTCAGAAAAATATTTAAGACTTCTGTTCGGCGTTCTTTTCCCAGTCAAGAAGGCTCGTCTGCACTTTGACAGAATCCGAAATGCTGACAGATTTGTCCAGCTCAATCACGATCGCCCATGCAGCCATATCAGCAGTCATACTCGCCGGGCTGCTGCGCGTGATCTGAATCTCGTCCTCGGTGACACCGGTCACCTGATGACTGATCGAGCCGCTGCCCTCACCCAGAAGTACAACAACCAGCTGATGCTCCTTGAACCAGTCCTCGGTGTACGTTTCGGATGCCTGCTCAAACACTGCGGTGGAATCCGGTCCATCGAGCTGGTACAGCTTCTTTTTCTCAGCGACATACGCCTCAGCTTCGGCGCGGGAACCGATCTTCTTCACCTCGGGATATTCCGCTTCACGCCAGCTGATGCGAATCTTCTTAACACCCCATTTTCCGAGCAGCTCACCCCATGAGGTCTCCCTTTTGGCAATGTTGTTCTGCACATAGTAGAGCAGAATCAGCTGCGCATCATCGGCGCTGATGGCGGCATCCCCGTTGACATCTGCAGCCTTGCGCTGCCGTGCCGAAAGCGCACTCTCTTTGCCTGCGACCGTTCTGACATAGTCATTCAGGACCGTCTGCGCATCTTCAACGGTGATGAGCTTGTCGCCGGTGACATCGCCCGTTTCAAGCGGCTCCACTGCGATTGCTTCAAAGGTCAGGCTGTTCTGCTTCGCATAGGTTTCTGCCGCAGAGCCTTCATAGCCGCGGACAGTCAGCTTCGGGCAGCCGCTGAACGCTGTCGGTCCGATGCTCTTGACGCTCTCCGGAATTGTCACGCTCTCAAGACCCGAGCACATCATAAATGCAGCAAAACCGATGCTTTCAGTTCCTTCCGGAATCACGATCTCCTTCAGGGCGGCACATCCTGCAAATGCACGGACATCAATGGACTTCACGCCCTCCGGAATCTCCACGCTGCTCAGCGCAGGGCAGCTTGCAAACACAGAATTGCCGATAGCAGTCAGGCTCTTGGGCAGCTTGATCTCTTTGAGCGATTCACATGCCATAAATGCACTGCCGCCGATCTCCTTGACGCTGTCCGGCAGGGTCAGAGCGGTCAGCTTGCTGCACATGCCGAATGCCTGCGAGCCGATACTTGTGACGCCGTCCGGAACGGTCACCGATGTGACGCCGGAATTATAGAATGCGCTCTCGCCGATCGTCTTGACGCCCTCAGGCAGCTTCACGGAGGTCACAGCGCGGCAGTTCGAGAATGCCATGCCGCTGATTGCCGTGACGCCTGCAGGCACAGTCACATCGCCGGAAGCCGTTGAACCGTCAATCAGAATGTGATTGACAACAACAAGCGGCTCTTTCTCCTGCAGTGCTTTCAGCCACGGTGTGTCGCGGAATGCGCCGCCGCCGATCTCCGTGACCGTCTCAGGAATCACGATATCCGCAAGATTCGAGCAGCTGGAGAATGTCTGCGAACCGATCTTCGTCACGCTGGCGGGAATCGTGATCTTTGTCAGGCCGGAACATCCGGCAAACGCGCTGTCATCGAGCGTTGTCACCTTTGCAGGGATTGTAACCGCCGTCAGACCGCTGCAGCCGCTGAATGCATTGCTGCCGATCACGGTCACTGTCTCCGGAATGGTGACCGAAGTCATCTTGTCATTGCTGAAGAATGCCATGCTGCCGATCTCGACAACCGGCAGTCCCTCGATCTTCTCCGGAATCTTGACTGCGGTATCCTTGCCCTTGTATTCTTTGATCACCACGCCCTTGCCGTCCTCGGTCAGGCTGTAGTCAAAATCCGAAGCCGCCTTTTCTGCTTCGGCGGTGGTGGTCACGGTGTCCGTTGTTGTGGTCACAGTAGTTGTCACCACGGTAGTAGACGGTTTTTCATACAGAATCTCCGAAACGGAAACGATTGTCGAAAGGCTGTAGTAATCAATGATACATTTGATTGTCACCTGATCGCCTTTTTTTATCTGCTTGAGCTTCTTCATGCCCTCGTCACCGATCTCGTCAGCGCGGCAGTAATACTTGATGTCATTATTCATATAGATCGTGTTGTTCTCAAAGCGATCAAAAACACCTGAGATCTCAGCTTTCCAAGGGTGATGTGCGGGATTCACCGTGGTTATGACAGCGGTTGTTGTGGCTTTCGGTGCAGTTGTTGCGGATTTTGCCGCAGTGGTCACAGCGGGCGCGGCGGTTGTGGCTTTGGGTGAAGTTGTTGTGGATTTTGCCGCAGTGGTCACAGCGGGCGCGGCGGTTGTCACCACGGCAGCAGACGGGTTTTCATACAGAATCTCCGAAATGGAAATGACCGTCCCTATGCCGTAGGTATCCATGATGCATTTGATGGTCACATGATCGCCCTTCTTCATCTGTTCGAGCTTCTTCATGCCCTCCTCACCGATCCGTTCAGCGCTGTAGTCAAACCTGACGTCATTACTCAAATAGATAGCGTTGTTCTCGAGGCGATCAAAAACGCCTGTGATTGTAGCTTCCTTAGGCAGATGCGCGGTATTCTCCGTGGTTGTGACAGCGGTTGTTGTGGCTTTCGGTGCAGTTGTTACAGACTTTGCCGCCGTGGTCACAGCGGGCGCGGTGGTTGTCGCGACGGGAGTTGTCTCAGCTGCTGCGAAAACCGGAGCTGCGCTCTGCTGCTCATTCTTCGGAGCGGCTGCCGCACCGACCGGAAACTGTGCGCCGCCGCAGACACTGCTGAGCATCATACCTGCTGCAATAAATGCTGCAATCTTCTGACTTTTCATAGAATCATTCCTTTCTGCTGCCTTTTTGGCATATCATGAACATGCGGATGCCGGATGGCATGGACAGGGACCTCATGCAGATGCTTGACTGTTTCGGGGCTGCATACATAAACGGACAATCATGAACCTGTCTATATATAAAGACCTCAAAGCAGTAAAAAAGTTACATATCCAATCTGTTTTTTCAAATATGCACATTCAGATATTTCGCATCGTTGAACATATTGCAAAACAAATTGGATTCTGCTGCATCTATTATAGCACATTCTCCCGCAAATAGCAACCGGAGAGAAGGAATCTTCTGTAAAACGGTTTTCTTGCCGGAGTGCTTTAAATCAATGCAGGCGGGCGCTGCCCGCTTATAGCACATTATCTCGCAAATAGCAAGATGGGAGCATTTTGTTATCTGCACAAAAAACACTGCCCGCTCTGTATTCCGGTTGAAAAACAAGCATCGCCCTGTGCGGGCGATGCTTGCTGCATATGATGTCTGACTGTTCACGCAAACGATTCGTCATGTCTCAGTTTCTGTGAGATACCTGTCTGCCTCAATCCGGAAATCCTCATGCGGGATTGACAAATCCGGATAAGGCTGCGGCTGCCGCTGATTGCCGAGCAGATCCTCCCATGCGGTCGGGGTACCGGAAAGCGTGTTCTTGACGTAGTAAAGCAGGATCGTCTGCGCGTCATTCACCGAGATTTCCTGATCCTCGTTGACATCCGCTGCAAGTGTCTGCTGTTCAGTCAGATCGCTTTCCTTACCCGCCATTGCCTTGACGTACGCATTCAGCGCAAGCTGTGCATCCGCGACATTGATTTCACCGTCATCATTGATATCTCCGCGTGTGTACGCCGGTTCGGTCGGTGTGGTTTCGCCGGTGGTGGTTGTCCCGGATGTGGTTGTCTCGCTGCCGCTTGTGATCGTTGTGGTGACAATTATCGGTTCTGTAGTTGTCATGACGGTTGTTGTGGCGGTTATCGGTTCTGTTGTTGTCGTGGTGACCGTCATGGATGTTGTAGTCGGCTCTGCCGTGGTTGTAGTCGCCTTGGCGGTGGTGGTGGTTGCCTTGGCGGTTGTGGTAGTCGCCTTGGCGGTTGTGGTAGTCGCCTTGGCGGTGGTGGTGGTTGCCTTGGCGGTTGTGGTGGTTGCCTTGGCGGTAGTGGTGGTTGCTTTGGCGGTAGTGGTAGTCGCCTTAGCGGTAGTGGTAGTCGCCTTAGCGGTTGTGGTGGTCGCCTTAGCGGTAGTGGTAGTCGCCTTGGCGGTGGTGGTGGTTGCCTTGGCGGTTGTGGTGGTTGCTTTGGCGGTAGTGGTAGTCGCCTTAGCAGTAGTGGTTGTTGCCTTGGCGGTAGTGGTTGTTGCCTTGGCGGTAGTGGTAGTCGCCTTAGCGGTAGTGGTGGTCGCTTTGGCGGTGGTAGTTGTTGCCTTGGCGGTAGTGGTTGTTGCCTTAGCAGTTGTGGTAGTCGCCTTGGCGGTGGTAGTGGTCGCCTTAGCGGTTGTGGTAGTCGCCTTGGCGGTGGTGGTGGTTACCTTGGCGGTAGTGGTGGTCGCCTTAGCGGTAGTGGCGGTTGTCGCCTGCGTGGTTGTGGTGGTGACTGCGGTTGTGGTTACCGCCGCCTTCTTCGGGATCACTCTGGTTTCCTTTTTCTCGCAGATGCTGCAAATTCGGAACTCCTCGCCCTCAGCGGTTTCAGTCGCCGTCTTGGATACTACCCATTTGCTCCAGCTGTGACCGAATGCCGGTTCGATGACTTCCTCCTTTTTCAGGAGCTTGGTGCCGGTCTCATCTGCGCTGCACAGACCGCAGTGCGCGCACACCCAGTGCGCAATGGCACCGTCTGTTTCACAGGTTGCAGCCTTTGCGAATTGCTGTGTCCACTTGTGACCAATCGCCGGAATTATCAGATTCGCGTCAAAGAGCCGGACTGCACATTTCTTGTCTGCAAAGTGTTCGCCGCAGCGGCTGCATGTCCAGTGTTCCGCGGAACCTGCTTCGGTGCAGCCTGCCGCTTTCGCCGCATGATGCACAACATCATGTCCGAGCGGCGCAACCGTCAGCGCATCTGCGGTGAGTTCGGTTTCGCCCTTTTCATCTGCTGCCAGCCTGCCGCAGATTTCGCATTCCCAGTATTCGATATTGCCGGATTCGGTACAGCTCGCGGCTTTCGCCTCGTGGTGATGGAATACGCAGGCTTCCGGCGCATCAGTGAAGGTTGCCGTTCCGATGTGACCGCATTTGCAGGAATAGTGATAGACGCAGCCTTCCCCGCAGGAACCGGATTCCAGATATGCCGGATCGGTATTTTTCTCCGTATCGCTGTGCTGCGGGACAATGCGCATATATTGCTTTGCGTTTTCTTCATTCGAGGTCTCGTTATTCGTCTTGATGATGCCCGGAATGTCAGCTTCAGCGACCTCCTGATATTTCTCATCGAGCGAGGCAACGCTGATGGTCACTGCATGCACCGCGCCCGAGCAATCGAGCATATCTTCTCTGGAGATCAGATTGCCTGCCTGATAATCTCCGACATATTCGCTGTGTTTGATGATCGGCTTGAAATCGACCGTTCCGTTCCGGTAATACAGCATACCCTTGTTGGAATAAACGCCGGTGCCGATACCGTCGAAGTTCAGCGTGCCGGAGCCGCTGAGAATGATGTCGCCCGACTCGCTGTAAAGACCGTATGCATCGCTGTTAGCCGGATTTGTAAATGTCAGATTGCCCGTGCCGGTCACGGTCAGATTCTTCGCCGCATAGATGATGGAACTGCCAAGTTCTTTACCGGTGTAGGCAAGGGTGTTGTCGCCGATGAGCTCGACGGTCAGCTCGTCATTCGATACGATCGCTGCATAGGTCGGAATCGTACTGCCGACAAGCTGCCACTCTGCTGCGACTGTTCCGTCACTCTTCAGTGTCAGGTTTTTGAGTGTCAGTGTTTTGGTGTCAGGATCATAATGCCAGCCGTCTTTTTCGAGATCGCCGGTGTTTTCCGCGGTGACCTGCGTCTTGCCGACTGTCACGCCGTAGCCCTGTGAACCGGTGCGGAACGCCGCCTTGTAGAAGGTGCCGTATATGCCCTGCTTGTAATAGAGGGTGTAGTCCGTGTCAGGCTGCAGACCGGTCAGGTGCTCGCCGCAGAGATAATGCTCGTTGTCAACCGAAATGCAGATGCCGGGAACCTTGTTTCCGTCTGCGTCAAATACAGTTGCATAGACATCATCTGTGCCGGCATGAATCTCGATGTTGTATACCGAAACAGTCCTGACGGTATAGCTTTCGCCGTCCTTGAAAATCTTTGCAAGACCGTCGGCACCGTACCGGAATGAATTTTTGCCGGATACGAGCTTCTCGGAGGAATCATAGACACCGGAGATAAATGCGTTGTCAATTTCCGGAATGCCCTCTGCAGGTGTATCAAAATGATAGCTTTCGCTGTAGGCTGTTTTGCCGTCCGGTGTCAGCGCGGTGACCTTGACATCCTTTTCCTGAGACTGGATTTCCGGAGCGTCCTTTTTGCTCGCATAGATCTGGTAGAAGGAGTAGGAATCATTCTTTTCATACTCCGGCTTGCCGTCGCCGTCTGCATCAAAGCTGACTGTGTAGCGCAGAACAATGCTGTTCGCATTATTCGGCTTTTCTGCGATCGGCGTAAATGTGCCTTCTTTCAGATCATAGGTGAAGTATTTTTCCGGATCGCTGTCGCATTCAACGCTTGTCAGCTTCACAGAAACTCTGTCATCACTGCAAATCAGCAGATCGCTCAGCGTGATGGTTTCACCGACGACCGGATTGAATGCCTGCATGGAATACTGCGGCATGTTCGGGACAGCTTTGCCGTCCGTGACCGTGATTGTCTCCGGTGCGTAAAATGTGATTTTACCGTCTGTTCTGAGGAAAACCTCGCCCTCTTCGCCGTTGATATAGATTTTGACATTCTCGGCAAATTGGTCACCGGTATTCTGCATCTCCTCCGGAATTTCGATTGTTGCGCTGAGACCGTCCTGCATGCCCTTGATAAAGCTCTGAACACGGAGATCAAGCAGGCTAACATCATAGCCGGATGCATCTCCGATGTCATAGGCATCTGCGCTGTAGGTCGGCAGGATGGTGCTGCTCAGTGTATCGTCATGACCGTTCGTATAGAGATGCACCTGCTTCAGATAATCGCTGAAATACGTACCCTCCGGTACCTCGGTCGGGAAGTCCAGATGCACCTCGTCAATGACGGATGCCGCATGATCGGACTGTGCCGGATAAGTGTAGGTGAATACAAACTCCTGCAAATCTTCGTGTGCGTCCCAATCATATTCCTGCCTTGCATAAGACGAGTTCTGTGCAGTGATCGGATCCCGCATCGGTTCGCTGATTGTCTCGACAGAACCGTCGTGCTGCGCAGCTTCCATGGTGAATGAAGCATCCCAATGGCTGCTTTGGCAGCATGGATCGGATTCCAGTGTGATCCGGATCGTATACGGATGGTAGTATTCTGCCACAGAATCCTTTGTAATCGGTGTATCGGAATTGGTAGACCAGCTGACCTCTTTGATATGGTACGGTGCGTCCTCCGGAATCTCGATATCAAAATCGAGCGGCTTGCCGATTACCGGTGCGGAAATGCCTTTGATCGTAAAGCTGTCATAATTCTCGATGACGCGGATTGTCTTGAAAACGCTGCCGCCGTCCGGCGTTTTCATGGTAAAGGTCGCCTCACCGCGCTCGCCGGTCGGTTTGATGACTGACAGCCAGCTGATCGTCGGATGCTGCTCCAGAACTGCAACCTTTTCATTTGTGTTGGTATAATCGCTGAAGTCGAAGCCGATTGTGGCATTCGTCGGGTAAGCATTGAATGCACCGATACCTTTCTCATACTTACCGTCCAGAACGTCCGAGACCTTGATCTCCTCATTTTCTTTTCCGAAGTTCTGAATATCCGTCGCTTTGACTTCACAGCGGAAGGATTCATAATTCTCCGTGGAGAATGTCTTTTCGCGGGTTTCTGTTTTATCGGTCTGGAGTAAGAACTGCGAATCAGACGGATTATAAACTGAGGTGCCAATGATATCTGTTTCTTCCAGTATTTCTGTCCTTTTGACTGTACCTTCTACCGGCGTTTTTCCGATTAACTCCTGTAATTGCTCAAGCGTTGACAGATCTATGTCAGTCGGTGTCATAACAGTTGCGCCCGTTCCCTGTTCCGTCTTTGATTGATCCGACTTAACCGGTTTTCTCGCCACTTTGACTGTTACATAGGGGATATAATTCTTATTGCGGATTTTGTTTGCTGAGTTTTCTCCGTAAAAGTCAGTCGGGAATACAGCGGAAGGAATGCCGTCCTTGAAAACGTCCGGATCATCTTCGGTGCTGAATACCTTGGTCGCGCTGTCAACCCTGTACTCCACCTCAACGATCTCCTCATTGTACGCGAGACCTTGGAAATCATCAAGCGAGAGCGTCACCGGATGATCGTATGTCGCATAGCTGAGGTCTTTGTCATAGGTGAAGCCGACGGCGCCTTTCAGATCGGGCTTTTGTTCCGTGAGGGTGAACGATCTGTACGGCGCATTGTTTTTGCTGGTCTGCACTCTGACATACACATCACGCTGTAACCGTGCAAAACGCGGTGAAGTCTCCGTCTCGGTAAAACCGATCGGATATCTTGCCTCCGGCAGATCCTTCCAATTATAAACGCTCAGCCCGTCAAAGGATTTTTCTTTTCCGTATGCATAGTAGTAAACAGAGCTGACGGTTTCGCCTGCTTGCAGTCCGCCCAGATTTGTGACGGAGAATACAGCCGACTGCTCATACGGCTTTTTGCTCGGATCCGGCGTGCCGGTCGGCTTGATTGCAAAGGTGCCGTAGATTTCGGGCGCCGGATACAGCATGACAAAATCGGTGACCATATCCAGCGAATAAACCGTACTCTGAATCTGCTTCAACCGCTCGGTGTTTGTCAGTCCGAGCACAACACAGACATCATCGTAATCCTGCAGGAAATCATTTAATTTTGCATTGCGGTTCTCATCCGCGATGAAATCCGGTACCTTATCAGAAAAATCCTTCGGATATCTGACAGGCGGCACTTCGCCCAGATTGGAAAGGATGTATTTAGGATCATATGCAAATTGCTTGTATTTGCCGTAAGCATAGTAGGTGACAGAGGCAATCTTGCTGCCGTTATAGAAGTCTCTCAGCTTCTGGACAGAAAGCGTTGCCGGGATATCTTCGCCGAAGTCCTCTTTCTCGTCAGTCTGAACGTTGACATAGCCCTCAGGGCTGTTCGGATCACAAACCTCCATCGTGTGCGACCAGAAGGTCTGCTTTTTGTCGAAGGCGAGCGGCCAGCGCGAGTTCAGTGCAATCGCACAGACACGGATCCGTTTGCCGATCAGTTCCTTCGGGATATAGCAGGAATCGGTCTGGTTTGCAGTCACATCGTTGTAATAGAGGCTCAGATTCCGGCTCTTGTCTGATTTCAGGATATCTGTTCCGGTTGTCTCGGAGGTATACATATGGAGCTGTTCCGCTGTCCAATTGTATTCTCCCTCCGGAGAGATATACGGCAGACCGGTGACATTCGGATAATCCGGATTGACATAGGTATCCGCACGCGGATCGTCCGGATCGACGGTATTTGCATACTGGAACCGCTTTCCGTCGCTCTTCTTGACGTATTCGAGATTCCATGAACCGGGCTTATGCTTTGCTTTATCCTTCAGCTCATAGACATCGTCATCATCGGTGCTGCTGGCGTTCTTATCATTCTTGATGATTTCAGCCATGCCACTCTGATAATCTTTCAGTGTGCCGAATTCCGTATATTTACTCAGTCCGTCATTGAAGATGTTGTCGGTTCCGGCAAGCAGCTTATAAGGCTCGCCGTTCTCGTCCAGTTCCCACCACTGATAGTAGATGTCAAAGACTCTTGCGTCTGCTTCCCAGTCAACCATGCCGGTCTTGCCGTTGCGCAGCTCGATGGTATGCTTCTGACCTGCCGGGATTGTATGCATATTGGTCGGATATTCCGGCCACTGGAGCGGTGTAAAGGCTGTGTCGAGATACAGGCGCTCATCTTTCATCTGCTCTGATTGCTCAAAGCAGCGGAACAGAATGGAAGTTGTGGTAGAAGCAGGTCTCAGCTTTTTGCCGAAGTCATTGAATGACTTATCTAAGCAGAGACTATCCGCACTCGCAGCTTTTTCACCGATGCCGATCTGCTCCTGCACTTCCAGCACGATGCGGTACATCTCGCCTGCGCGGTAGCCCTGCCATTCAGGGTGGGTATTTTTGATGCGCTGCTCGACCTCGTCCAGCGGCAGCTTGCACTTGAGCGCAGTCTCCTCCGGCGCACAGCCGTAGCAGACTGTGAGCAGCGGATCATCGCCGCCGTAGGTGCCGTTCGCGTTGAGATTTTCGCGCGTCAGCGGATCAACCTGATAGACCTTGTAGGTAAAGTATTTCATGTTCGTGCGGACTTTTTCGTATGTTGCTTTTTTGATATTGAATGTGCCGTCCAAATAGAGGTCTTCTCCGTCAATCACATCCTGCCAGGCTTCATCGTCGATAAAGTCCTTGTCATAGAGCCAGTAAACGCCTGTGTCCGGTTCATAATGGTGCATAGTGCCGAGCAGCTCCGAGCCTGCCCATTTCTGGAATTTTCCGATATTATTGGGATGCACCAAAAAACGCAGCTCAGAAAATCCGTAGGAGACATCCTTGATTTCATTGCCGTATTTATCCAGCGGCGCCGGATAATACCAGACCTCAGAGGATGCTACATGTTCCCCGTAGACATCCATTTGTTCCGTTTTCGAATTACGGAAATACGGCTTGACGGAATACGCCTGTCTGTGATTCGGATCGTCAATCTGGAAATCAAAATATTTTTCCATCTGGCGGTAAGGCGAACGGATATTATCCTCGTCATCCGTGAAGATATCTTTCGTCTGCGTGCCTGTACCGAGATAATAGGCAAGCTGCATGGAATTCGATGAATTCGTGACTGCCTCATTCGGATAGACCTTCAGATAGGATTTTGTACGCAGCTCGTTGTCGCCGCAGAACAGGCGGTAGTGATACAGTCCGTTTTCTTTGCCCGGTTCCTGATCGTCCATCAGAACGAGACAGCCCTCTGCATTATCGACGATCTGGATTCTGCCGTCGCGGATGAGGTCTTCGCCGAAGGAATCCACGCCGAGGTTCACGGAGCCGGAGGTGCCGGGGAACTTGCGGTAATGCGCGTCAACGGAGGTACCTGCTGTTGTGCGCGCGCCTTTTTCCAGCTTTGCCATGTTGATCACATTATAATGGCAGTGGAAGGTGCCGCCGCGCACCTGAATATTGGCGGTTGTCAGCGGTTCAGGGATGATTTCCTGGTTGTATTGGTCATAGACGGTGCCGTTTTCGATTCTTCCCTTTTCCAGCTGATCCTGATTCTCATAAAAGAGCTCCTCCACGCCGAAATGTTCGTCATAGGTAATCGCAACTTCAGAACTGTTATTCGCGTTGAGCCTGTATTGGGTTGTTTTCAGTTCTTTGTCTTTAATGCCGCGGCAGATGTTGAACACATTTGCACCGGCATTGGCTGTAAAATCGCCGTCATAGATATAGGCTCTGCCGCCTTCCCGCTTTCTTGCATCATATGTCCATGCACCTGCACTCGGACTGATCATCACTTCGACAACAGCATTCCGTGTATCCGGCGTGCTGCCGTTGCCGATGTAGCTGCCGCCGTAGCAGGCAAAGGTGCCCGCTGTTCCCACACGGACAGCCGTACCCATAATCGTATTGGAGATCGGCGGGTACTCTGTTGTGCCAAACATATCTATGACCTGATCCACGAGCGAAAAGCCCTCGTTGACAATGCCCATGATGCCGTCTTTATTGACAGCCTGATTGACAATTTCGTTCTTCGCCTTTGCAACCTTGGTGTTTTTATCGTATTTTGCCTTTCCTTCTTCATCAGCCTTGTTCTCGCCTTCCGGTGTTCCCTGCTTATCGCCTTCAGCAATCTTCTTGTCTTTTTCCGCCGATTTTTCGCTGACAGACAGATTTCTGGTGCTGGCTTTGCCGTCCGGCTGATTCTTCTGTGTTTCTGAGGTCTTCGGCGGCTTCGGATCTGCTGTGCCTGCATTCAGATCAGCTACTTCGTCCAGCACATCCTGATATGCGGCTTCGGCAGTTGAGATGCCCGTTGCATATTTTGCAATGTTCACGCCGAGTCCGACCGCCGTTCCGATGGCCGTTGTCAGTTTTTTCATGGAGAAATTTGAAACTACTTTTCTCTGCATCTTGGTTTCGCCGGCTTCATAGGTGCCGCCGTAAATGATCAGATTTCCGTCCAGTACATGGAACAGATCACGGTGGCCGTACCATTTGTAGTCATAGGTATAATGGTCACACCAGCCGGCATAAAATCCGATTTTACCTGTGCCCTTCCCGTCTCCGCGCCATTCAGAGGAGTCGATGATCGTCAGCGTTGCACCCTCGGAGATTTCAAAGGCACTCAGATAATGTGCACCCTCCCAGCTATATTCCTGCTCGTGACCGCCTTCTTTGTGATTGATGTTTGCATCATATTGAAGCAAAAACTGGTGTCCGTTCAGGTCAAGCACCTTGTCCGTGGTGATTTTGATCGGCTCCCATTTCTGCTTGTCCCAATGATCCCAATAACCTTTATAGTCTTTTACGAGCGAAACATACTGAACATCGGTGTCTCTGGATTCAAGCAGCGTGCGGAGCGAATGGCCGCTGTCTCCTTCGGCAGTGACATATGTCGCGTGCTGCCACGGGAATCTCTGCTTCATATCTTCTGTTTCGCCGGAATCCATGCTGTCTTTTTTCTGCTGTGCAAGATCCTTCAGCGCATCGTCTGCATTCAGGATATTTTTGCCGGTTGCGTAGTCAAAGTCGATCGTCGGATCGTTGTCCTCCACCGGATCGTCCGCTGCTGCCGGAATGGGCAGCTCAGCCAGATACGCAGGCAGCAGCGATGCTGTCATGATTCCTGACATCAGCAAAGAGAAGATGCGTTTTCGCGTTTGTTTCATAAATCTGTACCTCACCTTCAAAATAGATTTTTATGGACTGTTTCATCCTTGATTGTTCAAACGGTCATTTGGCTGTCCGGAAACCGCTCCGGTGCAGCTTTTGCAGTCATGACCTTGTACGGTGTACGCACATCCGCATCACCTGCCGTATCATCATTGCTTTCGCTCCTTTCCGGAATACACATCAGACAAAGGAGCGCCGGAATCCAGCGATCCCCATTGTTGTAATTATTTTATCATATTTTCAATCTGAATACTACCCCCCAACTGGGGGGAATGCGGAAAGCAGCGGCTGTTTCTGCCTGCATATTGACAAACGCCGCCGCAGATGCTACAATGCAGACAGAGAAAAATATTTTTGAAAACGCTTTAAGTTTTCCGGCGTTTTGTTGTCTTGATGGATGAAGGCAAAACGCGAAGGGCGGTGATTGCCATAGATGACAAAAGAATTCTTTTGATGCTGAATAACAGAGATGAGCAGGCGCTTGCCGTGATCGCGGAACAGTACGGTGCGCTCTGCCGGACCGTTGCGCGCGATATTCTGGGCAGTGAGCAGGATGCAGAGGAGTGCCTGAACGATGCGCTGCTGCAGATCTGGAATGCGATTCCGCCTGCACAGCCGGAAAACTTCTGCGCCTATCTGCTGAAAACGGTCCGCAACCATGCGCTGAACCGGTATAAAGCAGGACACCGTACAAAACGCGGCGGCGGTCAGCAGGCTGCGGCGCTCGACGAACTTTCAGAATTGCTGCCTTCATCTGAAAATGTACTCTCTGAGCTGGAGCGGCGCGAACTGCTGGAGGCAATCAGCCGGTTTCTGCAATCGCTGCCGGTCAAAAAGCGAAACCTGTTTATCCGCAGATACTGGGGATTCACATCCTTTTCCGATCTTGCGGCGGAATCCGGAATGTGCGAGAATAACGTGCAGGTAACATTGTCACATATCCGGAAAAAGCTGCTGGCATATCTCAGAAAGGAGGGATTGCTTTGAATGCAACGGAGCTTGCTGAATTGCTGAACGATCTGCCGGATCAGATGATCGTTTCGGCATACAAACACCCCCGCCGCGGCAGAGCGCCAGCCCATGCCGATTGTGCATCTGCACCGGCTGCGTCAAGGAACACCGGCGGTCACATTGCAGCTTCACACAGAACAGCCGCAGTCCCTCTCCGGACGGTCGGAGCCATTCTTGCAGCCTGTCTGCTGTTTGCGGTCGGATTCGGTGCGGTGATGCTGCACGGAAATCAGGATGACCTGATCCCGCAGAACAGTCAGGTAGATTCGTTCCTCGAAGAAGTGACCGCGGCAGCCACATCCGCTCAGATTACAACTGCAAAACCTTTGACGGTGACATCGCTGCGCACAGAACCGGCTGCCACAACAATGCGCAAAGCCGCAACAGAACAGGCTGTGACAAATGTGACATCATCCGAATCGGCATCTCCGGTTGCAGACAATCAGACATCTGTGCGCACTACAAGTTCAGCAAAAGCTGTTATATCATCCGAAACATCCACAACCGCGGCAATGACCACAGTCACCACAAAAGCGGTACCGTCAGTCGATCCCGATCAACTGTCAGCCAAGGCGGAAGAAAAGGTCAGACAGCAAATCCGTTCCGGCGAAACGCTGATTCCTGTCCACCTGACTTATTATGAGCATACAGCCGGACTGTCAGACCAAGCGAAAGAAGCAGGCAGAAAATATGCTGAAACGCTTGATCCGAATCTGTATTCTGAGGAAGAAATTTCTCTGATGGAATGGGATTATTATATAGAAACGCAGGAGAAACTGTACCGTGCCGCAAAGGAAGAACAGATTTCTGCGATTCTTTCGGCAATCGGAGCGGATCGCGAAAATGCAATCTGCTTTCCGTATTATCCGCGTATTTTCTGCACACTGACACCGGAGCAGATTCTGCTTGCAGACAAAAACGAAAATGTCCGGAGTATTTTATTGGGCTATGCATGGAAGGATCCGGAGGGATTCACGATTCCCGATGACGAAATCACAGATCCGGATACAATCCGCGCAATGTATACAGCACTTTTTGAAGAAAACGCTCTGGATGCACGGTGCGCCGAAAACATCACTTTACCGAACGGACAGATTCAACTTGTAATTGAGTGGAACACAAAAGCTGATATTCCATGCAGCTTTATCATTCAGGATTTTGCAGCAAAGTATCACATTGACAGGTACGCATATAAAATAGTTGCGCTGACTGACGGAAAGCGCAACGAGGCGTCAGATGTATGATCGCATACCTGACAAACCGATGATAAGCAAGGAGGGAGAAATATGAAAAAGCGTATCATTTCGACCATCTGCACGGTTGTTGCCATGCTGATGACTTTTTCGGTATGGAATGCATTTCCTGCATCCGCAGATGAAACAGCGGTCACAGCTGAAAAGATTACAGATTCTGATACAATCCGCGAACTGTTTACTCAGTATATCGCAGAGAGTGACATAGATGCCAAATGCGTGGGCGATGAAGCATATCCGCAGTATGCCGGTACTGTTGTAATCGAATTCAATTCTGCAACCTCTGCCAACAGGCAGATTCTGGAATTCGCAGAAAAGAACGGCATTGAAAGAACTTCGTTCAATCTGGTTCCTTGCGCTGACGGAAGCCCGATTATGACAGCGAATCCCAATGCTGATAATACAACAACTACTACGACAATGACAACAGCGGAAGCAGAGAAAATTACTGATATTGAGCAGATTCGCGCCATGCTGATTGCGTTTGTCGAGGAAAACGGACTGGATGCCAGGATAGTCAGCGATAAAGAGTATCCCGGCTATCAACCAATCGTAGTTGAGTTTCATCAGGATGCCGAGATCAATGCCTGGGCTGCTGTGTGTGACTACATCAAGGAGCAGAATATCGACAATTTTCATATCAATGTGGTTCCGATTGTTGAGGGCAAGCCGATTACTACAGTAAATCCGGAAATTGAGAATGCGCCCTACGGCGATGCAAACTGCGACAACAATGTCGATGTCTCGGATGCTGTGCTGGTTGCGCGCTTTGCCGCAGAGGACAATACGGCAATAATCACAGCGCAGGGCAAACAGAACGCTGACATGAACCGTGACGGCAATCTCACCGGAGATGATGTGATTGCAATTCTCCGCAAAATCGCAAAGCTCGATTGATCCTGAATAAAGACGAACAGCCGCCGGTGTGCTTCGGACACATCGGCGGCTTAAATTTCTATGAAGAAGCTTGCTTTTTCGGATACGGTGTGCTATAATAACAGCATACTTCATATTGAGACGCAAACCTGACTGCGAAAGGATTATGACATGGAAATGATATTTGAAATACTGCTTGATCTTATCATAGACGGCTCTTTGCAGGCTGTTCAGGATAAAAAGATTCCGCTGTTTCTGCGCATAGCGGCGGCTGCGGTACTTCTGACCGTTTACGGCGGATTTGTCGGCTTCATTCTCTATTTGGGAATACACAACAAAAATGTTTTATTGATCATCTTTAGCATCGGACTGCTGATATTTTTCGGCTTCGGATTTCTCAAAGCATACAAGAACCGCAGAAAATAAACCACAGACACAGAACAGCAGGAGGTCAGACAACATGCAGACATATGATCCGCAGGACAGCCGCGCTTTCAGAATGACGGTCAGATGGATACTTGCAGGAGCAGTCATCGGCTCGGTCACAGGCGTGATGGCGGTGACGGGTATCATCCCCGGTGATCAGGCGGCGGCTGTATCCGGAATCGTCATAAAAGCCGGCATCGGAATAATCGTTCTGATGATAGATATCCTGTTTGCATGCGCGCTCTGTCAGCCCGTAATCAGAGGGTATATTGAGAAGCACGGCAGACAGACAAAAGGGGTTATCGAATCCGTAAAAGAAATCCCGCGTCCGGATCAGCTTGGTTTGGATGAGTGGGTAAGGAAAGCGCTTTTTTCATTCACGGTGAAATATCATGCGGGCGCAAAAGAGTATTCCAAGGAATTCCCCCCGACTCCCCTGACAAGCAGGCAGGCGCTGTATCCGCTTTCATGCGAAGAAGGGCAGGAAATTCCGGTAAAATATCTGGAAAAATGCCCGAAGCTTGCGCTGCTGGATTCAGACATCTTAAAAAATGCGCAGAATACAGAGAATAAAAAATCCCGAATGTTCTTTCTCATGGTTCCGCTCATCATGACGGCTGTGTATATTGCTGCGGTAGTCCCCTTGCCAAATAGTAACACACTTTCGTATGGTGTGTAAGCAACGTAAATACGCCTTAAAACAGGCTTCTTTTGTCTTTCAGAGGTTCATCGAGCAGCTTGTAGTAGATGTAGATCTCACGGGGCTGCCCCTCGATATAGGCATCAAGTGTGATATACTCGATAAGCTCCAGACACATCTCACGGGTAAGCTCCTGCACATCGGTGTACTTTCTCAGGCGCTCCATGAACATAGTCACATCTTCTTCGTCCTGCCTGATCGTGGAGAACTTTTCTTCAAGGTCAGCAACTTCTGTGGACAGCTCTTTCTGCTCTGCTTCATATTTTGCTATCAGCTTCATCGCTACGTCCTCTGACACCTTTCCGAGGACTTTGTCCTCATAAATATTCTGAATCAGCGTGTCAAGCTCCTGCAAGCGGTATCTGCCCGCTGTGATCTTCTTGGTATCAACGGAATACTGCTCCTCATGATGCTTCGCCTTGCGTGCAAGAAATTCCGCTTTTGCCTTTTCCTCGTCCTCTACAACAAGCTGTGCAAGGCTGCGAATATCTTCAAGCACAATAGCGTCCATATCCTGCATTTTGATGTAATGGCTGGGACAGTAACGCTTTCCGAACTTCATGTAGGAAGTGCAGTTATAATTGTGGCGAAGATACTTTCTCGGCTTTTTCTTACTGCCGTTCGTGGTGTTGTTCCACGCAAGGCGGACTTTGTTTCCGCAGTCCTGACAGTAAATAAGTCCACTGAGGTTAGCAACATATCCGCTGCTGTTACGCTTGCCCTGAGATACCGACTGCTCCATCTCACGCACTCTGTCCCAAAGCTCCTGAGAAACAATAGGCTCGTGTGTATTCTTCACTACGATCATGTCTTCCTCGTCATTTTTGATGACCTTGTGATTTTTGTAGCTGACAGTTCTTGTGCGGAGCTGAACAAGGTGTCCGAGGTAGGTGTAGTTGTGAAGTATTTGCCTTACCGTTTCCGGACTCCACATATGCCTTGTGCGCCGAGGATTGGGCTTACCGAGTTTTGCATAGTAGTAGTCCGAGGGGATCGGCACACCGTCCTCATTGAGCTTATCAGCAATGTGGTGCGGACTAATACCGCTTGCTCTCATCTCAAATATGTTGCGGACAATAGGCGCGGCATCGGGATCGATCACAGGCAGGTGATTCGGATCATCGCCTTTTGTGTAACCGAACGGAGCGCAGGTCGTGCGATACTTGCCTGCCTTTGCATTGGCTTCGATAACTGCCTTGATTTTCTTAGAAGTCGAAGCTGCGTGCCATTCGTTGAACAAGTTGACGATCGGCATCATGTCAAGTGCTGAGGTATCCTTGCTTGCGGTATCCACATTAT
>CAMKLV010000039.1:0-30250 GCA_946413695.1 uncultured Ruminococcus sp. | reverse complement strand
TCATGGCAAAAAGACAAGCAGATATCTTCAAGAGATAGTTGGGACATCAATAGAACAAAGCCGCTCATTTTTACGGAATGGGCGGCTTTTGCTGTTTTTTCGCAATGCTGTCTGTTTGTCCGGTCAGTGGAAAAAAAGAACCGACATGGCTCCAGTATCCATGTCGGTTTCAGCATGTAAGCGCAGATATCCCTGAATCCTGCGCAGTCAAAGGGCAGTGTGAGCGGCAATGCGGTAAATCTCCGTGATATCCGCTGCCGAAAGCGAAACGAATCCGCCGGTTTTTCCGTCACCGATGCCGAATTTTTCAACAAGCTTCGGAATATCCTCCTCTTTTGCGCCGAGCTCTGCAAAGTTGACCGGCATGCCGATGCTGTGCAGGAACTGGCGGAAACGGCGGATACCCTCCAGCGCGGTGACCTCTGGATGCGCAAAATCCATCTGGCAGCCCCAAAGGCGGACTGCGATCTGTGCAAAGCGCATCACATCGTGCTGATAGACGAATTCCATCCACGCGGGCATGATGACGGCAAGACCGGCACCGTGTGCGCAGTCATAGAGCGCGGAAAGCTCGTGCTCGATGCCGTGGCTGTTCCAGTCCTGCTCTCTGCCGACACCGACGATGTTGGTATGTGCGACGGTGCCTGCCCACATGATATTTGCGCGTGCTTCGTACAGGTCAGGCTGTGCAATGACGCGCGGCGTCTCCTTGACCATGGTCAGAAGGACGGCTTCACAAAGGCGGTCGGTGATTTCGACCTCCTGCGTATTGGTAAAGTAGCGCTCGAATACATGCGCCATGATATCCGTCGCGCCGCACGCTGTCTGATAGGCAGGCAGCGTGCAGGTGAGCTCCGGATTCAGGATGGAGAACCGCGGACGGATCAGATCAGAGCCCGTACCTCTTTTCAGACCGTCAGCTTCTCTTGTGACCACAGAATCGCCGGAGCCCTCACTTCCGGCTGCAGCTATGGTCAATACGGTTCCGACGGGAAGTGCAGCATGGAGGAGTGCCTTCCCGGAGTAGAAATCCCAGAAATCGCCCTCATAGGGGACGCCCATTGCGATCGCTTTTGAGGAGTCGATCGAGGAGCCGCCGCCGACTGCAAGGATGAAATCGACACCCTCTTTGCGGCAGAGCTCGATGCCCTCATAAACGAGGGTGTCACGCGGATTCGGCTTGACGCCGCCAAGCTCGACACAGCCGATGCCGGCAGCTGCCAGCGAAGCCTTGATGCGGTCAAGCAATCCGCTGCGGCGTGCGGATCCGCCGCCGAAATGCAGCAGAACCTTCGTACCGCCGTGCTTTTTGACTAAATTGCCTGCTTCATTCTCTTTCCCTCTGCCGAATACAAATTCGGTCGGGCTGCAAAACTGAAAATCATTCACGGGGCAAGCGCTCCTTTCAGGTTTTCATAAGCCGCGATGACGCGGTCGCACCATGCATCAAATTCCGGATCGGGCGTCTGCAGCTCCGGATGTGCGAGCAGATGCTCCACCGTCTGCCGGATGCCCTGATCTGCGCGGACATCCGCACGGAATTCGGGAACGGTCCGCTTGATCTTGGAATTATCGAAAATCACGGTGTTTGCCTTGTCTCCGATGAGACTGCCCTCGAAATCATAGTCGCTGATCGCAGCGAGAAAACCCGAGGGGATATGGCATGCCTTCAGCGGAACGCCGAGCGTATCCGCGATGCACTGATAAATCTGGTTCCATGTCACGCGCTCATCGGACGTGATGTGATACGCCTGCCCGATTGCGTGGATGTTGCCGACAAGTCCGCAGTAGCCCTTGGCGAAGTCGCTGTTGTGGGTGATTGTCCAGAGCGATGTGCCGTCGCCGTGGATGATGACGGGCTTGCCTTCCATGATGCGGCGGACAACCTGCCAGCTTCCGTTTCTGCCGTGGACACCGAGCGGCACCGAGCGCTCATCATAGGTGTGGCTCGGGCGGACGATTGTCACAGGGAAGCCGTTTTCGCGGTATTGCTGCATCAGATATTCTTCACACGCGATCTTGTCGCGTGAATACTGCCAATAGGGATTGCAGAGCGGTGTGCTCTCGGTGATCAGGCTTTCCGCAGGCGGCTTCTGATATGCCGATGCAGAGCTGATATAAATATACTGCCGCGTTCTGCCGGAAAAGAGCCGGACATCGCGCTGCACCTGCTCCGGAACAAATCCGATGAATTCGCCGACGGCATCGAACTGCATGCCGTCCAGCAGCTTTGCGGCTTCTGCTTCATTGCTGATATCGCCGCGCAGGATTTTGACCGAATCCGGCAGCCCGGCGGTACGCGAGCCGCGGTTGAACAGAAAGACATCATGTCCCTGTGCAGCCAGCCGCCGCGTAATCGCCATACTGATTGTGCCGGTCCCGCCAATGAGTAGAATCTTCAAAGGCATCAGGATTTTCCCCTTTTTTCATATTGCCTGAAATGATCATTTTTGATTCCCGGATTCTGCCGGAGATGTTTCCCCTCTCATAAAACATCTCCGGCAGCGGGATTCCATATATTGAAGCCGGCGGTATTGACTCTCTGCTTCCATTCCGTCGGCGGAATCAGCGGGGGATATGCATGTATCACATTCTTGCGTGATCGCCGCACTCGCCCCTTTCTGACCTTATTATAGCACAGCGGCATAAAAAAAAGAATAGGATATGTTATTGAGTTTTTAACATATCCTATTCTTTTATCATTTTCTCTGATCGGATTTGCGCCACTGCAGCGGGGAGACGCCGAAGTGTTTTTTGAACTGCCGCGAGAAGTGCACGCCGCTGCTGTAGCCGCAGGCATAGGCGATTTCCTCGATCGTCATGCCGGGATTGTTCAGATATTGCTGTGCCTGCTCCATGCGGCTCTGGATGACATCCGCCGTGCAGGTGACGCCGAACGCCTTGCGGTAGAGCGCGTGGAGATAGGGCATGCTGATATTGAGCATCTGCGCCATTTGCTCCATGCTCCAGTTTTTTGCAGGCTGCGCATAGATCTTGCGGCGCAGATCGAGCAGCTCGCGGTAATGCGGCAGCTCGGCGGCTTCGGGACGCTCGGTCTTGGAGAAAATCTCCGAGAGCATCGCGCGGATCAGCAGACCGGCAGTCTGGGCATCGGTGCCGCGGTAGTAGCAATCCGCGATGAGCTGGAAATACTGCGTCAGGTTGACCTGCTCGCCGATGAACACCGGTTCATCAAACCGGATTCCGATTTCTGCATCGAGCACCTCGGTGCAGGTAAAGAGCATCCAGTCATTGACATAGGCGCCGCCCGCTGCACCGTAATAAAGCGGCGAATTGCGGTTATAGATGATGAATGTTTCCGGCTCGACGGTCACGGTCTCGCCGCCGATGCGAAAAAATGCGCGTGTTTTGACATAGAGCATGAGATAGCCGTCGAAGCCCTGCGGCAGATCAAAGACAAAGCTGCTGTCATGCCGGCAGGAGCAGCCCATGCGCTGAATCTCAAACATGCAATCACCCCTTATGTGTTGTGAAAATAGGAAGGAGAAGGGCGGCGGGAGGGAAGGCGGAAACATCCCGCTTTTTCTGAGCCCGAACTTTTCCCGATATATAATAGTATCTGAATGCATTATAGCACATTGTTCCGCAAAATGCAAGCGGGTGGGCAGTGCCCACAGTAGATTAAAAAAAGTATGATTGATTCATGAACACAAGATGGAACCAGAAAACACAAAACAGACCTTTAGCAAAATGGAAGCGGGCACTGCCCGCTGATTGATTCATGAACACAAGATGGAACTAGAAAACACAAAACAGACCTTTAGCAAATTGGAGGTCGGCACTGCCGACTGATTGATTCATGAACACAAGATGAAACCAGAAAACACAAAACAGACCTTTAGCAAATTGGAGGTCGGCACTGCCGACTGATTGATTCATGAACACATGATGAAACCAGCAGACACAAAACAGACCTTTAGCAAAATGGAAGCGGGCACTGCCCGCCACTGCCGACTGATTGATTCATGAACACATGATGGAACCAGCAGACACAAAACAGACCTTTAGCAAATTGGAGCCGCGTCCTGCGCGGTGTAACCTTTTGGGGCGAATGCGGTCTGTATAGATATGGGATGCAGGGGAATTTCTCATTTTTTTCACGGAACCCCTTGTAAAATCCGGAAGAATCATGTATAATAGTATCGTATGCACTTTTCTGCCCCGTCAGCGGGGCAAGAAACAAAAGGAGGAGTTTCATGGCAAACAAAAAAACGAAAGCTGTGCCTGCCGCACCGCCGCAGAGCGGGGGCATAAAGGGCTGGCTTTCCCGCAACTGGTCGTATCTGGCAGCATTCTTCCTGCCGGTCGCCCTCATCTATATCGCATATCTGATCTTCGGGCTTTACCCCGCCGGAGAGCATTCCGTGCTCGTGCTCGATCTCAACGGTCAGTATGTTTACTACTTTGAAGCCCTCAGAGATGCCTTCCACGGTGACGGCAGTCTCCTCTATAACTGGGAGCGCAACCTCTCCGGCGGCTATCAGGGCATCATCGGCTACTATCTCGCCTCACCCTTTACGCTGATCGTGATGCTTCTGCCGCGCACGATGATTCTCGGTGCGCTGCTCATCATGATCCTCTGCAAGCTCGGTGCGGCATCGGTCGCCTTCTGCTACTACGCGCAGAAATCCAAGCATGTCAAGCCGGCGCTCGCCATGCTCCTCGGCACGATGTTCGGCATGTGCTCTTACGGCATCATCCAGACCATCGACCCGATGTGGCTGGACGGTCTGATCTGCCTGCCGATGATCTGCCTCGGTGTGGAGTATCTGATCGACGACGGCAGAAAGCTCAATTACATCATCCCGCTTGCGCTGATCTGCATCGCAAACTTCTATATCGGCTTCATGTGCTGCATCTTCACCGCGATCTACTTTGTGTTCTATTTCTTCTTCGGTTCAGACAAGGTCAAGTTCGACAAGAAGAATGTCAAGAACATTGTCAACATCATCATTCGCATGGTATTCTCGACAGCCGTCGCAATGTGCTGCGCGATGTTCATGATTCTGCCGGTCTACAATGCACTGGCACTCGGTAAATTCGATTTCACCACGCCGGACTGGTCTTTCAAGACGCAGTTCAACGTGCTCGATTTCATCGCACAGTTCACCTGCGTCAACCAGTACAGCTCCGTTAACGTACAGGGCAAGCCGGAAATCTACAGCGGTGTCATGGCAGCGCTCTGCATGCCGCTGTTCTTCCTGAACAGACGCATTCCGCTGAAGAAGAAGCTCGGCTATGCATTCCTCTGCGTTGTGATGTTCCTCTGCATGCTGATCCGTCCGGTCGATATGCTCTGGCACGGCGGACAGATGCCGAACTGGCTGCCCTTCCGCTATTCGTTCATCTTCTCCTTCATCATGCTGAGCATGACCGCAATGACACTGCGCTATGCGACCAGCATCAAAAAGGCTGCGATCGGCGGCAGCTTCGTCGGATTCTTTGTTGTGCTCATGACGATCAACCATTTCGTCACAATGGGCGCGGACAAGCTCATCAACGAGTACAACAGAATGTTCATCAGCCAGAAGGGCGATGTTTACCTCGATACCTATAAATCCATCTGGCTGACGGTGCTGTTCCTTGCAGTCTACAGCATCTTCATCTACATCATGACCAAGAAGAATCCCTCAAAGGGACTGACAACCGCGCTGATGATCAGCCTTGTCGCCGTCACCGGCGTGGAGCTTGTCTACAACGCACGCTGCGAATTTGAGGAGATTCACAAGGAGGTTTCCTATTCCTCCAGAAAATCCTACCGCGAATACATCCAGTCCGGCCGTGACATGGTTGACAGACTCTATGAATCCGATCCGGGCTTCTACCGCGCGGAAAAGACCTATGTCAGAACCGTCAATGACAACGGCGGATTCAAGCTCCGCGGCATTACGCATTCCAGCTCGGTCATGAACGCAAAGATTCTGACCTACATCGAGACAATGGGCTATTCTTCCAGCTCCTACTTCTCGAGATATGACGGCAACACGCCGCTCGCAGACAGTGTCCTCGGCATCAAGTATGTCTTTGACAAGGGTGACGAGAACAAGAACGTCCTGAAGAAGGGCGAGAATGCCGACGTCGGCGCTGCTTATGTCAAGATCAGGGATGAGCACGCAAAGACCCAGTCCGAGACCGATATGGATGTCGGACTTTACCAGAACCCGAATGCACTGAGCATCGGCTACATGGTCAGCAAGGATATCGAGCGCGTCAATGCGTTTGGGAACGATAACCCGTTCAACAGCCAGAATATCCTGCTCAGCACGATTTCCGGTCAGACAACCTTTACCGCAGGCGGCGGCTTTGATCAGTGGCATACCTATTATCACCCGCTGACCGTCACCGAGCCGATGCGCTTCAACCAGTGCTATCAGGATGAATACGGCGATCAGATGCGCTTCCGTGAATTCGGCTGGGATTCGAGCAATCCGACCGTTCACCAGCCTGATCCGACCGTCGATATCTTCCTTGAGACCGAAACCGATGAACCGCTCTATCTGTTCTTCAAGTCTGAGAACCAGAGCAAGGTCAACCTCTGGCTCGCAGATCAGTGGAACGAGAGCGAAGTCGAGATGCTGAATGTGGACGGCACCAATGCCAAGTCGCTCGGCTCGTTCTTCGAGGGCGATAACTACCACATCCTCTATGTCGGTCAGTATCCGGCAGGTCAGAAGCTCCAGCTCCGCATGACGCTGCTGACCGATGCTGCAAACACCAAGGAAAAATACACGATCATCAAGCAGTTCTTCTTCTATCACTTCAATTCCGAGCTGTTCGAGCAGGATATCAAGCTGCTGCAGAACGAGGAATCGCAGTGGAAGCTGACCAAATTCGGCGGCAGAACGCTCGAGGGCAAGATCACCGCGAAGGAAGGTCAGATGATGATGACTTCGATTCCGGCAGAACCGGGCTGGAAGGTCTGGGTGGACGGCAAGCTGTATAAGCGCAATGAAACCGTTGACGGCAAGCAGGTCGAGGTCAATTATACCACGCTGTTCAAGGCGATGATCGGTGTTGAGCTCGAACCGGGTGAGCACACGGTCAAGATGAAGTACACACCGCCCGGACTCAATGCGGGTCTGTTCACGCTGGTCTGCGGTCTGTTCTGCATCGTGATGTTCTATCTCCATGACAAGGAGCAGAATCCGGTTCTGCTGCAGATGCGCGCGAACCGCAAGAAGGGCATCTATGAGCTGCCCTATGAGGACGATCCGGATCCGGACCTTGTCAAGAAGCAGAAGAAGACCGAGAAAACGGAGGCCGAAAGCAAGAAGATTGAGGAGATCTCCGAGAATATGGTCGCTGATGAGCTGCGCAAGCTCAAGGAACTGCTCGATGAGGGCGTCCTGACCAAGGAGGAATTTGAGGAGCAGAAGAAGAAGCTCCTGAAATAACCGATAGTTATGTTAAGCCGCTCCGGTCTCTGATCGGGGCGGCTTCCTTTGTATTTTCACTTTTCATTTTCCGCCCTTGATTTTTCCGGCAAAATATGGTAAAATGTTAGCATATGTAAATCGAAAATCACGAATCAGTGTCAGAAAAGTGAGTTGATAATCCCATGAACCGAATCACAGCACTCTCCGCCATCGTCCGCGAGGAAGGCGCCGATGCCATGCTCCTGACCGGCGAGGTCAACCTGATCTATGTCACCAAAACCACCGCCCTCGAAGGTCAGTGCCTGATCTTCCCCGATGGTTCCGCCGTCTTTGTCACCGACGGCAGATACACCGAAACCGCAGAACAGCAGCTCATTCCGCAGGGCTTCTCCGTCATCACGCGCACCAATGCCACCGCACTCTATGAGTTCCTGCAGCAGCTGCTCCGCGAGCACGGCGTCCAGAAGCTCATGTATGAGGACGATGTCCTGACCGTTGACGAATTCGCCGTGATGCGCGAGCTGCTCGGCATCAGCTTTCTGCCGGTCGGCGCAAAGATCCGCAAACTCCGCGCAAACAAATCCGAGGAGGAGATCGCCTGCATCATCCGCGCACAGCGCATCGCAGAAGCCGCGCTGCAGCGTCTGCTGCCGGAGCTGCACACCGGCATGACCGAGCGCGAGGCTGCGGCACGCCTGAATTACTATATGGCGCTCGGCGGCAGCGAAAAGCCCTCGTTCGATACAATCCTGCTGTTCGGCGAGAATACAAGCAAGCCGCACGGCGTCCCGGGCGACCGCGCACTCTGCGAGGGCGATTTTGTGCTCGCGGATTTCGGCGCCGTCTATCACGGCTACCATTCCGATATGACGCGGACAGTCGCATTCGGCTCCGCAACCGATGAAATGCGCAATGTCTACGAAACGGTGCTCGCTGCGCAGGCTGCGGCAGAGGCGGCAGCGCGCGAGGATATGCTCTGCTGCGATATGCACAATGCCGCTGCGGAAGTCATCGCAAACGCCGGATACGGGCAGTATTTCACACATGCGCTGGGACACTCTGTCGGTCTGGAGATTCACGAGTCGCCGGTCGCATCGCCGCGCTGCAATGTGCCGCTGACACGCGGTATCGTCATGACGGATGAGCCGGGCATTTATATGGCAGGCAAATTCGGCGTGCGGATCGAGGATATGCTCGTCATCACAGACGATGCACCGCGCAATCTGACGCAGTTTCCCAAGCAGTTCACGATTATCTGAGCAAAAAAATAAAGCCGCTGAAATGAGCATAACAGCTTGTTTCAGCGGCTTTTGCCTGAGTCGGAAAAATCTATAAACGCCATTCTCCACAATATTAACAGCATAAAACCGCCGGATAAAGGGCAGATCCCTCTATCCGGCGAAAATCATATCCGATCAAAAATTCCCGAAATCTATGTGTCTGAGTTCTCCGTCAATGATGAAGCCGCCTGCGAAATTGCCCGAGATCCAGATCAAATCCGGCGACGCACTCTGTACGAACTGAATCGTATTCGGTGTCTCGAAAATCACTTCCTCGGACATATCCTCCGGATTCAGATAGAAAAGCTGATCCTTGCCGACACGCGCATGCCTGCTGCAAAGCAGTCTGCCGCCGCATTTGATGAGCTGCACGGAATCCGGTATGTTCTCCTGCAAAGCCTGCCCCTGCTCTGTCTCAAAATCATAGACCTTTATCGAATAGGTCGTGTTGATGCGTCCGCCGGAGACCTTGCCGTCTACAATCAATTCTTCATTGGTGTCAAAGCCCTGCTCATAATAGAGCCTGCCGTCCAGAATCACATAGCTGACAATGCCCTGAAAGGAGCTTTTCCCGACAACCTCTCCCGTATTGATGTCATATACGAAGAAATCCGCATTCTGTCCGAAATGCCCGATTTTTCTTGTGGAAAGCTGTGCGCCGTAAAGCCGGTTGCTGCCTGCGTCATACTGCCATGAAGCCGCTTCAGCCGGCAGAAGAATCGTCGCTTCTGTTTCCGGCGTATAGATCAGATTGAACCAGACCGCCTCGTTTTCGGTGACACTGCTGAACATCTGTCCGGAAATCAGATACTTGCCGGATGTGCCGAGCTTTATGATGTTATAATACTCGATATTGTGATACGAATAATATGCGTTTGCCTGATCCGCTGTGAGCCCTGCATTTTCGAGGATCAGCTCCTTATCCGGCGCGAAGAAAATATCCCTGCTGCCGTCCGGATTGATCCGGATCAGCACATCGCTGTCATTCAGATAGCCGTTCTGGTCAACCTCCTGTTCATAGAGCACCTCGCCGTCTGTCAGCATGTTCATATAGCGATACCGCAGGCAGTCCTCCGTATTATGCAGACAGCCCGGCGTCTGACAGAGCAGCTCCTCATAATAATGCCCATTGCTGTTGAGCGCTGTCTTGCTGATGCGCCCTCTGCCGCTGATATACCAGAAATCATTATCCTCCAGAATCGGCTGCGAGAGACCGTTGAGCACGCCCTTGATTTTCAGCTCACCGCTGCCGCCGAAGAGATTGGTTCCTGTGGTGTGGGGCGTCTCCTCCGGCTCTGCGGAAGGATCAGTCTGCGTGACCTCTGCGGACTGCGCAGACGGTACTGCATCACCCGCTGCGGTTGTCTCCGTGACCGGCACACCGGCGGAATCGGTCTGTATATTGATCTCCGTGACCGCAGATGACAGCGATGCGCCCGGTGTTGTGCCGATTGTGTCAATCGTCTCCTGATGCACGCGCCAGACCATTGCACCGACCGTCACCGCAATGACCGCGGCGACCGCCGTCAGCCCGATTGTCAGATTGCGGATCGGGTTTGCGGACTTCTGCTGTCTGGGCGGCTGCACATCCCGGACCGCAATGCTGCGGCTTTGCTCTGATTTTGTCTGCTGTGCGGGCTGTATCTGCCGCCGGTCATTTTCAGCAAAGAGCGCATTGATCTCCTCTGCCGCATCCTGTGCCGGAGCGTCCAGCGCCTCCAGACGGCAGGATTCCGGCAGTCTGCCGAAGGCGTCAAATAAATCGCGCGCTTTCATAGTAATCCCTCCAGTTCAAGATACTGCCGCAGCTTTTTCCGCAGGCGCATCAGCGTGACCTTGACGGTGCTTTCGCTGACCTGCTTCCGTGCTGCGATTTCCGGAATCGGTATGGCATAGGTATACCGCAGGACAAATGTTGTGCGCTGCTCTGCCGTCAGTGATTGCAGAAAACGGCTGAGTGCTTCATCGAGCATGCGCTGATCGACTGCCTGCTCCACCGATTCCCCGTCTGCGATGCATTCCGCAAGCTCCTCTAAGACAGCAGGCTGCTTTCCGCCGCCGCGCCGCTTGGCATTGCGCTGATCGAGCCGGTTCATCGAAAGATTGCGCGTCACCGCCGCGAGATACGCAAAAAGATGCTGTGGCTGCTCTGCGGGGAGCTTCTGCCACGCCTGCATCAGCACATCGCTGACAATCTCCTCGGCATCCTGTCTGCTGCAGAGCAGTTCGTTTGCGATCTGCCGCAGCTTTGCGCCGTATTTTGATTCTGTCTCCGCGATTGCGCTCTCATCCTGTGCCCGATAGAGAGCGAGCAATTCTGTATCCTGCATCCTGTCACCTCCGGATCGTAATTTGAGATCTCATAAACATAGTAGGAAAAACTGCGTGATCGGTTGACAATCTCCCTCAAACAAATATTATCACATTCTCCCCGAAAGCGCAAGTCGGCAGTGCCGACAGCCGTTATTCTATAGCTGTCGGAAAACCATGCTCCTATTTTGCGCAATGGACTGAGGGTATGCAATACTCTAATTTTCTGAGAATCGGAACGAAAAAGAGTCTGTGCTCAAAAGCAGAATGGTTCTTGGACAGCTGTAGACATATGGATGCGGGTACTGCCCGCTGATTGATTCAAAAACACGCGATGAAACCGGCAGACACAAAAAAGACCTTTAGCAAATTGGAGGCGGGCACTGCCCGCATATGGGTGCAGGCACTGCCAACTGCGATTGATTCATAAACACTCGATGAAGACAGCAAACGCAAAACAGACCTTTAGCAAATAGGAGGCGGGCACTGCCCGCCACTGCCCGCCCGCCCGTTTACCGCGGAAAAGTGACCGTTTACCGGAAAAGGGTTGCAATCCCCGAAAATATCATGTATAATACAGATGCTGGCAACAGAACAGAGACAGCGAGCAGCCCGTTACCTGTTTCTGTCCGATTGTTTAGCATTTAGCATGAGCAATCATGTGAGAGATATCCGGAAATGCGGAATGAAATCCATCTTTTTCTCAACACTGCCTCAATACTTTCTCAACATTAAACCTACTCCTGAAATGCAGCAAAAACCACCGCTCCATCACACCACAACGGCACCACATTCACATCAACATTATCCGGCTCATGAAATACAGGGTATGATTCACATGATCGCAAGACCGTTGAATCTACCCTGTATTTCATTTTATCTTCCGGCAAAAGCGGCTTTGACCGTTTACCGCCGGAAACGTTCCGCTTGCCGGATTATGCTTGCATTCTGTCAACTGATATAGTATAATATACATCAGGAAAGAAAAAGAACCGGAGTATACTATGAATCAGAATCTTACTCTTCAAACACACCACCCGCCGCAGGAAGTCACAGCACGTATCCGAACATTTTTCGCACACATGCATATCCGGCTCACGGAATATCAAAGGCATGAAAATCTGCTTGGCTCTTATGCGGTACATCTGCAGCCTGTACACAGCATCGGCAGTGCAGGCTTCTGCGGCACCGGCCTCACCGCAGCCCGCGCACGCGCCGGCGCCTATCTCCAATGCATGTGCAAGCTTTGCACACAACCTGATCTGCCGCTCTGGTCACTGCGGAAACGAACCGTCTGTTATTGCAGTGATCCCGCTGAGCTCATAACCTGTGCCGGCAGGACGCCGGCAGAAGCGCTCGTGCAGGGCATCTCTGACCTGTTCAGCCGGAAAGCAGCTGCCGGAGGGCAGTATATCACCGCCGCGCCGGAGATACCGGAATCCGTGACCGCCGGATATCCGGAAGCAAACCGCATGTACCGGCTGCTGAAGCAGCAGTACGGAGAAAGCATCCGGTTGACGGAAATCTCCGGCGACGGCATCCAGTTTTCCGCGGCGCTCCGGATGCAGAATCCGCATAAAAAAGAAGCGGATTATTTATTCAGCTCGCATCCGGATGCCGGACTTGCACTGGAACGTCTTTTTGTCAACGCAGTCAACGGCAGCTGCTTTGCAGATGCGCTCTATCAGGGAGATCATGATTCTTCTGCATTGCTTTCTGCCATGATGCAGGCGCTGCTCAGGCAGGATTATGATATCCTGATCGGGGACTGCTCCTGCGCCGGACTGTGCATCTATCAGCTGATGATTCCCGGACTGCGGGTTGGGATGCAGTGCAATCCGCTGCCGGATACGCTCGCGTTCCATGCTGCGATCCAGCGCTGCAGAGCCTACCGTTCGGAGCACCCTGCCGATCCGGAACAGTCACGCGCGCTCCTTTCCGCTCTTTGCGGGTAATAATATATATTGCAGAACAAAGCCGCTCAATTTACCTCATGTGTAAATTGAGCGGCTTTGTTTCTATGCGTTCAGGTATCAGTCGCCGAACGAAACGCCGATGCGTTTTGCGGTGACTACGAGCTGATCCTTCGGGTTGACGAACTTTGTCAGACCGGCAATATCCTCGAGCTTATTCGAGGTGACCTTGCCGTTGACCATCGCGACAGTTCTGCCATACTTCTCGCTTGCGATCAGCTTGGCAGCGTGGACGCCGAATTTCGTTGCAAGGATGCGGTCATATGCCGAGGGGGAGCCGCCGCGGAGCATGTGTCCCGGCACGCAGACGCGCGTATCAATGCCGGTGCCCGCCTGAACCTGCGCAGCGATCCGCGAGGTTGCGGTGATGATGCCTGCCTCCTCACGCTTTCTTGCGCGGTCCTTCTTCTTGAGCTTTGCCTCGTCCTTATCGAATGCGCCCTCTGCGACTGCGAGGATCGAGAAGGATTTTCCGCTTGCAGCGCGCTTCATGACGGCTTCGCAGACCTTGTCGATATCATAGGGGATCTCCGGAATCAGGATGATATCCGCGCCGCCCGCAAGTCCTGCATTGAGTGTCAGCCAGCCTGCCTTGTTGCCCATGATCTCGCAGACGAGAATGCGGCTGTGTGAAGCAGCGGTCGTGTGCAGGCGGTCGATTGCATCGGTTGCGGTATCAACGGCTGTGTGGAAACCGAATGTGACATCGGTGCCGTAGATATCGTTGTCGATCGTTTTCGGCAGACCGATGACGTTGAGTCCCTCCTGTGCCAGCAGATGCGAGGTTTTGTGCGTGCCGTTGCCGCCGAGCGTCAGCAGGCAGTCGAGCTTCTGCTTTTTGTAGGTCTCACGCATGTTTTTGACCTTGTCCACATTGTCATCGCCGATGACGGTCATCATCTTGAACGGCTGACGCTTTGTGCCGAGGATCGTGCCGCCCTGCGTCAGGATGCCGGAAAACTCATTCGGCTGCATGACGCGGCAGAGGTTGTGGATCAAGCCGTAATAGCCGTTGGAAATGCCGACAATCTCGACATTTTCCTCGCCCATCAGCTCAAAGCATGCCTTGGCAACGCCGCGGATCGTCGCGTTCAGTCCGGGGCAGTCGCCGCCCGAGGTCAGGATTCCGATTCTCTTTTTCATGGTTTCAGGTTCCTTTCATGATATGGATTTTGTGTTTCAGGCAATTATTTCACATTTTATGCTTATAGGAGCACTTGGGGTAATTGGAGCATACCCAGTAGTTGCCCTGCGGGGTCGCCCAGGGCTTGAGCTTTGCGCGGCACTCCGGACAGATCTGGTGGAGCAGTGCCATTTTGGCAATATTCTTATAATTGACGGCGTTCTGCTCGTGCTCGATGCGCGCGATATTGCCGCGGATCTGATTCTGACCGATATAATCAAAGATATACTCGATCTCGCCCTGACTCAGCAGCTTTGTCCGCTGCTCGGCGACCTCCTGCATGACCTTCTGCAGCGATTGCAGCGAGGTCACGATGCTTGTCCGCGGCGGATAGGGCGGCTCGATCTGCAGCCGTGCCCCCGCATAGCGGTACATGATTATGATCGAATGATAATAGATTTCAAACGGCAGCGGCGCAAGAAACTCCTTCAGATACTTCATATGAAACATGTTCTGCAGCACAGGGCTGAAATAGTCGATCTCGCGGTCGGCGGAATAATGCTTCCAGTATTTCTTCATGCCCTCGCCCTGAATGGTGCCGCGAAAGGTTTTCATCTCGCAGACAAACATCGCGGCGCGCGTCAGGATGACGAAGTCGATGTGCATGGTTTTATCGCCTGCCGGAATCAGGATATCGCGGATCACCTTGAGATCCTGATACTGCGAAAGCAGCATGGTGAGCTGCATTTCCGGTGTGAGTTGCTCGTTCATGGTTTGATTGCCTTCTTTCGGTTCCTGTGGTTATTGATGTCCCAACTGTCTCTTGAAGATATCTGCTTGTCTTTTTGCCATGATACTGCGTTAGAAATCTTTGCCTTGCGTCAGCAAGGCTGCGGCTTTCTGCCTTGTCTCATGACAAAAATCCTGCGCATCTATTCTTCAAGATTTAATTGGTACATCAATAGTATACTGTTTTCTGTGTCAGATTGGCGCGGATATACTGCTCGGTCTCCTTTGCCGTCATCGGATGCCCGTAAAGGTAGCCCTGAACATAGTCGCAGCCTGCCTCACGGAGCATTCTTGCCTGCTCCGGCGTTTCGACGCCCTCTGCGATTGTCTTGACCTGCTTTGCCTTCGCGATGCGTGCGACAGAGCGGATGATCTCCTGCACGACCGGATCGCCGTCCATACCCGTGACAAAGGAGCGGTCGAGCTTGAGCATTGTGAAGGGCAGCCGCTGGATATAGCTCAGCGAGGAATATCCCGTGCCGAAGTCATCCATTGCGAGCTGGATGCCTGCTTCACGCAGCTCCTGCATCCTTGCGATGGTGACGTCAATATCCATTAAAGCGAGCGATTCGGTCAGCTCGATCTCGAGGCAGTGCGGATCGAGACCGTGGTAATCCAGCGTTTTCTGGATCTGCGCGCAGATGTTCTCCTGATAGAAATCGGTGCCGCTGAAATTGATCGACATGACGATATCCGGCAAACCCATCGTCTGCCAGAGTTTCATCTGGCGGCAGGCTTCGTTCAGGACAAAGCGCGTGATCTGCGTAATGAGCTGCGAGCGCTCTGCAATCGGGATGAACACGGTGGGCGAGATCAGCTTGCCGGAGGTGTGATGCCAGCGTGCAAGCGCCTCAAGCCCGACGATTTCGCCTGTGGTCAGCGAGACCTTCGGCTGATAGTAGAGCTCCAGTTCGCCGCGCATGACGGCATCTGCGAGCTGTGTTTCGAGGTTGCTGTCCTGAATAATAGTATCATGCATCTCGGGCGTATAGCGGCGGATGCTGCCGTGTTTCTTGCTGCCAGAGGAGAGCGCAAATTCCGCATGCTCCAGCACATGCTCGAAGCTGTCGCCGTCCGCGGGCATTTTCGCGTATCCGGCAGAGCAGGTGAGCGTGCGGTTTGAGAGCGCGCCGACTGCCTTTGTCAGCAGGGTGCGCTGGATTTTTCCGACAACCTTTTCCGGCAGCGAATCATCGCCGACATCGCGCAGGATCAGTGCGAAGTTATCGCCGGAGATGCGCGCGCCGAAGCCGCCGTGTGTCAGCTGCTTGACGAGTGCATCCGCAAAGCTGCGCAGCAGATCGTTGCCCGCCGCATAGCCGCAGGTATCATTGATGAGGTGGAACCGGTCGATATCCATGACGATGACCCAGTAGGAGCTGTTGAGCTCGACGGTGCAGCCATAGAGCTCCTCGCCCATGCGCATGAGCTTGTTGCGGTTCGGGATGCCGGTGACGGTATCTTCATAGGCGATCTGCTCGATCTTTGCGTCCTTCTGCTTCTCCTCGCTGATATCAATGACGGTGCCGCCGACAACCATTCTGCCGTTGGCGCTGTTCGTTGTCGCGCGGAACCGGTAGGAGTACCAGCGGTACTGTCCTTCCGCGTCGCAGATGCGCAGCTCGAGCGTTTCCGTCCGGTTGATGAAGTGCCGCATGTGATTGCGCATTGCCTGCACATGGCTGTCAAAGGCGACAACATCCAGCGGATAAATGCGCTTGCGGATCTCCTGCACGGTTACGATGCTGCCGCGCAGACCGAACATCTTTTGCAGCTTCTCGGAGGGGAACAGATTGGGGTTGCCCTGCTCGATCAGCAGCAGACCGACATCCATCAGCTCCATGGTCAGATTGTGCCTGCCCTCGGAGGCGGTGAGCCGGCGCGAGAAAATTTCGATCTCAGACTGCATGCTGCGGATATCGGCAAGATCCATGCCGATGGAAAGCAGCCATGTGACGCCGTCCTCATCGGTTTCAACGGCGGAGGTGTTCCAGATCATATCATGCGGCTTGCCCGAGGCCGAAGTGAACGAATACTCCTGATTTTTCGCGACAACGATCTCGTGGATATCCGCATCGGTCATATCTTTTTTGCCGAAGAACATCGGCACAACATGCTTCGGGTCGAAGTCGCTGCGCATTTTGGTTTCGGCGATCTCCGAGAGCGAATCATTGAGGATGACCTCTGTGAAATTATCGTTCCAGAGCATCGCGGGCGCGGTGAGGTTCTTTGCCAGATACATCAGCCGCTTGCGCGTGATCTCTTTTTTGTGCTGTTCCTGCTTCTGTCTCCGCAGAACGAGGATGAAGCTCAGCAGAACGGCAAGCAGCGCATAGGAATTGAAGATGATATAAACCAGATCGCCTTTTTCACGGTGGAAAAACGCATATATGATCAGATATCCGGTCAGAACGGCAAATCCGACAACGACCGATACAACCAGTTGCTTTTTGTATTTCATGTCTGCCCGCTCCTTTCTGCAAGCGTTCGCTTCTGTCTCTTTCTGCAGTCTCTTTATCGGCTGTTAGGATAGACACACACGGCGAATCCGTGAAAGTGTATAAAAACCCATACTGATATTATAGCAAAGAATGATGTAAATGTCAATGTATTTTCGTATGATGTGAAAAAGATTTTGGAACAGTTTTCACAAAAAATTCACATTTATATGGTAGAATAATGATAACGTACAGTATGCTACGAAATACCGGAAAGGAATTGTACATCATGAAGATACTGGTTGTCGATGACGAAATGAATATCCGCAATGTCGTCAGAGAATATGCAGAACACGAGGGATTCAAGGTCGATGAGGCGGGCGACGGCATGGAGGCTGTCTCAATGGCAAAGGCGCAGGACTATGACCTGATCGTCATGGACGTCATGATGCCGCGGCTTGACGGTTTCTCCGCCTGCAAGGAGATCCGCAAGACAAAGGATACCCCGATCATCATTCTTTCTGCAAGAGATGATGAATACGATCAGCAGCACGGCTTCGATCTCGGCATTGATGACTATGTGACAAAGCCGTTCTCGCCGCCGCTTCTGATGGCGCGCGTCAAGGCGGTTGTCTCGCGGCGGAATTCCTCGCGCGGGAATGTCTCCGACCCGATGGTCTTTGAGGGACTGGAAATCAACATGTCCGGCAGAGAAGTCTATGTGGACGGCAAGCGCGCGAACATGACGCCGAAGGAATACGATCTGCTGTTCTACCTCGTCAAGAACCGCAATATCGCGCTGACGAGAGACAAGCTGCTGGAAGAAGTCTGGGGCTATGACTTTTTCGGAGATGACCGCACGGTTGATACCCATATCAAGATGCTCCGCAACAGTCTCGGTGAATACCGCAAATTCATTGTGACGCTGAGAGGAATGGGATACAAATTTGAAGCTTAAATTCTTCCGGGGAAATTCCATGCGCCTGAACATCTGGTTCTGGTTCATGGAATTTGTCCTTTTGACCTTTGTGCTGCTCTGGGTGTGTCAGGTTCTGTTTTTGCAGAACTTCTATGACCGCATGAAAACCAAGGATGTCATGCGGCTCGCGGATAAAATGATCACGCTCTATCAGCAGGGCGATTATGAGGATGAGTTTCTGGATCTCGCAATCCGGAATGATCTCTGTGTTGAGGTGCGCAGCCGGTTCAATCAGCCGATACACCGTCAGCATATCATGGGCGGCAGCTGCTTTGTTCACGGATATAACAATCTCGTCGGTGATATCATCCGGGCGGTGCGCGAATCCCCGAACGGTGTCTATTACGGCAAAAAGGCGCATCCCGATACAAAGGTCATGGTGCTGATCTATGCGCGCGTGATCGGTTCGCCTTCGATGCCGGAAGGCTATCTGATTCTCAACACGCCGCTGGCACCGGTCTCCGCGACCGTCAGTATCATCCGGCGGCAGCTTATCATTATCACGATTCTGCTCGTGCTGATTGCGGCGATTCTCTCGATGATCGTGTCTGACCGGCTCGCAAAGCCGATCGTCCGCGTGACAAAGGACGCACAGCAGCTTGCCCACGGCAGATACGATATCCAGTTTGACGGCAGCGGCTACGATGAGGCGGAGCGGCTTGCAGAAACGCTGACCTATGCGAGCCATGAGATCAACCGCGTGGATGCGATGCAGCGCGACCTGATCGCGAACGCCTCGCACGATCTGCGGACACCGCTGACGATGCTCAAGGCATATGCGGAGATGATCCGCGATCTTTCCGGCGACAATCCCGTGAAGCGCTCCGAGCATCTGCAGGTCATCATCGAGGAGACAGACCGCCTGACCGCGCTGGTCAACGATATCCTTGACCTTTCCAAATATGAAAACGGCAAGATGAAGCTCGAGCGCAGCGAATTCGATATCGAGGACCGCCTGACGGAGATCGTCGAGCGCTACCGCGGTCTCAGCGATGTTTCCGGCTACACCTTCGAGCTCGAGACAGACGGCGAAGCAATCGTCAGCTGCGATGCCGGTAAGATTGAGCAGGTCATCTGCAACCTGATGAACAATGCGATGAACTACAGCGGCGAAAGCAAGCGGATCATCGTCAAGCTGCAGCATGAGAAGGAGGGCATCCGCATTTCCGTGCGCGATGAGGGCGCCGGCATGGATCAGGAAACGCTCACACGTATCTTTGATAAGTATTACCGCAGCGAAAACTATAAGCGCGAGGTGCGCGGCACCGGTCTCGGACTTTCGATTGTCAAGGCAATTCTGCGGATGCATGACTACGCTTTCGGCGTGGACAGCACTGTCGGCGTCGGCTCGACGTTCTGGTTCGTGATTCATCCAGAAGATGCGAAAAAATCCTGATCGTCACATGGATTTGCATATAACCCGAAAGGGGCGAAACCGTTTTCTCGGCAGGATGCACAAATCTCCTGCGCCGCACTTGACATTTCCATGTTTTTGCTGTATAATCAAACCTTGCAGGGGTATCTTTGCCCGATCCATACTATTTTATAGGAAAGCGCAATGATTTCCGTGCTAAAATTCTGTAATCCGCTGTACCGCTTTCCGCGGTGCATCATGATACAAAAGAAAAGGAGTGACGATTTCCATGAAGAGAACATATCAGCCGAAGAAGCGGCACCGTAAGATGGAGCATGGCTTCCGGAAGCGTATGGCAACCGCAAACGGTCGCAAGGTTCTGGCTCGCCGCCGTGCAAAGGGTCGTGCAAAGCTGACCTACTGATCCGATACGCAAGTAAGAGGGCCACAAGATATTGTGGTCCTTTTTTACTATGCGAAATGTCATCGCCCCACGGGGGAGAATACCTATGCTTTTTACGCAGAAACTCAATCAGAACGCAGATTTTCAGCGCCTTTACCGCGCCGGTGCGTTCTGCTCGCTGGGCAGCGCACTGCTGTATGTCAGACCGAACAGGCTGCCCTATAACCGCCTCGGCATCACCGCAGGCAAAAAGATCGGCAATGCCGTCAAGCGAAACCGTGCAAAGCGCATCATCCGCGAAGCCTACCGCGCTGCGGAGCCGATGCTGCCCATCGGGATTGACGTTGTTGTCGTGGCACGGAGCATCCTGCCGGAGCAATCCTCGGGTATTCTGACGGAACGCTTCTGCACGGCGGGTGTCCGGCACTGTAACGGCGTCAGCAGCGGAGAAATCCCCTGCACGCCGAATCAACCGCATAAGAAATCGCGCGGCAAAAAGCCTGCCGCGAAGCAGTCATGAAGCTGCTTCGGCATATCTATTCCGCACCGATCCGCTTCTACCGGCGGTTTATTTCGCCGCTGTTTCCGGCAGTCTGCCGCTACAGACCTTCCTGCTCGGCATATGCCCTCGGCGCGATTGAGCGCTTCGGCATCATCCGCGGGACATGGCTCGGCATGCTTCGGATTCTGCGGTGCAATCCCTTTTCAAAGGGCGGCTGGGATCCTGTCCCCCTGCAGTTTGATCTGCTCGGGCGTCACAAGGTACCGCAGCCGGATCCGCTCTCAAAATCACAGCGGCTTGCGCTGGAATATGATATTCACCTTGCAAACCGGACAAAGTGGCACGGCACACGCTGCGCGTTACAGAAAGACATCCGGTAATCCCGTGTTCAACTGATCGGAGGAAACGCATTTGAATCTCATCGCAAAGCTGCTCGGCTGGGTTATGTATCTGATCTACAAGGTCATCCCCAGCTATGGTATCGCTATTATTTTGTTTACGATTGTTGTCAAGCTGCTGACGCTGCCGAATACCTATAAGATGCAGGTCAACTCGGCACGGCAGGGACTCCTCGCACCGAAGCTTGAAAAGCTGCGCAAATCCTTTGCGAATAATCCGCAGCGTTTTCAGGAGGAGCAGAACAAGCTCTATCAGGAGGAAGGCATCAACCAGACAGCAGGCTGCCTCGGTTCGATTCTGACGATGGTGCTGCTGCTCGGTGTTTATCAGGTTGTTATGCGCCCGCTGACATTTGTCCTGCGCCTTGTGCCGGATCAGATCACCGAGGCGAAGGATCTGCTGATCAAGTGGCTTGAAACACAGAATATCACTGAGAAGTATATCAACGGCAGACCGGAGCTGATCATCCTCAAATACGCAAAGACCAATCCGGAGATCTTCAGCTCGATGTCCGGCTTTACGGACAAGCTCGCAGGCTTCAATAATAACTTCCTCGGCTTTGACCTTGCAGGTGTGCCGAGTCTGCATCCGGAAAACGGCTGGAGCTTTACCGCTGTCATGCTCGTGCTGCTGCCTGTCCTCGCGACGATTGCACAGCTCATCATGACTGTCATCACACAGATGCACAGCAAAAAGACCAATCCGGCAGCTGCACAGCAGATGGGCGGCATGAACCTCATGCTCTATTTGAGCCCGCTGATGACGCTCTGGATCGGTATGTCCGTTCCTGCAGGTATGAGCTTCTACTGGCTCGTCAACTCCGTGATTTCGCTGATCGTTCAGCTGCTGCTCTATAAGTATCTTTCGGGTGAGCGTCTTGTCCGGATCAATGAGCGCGAAAAGCAGAAGCAGATCGCAAAGGGTCCGACATGGATGCAGCGCATGATGGAACAGTCTGCACAGATGCAGGCGGAACAGAACGGCACCGGCGCTCCGGGCAGCGGCAACCGCACCCGTTACGCGGACGGTGATGACGGCATGTCCCGCAAGGAGCGTGCCGAATACGAAAAAACGCTGATAGAAGCAGCCAGAAAACGCGCTGCTTTGAAATACGGAGATGAGATTCCGGCGGAGCAGAGCTCTGATCCGGACTGATCCTCTCCGAAATCCAAGATGAAAGGGGATTTGACTGAAATGACAGAAATCTTTACCGCCTCCACGCTCGAGGAAGCGAAGCAGAAAGCTGCCGAAGCATTCGGAGTATCCGTCTCTGAGATCACATTTCAGGTGCTCGAGGAGCCCAAGCGCTCGCTGCTCGGCGGACTCTTCGGCAAGAAGGAAGAATACCGCGTAGAGGCAAGCTATACTGCGCCTGCTGCCGCTGAACCGGAAGCTGAAATCGCAGAAGAAGCTGTTGAAACCGTCACGGAGACTGTCGCTGCTGACATCGCCGCTGAGGAGCCGGAAACGGAGCCGGAGGATGATGATGTATCCGGCAAACCCGCTGTTCCGGAGGAGATCCAGCTTGAAAAAATGCAGGTCGGTGCTGCATATCTGGAACAGGTGCTCGCACAGCTTGCACCGGAGGTCAAGTGCACCGGCAAGCTCGAGAACGGCATCTCGTTCACGCTCGAGGGCAACGGCGCAGGCAGCCTGATCGGCAGACGCGGCGACACACTCGACGCACTGCAGTACCTCACCTCGATGGTCGCAAACCGCGGCGACAAGGACTATGTCCGCCTGACCATTGACACCTGCGGCTACCGTGAAAAGCGTCGCAAGGCTCTGCAGGATCTCGCTCAGCGCATCAGCAAGAGCGTGCTCCGCACCGGCAGAAGCGTCGCGCTGGAGCCGATGAATCCCTATGAGCGCCGCATCATTCACTCGGCAGTCACCGAGATCGAGGGCGTTTCTTCGCACTCCTCCGGTGAGGAGCCGAACAGAAAGGTCATCATCACAAATGATTCTGCGCCGGAATATAAGCGCGATGACCGCAATGCACGCGGTTTCCGTGAGAACAACAAGTTCAACCGGAATGACCGCCGCGGCGGCAGAGGCGGCAGACGCAATGACCGCGGTGATCGCGGCGACCGCAGAGACCGCCGTCCGAGCGGTGAGGGTCCGCGCAAGCTTGATCTCTCGACAAGCTTTGAAAAGGATTACAAGCGCCCGAAGCCGGAAGATGCATTGAACGCCGGTGTTTACGGCAAAATTGATATCTGAACCACTAGGGCGGCGATTGAGCCGCCCTTCTTTTTTGAGGTGGATATGAAAACGATTGCTGCAATTTCTACGCCGAATGCAGTCGGCGGCATCGCTATGATCCGGATCTCCGGAGACGGTGCGATCGAAGCTGCATCCCAGATTTTCCAGCCGGTCGGGAACACAAAAGTGACGGAAATGCGCGGTTATACATGTGCCTACGGGAACATTTCCGAGAACGGCGAGCGGCTTGATGATGTTGTGCTGACTGTATTCCGTGCGCCGCACAGCTACACCGGCGAGGATACTGTTGAGATCACCTGCCACGGCGGACTGTATCTCTCCCGTCAGATTCTTGCGCTGCTTTACCGGTGCGGCTGCTCACCGGCAGGTCCGGGTGAGTTCACGAAACGCGCATTTCTGAACGGGAAACTTTCGCTCTCGCAGGCAGAGGCGGTCATGGATGTGATTCGTGCTGACGGAGCCGCTCAGCTTCGGCAGGCAAATCTTGCAAAACAGGGAAAGCTCCATGAACATATGTTCTCGATTAGTGTTCAGCTGGTTGATATGCTTTCGGCATTCGCCTACTGGCTCGATGATGCTGAGGATATGCCGCCGGAACTGGAACGCGATACGCTTGATGCAAATCTGCAATCCATTCAGCAGAAACTTCAAACACTTTCTGAGAATTATCAGAACGGCAGAATTCTCCGCGAAGGAATCCGAACTGTTCTGCTTGGCAGACCAAATGCTGGAAAGTCCTCTGTGATGAACTGGCTCTGCCGCATGCAGCGAAGCATTGTGACGAGTATTGCAGGCACAACGAGAGATGTGATCACTGAACAGGCGAAAATCGGCGAATTTACGCTGCTTTTGTCGGATACTGCCGGACTGCGCAGCACAGAGGATCTGATTGAATCCATAGGAATTTCGCAGGCATATCAGGCGCTTGATACCGCGGATCTTGTTCTTTATATTGTCGATGCAGCTGTCGGGATGACAAATGAAGATTATGAAACGCTTAAAAAATGCAGTAATATTCCTGTACTTGTTTTGTGGAATAAAAATGATCTGACTGATGCTGATCCGCCGCAGCTGGATGTTCCGGTTTTGTCTGTTTCGGCGTATCTTGCGGACTCGACTGCTCCTCTTTTGGATGCACTGCGCAGGATATTCGAATCAGCGGTTGTCACAGATCAGCCCGGCGTCATGAATGAACGCCAGAACGCGCTCATTCTGCATGCGCTTGACCGTATTTCTGAGTGCCGAGAGATGCTGCAAAATTCTGATGAGCTTGATATGATTTATTTTTCGCTCGAAGATGCAGCGCAATCGCTTCGCCAGATTGACGGTACAGGCGTGTCTGATGATGTGATTGACCGTGTCTTTTCCAATTTTTGCATTGGAAAATGATGTTCCACGTGGAACATTTCTAATAATGGATGGATTATAATGTTCCACGTGGAACATTGTCGAATTTTACGCGGAACAGGAGTTGTTCCACGTGGAACAATGAGGAGTTGAAACTATGCCGGAGATCATTCCGTTTGATGTTGCCGTAATCGGTGCGGGACATGCTGGCGTTGAAGCGGCGGTCGCATCTGCTCGAAGAGGATGTAAAACAGCTCTGTTTACGATTTCCCTCGATCAGATCGGAAATATGCCGTGTAATCCGTCAATCGGCGGCAGCGCAAAGGGGCATCTTGTACGAGAAATTGATGCGCTCGGAGGCGTTATGGGTGAAGCAGGCGACGCATGCTGTATACAAATGCGCATGCTGAATCTCAGTAAAGGCGTGTCAGTTCACAGCCCGCGTGCGCAGGCCGATCGCCGCGCGTACCACACATATATCAAAAAATTCTGCGAAAATACGCCGAATTTGCAGATTATCCAGACGGAAATTGCTGATATTGAGATTGATGAGGAAAACCATGTAAAGGCTGTAATAAACCGGTTTGGGGCGAAGTATCCGTGCAAGGCAGCGGTGATCTGTGCGGGAACCTTCCTGAACGGCATGGTGTATATTGGAAAAACAGGCGTCGAGAGCGGCCCGGATGCATGCCTTCCGGCACGCTCGTTGTCGGCTAACCTCGCAAAACATGATATTAAACTGAGAAGATTTAAAACCGGCACCCCCTGCCGCGTCCATCGCAGAAGCATTGATTACAGCGTTTTACAGCCGCAGTACGGCGATCCGGATCCGCAGCCGTTCTCTTTTATGGCTGAAAAGGGAAGCCTGCGCAATGATGCGGTCTGCTACATTGCCAATACGACACCGGAGACGCATCAAATCATACGCGATAACATTCACGAATCTCCGCTGTATTCGGGCATGATTCACGGTGTCGGACCGCGATACTGTCCGTCAATCGAGGATAAAGTAATCCGCTTTCCGCAGAGAGAACGGCATCAGATTTTCGTGGAGCCTACAGGTCTGGACACAGATGAAATGTACATGCAGGGATTCAGCACATCGCTGCCGGAGCATGTTCAGATTCAGATGTACCGAAGCATCAAGGGCTTTGAGCATATTGAGATTATGCGCTCGGCCTATGCGATTGAATATGACTGTATCAATCCGATTTGTCTGCTGCACACACTTGCGTTTCGTGGGTTTCACGGACTGTATGCTGCAGGTCAGTTTAACGGAACCTCCGGATATGAGGAGGCGGCAGCACAGGGCTTGATAGCCGGAATCAACGCATCTGCTTATGTTTTGGGCGAGGAGGAGCTCTCACTGACTCGCAAGAGTTCATATATCGGGACGCTGATTGATGATCTCGTCACGAAAGGAACCGAGGATCCGTATCGTATGATGACCGCACGCAGCGAATACCGGCTTTCATTGCGGCATTCCAATGCAGATGCACGCTTAACCCCGATCGGGCGCAAATACAGGTTGATTTCAGACAAAAGATGGTCAGTTTTTACCGAAAAGATGGATCGTATTGCGACTGCAATTGAGACGATCAAAAAGACGAATGTGCGACCGGATGCTGTGAATGACTATCTGGAACGCTGCGGGACATCGCCGATTGGGCAGACTGTCCGTTTGGATGCGCTGATACGGCGGCAGCAGGTCGATTGTCAGGCTATTCTGCAGGTTTTAGGTCTTGATTTCGGTCTGCGAGGGGAAGAATCTGCGGAAGTCAGCCACCAGATCAAATATGAGCAGTATATCGCGCGTCAGGATCAGCAGAATGCACATTTGGAACATCTGGAACGCATACGGCTGCCGAAAGATGTTGACTATACCGCTGTACACGGTTTATCTTCGGAGGCGGTTGAGAAGTTATCGAAACAGACGCCGGAAAATCTTTCGCAGGCATCCAGAATCTCCGGCGTTTCACCGGCTGATGTCGCGATTTTGATGACCTGGCTGAAAGCAGGTGGATATCATGGAGAATGAAATGCTTTATTCCAGTGCAGCGGGGCTTTTTGAGCGTAATGGTTTGGGGCTGAATCAGGGTGCATATGATTTGCTTGATCAGTATGCACATTGCCTGATTCAGGAAGCGGCGGTACAGAATGTCACTGCAGTTCGCACTATGCCTGAGATCTGGTCCCGTCATTTTCTGGATTCTGCGTATTTGCTGCGATACCTGCCCGAGGGAAATGTGATTGACATCGGAACCGGCGGCGGAATTCCAGCTATTCCGCTATCAATTATGGGCAAAAATCTCCATATTACCATGCTGGACAGTGAACTTCGGAAGATTGAATTCTGTTCCCGCATGATTGAAACGCTTGGAATTACAGCAAAAGCTGTTTGCGGCAGGGCAGAGGAGCTTGCAAGGCTGCCGGAATACGAAAATCTATATGATTTTGTGGTTTCTAGAGCAATGGCGAGTGGCTCAATGCTGTCTGAGCTCTCTGTCCGGTTCCTGAAAGTCGGCGGCAGGCTGATTGCGTTGAAAGGACGCCAGTATGATGCGGAATCTGAGCGTTTCCATGAAGCAGCAGATGCACTTGGCTGTCATATTGAGTCTGAGGAAAGCTATACGCTTGACGGGGAGCAGAAACATCTGATTATTCTGGTAAAAGATACCGAAACCCCGTCGCAATATCCGCGCAGATTCGCGAAAATCAAACGAAATCCGCTGTAACAAAAAGCTGGATGTTCCACGTGGAACATCCAGCTTTTTACTTTAGTACGCTAAAGCGTGAATTATGAAGAAATACCAAAGAATCCGGTAACAAAGCGATTGCAAATCAATACAGTTTGGAAATGCAGTTGACTTTCAAGCTCGAAAACGATATAATATAGTATAGAAAGTATGTCCACAGACCAGAAACAGAAAGGATCAAAAGATGCAAGACGATCGCTTTTCCGATACCGCAGAACTGCCTGTGCCGAAGCCTGAGCCGGAGATTCCGGATCCGTTTGCTGAGGCGCAGCGCCCCTACTATACACAGAATCCGTCGGGCAGACCGAATCAGGGCGTACCGCGAAGACGTCTGAACGGCGCAGCCTCTCCACGCCCGTCCGGAGACAGTGCATATCGTTCCGACTACCCGCAAAGACAGTCCAGCGACGGTGCATATCGTTCCGACTACCCGCAGAGACAGTCCGGCGACGGCGCATATCGCTCCGACTACCCGCAGAGACAGTCCGGCGACGGTGCATATCGTTCCGACTACCCGCAGAGACAGTCCGGCGACGGCGCACAACGCTCCGACTACCCGCAGAGACAGTCCGGCATGACACATCGTTCCGAATATCCCCCGCGGCAATCCGGAAATTCTGCAAACAGACCGCAGAATCCGCAGCGGCAGAGACCGCGGCAGCAAGGCGGCTATCCGCAGCAGAACACGCAGATCCGGCGCGCATCCTATCAGGAGCAGATGCCGGAGCGTGACAAGCAGATTCCGAACCGCCGCCCGCCGCAGCGCCCGCCTGAATATCAGGAGCCGCAGCGTGAACCGGCGCCGAAGAAGAAAAAGCGCAGAAAGCATCATCACAGCTGCCTGAGCCGGATTGTGACCTCGGTCATTTCGCTTGTGGTTGTCCTGTTCGCGCTGTACTCGGGCATTGTGCTGCTCGCGATCAAAAAGCTCAATTATGAGGAAACCGCGCCGCGTTCGCTGACCGCCAGCGCCGCAGAGCCTGATGCAGAGGTGCGCAATGTGCTCCTGATCGGCACTGATAACCGTGAGGATGAGCGCGGCAGAGCCGACACGATGATTTTGCTGAGCTTCAGCAAGCACAATCACACCGTGACCATGACCTCACTGATGCGCGATTCTTATGTCAGCATCCCGAACCACGGCACGGATAAGCTCAACGCTGCCTATGCCTACGGCGGCGCGACGCTGCTCATGGATACGATCACGAATAATTACGGCATCCCTGTCGATGATTATATCTGCGTCAATTTCAAGGCGTTTGTCCATATCGCCGATGCGCTTGGCGGCATCAAGGTTGAGGTCTCCGACCGCGAAGCCAAGGAGATCAATATCATCCTGCAGAGCGAGGTCAACCAGATCATGGGCGATGATCCGATGGATGATTTCCTGCCGAGCGGCGGCACATTTACGCTCAACGGCAAGCAGGCGCTCGCATACGCCCGTATTCGCCACGTCGGCAATGCGGACTTTGAACGCACCGAGCGTCAGCGCACCGTGCTCGATCTGATGCTCAACAAGGTCAAGCATGCGAGCCCAACCGCCGTCCCGAAGATTCTCTCGAAAGCAATGCCGGAACTCAAGACGAATATGTCCACGAGCCAGCTTTATCTGCTTTCGCTGCAGGTTCCCGTCAAGCTGATTGCCTACGATATGCAAAAGCTGCGGCTGCCTGCAGACGGCACCTATTCGGATCAGACTTCGCCGGACGGTCAAATGGTCCTTGCGGTCGATTTTGATGCGAATCTCCAGCTCTATCTGAAAGCGATTCATGATGCACCGCAGCCCGAACAGCCGGAAGGAGAGGTGACCGCGCCGTGAAAGGACAGGCGATCTTTCAACTGCTGACAATCCTGCGCGAGGAGACCGATGAAGAACACCGGCTCTCGCAGCAGGCGCTTGCCGAGCGGATGCTTGCGCGCTACGGCGTGCGGCTGAACCGCAGAACGCTGAAATCCTATCTTGATGATCTGATTGAAGCCGGATACCCGCTCAATGCAACAAAAAAGCAGCGCATCCAGCCGGATGGCTCTGAGGAAACCATGCTCACAGACTGGTATCTCGAACCGCAGTTTGAGGTCAGCGAGCTTCGCCTGCTCTGTGACATGCTCTCAGGCATGCCGTCGATTCCGGATGCGCAGCGCGAATCCCTAACAAAAAAGCTCATGCAGTTTGCACCGCCGAGCTTTCCGAAGCAGACTGCATTATATCCCATCACCTATCTGCACACACCGCCTGCGCAGCAGATGCTCTTTTCGGTTGAGCTGCTCTGTGAAGCGATGAACCGCAACTGCATGGTCAGCTTCAATTACGGCAGCTATGTGCTCAATGCAGCGGGGGAACCTGAACTTCACCCGCGCACGCGCGAAGACGGTTCTGTCCGCGAGTATCTTGTCAGCCCGTATGAGATTGTGGTCTCGCACGGCAGATACTATCTGATCTGCTGCAAGGAGCCCTATCGCACGCGCTCCAATTATCGCATTGACCGCATGATGGAGATGACGCTTCATGAGGATTTCTCACGCCTGCCGGTTGAGGCTCTCGAAGAACCTGCAAAGCTCCCCGATCTGCTTGCCGAACAGCTTTATATGTACAGCGGTGAGGCGGAGGAGATCTGTTTCCTTGCGGAAAGACGCATCCTCGGGGATGTGCTGGACTGGTTCGGCACCGATCTCAAAATCGAAACCGCACCCGCCAGCAACCTGATGCAGATCACGGTTCATGTGCACCCGACGGCGATGCAGCACTGGGCATTGCAGTACGGCAAATATGTGACTGTGCTGTCCCCCGCATCGTTACGCGCCGAGCTTGCTGCGGTTGCTTCAAATCTGGCTGAGCGCTACAGGATCGACGTCTCACCGCTGGATTACTGACCGCAGCTTTATATGGATATCAAAAAGCCGCTCCAATCTGCTGATTGAAGCGGCTCAGCCTGTCGAAAAAGTCCGGCGAAAGCTGGTCTTTTTCGCATTTATG
>CAMKLV010000038.1:0-32157 GCA_946413695.1 uncultured Ruminococcus sp. | reverse complement strand
GGGGTCAATGACCCCAGCGAGGGGTTTGGGGGCGAGCAGCCCCCATTACAAATCCGTCGGAGACGCCTCTATCCCGAGGCGCTGGACGTCGGCGAGTTTTTTGTTAATCGCGCGGGTTCTTGCGCCGACAAGCTGATCGAGCTCCTTGCCCGCAGCATCGAGTTTTTTCTTCGTGCCGTTGAGCGCATCCTCAAACCTGCCGAACTCCTCCTTGACGCCGCTGAGTATCTGCCAGACCTGATCGGACTGCTTCTGGATCGCGAGCGTGCGGAAGCCCATGTAAAGCGCATTGAGCATCGCTGCCATTGTTGAGGGTCCCGCCACGTTCACGCAGTATTTCTGCTGCAGGATTGTCACAAGCCCGCTGCTGACAACCTCGGAATACAGCCCCTCAAACGGCAGGAACAGAATGCCGAATGCGGTCGTCTCCGGCTCGTGCAGATACTTATCGTGGATATCCTTTGCAAAGCTCTGAATCCGCTGCCGCAGCACCGCAGATGCCGCATCGACCGCCGCCTTGTCACCGGATTCCTGCGCATCGAGCAGCTGCATATAGCAATCCGCAGGGAATTTGGAATCAATCGGCAGCCAGACCGGATCGCCGTCCTCTGTCGGCAGCTTGATCGCAAATTCAACACGCTTTCCTGTGCCCGGGACGGTCTCGACATTTGTCTCATATTGCTCCGGCGCCATGATCTCCTGCAAAATGCTCCCGAGCTGAATCTCGCCGAGCGTGCCGCGCGTCTTGACATTCGAGAGCACGCGCTTGAGTCCGCCGACATCGCCCGCGAGGGATTTCATCTCGCCGAGCCCCTTATAGACCGCCTCGAGACTTTCGGTCACGCGCTTAAAGCTTTCGTTCATCTTTGATTCAAGATGCTCCTGCAGCGTATCATCGACAGTTTTCTGGATCTCGCGGAGACGCTGCTCGTTCTGTGTCCGGAGCTGTTCCATCTGCTGGGTGACGGTCTCGCGCAGCATGGACATCGACCTGCCGTTTGCCGCCTCGAGACCCTGTATCCGTTCCTCAAACTGCCGGAGCTGCGCGGCGGTTGTCTCTCTGGTCTGGGACTGGTTGTGCGAAAGATTTTCGTTGACCATCTGCATGGAAAGCTGAATGGTCTCGTTGGTGCCTGCCGCCTGCTCCTTGCGCAGTTTCTGCTCCTCTTTCTGCATGCGCTTGAGCAGCTCCTGCATGGCGCCGCGCTCCTTTGCCGGATTTCTGCCGTAGAGCACGGCGAGCACAAAAATCTGCATCAGCAGACAGATGATCACAAGAATCATGATTGCGATCTGCATATCCTGAATGCTCCTTTTCCGTTGTCTGTTCCCTGCGCCGCAGGGCTTCCTTTATTATAGCACAAATGTTCTGATTTGTAAAGGCAGCGTACCGGAAATTAGAAATGAGAAAATAGAAATGAGAAATTGCGGTGTCCGCTTCGCGGACGAATTTATAATATAGTGAGGAGATAGGAGTGAGAAGTGAGGAGATGCGGTGTCGCTCCGCGACGAGATTGAAAAAGCCGTGCGGACAGCTTTTGACTGTCCGCACGGTCTTCTCAGAAATCTGTATCAATCGCGGCGAAGCCGCACCGCAATTTCAAATTTCTCATTTCTCATTTCTAATTCAATTTACACCATGAGGTCGCAGATCATTTTGCTCAGCGCGACCGGATCCTCGATCGGCATGCCCTCGATGAGCAGCGCCTGCTGATAGAGCAGGTCGGAATACTTTGCGAGCTTTTCCGGATCCTCGGTCTGCAGACGCTCGAGCGTTGCGAAAACCGGATGCTCAGGGTTCAGCTCAAGCACACGCTCTGCCTGCACCTTCTGTCCGGTCGGCATGGTGTTGAGCACCTTTTCCATCTCCAGCGAGAGATCACCGTCGCTTGAGAGGCAGACTGCGTGATTCTTCAGGCGGTTCGAGAGACGCACTGCCTTGACCTTGCCCGTCAGCGCTTTCTGCATTGCCTCGAACAGATCCTTAGCGGCTGCGTTCTTCTCCTCGAGCGCGGTCTTGTCCTCCTCGGATTCCAGACCGAGATCGCCTGCGGAGACATTCTTGAACTCCTTGTCCTGATACTTCTGGAGCATCTGGAGCGCAAACTCATCGACGCTGTCCGTCAGATAGAGCACCTCATAGCCCTTGTCGCGGACAAGCTCCGCTGCCGGCAGCGAGGCACAGCGTGTGACATTCTCACCGGCGGCATAGTAGATAAACTTCTGATCCTCACGCATCCGCGTGACATATTCGCTGAGGGTGGTGAAGCCCTCTGCATCGTCGCAGCCGGAGCTGTGGAACATCAGCAGATCCTGCAGAAGCTCCTTGTTTCTGCCAAATTCGTTATAGACGCCGAATTTGATCTGGATGCCAAACGCCTTCCAGAATTCCGTGTACTTTTCGCGGTCGGTTTTCAGCAGCTTGGCGAGCTCGTTCTTGATCGACTTTTCGAGCGATTTTGCAATCAGCTTGAGCTGACGGTCATGCTGCAGCATCTCGCGGGAGATGTTCAGCGAGAGGTCTTCCGAATCGACGAGACCCTTGACAAAGCTGAAATGATCCGGCAGCAGATCGGCGCACTTCTCCATGATCATGACGCCGGATGCATAGAGCTGCAGACCCTTTTCGTAGTCCTTGGAGTAGTAATCGAACGGTGCCTTTGCCGGAATATAGAGCAGCGAATTATAGGTGACAGTACCCTCGCTGCGGTTGTGGATGTGTACCAGCGGTGCGCCGTTGTAATCGAAGAATTTGTCGCGGTAGAAGTTGTTGTAATCCTCGTCGGTCAGCTCGTTCTTGTTCTTCTTCCACATCGGAGTCATGCTGTTGAGCGTCTCGACTTCGATATGTGTTTCATATTCGGATTCGCTGCCCTCTTTCAGCTTTTCGCGGCTGACCTCCATGCGGATCGGGAAGCGGATGTAATCCGAATACTTCTTGACGAGCTGGCGGATGCGGAACTCCTCGAGAAATTCGGAATACTTCTCGTCATCGGTATCATCCAGCAGTTCGAGGATGATCTCCGTACCGGCATCATTTTTCGTGCAGGTGTCGATCGTGTAGCCGTCCACGCCCTCGGACTGCCACTCATAGGCGGTGTCGGAGCCGAATGCCTTTGTGCGGACGGTCACGCGCTTTGCAACCATGAATGCCGAATAGAAACCGACGCCGAACTGTCCGATGATATCGGTGTTCTCATCAAGGGTGTTCTCCGTCTTGAATGCGCGCGAGCCGGAATGCGCGATTACGCCGAGATTCTGCTCGAGCTCCTCTGCGGTCATGCCGATGCCGTTGTCGATGATCGTCAGCGTGCGCTTTTCTTTATCGGGGCGCAGCTCGATGTAGAAATCATCGCGGCTTTTGCCGACGGTGTCATCCGTCAGCGAGCGGAAATAGAGCTTGTCAATCGCATCGGATGCGTTGGAGATCAGCTCGCGCAGGAAAATCTCCTTGTGCGTATAAATCGAATGAATCATCAGATCCAGCATGCGCTTGGATTCTGCCTGAAACTGTTTCTGTTCCATAAAACGGTCACCTTCCAGAAAGAAATTAGCACTCTGATATCCTGAGTGCTAAATACAGTATACCACATTTTCAGAAAAATGCAAGCCCTCTTTCCGATTTTTCACACAGATTTCACTTAACGGGAATGAGAAGTGAGAAGATAGGAATGAGAAGTGAGAAGATATGGTGTCCGCTGCGCGGAATATGAAAATCCGTCGCCGCAGGCGACTCCGCATCTCCTAACTCCTAGTTCGTAACTCCTCACTTTAAGAAAACCTTTATAAAAGGGGACTTGCAACTTTTTGCCGAAGTGTGTATAATAAAGATATCCGAAACCTGACAGGAAGGAGTGTCTTACTTTATGGAAACGATTTTGATTTGTGACGATGAACGCGATATTGTTTCGGCGCTGAGCATCTATCTGCGCGCCGAGGGCTGGCAGACGGTCTGTGCGTATTCCGGAAAAGAGGCGGTGCAGATCGCCCAGACGCAGAGCATCCAGCTGATTCTCATGGATATCATGATGCCGGAAATGGACGGCATTCAGGCGATGACCGAAATCCGCAAAACCAGCAATGTGCCGGTGATCCTGCTGACCGCAAAATCTGAGGATTCCGATAAGATCCTCGGGCTCAATGTCGGCGCGGATGATTACATCACAAAGCCGTTTTCGCCCGCTGAGGTTGTGGCTCGCGTGCGCTCGCAGCTGCGGCGCTATCTGCGGCTCGGTGCTGCAGAAGCCGATGATCCCAATATCCTGACCGTCGGTAGCATCTCGCTCGATATGAAGGCGCGCTCGGCATCGCTCGACGGCGTGCCTGTTCCGCTGACACCGATCGAATATGAGATTCTCTCGCTGCTGATGCACAATGTCGGAACGGTCTTTCCGCCGCGCGAAATCTATCAGGCGGTCTGGAAGGCGAACCCGATCGGCTCGGAGAACACCGTCGCGGTGCATATCCGGCATCTGCGCGAAAAGCTTGAGATCAATCCGCAGGAGCCGCGGCAGATCAAGGTTGTCTGGGGACAGGGCTACAAGCTTGAAAAGCCTTAAGATTACACACAGGGGGTGTCCGCTCGCGCTATGACGCAAAAACATTCTAATACCGGCGTGTTCCGCGCGATCTCCGTGATCCTTTCGATTGTCTTTATGTGGGGCTTCGGCATCATGCTGCTGGTTGTCATTCTGAACTGTGCGCTCGGCTATTCCGACAACAAGGCGGATTTTACGACGCTGTTCCTCAGCATGACCGAGACAAAAGAGCAGCCGCTGGTCGAAGCCTATCTGCAGATGTATGTACGCACCCAGCAGAATGAGGATCCCGCGATCGGTCTGACGCAGGCGCTGCATACCTATCAGTCGCATTTTTCACCGGAGAATACCAATTTCCGCTTTACTGCAATGGACAAGGACGGCAATCTGCTGCTGTCAAATGATCCGCACACCGGCAGAGAGCAGCCGATGCTCGCCTCGCATGTCATTTCGACAGAGGTGACGCTCAAGGAGCGCAGCTATCAGATTCAGAAGCACTTTGACGATCCGACGGAATCCTACAGCCTGATCGCCTACGGAGATGCCTCCCAGTATCTCGATACGCCGCAGGATTATCAGCTCTGGTACTTTACGAACAACCGCGTTGATTCGGTCTATCATGAGGGGCTGAACCTGCGGATCTACGATGATTACTATTCCGATTACCGTGTCTTCTCAACAGAGGAGGAGGCGAAGGATTACGATTATCAGAGTGTCTACGGCGACCGCTGCGAATGGACGATCCTTGCCTCGACCGATGTGCCGGATATTCTGCTGGACGAGACTGAGGTCACGGTAAACGATCCGGATGAGGAGCTTACACAGGTGCCGCCCGCTAACCCTGCCGGCAACACGGTTGTTGTCCGCGTGGATTCCTACGCGAGCTGCACGGAACAGCATGATTCGCTCGACCACTACTATGAAATGAAGCGGAGCGGCAGAGCGGTCAATGCTTCGGATCCGGAGCTGGAAGCGCTGCTCATGAGCGGGCTTGATATCACAATCCGCGCTAATCACACCGATACGCAGCCGTGCTACATCCGGACCTACCTGCCGGAAAAACTCGAGATCGACGATACAATCCGCTCAAATTTCGCGGTCTTTTCGCTGCTGTTCCGGCATTCGGAATGGTTCGTGATCATGATGTTCGTGCTGCTGCTGCTGACCTTCATCGCCTCGATTGCGATGTGCTCGGTCGCGGGGCATCCCGATGACAGCAGCCGGATTGAGGTGCCGCGTGTCCACACGATTGCCTATGAATTCTTCTGGTTTCTGCCGCCGGTTTCGCTGATCGGCTCCATGCTGCTGCTGGTGCTGCTCTCGCGCGTCAGCTCATCCTACCGCATCATCGCGATCTTCTGCATCGGTTTGATTCTCGTGATTGCGGCGTGCTGCGTGCTCTGGCTCTATACAACCGCAGTCCGCATGAAGGCAGGCACATTCTGGCGCAGCTTCGGATTTATCCGCGTGTTCACGTTCCTGTTCGGCATGTTCCGCCACCGGACGTTTACCGTTGTTGTCATTCTGCTGCTGACAGTGCTGCTGTTCTTCCTCAATGCGGCGGTGCTGCCGGTATACGGTCCGGCTGCCGCAATCCTGATTATTTCGCTCGATCTGCTGACGGTTGCAGCGCTGATCTACTGCATCTACTGCTATTTTGAGCTGCACCGTCATGTCCGCGAAATGAAAACCGGCAACTTTGAACCCGCATCGCATCCGCTGCCGCTCGGCGGTGACTTCGCAAGCTTCGATGATGCGCTCAATGAGATCACCGACAGCATCAGCGATATCGTTGCCAAGCAGACAAAGGCGGAGCATCTGCGGACAGAGCTCATCACGAATGTCTCGCATGACCTCAAAACGCCGCTGACCTCGATTGTCAACTATGTCGATCTGCTGAGCCGCGAGCCGATGCAGAATGAATCTGCCGCGGAATATCTCGAGGTGCTGCGCAGACAGGCGGCGCGTCTCAAAAAGCTGACGATTGATCTGGTGGACGCTTCAAAGGCTTCAACCGGAAATCTGACCGTCGAACTGATGCCGACCGATCTGCAGGTGTTGATTTCGCAGATTGCAGGCGAATATGAGGGGCATCTTGCGGCGAAGGATCTTTCGCTTGTGCTGAATGCGCCCGAGGAGCCGCTGATGATCCTTGCGGACGGCAGACAGATCTGGCGCGTGTTTGACAATCTGCTGAACAATGCCTGCAAGTATGCGCTTGCCGGTACGCGCGTCTATCTCGATATCAGAAGCGAGGATGACAGAGCAAAGATCACGCTGAAAAATATCTCCGCGACACCGCTGAACGTCTCGCCGGATGAGCTCATGGAGCGCTTTGTCCGCGGCGATGCATCCCGCCACACCGAGGGCAGCGGTCTTGGGCTTTCCATTGCGCGCGATCTGACCGCGCTGCAAAACGGCATCCTGACGCTGCAGACTGACGGTGATCTGTTCAAGGCGCATCTCGAATTCCCGATTTATCATCCGCCGGAGGAACCGCAGCCGGAAGACACACCGGAGCCGCCGGAAGAAGTAACAGAGGAGCAGGAAACATGGAACGAACCATCACTGTGACCGGAACAGGCAGACTTTCTCTGCAGCCGGATACCATTCAGATTCACATGACGCTGACCGCGAAAAATCCCGATTATGCTGCCGTCATGCAGGATGCAGACCGCAGATTCGCTGCGCTGCAATCTGCTATGGAGAAAGCTGAGATCCCCGCGGAAAAGCTGCGCACCGAGCATTATCAGGTCGATACCGAATATCAGCATCTGCCGGATGAAAACGGAAATTACAGACAGGTCTTTGCGGGTTATATCTGCCGGCACACGCTGATGCTTGCGCTCGAGCTTGATCTGCAGCAGTTGGGAGAGGTTCTCGCGGCGGCGGAGAAAAGCGGCGCAGAGCCGGAGTTCGGCATCACGTTTACGCTGCGCGATCAGGAAACCGTGCATGAAAAGCTGCTGCAGCTTGCCGCGGAACAGGCGCGCAAAGATGCGATCGTTCTTGCAACCTCTGCGGGCGCGGCGCTCGGCAGTCTCGTTGCGGTGCACTATCACGATGAACAGCCGCAGGCAGGCGGCGGCATGATGCTCCGCGCGGCAAAAATGTGCGATGCTGCATCCATCACGCCGGAACAGATCACCATGGAGGAATCTGCGGTGTTTGTCTGGGAACTGAACTGATATCGCAATATAATCTCATATGTGCAAAATAAACAAAACCGGACATGCGGATTCGTGTATTTCACGGATTGACAGCGCATGTCCGGTTTTTGTATAATGAAGATGAGGTCGCGCGTCTTTGCGCGGAAAACAATACATGAGGAAAGAGGAGATTGAAAATGAAAAAGAGAACAAACCTGCTTGCGGCATCGGCGGCGCTGATGACCGTTCTTGCAATGAGCGCCTGCGGCGCGGAGGAATCGGAGGGCTGGCTCAAATCCGGCGATGATGTCTCCCTTGCTGCGGACAGCAGCGAGAAAACCGGCGATCCGGATATCAGCGGTCAGACAATCCGCTGGATGGCGACCTATGATCTGAATCCGACCGGAACGCAGGACCGCTCCGTGCCGGTTGCGCTGTTCGAGGATATGTACGGCGCGAAGATCGAATACATCGCGACAACCTCGGATACGAAGTTTGACGATCTGGCAAACTACATCAACGGCGGCGATCAGGTCGATATGTTCCCCTATGAGTGGGATGCGGTGCCGAACGGCGTCACAAAGGGCATGTATGATCCGCTGGACAGCTATCTCGATCTGAGCGACCCGATCTGGGACGGCGTGCGCGATTACGCCGAGATGTTCAAATACAACGGACATTATTATGTTGTGCCGTTTGCGCTTTCCGATCCGCTTGCCGTGACCTACAGCCGCACGCTGATGGAGGAGGAGGGTCTGGACGATCCCTATCAGCTCTATCAGAAGGGCGAGTGGAACTGGAACACGTTTCTCGATATGATGAAGCAGTTTACCGACAACGCCGAGGAGGGCAGCCCGCGCTACGGCATCCGCGGATGGTTCGGGCAGGCAATTCTTCAGTCCACCGGCGATACGGTCATTCACTATGACGGCAAGAAATTCTCGAACAATATCATGAGCCCTGCAATCGAGCGCGCAGAGCTGCTGCAGGAGGAAATCAGCAAGCTCGGGCTCTTTGATCCGACATGGTATTCCTACTTCCCCGAGGACGGCTCCACGCTCTTTTATGCAATGGCGCCGTGGGCACTGAGCGAATCGAATGTGAAGAATCCGGACGGCGATCTGTTCATCGTGCCGTTCCCGAAGGACCCCGAGAGCGATCAGTACTATCTGAATATGAACTACGGCGCGGTGATGCTTGTCAAGAACTCGAAGATGGGTGACGCGGTCGCGGCGTATATCAAGTGTGCGCGCCTCGCTGAGACGAATCCCGAATACCGCTCCGCCGCCCGTGAAAAGGCGCTGATCCAGAATAAAAATGCGCAGGGCACCGTGACGGGCTTTGTCACCGCAGAGCAGTATGACTTCATGCAGACATGGTACGATCCGGCGAATATCAAGTGCGTGTTCGATTTCGGCTACGGCATGGGCTCGCTGATGTACAATGAGACATACGATTACAATACGCGCGGCGTCATGAACAACTGCGCGGATGCGATTCTCAATCAGGTGCAGTATGAGGGCACGCCGGATACATGGTCGGAGATCCGTTCGCAGTGGTCGTCAGTTGTGGATTCGGTTGTCGCGGACTACAACGAAAAACTTGCGCAGTAACGCGATTCCTGAAACAAAGTTTGCGCGGATAATCCGCAGGAAATTGTGCAATATATAGAAAAGCCGCAAAAATAGCGGCAAATCACTTGCATTTTTGCGGGAAAAGTGGTATGATACCAATAGTGAAATGATGATATAAAGAAAGACCGGAAAACCCATTCCGGTCTTTTCTTTTGGCGGGCAGCGCCCCCATTTTGAATCCGTCGGAGACACATTATAAATCTGTGCAGGCATGATCCGCCTGCCGAGGAAGGGGTAGTATGAAGATTAAAAAGTTCGGCAGCACCGAAGCAAAAATCTATGAGCTGGTGCGCCCCATCGCAGAGGAACACGGGCTGATCGTCTGGGATGTGCGGTTTGAAAAGGAAGGCGCAATGTGGTATCTGCGCGTGTTCCTTGACCACATGGAGCGTCCGGTCAACATCGCGGACTGCGAAGCCGTCACAAGACCGCTGAACAAGATCCTCGATGACACCGATCCGATTCCGCAGACCTACACGCTGGAAGTCGGCTCGGCAGGGCTCGAGCGCGAGCTGATCCGTGAGACGCATTTCGATGCCTGCGAGGGCAGCAAGGTCCGCGTCCGCATGATCCGCCCGCTGGAGGACGGCACAAAGGAGCTGACCGGCATCCTGCAGAGCTGTGACCGCGAAACGGTAAAGCTTGAGGCGGAGGGCGGCGTCAGAGAGCTGCCGCTTGCCGGTGTCGCGTTTGTGAAGCTTGCGGATTTTGATGAGGATGAGATGAAACGTGCAGCAGAGGGCTCTGCTGAGAAAAAATAACACACAAGCTCCGGACCGGAGCATATAATCAGGAGGAAAAGATGCCATGAATGAAGGATTCTTTGAGGCGCTTTCAGCGCTCGGCAGCGAGAACAGCGTAGAGCAGTCCCTGCTCGTGGAGAAGATCGAGGCAGCCATGCTCAAGGCTGCGCAGAAGGCTTATCCCTACGCTGAGGATGATGATATCCGCGTGGAGATCGAACCCGCTGCAAGACGCTTTGACATCTACATGAAGAAAAGCGTTGTCGAGGGCGAGCCGAAAACCGATTACGAAGTGAGCTGGGCGCAGGCAAAGCTCTATGATCCGAACTGCGAGCTCGGCGATCTCGTGGAGTGCAAGCTCGATCCGGTCAAGTTCGGCAGAAGCATCGCGCAGTTCGCAAAGCAGAGCATCCGCGGCGATCTGCGTGCGATCAACCGCCAGCAGATGATGGAGAAGTTTGAATCCAAGGAGCGCGAGCTCATCACCGTCAAGGTGACGCAGGTCGATCCGGCACGCGGCACCGTGACAGTTGAATATGACCACACCGAGCTGTATCTCTCCCGCAATGAGCAGCTCTTTACCGAGACCATGGTGGACGGCAAGCCCGTCAGAGTCTATGAGCCGCTGAAAGAGGGTCAGCTCATCAAGGTCTTTGTTACCACAATCGCAAACCGCGACAAAAAGCCGATCGTCCGCATTTCGCGCGTGGACAGAGGCTTTGTCGAGAAGCTGTTTGAGCAGGCGATTCCGGAAATCGCGGACGGCACCGTGGAGATCCACGCAGTCTCCCGTGAGGCGGGCTTCCGCTCCAAGATCGCTGTCAGCTCGAATGATCCGAATGTCGATGCGATCGGCACCTGCATCGGACCGCACAGCTCCCGTATCAACACCGTGCTGAATGAGCTGCACGGCGAAAAGATCGACATCATCCCGTATTCCGAGGACCCTGAGGAGTTCATCACCCGCGCGCTTGCACCGGCAACCGTCATTTCAACCACCATCGCGGATGACGGCAGCCGTGAGGCAACGGTCATTGTTCCGAACGATCAGCTCTCGCTGGCAATCGGCAACAAGGGTCAGAATGCAAAGCTCGCGGCAAAGCTCACCGGCTACAAGATCGACATCAAGCCGGAGTTCCCGGATCCGGAACCGGAATCCGATGATGTGGATGCCGAGGGCTATGAGATCCTTGAGGATGCTGCGGAGCTCGATCAGCTCGACGGCGGCAGCGCTGAGGTCTGATTCCCATGACACCGAAAAAAATCCCGATGCGGATGTGTCTCGGCTGCAATGAGATGAAGCCGAAGCGCGAACTGATCCGCGTCGTGCATCAGAAGGACGGCACGATTCTGCTGGATGCAACCGGCAAGGCGGCAGGGCGCGGCGCTTATATCTGCCCGAAGCTCGAATGTCTCAGGGCGGCGCGCAAGGCAAGGAGACTGGAAAAATCCTTCTCCTGCAAAATCTCTGCGGAGATCTATGATGCGCTCGAAGCTGCGATGCAGTCTGAGGAGGCTGCCGCGGAGAAGGGAGCCGCCGATGCCTGATGCAGCAGAAAACCGTCTGACCGCAAGCCTCACCATGTGCCGCAAGGCGGGAAAACTCCTGCTCGGCTTTGATGCGGTCAAGGAGGCGGCGCAGCAGGGGAATGTCAAGCTTTTCCTGCTCGCATCCGATGCCTCTGCCAAGACGGAAAAAGAGATCCGGTTTTTCGCCGGTGCGCTTCCCGTCCGGAAGCTGCCGTTTGATATGGATTCGCTGAAATGCTACTTCCGGAAACGGACTGCGGTGTTCGGCGTTTGTGAGGACGGATTCGCGGCAAAAATGCTTTTGCTGCTGCCGGAATCCGAAGAATGAAGTAAAGCAACGTATCTGCGCCCCGATCCGGCTGCGGATACGAAAACCAGTGCGGTACAGCATAGCCGCAGCAAACCGACAGGGGGTATTTGCCTATGCCAACAACAAAGGTCAAGCTGAGTGATTTCGCAGCCGATCTGAATCTCTCTGCGCAGGAAGTCGCAGACCAGTTAAAAGCAATGGATGACAAGGTCAGAAAGCCGACAGCGGCGCTGACCGATACCGAGATGAATTATCTGCTCGAGCTCTATACACAGCGCAATCAGGTGGAAAACTTTGATGCATACTTCGCAGACCGTTCCGAGCAGGCACAGCCGCAGGCTGCAAAGAAGCCGAAGCGCGCTGCAAAACCGGAGCAGGTTGCGCGTCCGAAGAAGGAATCCAAAAAGGATGAAAAGCCCGCGGCAAAGCAGGAGACTGCTCCGAAGCCCGCAAAGGCTGCACAGCCCGAGCAGAAGCCGCAGGAGACTGCGCCCGCTGCCGCGCCTGTTCAGGAGCAGGCAGCCGAGCAGACAAAGCCCGAGACCGCTCCGGCTCCTGCACCGGCAGAATCCGCTCCGGCAGCACCGGCAGAATCCGCTCCGGCAGCACCGGCTGCAACCGCTGAGACCGCTCCGGCTGCTGAGCCCGCTGCTCCGGCAGGGCCGCGCGTCCTGACCGCTGCAGAGACCGAGCGCAGAGCAAGAGAGCGCGCTGCTATGTACGAAAAGCAGCAGGCGGAAAAGGCTGCAAGACGCGAGCGCAATCAGAAGAACCAGCAGCTCAAGCAGCAGCAGCGTCAGGCGGAGGAGGCTGCAAAGCGCGCCGCCGAGCAGAAGGCTGCGCAGGAGGCACAGGCAGCAAAGGCTGCCGAGGCGGCAAAATCCGCACCGGAACCGCAGCCTGCAAAATCCGATGCAGAGCCGAAAAAGCAGCAGCCGCAGCAGCAGCCGCGCAATGTCCAGAAGACACCCAAGAAGCCCGCAAAGGCGCAGGAGCGCGGCGAGATCGTCAAGATGGAGGGCGGCTTTGCAACCGCGACCGAGGTGCAGCCGAGTCAGCAGCGCCACATGGTCGATACCCGCGGTACCTATGTCGATCTCGACAAGTACAACGAGCGCTATGAGCAGATCGCACCGCAGGGCAGAGGCGGCAAGAATGACAATATGTCCGCCAAAAAGCAGAAGATCAACCAGAAATCCCAGCAGCGCAAGCAGCAGGCTCGCTCCGGCAAGGCAAGAGAGACCGAGGCGGAAAAGCTGCGCCGTCTGGAACTTGAGCGCGCGAGAAAGCAGCAGCTCAAGGTCATGATTCCGGACAGCATCGTTGTCAGCGAGCTGGCAACGCGCCTGAAGGTTCAGGTTCGCGATGTCATCAAGAAGCTGATGGGACTCGGCGTCATGGCGAATATCAATGAGGAGATCGACTTCGACACCGCATCGCTCGTTGCTGAGGAGCTCGGTGCAAAGGTCGAGCACGAGGTCATTGTCACCATTGAGGAGAGACTGATCGCAGACGAGGAGGATCCGGAGGATGCACTCGAGGAGCGCTGCCCGGTTGTCGTCGTTATGGGTCACGTTGACCACGGTAAGACCTCGATCCTTGACCGCATCCGCAACGCGAATGTCACGGCATCCGAGGCGGGCGGCATCACGCAGCACATCGGCGCATATCAGGTCAAGCATGACGGCAAGGTCATCACCTTCCTCGATACGCCGGGCCACGAGGCGTTCACCTCGATGCGTGCGCGCGGTGCGAATATCACCGATATTGCAATTCTCGTTGTTGCAGCGGATGACGGCATCATGCCGCAGACGATCGAATCCATCAACCACGCAAAGGCTGCGGGTGTTTCGATCATCGTTGCGATCAACAAGATGGATAAGGAAGGCGCCAACCCTGACAGAGTCAAGCAGCAGCTCACTGAATATGAGCTCGTCTGCGAGGAGTGGGGCGGCGATACAATCTGTGTTCCGGTTTCCGCAAAGACCGGCGAGGGCATCGAGGATCTGCTCGAGAACATCCTGCTTGTTGCGGAAGTCCGCGAGCTGAAGGCAAATCCGCACAGACTTGCAAAGGGTACTGTCATCGAAGCGCGTCTTGATAAGGGCAGAGGCCCGATCGCGACGATCCTCGTTCAGAACGGTACGCTGCACACCGGCGATGTCATCATCGCAGGCACGGCAGTCGGCAAGGTGCGCGTCATGACCAACTACAAGGGCAAGGTTGTCAAGGAGGCAGGTCCTTCTGTGCCGGTCGAGATCACCGGTCTTGCAGAGGTTCCGAGCGCAGGTGATGTGTTCAATGCAGTTGAGGATGAGCGCCTTGCAAAGGAACTCGTCGAGCAGAGAAAGCACGAGGCGAAGGAGGAGCAGTTCAAGAGCTACCGCAAGGTCACGCTCGATAACCTGTTCTCGCAGATCGCCGAGGGCGAGATGAAGGAGCTGCCGCTGATCGTCAAGGCGGACGTTCAGGGCTCCGTCGAGGCTGTTACCCAGTCGCTCGAAAAGCTCAGCAACGAGGAAGTCCGCGTCAAGGTGATTCACGGCGCGGTCGGTGCGGTCTCTGAGAGCGATGTCATGCTCGCATCCGCATCGAATGCGATCATCGTCGGATTCAATGTCCGTCCGATGCCGGGTGCAGCGGATGCAGCCGCAAGAGACGGCGTTGATATCCGCCTCTACCGCATCATCTACGATGCAATCGAGGAGATCTCCACCGCAATGAAGGGCATGCTCGCACCGAAGTTCCGCGAGGTCGAAATGGCACGCATCGAGGTGCGTCAGGTCTATCATATTTCCAGCGTCGGCACCGTCGCCGGATGCTATGTCACCGACGGCAAGGTCACGCGCCAGTGCCAGATCCGCGTTGTGCGTGACGGCATTGTGGTCGCAGAGGATCAGATCGACTCGCTGCGCCGCTTCAAGGATGATGTCAAGGAAGTCGCAACCGGCTATGAGTGCGGTATTTCGCTTGAGCGCTTTGCCGATATCAAGGAGGGCGATATCCTCGAGGCATTTGTCGTTGAGGAGTACCGCGAGGACTGATCCGGTCAATGATCCCGGAAAACCTGAAAAAATATACACCGGCGCGGTGAAATCCGTGCCGGAGGGGCGAATCTGAAAACGGAGGGATTATCATGGAAGTTCAGAGAATGAGCAATGCCGATATGCTGCAATACTGCGATGAGGCACTTGCATGGCCGGATTTCGGCCCGATCGACACGCTGTTTTTCGAGACGGTCAAGCGCATTCTGACCGGCGAATTCAGTGCGCAGGAAAATCTTGACGATCCGGAGACGATCTTTGATGAGGAAGGCTTCTTCAATGAGACCGAAACCACCGGTGACTATTATAATCCTGATGCAGAGAGTTCGATCACATTCTGATGACACACAACCAATAGGAGTATCATTATGGCTAGCTTTAAGATTGACCGCCTGCAGGAGGATATCCTGCGCGAGCTGACGGCGATCATGCGCGAGGACATCAAGGATCCGCGCATCACGCCTGATCTGACGATCGTCCGGGCTGAGCTTTCCGGCGACATGGGGCACTGCAAGGCATATATCTCCAGCCTGACCGATTTTGCGCGGGCGCAGGAGGCGTGCAAGGTGCTCACAAAGGCATCCGGCTTTATCCGGAGAGAGCTGTTTCACCGGCTCAAGCTGCGCAAATCGCCGGAGATGCACTTCATCGCCGATGATTCCATCGCGTATGCAGCCGATATCAGTGAAAAGCTCAGCGGTCTGGGGCTGACGGCAGGCAATTCGCCCGTCGCAGAGCCGGAGGAGGAGCAGGATTTCTGATCCGCTCCCGATATCTGATTATAGAAGGAGGCGCTTCATGGAACAGTCGGTATTTGTCTGCAAAGAGATCGACAGCAGAGCGGCATATGCAATGCTCAAATCGCTTCGGGATGTGCATATCCTGATTCACCGTTCTCCGGACGGAGACTGCATCGGCGGCGGCTATGCGCTGTATCATATGTTCCGGCAGCTCGGGATCCGCTCCCGTGTCTGCTGCGCCGATCCCATCCCCGAAATGTTCTGCGATATCACCGGGGGCATCGAGTTTGAGGACTTCGAGCCGCAGGTGCACATTTCGGTTGACGTTGCGGACAGAAAGCTGTTCGGTGATCTGCCGGACGATGACAAAAACGCAGAGATTCTGCTCTGCATTGACCATCATATCTCCAACACGCATTATGCGGAGCATCTGTTCTGGAATCCGCATTCCGCGGCAGCCTGCGAGGTGCTGTTCCGGATGATGCAGGAGAACGATATCCCGCTGACAAGGGAGCTGGCACTCTGCCTGTATTCCGGCATTTCGACAGATACCGGATGCTTCCAGTTCAGCAATGCCGATGCAGCCGCATTCGATGCGGTCGCGCAGATCAAAAAGGCTTTCCCCGATCTGCCCTATGCACGGCTCAACCGCGAATTCTTTGTCCTGAAATCGCAGGGACGCATCAGGCTCGATACGCGCCTGATGCAGAATGTCCGGCTTTCTGAGGACGGCACAATTGCGCTGATCTATCTGCCCTATGCATGGATGCAGGAGCTGAAAGTCTCCTCGGATGAGGTGGACGGCGTGGCGAATCTCCCGATGCAGATCATCGGCGTGGAGATCGGCATCACATGCAAGCAGCAGCAGGACGGCTCCTACCGCATCTCGCTGCGCGCCGGTGACCATGCAGATGTCTCAAAGGTCGCAAACCGCTTCGGCGGCGGCGGACATGTCAAGGCGAGCGGCTGCTCGGTTTCGGAGGGCGATCCCGAGACGGTCTGCAAAATGCTGATGGACGTTTCTGCCGAAGTCTGGCAGGGCGAGAAGGCGGAGCAGGCATGATCGGAAGCGGAATCCTTGTGATGAACAAGCCGCAGGGCTTTACCTCATTTGATGTGATCGGAAAGCTGCGCGGCATATTGAAAATGAAAAGGCTCGGGCATACGGGCACGCTCGATCCGATGGCGACAGGCGTTCTGCCGGTGCTGATCGGGACGGCGGCGCGCGCCTGCGATATCCTGCCGGATGAGAACAAGGCGTACCGCGCGGCGTTTCAGCTCGGCACGGTCACCGATACGCAGGACAGCAGCGGCACGGTGCTCGAGACGCATCCCTTTGATGTCTCCGAAGCGGAGCTGCTTGCGGTTCTGCCGCAGTTCACCGGTGAGATTCAGCAGATTCCGCCGATGTATTCCGCGGTGCAGATAAACGGCAAACGGCTCTATGAGCTCGCGCGCGCGGGCAAAGAGATCGAACGCCCTGCGCGGCAGGTCACGGTGCAGAGCCTGACGCTCGAAGCCTTTGACAGCAAGTCCGGCAGGGGAACGCTCGCGATCCGCTGCGGCAAGGGGACATATGTCCGGACGATTCTGCACGATATCGGCGGCGCACTCGGCTGCGGCTGCATGATGACGGCACTCGAACGGACAGCAGCCTGCGGATTCACGCTCGGTGATGCGCATTCCTTTGCGGAAGTGCAGCAGGCGGCGGATGCAGGCACACCGGAATCACTTGTCATCCCGACGGACAGGCTCTTTCTTCCGCTGCCGGAGATCCGGCTCGGGGCGGCGCAGGAGCGGCTCTACCGCAACGGCGTCAAGCTGGAGCTGAAACGGGTGCAGGGGATTTCATCCGCCCCGCGCTACCGCGTCTACGGCGCAGAGCAGGGCTTTCTCGGGCTTGCGGATGCCGATTTTGAAACCGGCGTTCTGCGTGTCTATAAAAATCTATGAGGAGATGAGCACACATGAAGCAGGAACTGCATGAGGCACAAAATCCTGCGAGAATCCGGATCGCTGCGGCACTCGGCGTGTTTGACGGCGTACATCTCGGACACAGGCGCGTGCTTGCCCATGCGCTCGCACACGGCGCCTGCCATGTTGTGACATTTGCAGCGGATTCCATGCCGCACAAGCGCGGAAAACCGGTGCGTTATATCTATCACGATGAGCAGAAGCGCCGCCTGCTGATGACCTGCGGTGCAGATGCCGTCTTCGCGCTGCCCTTTACGGAGCTCGCGGATCTGGACGGCGAATCCTTCTGTAAGGAGATCCTGCTGGAGCAGCTGCAGGTGGACTGCGTTGTGGTCGGCGAGGAGTTCCGCTTCGGCAGAGATGCCGCCTGCGATGTCGAGGACTTAAAACGCCTCGGGCACAAATTCGGCTTTGCGGTCGATGTTGTGCGGCAGGTGCGCGATGAATCGGATGTACCGATTTCCTCGAGCCATATCCGGTTTCTGCTGGAGAGCGGTCAGATCACAGAGGCGAATCAGCTGCTCGGCGCCGATTACCAGATTCTTTCGCATGTGGTGACCGGTCAGCAGCTCGGCAGCACCGTGCTCGGTGTCCCGACGGCGAATCAGGTCTTTGAGCCGTGGCAGTGCGTGCCGCACAGAGGTGTCTATGCCTCGTTTGCGGAGATCAATGACATCTGGGTACCGGCAATCACGAATATCGGTGTGCGCCCGACCGTCAGCGGCGGCGATGCCGTGCCGATTGCGGAGACACATCTGATCGACTGGAGCGGCGATCTTTACGGCAAGCTGCTGCCGGTCACACTCTGCCGGTTTATCCGTCCGGAGCAGCCGTTTGAATCGCTCGAGGCGCTCGGACTCCAGATCCGGCGCGATATCCGGACAAGAATGCATCTGCTGCCCGCGGACGGCATCTGCGCGGCGGAAGGGGAGATTTCCCTGTGACGGAAATCTCCGCAGTTTTCTTAGTCTCAACACGGAACTATCACATGAAATGTCTACAATAATTCCGTATTAAGTTTATTTTCAGAAAGGAATGAATCTGATCCATGATTGAAGTGCGGAATCTCACGAAGCATTATGGCGACAAGCACGCGGTCAATGATATCAGCTTCACCGTTGAGGACGGCGAAATCCTCGGATTTCTCGGACCGAACGGCGCAGGCAAATCCACGACCATGAATATGCTGACCGGCTATATTTCTTCGACCTCGGGACAGGCGCTGATTAACGGCGTCGATATCCTCGAGGACCCCATCAAGGCGAAATCCTATATCGGCTATCTGCCGGAACTGCCGCCGCTGTATCTCGATATGACGGTGAAAGGCTATCTCAATTACATCTATGATCTGAAAAAGTGCAAGCTGCCGCGCAGGGCACACCTCAATGAGGTTATGACGCTGACAAAGGTCGCGGATGTCAAGGACCGCATCATCAAGAACCTCTCCAAAGGTTATAAGCAGCGTGTCGGTCTTGCACAGGCACTGATCGGCAACCCGCCGGTTCTGATCCTCGATGAGCCGACCGTCGGTCTCGACCCGAAGCAGATCCTCGAGATCCGCACGCTGATCAAGAAGCTCGGCAAGAACCACACGGTCATCCTCTCCTCGCATATCCTGAGCGAGATTCAGGCTGTCTGCGACCGCATTATCATCATCAACCACGGCGTTGTCGCGGCACATGATACCACCGACAACCTCTCGCGCAATGTCTCGACCGATCACCGGATCGTGGCAAGAATCGAAGGCCCGCGCGATGAGATCGTCAAGGCACTGCGCAATATCACCGGCATCAAGTATGTCAAGGCGGATATGGAGCGCGAACCGGGCGTCTATGAGTATGAGCTCGAGGCAGAGCCGGGCAGCGATATCCGCAGAGAGCTCTTCCACATCGCAGCTGCGCATGACTGGCCGCTGCTTTCCGCAAAATCTGCCGAGATGACGCTCGAGGATGTCTTCCTCAAGATCACCATGGGTGAGGGTATTATCATCCCGAATGCAGAGGATGAAGCAGAAGCGAAGAAGGGAGAGAAAGAATAATGGGCGCGATCTTCAGACGCGAATTCGGTGCGTATTTTACATCGAGTATCGCATACATTTTTCTTGCAGTATTCTGGATCTTTTCCGGATACTTCTTCTTTGCCGGATGTCTGGCTCCGGCAACCACCGATATGTCCCGCATGTTCCAGAGCATGTTTTTGATTGTCATTTTCCTGATCCCGATCCTCACGATGAGACTGTTCAGTGAGGAGAAAAAGCAGAAGACCGAGCAGGGGCTCCTGACCGCACCGGTCAGCCTCGGCGAGATCGTCTTCGGCAAATATTTCGCAGCGCTTGCGCTTTACACCATCGCGCTGCTGATGCCCTTTGTCTATGCGCTGATCCTCAGCGGCTTCGGCACGGTCGAATGGGGCATGGTCTTTGCAAACTTCCTGGCGCTGTTCCTGCTCGGTGCGGCATTCATTGCTGTCGGCGGACTGGTCTCCGCTCTGACCGAGAACCAGATCGCAGCAGCCGTTCTGAGCTTTATCGCCCTGATGGTGCTCTACATGATCGACGTCATCAACGGCTATATTTCGGTCGGCTTTGTCAACAAGGTGCTGGATGCCCTTTCGTTCTACCGCAAATATTACGCGATCACCTGCGGCCTGTTCAATGTCTCGACGATTGTTTTCTATGTCAGCGTTGCGGTGGTCTTCAATTACCTGACGATCCGCGTGTTTGAGCGCAGACGCTGGAGCTGAGGAGGGATTCTATCATGAGCGAAAAAGAAGAAATCAAGCAGACGCCCGAATCCTCCGAGGAGATGTCCGCAGCCGATGCGCTGAAGGAATACGCAGAGGAGGAGCTCGCTGCAGCAGAATCCGGTGAAAAGGATGCAGCAGAGGGCGAAAAGAAGAAGAAAAAGCATAACCGCACCCCCGAGGAGGAAAAGGAGCGTGCACTGAAAAGTGTCAAGCGCCGCAAGAAGTTCAAGTACGGCACACTTGCTGCCGTCATCACGATTGTGTTCGTTGCGATTGTTGTCGCAGTCAACCTGATCTGCAAAATGCTCGATAACCGCTACAACTGGAACATCGACCTGACCTCGAAGGGTCTCTATCAGATCGACGATCAGACGATCGACTATCTGCACCAGCTCAAGGATGATGTCAAGATCACGGTTCTCGCAAACGAGGCATTCTTCCTTGAAAACTCCAACCTGAAGATTCTCTCTGAGACGCTGACGCGCTTCAAGACCGAATCGAACGGTCACATCACCGTTGAATATGTTGATGCAAACAAGAATCCGGAAGCGATTTCCGTTTACAAGCAGAATTACAGCGGCGACCTGCAGTCCGGCGACGTTGTGGTCTCCAAGGGCGATCTCGTCCGTGTGCTCGGCATGTCCAACTCGGGCTACAGAACCAACGGCCCGACAAACTACCTGTTCCAGCAGGACAGCAGCATCGACTACCAGACCTATCAGCAGACCACGACGATGTCCTTTGTCGGTGAGCAGTCGCTCGTTTCGGCAATCATGGGCGTCACCGATCTGAACCCTGTTACCGTCGGCATGATCGACAAGTACGCAGGCAACCAGATCTATGATTCGCGCGACAGCTACTGCTATGAGCGCATCAAGGAGCTGCTCGACAAGAACAACTATCAGGTTGAATCTGTGGATATTGCATCCGCGGAGCTGGATGACTCTTATGACATCCTGATGCTCTGCTCGCCTGCAAATGATCTGACCGAAGCGCAGATCACCAAGCTGACCGACTACCTCAACAACGATAACAAGTACGGCAGAAACCTGATCTACTTCGGTTCGCCGTTCAAGAGCAAGGACACCAAGAACCTCGATGCATTCCTTGCACTCTGGGGTCTCAAGTACGGCGATGCCTATGTCTCCGAGAGCAACGAGGCATCCGCACAGGTCGCGACCATCGCGATCGGCACAGTCGGCGGCATTCCGGTTGTCAGTGCCAATGCAGAGGCATCGGTCAACAGCGGCTATGCGGGCTCCAATCTCCCGATTATCGCACCGCTCTGCTGCCCGATTGAGCGCCTCTATGAGCAGAACTCCGGCAGAAACACCTATCCGCTGCTTTCGACCTCTGACACCGCTTATCTCTATCCGCTCGATGAATCCGCAAAGGAACTCGATCCGGCAAAGGCGGAAAAGGGCAGCTTCGATATCGCAGTGCTCTCCGACAGCACCTTCACCGGCGGCAGCGAAATGCTCAAGAGCCAGGTGATCGCATTCGGTTCCGCGTGGATCCTCGATTACATGGTCGGTGCAAATGCAGGCAGCTTTGACAACGCAAACTACTTTGTCAACATGCTGAACACCGTCACCGGCAAGGAGGCTGCGCTGACCATCGCGCAGAAGTCCCTCGATCAGGAGACGATCACCATTACCGATTCGCAGGCGAAGGCAATCCGCAATGTGACCGTTCTGATTATTCCGGTCGTTGTGGCACTGATCGGCATTGTTGTCTATGTGAGGAGAAGAAATAAATGAACAAGACGCTCAAGGGGATCATCGGCGGAAGTATCCTGCTTGCCATGCTCGGCGGCGTATTTGCCTACTTGAAGCATACTGAGCCGGATGCGGATACAGATTCCTCGTCCTCTGCCGAGAGCACCGTCGAAACGGAGCTCTGGCACGCATATACGGATGATATCAATCAGATCGCGGTCGAAAATCCGGAGGGGGACAACTACATTGCCCTTCGCCGGATGGATGAGACCAAGACAACCGATATGGACGGCAACGAGAAAACCGAGGAGATCGCGAACTACTACCTCAAAGGCTATGAAAAGCTCCCGATGAACACCACGCAGATTCGTCTGCTTGCAACGCGCGCGGGCTCGGTGACCTCGACGGATACCGTCGCGGAGGATGTCTCCGAGGCAGACCTTGCAAAGTATGGTCTTGACAATCCGGTTGTTGTCACGCTTTCCGTCGATAACGGCGAGGATATCAAGTTCCGTCTCGGCGACAAGGCGCCCGTCGGCGATGACCGCTATATCGCAATGGACGGCAGCAACACGGTCTATACCGTCAGCTCGTTCACCGTTGAGCCGTATCTTGACGGCATCAAGGATTATCTCGGCACAACGCTCAAGGAGGAGCAGGCAGAGGACGATAAGACCATGATCGAATCTGTGCGCATTGAGCGCAGCGACCTCGATTATGATTTCTACTTTGTCCGCGACCCCTACTATGAGGAGAACGCAAACGGCGGCGCAATGGCAGTGCATGTCATGGAGGAGCCGGTCAAGTCGCTGCTCAGCGCAGACCGTTCCGCAGATGCGACACACGGCCTTTACGGTCTGACCGCAGCAGAGGTGCTGACACCGTTCCCGAAGGACGCAGACCTCAAAAAGGCGGGGCTTGATGAGCCGTTCGCAACCGTCACGATGAAAACCGATGACCGCAAGACCACCGTGTTCAAGCTCGGCGGCACCTATCAGAATGCCGACGGCGATACCCGTTATTACGGCATGCTCGAGGGCATCGACTGCATCTACGGCTTTGCACCGGATGCGATCGTCTACGAGGACCTGAAGCCGGAGGATATCATTTCCAGAAATGTTATTGATATGTATGTCTGGGATATCGGCAAGCTTGAGGTCGAGGGCGGCGGCGAAAAGATCAGCTTTACCGTTCAGGGCGAAAGCAAGGATGACGCTGTTGTCACTTATAACGACAAAAAGCAGGATGAGGACGGCGTGGAGCGCTACAGACTGTTCTATTCCTATCTGCTGCAGACCAAGGCGGAGGATCTGATCCTGCCGGAGGATGCACCGAAGCTCACCGGCGATCCGCTCGCAACGGTGAAGATCGACCGTCAGGACGGCAAGCGCAGCTACGATGTCCAGTATTATGACGCAGGCGACATGAAGGTCTATATTGTGATTGACGGCGAAGTCAGATTCCGCTGCCGGAAATCGTATGTTGACACGCTGATCTCGAATATGAAGATCTATGAGGATTTTGACAAGGAATTCACGATGTCATGGTGATCGCGGATTCCGCAGAGTGAAAGGGAGGTTTTTCTATGAGCGAACGCTACTTTACCTACAAATCGCGGCCGGTTGTCCGCAACGGCAGAACCATCTATTACGGCAGCATGGCTGCACCGTATGTCGTGATGATGAATGTCACCGCTGAGGATGCGGCAGGTGAACTGAAAACCGCCTCGGAAATCAAGTGCTATCTGATGAAGACTGACAAGAGTCTCAACCCGATGGAGGCCATCACCAAGACCGCCGTCCGCCCGACGCTTTATGAAGCGCTCGAGCTTGCTGCGGCATGGCTGAAGCCCACCGAGAGCTGATTCCCATAACCCCCAAAAACGAAACCGCCGCAGAGCAGGAAACACTGTTCTGCGGCGGTTCTGTCTGCAATATGATACCCGATAAATGAGCTGCTCAATTTACGCCTGACGCATATTGAGCGGCTTTCTTCTATTTATGCTGAAACATGGGGCCTGGGGATAATATCCCCACAGCTTACTTCTCAAAAATTGCGATGCCTGATGACGAAAATCGCTTTTTTCCGCAAGATACTGTCTGTTCATCGCAACAATTTGTTAGAAATAGCGTTGATTTTGTGCTACAATGAAACTGTACCGGCAGTGCAGGGCAGATCAGCAAGAGGGCGGGCTGTCCTGCACATGCTCAATTTGCCACCGGGGGAAACATCTGTCACATAGGGGGGGAAGACATATGAAAAAACAGATATTCGGGCTGATCGGCGCGGCTGTGCTTACATGCACATCTGCGCCGTTCACAGCACAGGAACTGAACGCAGCAGCAGAGGGCTACACGGACAGAGGCACAACGCCGGACAATACCTATGCCTACAAGGTCTGGAGCGCTGACGGCAAAGATGGCATCTCCTTTGACGGCAGCGAGAAGGAATACGGTGAATTCTCCTGCAAATGGGAGGATGCCTCGGACTGCATGTTCGCCAAGGGCATTGCGCCGCAGACGCTGAAAGATTACAAATCTCTCGGTTCAATCGTCTGCGATTATGACCTTTCATTCCAGGCGGACGGCTATGCGCAGTTCGGTGTTGAGGGCTGGCTCGTGAAAGGCGGAACTTCTGTCGGCGGCAGAACGCTGGTTGAGTTCTGTATCGTTGACGGCTACACGGAATGGAATCCGGCAGAGGGCATGGAGTCCGTGGGCAAAGTCAAGATTGACGGCTGTATCTACGAGATGTTCCGCGAAACAGTCAGCAGCTTTGATTCGCCCGATCTGACATTGAAGTATATGAGCGTGATCGCGGAGAAGCAGAATCCGGTCGGCAAGGAAGGCGCTGCCTCCTGCAAAAAGAAGATTTCTGTCAGTGAGCACCTCAAGGCGTGGGAGCAGGCAGGTCTCGATGTCAGCGGCAAGGTGGACGGCGTGTTCTTTGAGGTGGACGGCTGGCAGAGCTCCGGCGAAGCAGAAATCCGGAAGAATCAGATCCGTTTCAACAGCTTAGAACCCGTAGAGCTCGAAACCGGCGTTGATTACGCGGACAACGGCGTGAGCAAGGACGGCCGCTATGCATACGAGGTCTGGAACGCCCGAAATGTCGGTGACGTTTCCTTCAAGGGTAATGAGAACGGCGGCGGCTTCACATTCAACTGGGATCAGACGCATGATACGATGGTCAGCATGGGGATGCAGCTGCGGCAGAATAAATCCTATGAGCATTATCAGGGTCTCAGATGTGACTATGCAATGGAGTATGAAGCGAAAGGCGTCTCCTTTTACGGCGTACACGGCTGGTTTACGGACTGCGAGGGTGAGTATCCGCTTGCAGAGTATTATATTGTGGACGGCTGGCATGAGTGGCGTCCGACTCCGCAGAACGGGAATGCCCGTACCGTGATGATAAACGGTCGTGCCTACAGGATTTTCCGCACACTGAAAACGGATGCGCCGAGTATCCTCGGAGAGCAGACCTATTATCAGTACTGGAGTGTTGCTGATAATAAGCAGGTTCCGGACGTCTCAGCGCAGAGGGGAGCCATCGACATTTACATTCATTTTAAGGAATGGAGCAAAGAGGAATGGGACATGAGCGGAAATCTCCGTGATGCCTCCTTCTTTGTCAGTGCTTTCAACAGCTCCGGAAAAGTGAATGTCACAAAAAATAATGTGAGTATGTGGGGATACGGGGATCAGCCTGATATCGCACAGCCCGATGATGATGCGGATCAGCCTGTGGATTACGGCGATCTGGAGATTCTGCAGGATTACCTGATGACCGGAAGAACAGACTACGCAGACTGGAAAAACGCCGACCTCAACGGCGACGGTCTCCTGAATGCAGCCGATCTCACAATGCTCAAACGGTATCTTCTTGCACAGGCGTGAGCGCAAACCGAATACATCAATCAAACAAGCCGTTCCAATGAAACAAATTGGAACGGCTTGTTTTTCTCTGCACACTTCATGCGAAATGAAGCAGAAAGCCGCTCAGTTTTTGCATGATGCAAACCTGAGCGGCTTTTTCTGATTCCTATACAAAACAGGCATTCAGAGGGAGTTCTCTGTCACTCACGCCTTGAGCATCTTGTTGACTTCCTCATATTCATCGGTGACGGATTTCTCCGGCTGACCGGTGACGAGCGAAACCACGATGATCGCGACGAGTGCGCAGAAGAATGCGGGCAGCAGTTCATAGATATCCAGCGCGCCGCCGAGCGGACGGACGATGAACTTCCAGACAAAGATCATAATGCCGCCGACAACCAGTCCTGCGATTGCGCCGTACTTGTTCGAGCGTTTCCAGAACAGTGCGGTCAGCATAACCGGACCGAATGTCGCGCCGAAGCCTGCCCATGCGAACGAGACAACGCGGAACACAGAGCTGTTCGGGTTCCATGCGAGGATGACGCCGAGCACTGCAATCACAACGAGGACGCAGCGTGCAACGAGCATCGACTGCTTCTCGTTCAGCTTCATCTTGAACACACCCTTCATGATGTTCTCAGACATCGACGAGGATGCCGCGAGCAGCTGCGAATCCGAGGTGGACATCGTGCAGGCAAGGATACCTGCGAAGATCAGACCGGCGACCATTGCCGCTGCAAAGCCGTGCTTCGAGAGCAGCTTTGCCATTTCCATGATGATTGTCTCGGAGTTGTTGGTATTGGCGCCGTAGAGTGTGCTGAGCTTGCCGTTGACGGAAAGCTGATTGCCGACAATGCCGATTAGGATTGCAACACCCATTGCGATCACAACCCAGATGCTTGCGATGCGGCGGGAAAGCTTGATCTTGTGCTGATCTTCAATCGCCATGAAGCGCAGCAGGATATGCGGCATGCCGAAATAGCCGAGACCCCATGCGAGCGTCGAAGCAATCGGCAGGAAACCGTAGCCGGTCTGCGAGAAGCTGCCGTCTGTGTTCAGCGAGCGCGTAACGGTCATGTGCAGGTAATCCGGAATGGACTTTGCATTGTCCACAACCGCATCCCAGCCGCCTGCATTGCTGATGCCGAAGATCACGATAATCGTCAGTGCGGTGGTCATGACGATGCTCTGAATCAGGTCGGTGAAGCTCGCTGCGAGGAATCCGCCCATGCTCGTGTAGGCAATGATGATAACAGCCGCAAGGATCATCGCAACATGATAATCCATGCTGAACAGTGTGCCGAACAGCTTGCCGCATGCCGAGAAGCCCGATGCGGTATACGGCACGAAGAAGATCAGAATGACCAGTGCCGCGATGCCGGAGAGCACATGCTTGTCATCGTGATAGCGGTCGGAGAAGAAATCCGGAATCGTGATCGAGTTTGTTTTCTGCGAGTAGACGCGCAGACGCTTTGCAACGAACAGCCAGTTGAGATAGGTTCCGATTGCCAGACCGATTGCGGTCCAGCCCGCCTCTGCAACGCCGCAGAGATAGGCAAGTCCCGGCAGACCCATCAGCAGCCACGAGCTCATATCCGAAGCCTCAGCACTCATTGCGGAGACCAGCGGGCCGAGCTTTCTGCCGCCGAGATAGAAGTCGCTGACATCCTTGTTCTTCTTTGAGAATACGGCACCGATCGCGATCATGCCGCCTAAGTAGACGATGATCGTCACCAGAATGCCGATGATATTACTTTCCATTGGGGGTACATCCTCCTTTTTTATGTTTTTTCCAGTCGCTTTTGCCATTCTGCCGCAAGACTGATATAATCTGTATGCGCACGCCAGCTCCATGCGCGGCGCTGCGATTCTTCGGATTTGAACGCATCCGGCGCATCGTACATCACGATATGCACGGTGCCGTTTTCCAGTATTTCATTCTGTTCGCAGTTCCGAAAGGATGTCAGCAGCGCATGCGGGATATATTTATCATACGCCTTGCCGAACCACATTTCATAGCTGCAGCCGAACCACACGCCGCAGAACGATGTGCCGTATCCGGAAAACTGCGTATTGTCGATATTGCCGCTGCTGTCCAGGCGGATTTCCGGCAGCTCGGGATGCTCATACGTGCAGCTTTTCAATGAATAGTTGACACCGTTCACAATATACGAACCGTACCGGTTCCAGAGCGTTTCCTGCGCAGTGCGCAGCGTTCCGCAGATGACCGGATGCGTCTGCGCGAACCGCTGCACAATCCCGCGCACCGTTTCAAAATCACAGTCGCTGCCGTTCCACAGTTCTGCTTCGATCGTGCCGGTCTCCGGATACGATCTGAATGTCAGCGCGCCGCCGTAATCGCCGTGCGCCTTTGATTCAAAGACCGCATCCTCCTCCAGATTCTGCTGCAGAATATCCCAGTAGATTCTTCTGCCAAGCCGCCGGAAGTGCCGCACCGCGCGGTTTGCGGTGATACCGGTCGGCTTGAACAGCATCAGTTCCTTTGCAAGCGCGATGAAATCCGCTGTCGGGATCTCATTGCGCGGCAGGCAGAGCCGGAGATCTGCGCCGGTGATTTGTTCTGCCATCAGAACAGACCGGAGATTTTTCCGTTTGCATCGACGTCGATGTTTTCTGCGGCGGGCTTCTTCGGCAGTCCCGGCATGGTCATGATGTCACCGGTCAGCGCGACGATGAAGCCTGCGCCTGCGGAAACCTTGACATTGCGGATCGTGACGGTGAAGCCTTCCGGTGCGCCGAGCACATCCTTATCGTCGGTGAAGCTGTACTGCGTTTTCGCCATGCAGACCGGCAGCTTGTCGAAGCCGAGCGCGGTGAGCTGTGCGATCTGCTTCTGTGCAGCCGGAAGGATGTTGATGCCGTCGCCGCGGTAGACGCGCTTGACGATTGCCTCGATCTTCTCCTCGATCGTGCCGTCGAGCTCATAGGAGAAGGAGAAGTCGCCCTTTTCCTCCTCGCAGAGACGGACAACCTCGCGTGCGAGATCCTCGCCGCCTTTTCCGCCCTCTGCCCAGACATTCGACAGCACCACATTGACGCCCAGCGCCTTGCACTTCTCGATGATCAGTGCGACCTCTGCATCGGTGTCGGTCGGGAAGCGGTTGATTGCGACAACGGACGGGAGCTTGTAAACCTCCTTGATGTTCGCGACATGGCGCAGCAGATTCGGGATGCCCGCTTCGAGTGCGGCAAGATTCTCCGAACCGAGTTCGGTCTTTGCAAGACCGCCGTGCAGCTTCAGTGCGCGGATTGTCGCGACAATGACAACCGCAGAGGGCGTCAGACCTGCCATGCGGCACTTGATATCGAGGAACTTCTCCGCGCCGAGATCTGCGCCGAAGCCTGCCTCCGTGATTGCGTAGTCACCGAGCTGAAGCGCGGTCTTTGTCGCAAGGACAGAGTTGCAGCCGTGTGCGATGTTGGCAAACGGTCCGCCGTGGACAAGCGCCGGTGTGCCCTCGAGCGTCTGCACGAGATTCGGCTTGAGCGCGTCCTTGAGCAGAGCGGTCATTGCGCCGACAGCATGCAGATCGCCTGCCGTGACGGGCTTTTCATCATAGGTATATGCGACCACGATGCGAGCGAGACGCTCCTTGAGGTCGGTGATCGAAGTTGCGAGGCAGAACACCGCCATAATCTCGGATGCGACCGTGATATCATAGCCGTCCTCACGCGGCACGCCGTTGATTCTGCCGCCGAGACCGTCCGCGACATAGCGGAGCTGACGGTCATTCATATCAACGCAGCGTTTCCATGTGATGCGGCGCGGGTCGATGTTCAGCGCATTGCCCTGATAGATGTGGTTATCGAGCATAGCAGCAAGCAGATTGTTCGCAGCGCCGATTGCGTGGAAATCGCCGGTGAAGTGCAGGTTGATATCCTCCATCGGGACGACCTGCGCATAGCCGCCGCCTGCCGCGCCGCCCTTGATGCCGAAGACCGGTCCGAGCGAGGGCTCACGCAGCGCGACCATGACATTCTTTCCGATTCTGCGCATGCCGTCCGCAAGACCGATTGTTGTGGTGGTCTTGCCCTCACCGGCAGCGGTCGGGTTGATCGCGGTCACAAGGACGAGCTTGCCCTGCTTCTCCGATTTCGGCAGCTTGCCAAGGTCGATCTTTGCCTTGTATCTGCCGTACTGCTCGAGTGCCTCATCGGGGATGCCTGCGGTCTGCGCGATCTCCGTAATCGGGCGCATGGGAACGGATTGTGCGATCTCAATGTCTGTAAGCATGATGATTTCCTCCTGATTTTCAGCTTTGAAGCTGTATTTTGCAGTAAAATAGACAATATCAGTATACCATATATTGATTAAAATTTCAATGGGAGAACCGAAAAAAATGTGAAATGAGAAATGTGAAATGAGAAATATATGTCGGCGGTTTTGAAGTGAAATAACAAAAAATAGAAGAATACGGAGTTTTGTAATATGTACGATTTTTTTGAAGATCACGGGATTACAATGGACTTGCGCTCATTCATCCCGATTGGATAAGCTGCATAAATTTACAATATTCGCCTTGTGCAGGTTGCTGAAATTCAGATTGGGATAAGGAATCAGCATCTCCTGCGGCGTAATAGAAGCAAAGGAGGGGATCACCCATGAAAAAACAAAATTCATTCACAGCAATCCTGCTCGCTGCCATGATGCTGACAGGCTGCGGCAGCGGTACAAGTCTCGCCGATTTTGCCGGTGAGGAGGAAATGAATGCCGCAAAGGCAGACTGCGCAGACGGTGCAGAAGCGAGTGCGGCACCGGAGGAGGCACCTGCTGCTGCAGAGGCGGCTGAGGAGGCTGCCCGCGAGGGTGAAGCCCTCGTCATGGACGCGATGTATGCCGCAAAGAGCGCAGACGGCGAAGAAATGCCGACAGAAGCCGCACCGGATACCGACGGCGGCGAAGTGCTCGCACCGGATGCGGAACCCGAGCCGGAGCCCTACATCGACAACAGCGCCGAGCCCTTTGTCCTGACCGCAGGCGAATGGAATGACAACGAAAACTGGGGATTCTTTGCAAACCTCGTCCACAACGGCACCATTGAATTTCCGTCCTACGGGCTGAACCCCATCAACCGCGTTGCCGTGACCGTCACAAACGGAGGTCAACCGGTCGCAAATCAGTATGTCACGCTCGCACTCGGGGATCAGGATGCAAATATCTGGGCTGCAAAAACCGATCAAAACGGCATGGCATATCTGTTCTATGATGCACGCTGCGCCGGTCAGAGCATGACATTGCAGACTGCGGACGCTGATGCGGTCACATTCACGGCGCCCGCGGACAGCGCCGGACAGGGCGGCGTCAATGTCCCGACACTGGAATTCAAGATAGAAACCGGCAGCGCATCAAAGCAGTATGACAAGACACAGGTCAGCTTTATCCTCGATACAACCGGTTCAATGGGCGACGAGATCACCTATCTGCAAAAGGATTTCTCCGCGATTGCAGAGGAGGTCGCCGCAGAGGGCGTGACGTTCTCCGTCAATTTCTATAAGGATGAAGGCGACGAATATGTCACGCGCTGCAACCCGTTCACGGATGATGTCAAAGAGATTCAGCGGGCGCTCAACAAGGAGTACGCGGACGGCGGCGGAGATACGCCGGAGGCAGTTGCCGAAATCCTTGCTGAGGTGCTCAGCAGCGGAGAATGGCAGGATGACGCAAACAAGATTGCGTTCCTGATCTTTGATGCACCGCCGCATGACGGTTCCACAGAAGCGGAGATGATCGAAGCCGCTGTCCGGCAGGCAGCGGAACAGGGCATCCGCGTGGTGCCGGTTGTCGCCTCAAATGCGGAGCGCGAGACGGAGCTTTTCGGCAGAGCGCTTGCCATTATGACCGGCGCAAACTATGTTTTCCTGACCGATGATTCCGGCGTCGGCGATTCGCATCTCGAACCGATCATCGGCGATTATGACGTCGAGCTGCTGCATGATATTATCGTCCGGAATATCAAAGAAATCGCATCGTGATGACCGGAAACCCAACCAATGCCAATAACTGAAAGCGCACACGGTGCAGCCGAAATAAAAGTTTTGGACGATTTTTTCCACTGCGCCGTGCGCGGTTCCGTATTGCGCTGCCGGAGCGCCAATATAAAAGTTTTGATCAAACTTTTTCACCGCGCCGTGC
>CAMKLV010000037.1:0-32203 GCA_946413695.1 uncultured Ruminococcus sp. | reverse complement strand
CCACCGGATCGTTTTATCGGATTCACCCCTGCGGAGCTCCTAAAGCAGGGGCATTTCGCACTCTGCGGAGTGCGACCAAAGGGCGCCGCCCTTTGGAAACCTGCGAGCTTTTGAAAAAGCTCGACCAAAACTTTTATTTCGGCTTCGCCGTGTGCGCCTTAAGTTGTTAGCATTGATGCCTTCTGTCGCAGGGCGCCCCTCTCCGAAAAAAATAACGGCACACCCGAATCTGATCGGGCGTGCCGTTTTCTTTCAGTCTTCGATTATTTCTTGACCGGTGTCAGGACTGCCTTGCCGCCCATGTACGGACGGAGAACCTCCGGCACATTGACGGTGCCGTCTGCCTGATAGTGGTTCTCGAGCAGTGCGATCAGCATTCTCGGCGGCGCAACAACGGTATTGTTGAGCGTGTGGACAAGATAAGTGCCGTTTTCGCCCTTGGTGCGGATCTTCAGGCGGCGTGCCTGTGCATCACCGAGGTTCGAACAGGAGCAGACCTCAAAATACTTCTTCTGGCGCGGGCTCCATGCCTCGATATCGCAGGACTTGACCTTGAGGTTTGCAAGGTCGCCCGAGCAGCACTCAAGCTGACGAACCGGAATCTCCATGCTGCGGAACAGATCAACCGAAAGCTTCCACATCTTGTTGTACCAATCCATGCTCTCCTCAGGCTTGCAGAGGACGATCATCTCCTGCTTCTCGAACTGGTGGATGCGGTAAACGCCGCGCTCCTCCAGACCGTGTGCGCCGGTCTCCTTGCGGAAGCACGGGGAATAGGAAGTCAGCGTCAGCGGCAGGGTCTTCTCGTCGATCATCTGTCCGACGAATCTGCCGATCATGGTGTGCTCGGATGTACCGATCATGTAGAGATCCTCGCCCTCGATCTTGTACATCATGGCTTCCATTTCCTCGAAGCTCATGACGCCTTCCACGATGCTCTTGTGCATCATGAAGGGCGGAATCACATAGGTGAAGCCGTGGTCGATCATGAAGTCTCTTGCGTACGCAAGAACAGCCTCATGCAGACGCGCCACATCGCCGAGCAGATAATAGAAGCCCTCGCCTGCAACTCTGCCGGCGGATTCCTTATCAAGCCCGCCGAGGCTCTGCATGATCTCTGCGTGATAGGGGATGTCATAATCCGGAACAACCGGCTCGCCGAAGCGCTCGACCTCGACATTTTCGCTGTCATCCTTGCCGATCGGCACAGAAGGATCAATCATCTGCGGGATGCGCTTCATGATGTCCTCATAGCGGACGGTCAGCTCGTTCATCAGCGCTTCTTTTTCCTTCATGATGACGGCGTTTTCCTTGACCTGTGCGCGGATCGCCTCAGCCTCCTCCTTTTTGCCCTCCTTCATGAGGACCGGAACCTGTGCGGAAAGCTTGTTGCGCTGTGCGCGGAGATCCTCGGAGATATGCTTTGCCTCCATGATCTGTGCATAGAGATCAGCGACCTCATCTACGAGCGGGAGCTTGTCATCCTGGAACTTCTTTTTGATGTTCTCCTTGACAGCATCCTTGTTGTTAATCAGAAATTTAATATCAAGCATTGTTTTTCTCCTTCTGCGGATATGATCCGCTTTTGCTGCATAACAGTTCACTTTATTATAGCACAGTTTTGCCGCCGCGTCAAGAGCAAATACGGAGTGAGAAGTGAGGAGATAGGAGTTAGGAGATGCGGTGTCTGCTCCGCAGACATATTTGAAATCAGAACCGTATGCACGCCTTTTTGAAACATCCGCCGCACGGCGGATACCACATCTCCTCTCTTCTCACTCCTAACTGCTCACTGAAAATCAAATCAGCGCCGCAAGTCCGGATCGGCCCACGGCGCTGACGTTCTGTTGGCTTATTTCACGAGCTGCTCGAGTGCGGCGAGCTTGACGCAGATGCAGAACAGTTCCATTGCCTGTGCGAGCTCCTCCGGTGTCGGATAGGTCGGTGCAATGCGGATGTTGCTGTCATCCGGATCCTTCTTGTAGGGATAGGTTGCGCCGGCGCCCGTCAGCGTGACGCCGCCCTCTTTGCAGAGCTGCACAATGCGCTTTGCCGTGCCCTTCGGCGCATTGAACGAGACGAAATAGCCGCCCTCGGGCTTCGTCCAGCTTGCGATGCCAAGCGGTGCGATCTCCTGCTCGAGCGTGTTCAGCACGATATCGAACTTCGGCTTGAGAATCGCTGCGTGCTTCTTCATGTGTGCGCGCATGTTCTCCGCATTGCCGAAATAGCGCACATGACGGAGCTGGTTGAGCTTATCAAAGCCGATGGTCTGGACGCCGAGATGCTTGCAGAGCTCATCGAGATTTGCCTTTGCGGTGTTCATTGCAGCGACGCCTGCGCCCGGGAAGGTCACCTTCGAGGTCGAGACGAACTGATAGAACAGACCCTCGCTGCCCGCCTCTGCACATGCCTGATTGATCGTCAGCGGCTTCTTCGGCGTATCGGTCAGGTGGTGGATGCAGTATGCGTTATCCCAGAAGATGCGGAAATCCTTTGCTGCAGGTTTGAGCGCTGCAAATGCGCGGACAGTCTCATCGCTGTAGACAATGCCGGACGGGTTTGCATAAACCGGAACGCACCAGATGCCCTTGACAGTCTCGTCGTCCTCGACATACTGCTTGACCATTGCCATATCCGGACCGTTCTCGTCGGTCGGGACAGGAATCATCTCGACGCCGAAATATTCGGTCAGCGCAAAGTGACGGTCATAGCCGGGGACAGGGCACAGGAACTTGACCTTGTCGAGTCTGCTCCACGGTGCGCAGCCTGCAATGCCCTTGACATAAGCGATCTGCAGACATGCAAACATCAGCTCAAGACTGGAGTTGCCTGCAACGAACATTTCCTCCGGCTTTGCGCCGAGGATATCCGCAAAGATTTTTTTCGCTTCGGAAATACCGGTCAGGACGCCGTAATTGCGGCAGTCATCGCCGGTTTCGGAGATCATCTCCGCATCTGCCGGCAGTGCGTTCATCAGCGGCAGAGAAAGCGCAAGCTGCTCCGGACCGGGCTTGCCGCGCGCCATATTCAGGCTGAGCTTTTTTGCCTGAAAAGCATCGTATGCGCTTTTGGTTTTCTGAAGCAGATCAGCAAGCGCTGCTGCGGACTGCTCTTTCAACTGCTTGTTCTCCATCTTGAGAATCCATCCTTTCAAGTCTTGCCCGCGTGTCAAGCTGCACGCGGCAGGCATTCGCGTGGATTGATAATTTTTTCACAATCCCGCGATTCAACAATTTATTATACCATATCTTTCTGAAAAAAGCAAGTGTTTTTTTAGGGAGTACAGTTTTAGAAATTTGTCGCCGGATTTATTGTTATGGCGGAAGCGGTTTTTGCTGCGCCGCATGTCAGATTTTATTGGAACGGCATTGGTTGCTTTTTCCGCTCCTTTGTCCGAATGTTTATTTTCATTGGGCGCGGGGCGCGGATCGGGGGTGACAACCCAAGGGGACAGGGGGATGGCTCGCTAGCTCGCATTCCCCCTATCCCCTTAGGTTTTCGCCCCCGAACCCCCGCTTTCCTGATCCCTTACCCCCCTTGGGGCGTAAGTCTCTCGTTTGGCTTATGTTGCACTTGAATGAACGGATGATTTCGCGTATTCTATACGCCATAACACAGGGTTTACGCCTTTTAGGGGAGAGAGGATCACGGAAGGGATGAGCGCTGCACCGGCGTAACGGTGTGAGGGAAACCCTAAGGAGAGAGGGGAATGCGAGCTTGCGAGTTTCCCCTCTCGCCTTGGGGTGTCTCTCTCGCACCCGCGCCCCGCGCCCAATCAAATCATACATTCGGACAAAAGGATAAAGAACATTACGCTGAATATCTCCATACAAAATCGCTCAAACAAAGGCTGACAACAAAAACTGCACCGCCCCATTCGGATGTACAAGTACACAGTGAACAGCGAATAATACTTCTGCCCTCCTCCCTATTATATAAATCCGCCCGCAAAGCGGACACCGCAATTTCTCATTTCTAATTCCTCATTTCTCATTTTCCGGAAGCACCTTTGCGCTTCAATTTCCGGAGCGTATTCCTGTGATAGTCTAACTATCATTATTTCATGCCGGATTGTCAAAAACATCTCGTGAAAGTGCACAAAGCAAAAGCCTGATTTTCGGTAAAACGTAGAAAATCATTTTCACACTTGCAAGGATTTTCAACACATGGTATAATAAGTTTGTAAAATTCCGTTTGCGTCAGGCAGCCATTTTTCAAAAGAAACGTGTTTCCGAAATTTTTGTGCATCGGATAGATGCCGGCGCATGCGGCAGTAAGGAGAGTCTCACACATGAAAAACTTAGACACCGCAAAAATCAAAAACATTGTTCTCACCGGACACAGCGGCTGCGGTAAGACCGCTCTTGCTGAAGCACTGCTCTATCGTGCCGGTATCATCGACCGTATCGGAAAAGCAGCGGACGGAAATACCGTTTGCGATTTTGATCCGGAGGAGATCAAGCGCAAGTACTCAATCAATCTCTCGCTCGCGAGTTTTGAATACAGCGATTTCAAGATCAATCTGCTGGATGTCCCCGGTCTGATTGACTTTGCTGCCGCAACTAACGAAGGTCTTTATGCAGGCGATACCGTTATCATCTGCGTATCCGCAAAATCCGGCGTCCATGTCGGCACCGTCAAGGCGTTTCAGGCTGCCAAGAAGCTTGGCAAGCATATCCTCTTTGTTGTCACCAAGATCGACGACCCGAATCAGGATTTCTACACCGTTCTCAACTCCCTGAAGGAGCACTTCGGCGCAGCGGTCTGCCCGGTTATCGTGCCGGAGATTGCGAACAACCAGTTCAAGTCGCTCGTGCACCTCGGCAGAATGAAGTCCTACACCTATGACAAGAAGGGCGTCTCCGTTGCAGCAGATGCAACCGGCATCGTCCTGAACGATAAGGAAGGCGTCACCGCAGATTCCCTCATGGACGGTCTGAGCGAGGCAGTCGCCGAGACCAGCGACGAAATGATGGAAAAGTTCTTCGAGGGCGAAGCCTTCACACAGGAGGAAATCAGCCACGGCATCCACGAGGCAATGCGTACCGGCCGTGCAATGCCGGTCTTCACCGTCTCCTGCACGAACCCCGCGGGCTGCGACCTGCTGCTCGAGTTCCTCAAGTATATGCCGGATCCCTCGACCGCTGGCGCACTCAAGGCAACCGATAAGGACGGCAAGGAAATCGAAGTCAAGGTTGATTCTTCCGCTCCGCTTTCCGCATTTGTATTCCGCACCGTTGCTGACCCGTTCGTCGGCAAGATGAGCTTCATCAAGGTCATCACCGGCACGCTGACACCGGATAAGGATCTGGTCAATGCTTCGACGGGCGCTTCGGAGCACATCGGCAAGCTCTACACGATGCTCGGCAAGAAGCAGACAGAAGTCAGCTCCGCAGTTGCCGGTGATATCGTCATCGCGACCAAGATCAGCGCAAACACCGGCGACACGCTCTGCGATGCCGCAAAGGTGATCTCCTACGCAAAGGTGCAGTATCCGAACCCGACCTACCGCATGGCGGTCAAGGCTGCAAAGCAGGGCGATGAGGCGAAGATCTCGACCGGTCTCCAGAGACTGCTCGAGGAGGATCAGGCACTGTCCTTCGGTCTGGACACCACCACCAAGGAGCAGATCCTTGCAGGTCTCGGCGACCAGCACCTCGACGTTGTCAAGGCGAAGATGAAGAGCAAGTTCGGCGTGGATATCGCGCTGGAGGAGCCGAAGATCGCCTACCGCGAGACCATCCGCAAGAAGACCGACAAGATTCAGGGCCGCCACAAGAAGCAGTCCGGCGGTCACGGTCAGTTCGGTGATGTCTGGATCGAGTTCGAGCCGACAGACAGCGATTCGCTCGTGTTCGAGGAAAAGATCTTCGGCGGCGCAGTCCCCAAGAACTTCTTCCCCGCAATCGAAAAGGGTCTGCAGGACAGCGTCAAGAAGGGCGTGCTCGCAGGCTGCCCGGTTGTCGGCATCAAGGCAACGCTGCTCGACGGTTCCTATCACCCGGTTGATTCCTCTGAAATGGCGTTCAAGATTGCTGCCTCCCTCGCATTCAAGGAGGGCATGAAGCAGGCGAACCCGATTCTGCTTGAGCCGATCGGCTCGCTGAAGGTCACCATTCCGGATGAGAAGAACGGCGACATCATGGGCGATATCAACAAGCGCCGCGGCAGAGTGCTCGGCATGGAGCCCTCCGGCGACGGCATGACCACCATCGCTGCGGAAGTCCCGGTCCGCGAGATGCATGACTTCACAATGTATCTGCGTCAGGTTGCAAAGGGCATGGGCGAGTTCACGTTCGATTTCGAGCGCTATGAGCCGCTGCCGGCAAACCTCATCGACGAGGTCGTTGCAAGCGTCAAGAATGACGACGAGGACGAGTAATATCTGAATCAAGCAAAGCCGCTGAGACGGAGCATCTGCCCGTTTCAGCGGCTTTCTTTCGGTTCCTGTTCATCCTGTTCATCCGGCGGCTGCTTTCTGCTGCGCTTCGCCGCGCGTTTTTCGCGGAACTTCTGCCATTTCTGCTTTGTCTGCGCCATCAGCTTTTTCCGCTTGCTGCGCACCATCGCGAGGGTTCGGGTGTCATCCGGAAACAGCACACGCAGAAGCCCCATTGCAATGCCGAATGTGAGCAGCTTTTCCGGCGTGCCCGGCACCCAGAGCAGCCCGAGCCATACCGAGCCGATCCGCAGCAGAACCGGAATATCCAGATACCAGCCGATGCCGACTGCACAATATGCCCAGCCGTTTGTGATCATCCATGCAATTGCAATGGAGATCAGCAGGTGCGGATTCGTCAGGGCACGAAGCCACGGCCGCAGCTTATCCTTCCAGTTCCGATTCGTATTCCTGTGTTCCATACTGTGATAAACCTTCTGTGTTTTCTGTCTCCGCAGCAGACGGAGAAACAATCGGGATAAATGCGGCGGCGATGCTGTTTTTGCCGCGCTGCCGGACATAAATCCTGCCGAGCAGCGAGAACACAGCCGCGCCGATGAAATTGACAAACAAATCCTTGAGCGTATCGGTAAGACCGATATCGAGATAACCGTCGATGACATACTTTGTGCCGTCCGCCGTTTCGATCACGGTGCGCGTGATATCCTGCACGGCAACCGGAATATTCTGCCGCGTTTCATCGAGCGTCACAGACTGAAACGCCGCAAGCACGGTATCCTTCTGCATATCCAGCGCAAAGAGATGATCCATCGAAAACTCAAAGAACTCCCAGAAAATGCCGATCGTCATGGAAAAGCAGAAGGCAACGAGCGCGAGAAAATCCGGCGAGAGCCTGAACTTGACGCTGCGGTTTTCATTGAGCAGATCAACCAGACAAAAACCGAATGCCGCAAACAGAAACCCGTTGACCGTGTGCAGCATCGTATCCCAGAGCGGATATTTGATATAAAAGCAGGCGATTTCGCCCAGCACCTCTGCGCAGAATATAAAAATCAGGACGGTGATCTCCAGCGCGGTCGGCAGCTTGATGTGCAGTCTGCGCTCGACAAACGAGGGCGCCATAAACAGAATCAGCGTCAGCAGGCAGGTGAAAAACCGCTCCCACTGCTGCATGAACACACTGCGGACCGCCACGCCGATCACAAGCAGGCGCAGCACCGACCAGACTATGATTGTCAAACGGTTTTTGTTGGCTAGCTCCGGCGGAACGGCAGAACGCCTCTTGTGCTTTTTCATGGGCTCACTCCTTCACGGTATATTGTATGCAGAAGCATGAAATGCTATGAAAAAAAGCAGAGCGGATGCTCTGCTTCATAAATAAAATGAGGTCAAATCAAAATGTGTAGAACAAAAGAAAGGAGACAACAAAACGAGTGAAAATAACATTACATTATTTCACCGCTTTTATTATACATCAAAAGCGGAAAACAGTCAACCGTTTTTTCATTTTTTCGGGAAGATTCCAAGATTTTCGTGAAAATAGCCAAATTCAGCCTATCAAAATGCACAAATTCGGCAGTGCAGACAGAGCCCCCGAAGCCGGATTCGCGCGGATTCGTGAAAAATCATCGAAAATTAAGGAAACTGCTTTACATTCAGCGCAATTTGTGGTATAATAGATAAGCGAAATTCTGCACCGGCGCCGACACCGTTTGTCCCCGATGCGGATTTACAGCCCATATACTATTATAATAAATGGAGGTACATTCTTATGGCTATCGTTCGTAAGAAGAAGACGATGGACGGCAACAATGCTGCTGCATATGTGTCCTACGCCTTCACGGAAGTCGCCGGTATCTATCCGATCACGCCTTCCAGCCCGATGGCAGACTACGTTGACCAGTGGTCCGCACAGGGTGTCAAGAACATCTTTGGTACAACCGTTAAGGTTGAGGAGATGCAGTCTGAGGCAGGTGCTGCGGGTACGGTTCACGGCTCCCTGAATGCCGGTGCTCTGACCACCACCTACACCGCTTCTCAGGGTCTGCTCCTCATGATCCCGAATATGTACAAGATCGCCGGTGAGCTGCTGCCCTGCGTGTTCCATGTTTCTGCACGCTGCGTCGCTTCTCACGCGCTGAACATCTTTGGTGATCACTCCGACGTTTATGCCTGCCGTCAGACCGGTTTCGCAATGCTCGCTGAGACCAACCCGCAGGAGGTCATGGATCTCGCTGCTGTTGCGCATCTCGCATCTATCAAGAGCCGCGTTCCGTTCATCAACTTCTTCGACGGTTTCCGTACCTCTCACGAGATTCAGAAGATCTCTGTCTGGGATTATGAAGATCTGAAGGAAATGTGCGACATGGATGCTGTCAAGGCATTCCGTCAGCGCGCGCTGAATCCGGAGCAGCCGGTTATGCGTGGTTCCCACGAAAACGGCGACATCTTCTTCCAGCATCGTGAAGCATGTAACAGCTACTACAATGCAGTTCCTGCAATTGTAGAGGAGTACATGGATAAGGTCAATGCAAAGCTCGGCACTGACTACAAGCTGTTCAACTACTACGGCGCTGCTGATGCAGACCGCGTTATCGTTGCGATGGGCTCCATCTGCGACGTTGCAGAAGAAGTCATTGATTACCTGAACAAGAAGGGCGAGAAGGTCGGTATCGTCAAGGTCCGCCTGTTCCGTCCGTTCTCTGCTGAGAAGCTCGTTGAGGCTATTCCGGCATCTGCAAAGACCATCGCTGTTCTCGACAGAACCAAGGAGCCGGGCTCCCTGGGTGAGCCGCTCTTCCTCGACGTTGTCGCCGCTCTGAACGTCACCGGCAGAACCGGCATCAAGGTCATCGGCGGCCGTTACGGTCTGGGCTCCAAGGATACGCCGCCTGCATCCGTCTTTGCAGTCTTTGCAGAGCTGGCGAAGGAAGATCCGAAGCCGCAGTTCACGCTCGGCATCGTGGATGATGTCACCAACCTCTCCCTCGCTGAGGAGGAAGCTCCGAACACCGCAGCTGAGGGCACCATCGAGTGCAAGTTCTGGGGTCTCGGCGGCGACGGTACTGTCGGCGCAAACAAGGACTCCATCAAGATCATCGGCGACCACACCGATAAGTACGTGCAGGCATACTTCCAGTATGACTCCAAGAAGACCGGCGGTATCACCATCTCGCACCTGCGCTTTGGCGATCAGCCGATCAAGAGCCCGTACTACATCAACAAGGCTGACTTCGTTGCATGTCACAACCCGTCTTACATCCTCAAGGGATACAAGATGGTCAACGATGTCAAGCCGGGCGGTGTGTTCCTGATCAACTGCCAGTGGAAGCCGGAGGAGCTCGATCAGCACCTCTCCGCTGACACCAAGCGTTACATCGCAAAGAACAACATCCAGCTCTATCTGGTTAACGCAATCGACCTCGCACAGGAGATCGGTCTGGGCAAGCGTACCAACACCATTCTCCAGTCTGCATTCTTCTCCCTTTCCAAGGTTCTGCCGGAGGCTGAGGCAATCGGCTACATGAAGGAAAAGGCTCAGAAGTTCATGAAGAAGGGCATCGAGATCGTTCAGATGAACGAGAAGGCGATCGACGCAGGCGCAAATGCTTACGTCAAGGTTGATGTTCCGGCTGAATGGGCAAATGCTGCTGATGATGCTGCACCGGCAAAGATCGAAGGTCCGGAGAAGCTCGTCAAGATGGTTGAAGGCATCATGAACCCGGTCGGCAAGATGCTCGGCGACACACTGCCGGTTTCCGCATTCGCAGATCACGTTGACGGTACCTTCGAGCAGGGCGCATCCGCTTATGAGAAGCGCGGCGTTGCTGTTATGGTTCCGGAGTGGAATGCAGATACCTGCGCAAAGTGCAACCGCTGTGCATTCGTCTGCCCGCATGCTACCATTCGTCCGTTCGCTCTGACCGACGAGGAAGTCGCTGCTGCACCGGAGAACATCAAGATCGCTCCGAAGCCGATCGTCAAGACCGAGTACAAGTACACCCTCGCAGTTTCCGCGATGGACTGCATGGGCTGCGGCGTCTGCATCGGCGTCTGCCCGACCAAGTCCCTGAAGATGGTCGCAAGAGAATCTCAGGAACCGCAGCAGGCAGTGTTCGATTACTGTGTTGCAAAGGTCTCCGAGAAGGAAGACGTTGCGACCGACGCAACTGTTATTTCCAGCCAGTACAAGAAGCCGCTGCTTGAGTTCTCCGGCTCCTGCGCAGGCTGCGCTGAGACCTCTTATGCACGTCTCATCACCCAGCTCTTCGGCTCCAGAATGTACGTTTCCAACGCAACAGGCTGCTCCTCCATCTGGGGCGGTCCGGCAGCTACCTCGCCGTACACCGTTGATGCAAACGGCCACGGTCCGGCATGGGCAAACTCCCTGTTCGAGGATAACGCTGAGCACGGTCTCGGCCTGTATCTCGGTCAGAAGGCAATCCGCGACAGACTCATCGAGGAAGTCAAGGAAGTTGCTGCAAACGAGAATGCTTCTGATGCACTGAAGAATGCTGCTGCTGCATATCTCGATACCGTCAACGACGGCGCAAAGAATACCGCTGCAACTGCTGCACTCGTTGCAGAGCTCGAGAAGATCGCTGACAAGTGCGAGAAGAGCGCAGATATCATTGCAAACAAGAACTACCTCTCCAAGAAGTCCATCTGGATCTTCGGCGGCGACGGCTGGGCATATGATATCGGCTTCGGCGGTCTGGATCACGTTCTGGCAACCGGCGAGGATGTCAACATCATGGTCTTCGATACCGAGGTTTACTCCAACACCGGCGGTCAGGCTTCCAAGTCCTCCAACATCGGTCAGGTCGCACAGTTCGCTGCTGCAGGTAAGGCAATCGCAAAGAAGCGCCTTGCTGATATCGCAATGAGCTACGGCTACATCTATGTTGCACAGATCGCAATGGGCGCTGACATGAGCCAGACCCTCAAGGCAATCAAAGAGGCTGAGTCTTATCCGGGTCCGTCCCTCATCATCGGCTATGCACCGTGCGAGATGCACTCCATCAAGGGCGGCATGACCAACTGCCAGGCTGAGATGGAAAAGGCTGTCAAGTGCGGCTACTGGAACAACTTCCGTTATGATCCGAGACTGGCTGCTAAGGGTCAGAACCCGTTCCAGCTCGATTCCAAGGCTCCGACCGAGTCTTATCAGGACTTCATCATGGGCGAGGCTCGTTACAGCGCACTGACCCGTTCCTTCCCGGAGCGTGCGAAGGAGCTGTTCGAGAAGGCAGAAAAGACTGCTGAGGATCGTTACGCATACCTCACCAAGCTCGCTGAGAAGTAATCCATTCTGTAATTATCTTGCAGAAAACAAACCGCCTGTGTACACCGCGTACACAGGCGGTTTTTGTTGTATATCGCAATTCTGATGCAAAATGGTTGAGAGACTGTGAACAAAAACAAGAGTATATTGTCAGAGGGTAAATTTTATATTTCCAAAATATGAACAGGATTGACTTTTGAAATGCACTGTGCTATAATATCTCCAAGATGCGCAAATGCCGCATTTGTATGGCAGTTGTTGAGACAGGAGGTTTACAATGAGACACAACATGATTCAAACAATCAAAAGGGCGCTTGCCGCGATCGCCGGTGCAGTGACGGCAGTTTCCGCAGCCGGTGTGCTGCCGGTTTCCGCCGAAATCCGCACGCTGAATCCGGAGCAGGCGCCGGATACCGCAGCAATGACGCTGCTCGGAGAATCGGCGCTGAAGGACGGCATGTTTCCGGATATCGAGGTGCCGTTTGTGGATCCGGCCGCCTATGACACATTCTATGTGACGGCGAATGCATCCTGCGCCGCGGATCTGATCCAGATCACCGTTTTGCAGGAGGGCTATTCCGCACAGCTGGAGGATTACTTTGAGATCTCCAGAGCGAAGGCATCGGCACTGATCGCGCTGGGTGATGCAGCGTATCAGTTCAAGCCGGAGCCGCTGCCCGGAGAGCTCGAGTTCGTATTCCAGCGGCTGACGGTCTCCGCATCGGTAATGGAGCCGCAGACGCAGACGCACGCAGATCAGAAGCTCCGGAAATCAGAGAATCCTGAGCTGACCATTCGGCTTTACGGCACGAAAGAGGAACAGGCTCCGGTGCAGACCGAGGAATCCACGGTGCTCTCACAGGCATGCTTTGCCATGAAATCGGTGCCGGATCTTTCGATGGTCGCGCACGGCGATTTCCGCTATACCGCGCTCAGCGTGGATGCCGGCAAGGAATTTGATCCGGCGGACATGAAGCTGTGGCTCGAAACAAGAAGCACCACCTTCACGCCCGAAACCAGAGAGCCGGTGTCCGGTGGACCGACACAGATCACGCTCCGCAGCGCTTCGTCACAGACCGTCAAGCCGGTTGAAGCGCAATGGCAGGACGGCGCCTTCCGGACAATGCTGGATGCCGGAAAAGAATCGTGCATCCCGCAAAAGGCAAAGCTGCTGCTGCGCGTTGCCGACGATTCGGCTGTTCCGGCGGGCAATGCCATGTTCCGGATGCGGCTGAACGGCTGCGCAATCGTGGACGATGCCTATGACTGCTTCCGGATTTCTGTCAAAAGCCAGTCGCAGGGCGATGTGCGTGTGAAATATGCGGTGCTGAATCCCGCGGATGCTGCACAGGCGATCATCGCGGAAGATACTTGCCAAATCCCGCTTGACAATCAGGCGGCGCAAATCAGACTGAACGCGCCGGAAGGCTCGGTCATCGTGATCGAATCCGTGGAAACGGTCACCAATGCAGATGACAGCCAGACTGCGGCTGTGCCGTTCTCCGGCGAGGTGCAGATCGAGGGTGTGCTGACCGGCAGCAAGGACGCGGCTCCGCTCATGGGCGATGTGAACAATGACGCCAAGGTGGATGTTTCCGATGCGGTGCTGCTTGCGCGGTACATCGCGGAGGATCACGAAGCTGTCATGGATGAAGCAGGCAAGATCAATGCCGACTGCGATCACAGCGGCAAGCCCGATTCCGCGGATGTCATTCTGATTCTCAGATACATCGCGTATCTGATTCCGTCACTTGACTAAAACAAAACCGCTGAAATGAAGCTGTTACGCTCATTTCAGCGGTTTCTCTTTAGTTGCTTGTCATTGCGCGGTGATGCTGTTTCTGTACCGGCACCAGTTATAGGCGGCGGCAGCAGCGAGCAGCGGAATAACCGGCGTTGTAATCAAGGCCGTCCAGCCGTTCACGGCGTTGAACATGGAAAGCGTCCCAAGCTCTGCTGCTGAGTAAAGGCTCCTGATCATGAGGTTCTGAAACAGGCTCAGAAGCATGGAAATCAACCGCAGTACAACAGTCGATGCCAGAATCAGGATCGTCAGAGCGGGTGCAAATGCCGTCGGCTGCTTGCTTTGCTGCATCAGCAGATAATAGAAAACAGCAACCAGAATCATGCACAGCACCGGATGGATAAACACCAGCGGATGCCGCACAATATCGGATCTGTCCAGATACTCAGCCGGAGCGACCTGCATAGCCAGAAACGGCTCCGGAATCAGCCGCATGATGAAATTCATCAGCGTCCAGAACGCCTGCAGCGCAAGCGCAATGGTCGCCATCACGCGGATCGGTTTTGCATTGTCATTCATGGAATCTGTCCTTTATCAGAGGATGAAGCTCAGCCCTCAACAGCAGCCTGAACGATGACGTTGAAATCAGCAGCCTTCAGGGAAGCGCCGCCGATCAGACCGCCGTCGATGTTCGGCTTTGCGAGCAGCTCAGCTGCGTTCTTTGCGTTCATGGAGCCGCCGTACTGGATCGTGACAGCGTCAGCAGCAGCGCTGTTGTAGAGCTTTGCGATGGTTGCGCGGATAAAGCCGCAGACCTCCTCAGCCTGCTCCGGTGTTGCGGTCAGACCGGTGCCGATAGCCCAGACCGGCTCATATGCGATGACAACGTTCTTGAGCTCCTCCTCGGTGACATCCCACAGGTCCAGCTTGATCTGCTTGCCGACAACCTCCTCGGTGATGCCGCACTCGCGCTCCCACTTCAGCTCACCGACGCAGACGATCGGCTTGAGGCCTGCTGCGAGGGCTGCCTTGGTGCGCTTGTTGACAGTCTCATCGGTCTCGCCGAAGTACTGACGGCGCTCGGAGTGGCCGATGACAACGTACTCGACGCCCAGCTCAGTCAGCATATCAGCGGAGATTTCGCCGGTGAATGCGCCGGACTTCTCAAAGTGAACGTTCTCAGCACCGATCTTGACATTGGAGCCTGCGGTCACGTTGACAGCGGTCTCAAGGTTGGTGAACGGTACGCAGGCGATGACCTCGATCTTGCCCTCTGCATTTGCGACGAGCGGCTTGATCTCCTCCAGAAGTGCCTTTGCCTCCGGACGGGTCTTGTTCATCTTCCAGTTGCCTGCGATGATTGCTTTTCTCAGATTCTTGTTCATGATAATAAACTCCTTTTCAAATCAATATATCTTCCGGATTCACCGGATGATTTGCGTGTGTTAGAGGTGTCTCCGACGGATTGAGAATGGGGACTCTGTCCCCAAACTCCTGCTTAAGGGATAGCTATCCTACGGTGTTGCTGCGCAAACCGTTAAGAATCCCATTTTATAGGCAGGATGAAAATAGCTCGCGAAATCGACGCTGCTGCGTGGATTTTGTTTCTTGTGGGATTCCGTCACAGGTGTATTATGATTCCGCCGGACCTTCCGGCACGGACTGCGCGGACTGTTCCGGCAGATGCCGCTCAGCACGCTGCATCGGTTTGATCCCGAGCCGTGCGGCGGCGTAATTCTTTGCTTCTTCAATCAGGCGGCGCAGATTCTGCTTTGTGCCGGCGGTAACGGGGGTTGTGAGCGCGGAGACTGCATCCTGCAAGCCCTGCTCTATGCTTCGCGCGGTATCATTCTGCCCTGCGGCGTAGGCTCTTTGCAGATCGAGAATGCCGCTATAGACAGAGGATTCCGGCTGATTCGCGGTCAGCGCGATTGCCCTGCCGCGGTAATATTCAGCGCGCTCCGGCTGCTGCATCAGCTCACAGAATACCGCCGCGAGACTGTAGAATTCCGGCACATCGGCTGCATAGGGCGCTGCATTCGCCGGATTCAGCGTAAAGACTGCCTCCAGCATTGCCTGATGCTCCTGAAACAGATAGGATGCCTTGTCAAACTGTCCGCGCATCAGAAGCGACTTGCATTTCGCGGTCATCAGCGTGGCAAAATCCCGTTCGGAAAGCGCCTGTGTCGGGATTACGGCGAACTGTTCATCCGCCTCGCTGAAGCTGCCTACCATGACCAGCACAAATGCGCGCAGCACCTTCTCATGATCAAATGCCGCAGATTGCAGAAGATCCGCAATCTCGGTGCAGTAGCCGTTCTGTGCGAAGATTTCCTCTGCCTGCTCCGAATTCCGGCTGTTTCCGGCGCCTGTCACCAGCCCGTTGATGAGCAGAATGACCGCGTCAATCACCAGACCTGCAAGCAGGTGGATCGGCATATCGACAAATAGCAGCTCCGGAAGTGTACTGCCCGGATTGGCGAGCATGCACCAGATCACTGCCGCAATCAGCACGCCGCCGAGCAGCTTCTGCAAAGCAGGCGGCTGTCTGCGCGGATCGAAGTCAGCGATATTCATCGGCATACTCCTTTCATTACAGCAGCAGGACAATCAGCAGAAAGCACAGCAGCGCCGCGCACGCGGTCACAAGGACGGCTGCGGCTGCCGGCTTGCTCCAGCGCACCTTCGGTGACCAGAGCTTCTGCGGATTCTCACGGCTGACATAAAAGGACATCGTCTGCGCATCCTTTGTGCCGCGGACGGTCTGGCGGTACGCTTTGCCGTCTACGGTATAGACCGCGCTGTGTGCGTCGGCGGCGGGCGGCGTGATCTTTGCATGCGTCTGCTGCGCGTAGATTTCCGCCATGCGGTTCATCGCCTGCACCTGCAGATCCTCGGCATCGGAGAGCGGTTTCAGTTCCGCCGTGACCTTGATCCACTTTTTGGAAAGCGGTCTGCCGATGAGCCTTCCGACCACACAGACTACGAGTGTGATCCATATGGTCAGAAAGAACAGCGCGAGGATGCAGCCCCAGATCATTCTGCCCGTCATGTCGGCAGTTTCCGCTCTGTGCGCAGGCTTTCTGTCCGCAGATTGGTATGCGCGGCAAAGATTTTCGCCTGCTCCAGCGCGCGCCGCATCTCATCCTTCTGCGATTGCAGGAACGGCGGCTGCATCTGCTCGGTCAGCATGTAAAGCTGCTGCGAGAGATCATATGCCTCCTGCGTTCTGCCGAGCGCATAGAGCCCGTTGAGGTCCATCAGACCGGTATAGAACTGCGATTCGCCCGGTGTGCGCTTGCTGAGCTGAAACGCCGCGCGGCTGCGGTAATCCGCTGCCTGCTCTGTGCGGTTTGTCAGCAGCGCATAGGCGGCTGCAAGCATGTAATAATCGAAGGCATCGTCGCTGTATACCCGATAATCATTCATCAGCTCCGGCTGCAGCCCGTAGGTGAAATCCAGATCTTCACTGTGCTGCTCAAACAGACGCTGTGCCTTTTCCATGCGGTTTGTCATGATGAAAAGCCGGATCTTCGCCGTATGAATCATCGCGAGATCGCGTGAATCCAGCTGCATCTCGTTGATGTTCTTCATATGCTTTTCCGCCTCTGCATAGTTCTCGGACATTGTGAGAATGAAAAAGCGCAGTGCGTTGTCCCGCTCCGTGGGTGCCGGAACAATTGCGTTCAGCGTATCCGCCATCTCCTGACAGAATCCGCGCTGTGCAAACAGATCATCCAGCTTGAGATATGCATGCTTGTGGATAATCTTCGTATACAGCTTCCACGCATAGATCAGAACCAGCGCCGCACCTGCCGAAATCAGGAAATAGAAAATCAGCATCATCAGGAAGTAGCCGAAGGAGCGCCCGAGCAGCGACAGACTGAGCACCACGCCGACAAACATCACAAAGCTGAATGTGACAAGCGCGATAATCCGGACAAACTTCGGGGTATCCCCGAGGATATGGCGAAACATCGCTTTCATATTACGTTTCCTCCTGCCGTTTCTCAGGCGTCAGGTTTTGTGCCCTGCCGAGCAGCGCTAAGAAGTGATCCTTCTGCCACTGCTTTTCCAGCACCGGATCCTGCAAAATGGCGTGATAGGTCTGCTCCTCCTGTGCCTCGGCGCGGTCGGTAAATCCGAGCGCATAGAGCCGCATGGTCTTTGCAATTTCAACCGTTACAGGCGACATGCTTTTCTTGGTGCTGATGATGCGCTCGGATGTGCTGATGTAATGCTCAGAGCCGTCAAAATCGCCCTGAATTGCAAGGATCACACCGGCGTTCAGTCCGTAGACCGCGCCGTAAAGCGGATTGCCCTGCGAATAGATATCCATGAATTTGCGGCAGCTCCCGAGGAACGCCGCTGCTTCATCATAATGACCGGTTGTCAGCAGCATATCCAGCCGCGCATTGTTGAGCTGAAAGTTCTGATCGTCATTCAGACCGACGGTCGGGATTGAATCGAGCAGTGCCTTTGCCTCATCATAGCGGTTCAGATAGCTCAGCACATCGACTCTGCGCAGCTTCTCCGAGCGGGTCGGGGTGGGGTAGATTTCGCTGTGCTTCTGCAGCCACGCATCGCCGTAGCCCTGCTCCGCGAGGATCTCATCGAGCGGCTCATCCTTTTTCATCGAGGCGGAAACCGTCAGATAGAGCAGAATCCAAAGCACCAGCCAGATGCCGAATGCAATGCAGAGCGGCACATAGAACGGCTTGCCGGTCAGCCCGAGGAACCCGAGAACACCGCCGATGCCGAGCGCAGCAACAAATGAAATCAGCAGCGGCTTTTTTACCGCGGTCAAAAACATTTTCAAATATTTCATAAGACGTCTCCGTGAATTGTCAGACGAAGCGATATAATTTCAGGCGGATAGTGTGTGCTATCCGCCCGAAATCGCGTGATTCAGAACGATTACTTTTCAGCGATCGCTGCGACGCCCGGCAGAACCTTGCCCTCGAGATACTCAAGGGATGCGCCGCCGCCGGTGGAGATGTGGCTCATCTTATCTGCAAAGCCGAGCTGGATTGCTGCGGTTGCAGAGTCGCCGCCGCCGATGATCGTGGTTGCGTCAGCAGCAGCCAGCGCCTCGCAGACAGCAACAGTACCCTTCTTCAGAGTCGGGTTCTCAAAGACGCCCATCGGGCCGTTCCAGACAACAGTCTTTGCGGACTTTGCAGCCTCTGCGAACAGAGCAGCAGTCTTCGGGCCGATATCGAGGCCCATCTTGTCAGCCGGAATCTTGCCTGCCTCGACGAATTCAACGTCGATCGGTGCGTCGATCGGATCCGGGAATGCAGCTGCGATTGCAGTGTCAACCGGCAGAAGGATCTTCTTGCCGAGCTTCTCAGCCTTTGCAAGCATCTCCTTGCAGTAATCCAGCTTCTCATCATCCACGAGGGACATGCCGATTTCGCCGCCCTGTGCCTTGATGAAGGTATATGCCATGCCGCCGCCGATGATCAGCGTATCGCACTTCTCGAGCAGGTTGGAGATAACGTTCAGCTTGTCAGCAACCTTTGCACCGCCGAGGATTGCAACGAACGGACGCTGCGGATCCTCAACAGCATTGCCGAGGTACTGAATCTCCTTCTGCATCAGGTAGCCGACTGCAGTCTCCTTGACGAAGCGTGCAACACCGACAGTCGAAGCGTGGGCACGGTGGGAAGAACCGAATGCATCCATGACGAAGACCTGACCGTCAACGAGATCAGCGAGCTCCTTGGAGAAGCCGTCATAGGAAGCCTCTTTGGTCTCCTCAGCGCCGCGGAAGCGGGTGTTCTCGAGCAGAACGATCTCGCCGTCTTTCATTGCAGCGACAGCAGCCTTTGCGTTCTCGCCGACAACAGTGTCATCAGCAGCGAAGACAACCTTGGTCTCCGGCAGCAGCTCTGCCAGACGCTTTGCGACCGGTGCCAGAGAGAACTTTGCTTCCGGACCGTTCTTCGGCTTGCCCAGATGCGAGCAGAGCACGACCTTGCCGCCCTCGGAGAGCAGCTTCTTGATGGTCGGCAGAGCCGCAGTGATGCGGTTGTCATTGGTGATCTCGCCGTCCTTCAGCGGAACATTGAAGTCGCAGCGGACAAGGATTTTCTTGCCCTTTGCCTGAATGTCGTCTACTGTAACCTTATTCAGTCCAGCCATGATAAAAACATCCTTTCAAAAAGAGTTTATTGGTTGTGATATGCGGCACGGACCGCATTCGCATCTATTATACCATATTCTTGCAAAAAACGCAAGATGGGAGCGAAAAGAAAAATCAATGTTTCACTGCGCCGGAAATACAGGTGCCGCTTTGCTGTGTATACCGGCAATCCCGCAAGCCAGCCGGAGAATCACCGACACTTTGGAATCCTGTGATCATCCAATACGCGTCGCCCGATTCTCTTTTTGTAACGGGGTCCGGGGATAATATCCCCGGTGGGGGATTGGGGGCAAAGCCCCCCATTACAGATCCATCGGAGATACCGCTTTGAAGTAAGTCGCAAAAAAATGAAAAGCCGTACAACAGGTGTGCCCCGTTGTACGGCTTATGTGTTCAGATTCCGCACAGCAGCGGATCATCTGAACCGCTCTCTACTTCCTTCTTGCATGGTAAACTGTACGCTATGCGCAGTGCTTATTTGGTCTTCGGCTCGAGATCCTTCGCGGTGATGATCTTGCAGATATACTTGAGAATCAGCAGCGAATCATCCGTGGAGATGTTGCCGTCATGTGTGACGTCGGCGTTCTTCTTGCCCTGCGCCGTGATCTTTGCCGTGCCGTCCTCAGCGGAAAGGCGTGCGACCAGAACCGCATCGGAGACATCGACCAGCTTGCTGCAGTCTGCATCGCCCCAGAGAACTTCGGATGCGCCTGCGGCTGCGGTGGTTGTGGTCTTGGGTGCTGTGGTGGTGACGGGCTTTGTGGTCTCAGAGGGCGTTGCGGTACCGGCGATTTCGCCGTAGACAATGCCGCAGCCGACGGTGGACATATACACCTTGCCGAAGGTACTCATGTCGCCGCAGAGATAGTTGCCGTTGCCCGTGCCGCCGTAGAGGTGGTCGGTATTGATGCAGACCCATGTCTTGCCCGCGTCCGTCGAGCGGTAGATGCCTTCCGGATCGGATTCCTGCGGCTTGCCGTACATGAACAGCGTGTTGACGCCGCCCTTCTTTTCCGGTGCGCCGTAGCCGACGGTCTTTGCATAGAACACGGAATCGAGCTTGGTCGCCTTGGAGCCGCCCTCCGTGATGATGTACATGCCGTACCAGCCCGCTGCCATTGCAAGCGTATCCTTCGTGATATATGCCGGATCGCCGGTGCTGTCGCACATATCATAGCGGCAGACTGTCTGACCCTTGAAGGTCTTGCCGTAATCCTTGCTGATGAAGAAGCCGTAGTGGGATTCTTCCAGTGTCGGCTCGGTTTTGGTCATATCGGATGCCCAGTAGTCATTGTGCCGGACGCCGGATGCATAGACGATCGAGGGATCCTCGGGATCGACCAGCGTATAGACGGTCTTGGAGGCATCGATGCCCTCGCACTTCGACCATGTCTTGCCGAAGTCATCGGTATAGCTCACGCCGCCCGATGCGCTGGAATTGATGATGCGGTACTTGCCCTTGGAGAGCATCGTGATGGAGAGCTTGCCGCCGGTTGCAGCGGGTGCAAAGGCTGTCCATGTCTTGCCGCGGTCGAGCGTATAGAATGCGCTGCCGGTGTTGTTGCCGTCGCCGTTTGCGGTTCTCGCCCAGACGTTGGTATCCTGCGGGCAGACTGCAATTGCAGAGGTGCTGCCCATATTCGGCTGATACTGCAAGCCGATCTGATCGACCTTTTCGTGGACAAAGCCGTCATAGTCGCCGATTGCGGAAAGGTTCAGACCGTCCGGTGTCGAGGTGAAATCGAGCGAAACAACTTCCTCGATGCCGTCCGGATGGAAGGTGAAGGTCGGGAGGTTGTCCGCATCCTGACTCCAGAGGTTCGTGCAGATGAACACGCCGTTTCCGGAGGTGATGAACATTCTGTTCGGATCGCGCGGGTCGGTCACAACAGTGCCGGACCAGTGGATCGCCTTATCGCGGATCCACGCATAGCCGCCGTCCTGCAGATAGTTGGAGATCAGCGGCTGATTCCAGCCCTTGGTCTTGCCGGGGGTGAAGTTCTCCCATGTCTTGCCGCCGTCGAACGAGCGGAAATACTGGTCGCCCCATGCCGGACCGTGCTCCTCCGACCACGGCTCCCATTCCTGATCCTGCCACTTGCCGCAGGTGCCCGCGATCATGTGGTCGGGGTTGGTGGGATCCGCCCAGATCGAGCCGTAACCGGCGGTGCTGTCGAGAATCTGCTCAACCTTGCCGTCCTTCGGGGTGTAACGGTAGCCGCCGCCGGAACCGCCCTGGAACGCAAGACCTGCCATATAGCTGATGAGCAGATTGCCGTTCGGGTCAATATTGATGCGCGAGGGGTAGACATCCGTCGGGAGGTCCTTGCTCAGCGCTGTGAACTTGTCGGTTTTGACATCTGCAACGTGGACATTCGCGACGCCCGCCTTTGCCGTTGCGACATAGACCTTGCCGCCGGTCACTGCGATGGCGGAAACGCCGTTCTGCGTCTGATAGGCGCCGTCCATTGTGCAGCGCGCGATGTTATCCGTCCATGTCGGCCACTTGGTTGTCTCGGAGAACAGCCCGAGATCGTCATAGCCGATGACCGGTTCCCATGTCTCGCCGCCGTCGGTGGATTTGATCAGCGCGGACTTGGAATTGGTATCCGCGGTGACGTCGCCGCCCGCATAGATGATCTTCGGATTATCCGGATCGACTGCGATCGACTCGCCGAACTGTCTGCCGTCGCCGTTGCCCATGACCTTGATGAGATTCGTGACATTGATCTCCTTAAAGGTCTTGCCGCCGTCCGTTGTCTTGAAGATGACCGTTTTCTCCGCGGAGAAATATGCGCAGCCGCAGAGGAAATAGACGGTGTTGTCATCGGTCGGGTCAACCGCCATTGCATCCACGGAGAGCAGACCGCGGTCGGCATCGGTGATGAAGCCGAAAAGCTGCTCCCACGCCTCGGTATCATAGTTGTAGCGGTATGCACCGCCGACGTCGGTACGTGCATACATGACCTTTTTGCCGGTCACAATACCGGAGACGAAGCCGCCGCCGCCGATGCGGAGCGTGCCCCATGTCATGGTGTCGGAGATATCCTTTGTTGTAGCAGCAGACGCTGTCTCCGCAAACGGAACCGAAGTTCCGAGCAGAGCCAGTGCTGCCAGTGCGGCGACTGTTTGCCGCATGGTATTCTTTTTCATAATGGTAACCCCTTCTCGAAATAAATATAATGGAAGACTGCTTCTTTTTATCGGCGCGGGCCCCGTAACTGCCTTTGCCAAGTTTATTATATCACGCTTTCTGCACCGGATTCAATGTGTAAAAATGAATTATGCTGTCTGATTGTTGCTTTCTTTGCGTCTCCGGAACAGACAGGCTGTGCTTTGCGGAACGCGCTGCAAAAAAGGGCGCCGCTCCGTGCAAAACAAGTCCGCTTCAGATGCGCGCCGCTGCGCATCTGCACATGATTTCTTCAGTTGACAAACAGGAAACTTTAACTCTGTTTTTTTGCAGTTATCATATATTTTTCACACAAGAACGTATAATAAAAGCATAAAGCAAAGCGAAACCGAACCGCCGCAGAAACGCCGCGGTTCCTGATAAATCAGAAAGAGGTGCTTCAAAATGTTTGATCAGAATGATATGAATCTTGATCCGTTCACCGGCGGTGCAGAGCAGAACCCGATGCAGAACGAGAACGGTTATCCGACACAGAATGTTCAGCCGCAGCAGCCCGCAGGCGGCAGCTACTACTCCCCGCGCAGCGGTTATCCGAACGGCGGAAACGGCGGCTATATCCCCCCGGCGGGCGGTCCGGTCAATGATAACAACGGTCCGGAGATGCCGAAGAAGAAATCCCACAAGGGACTGAAGGCAATCGCAGTTTTCGCAAGCGTCGCATTCATCGCATATGCTTCGATCCAGTGCTATCAGTTCGCGACGGAAAACGAAAGCCTGCGCTCGTTCCTCGGCAAGCAGAACAATGAGGTCAGCGAGGAATCGGAGAGCAGCACCGCAGAAAAATCCGAGGCAAACAGCTCAAAGAAGGATGAGAGCAGCGCGCAGACCAATTCCGGCGCCGCAGAGCCGATGAGCTTCATCGAGCTGGCAGCCCGCGAAAATGCAATGAGCATTCCGGATATCGTCGATAAGGTCACGCCGGCAACGGTCGGTGTCGCCTCGACCTTCCTCTATCAGGGACAGACCTATTCGATGTGGGGCTTCGCATTCGGTCAGCCGCAGACCACCGAGCAGGAGGTTCCGGCAGCCGGCACCGGCATCATCATGACCGATAACAAGAACGGCTCCTATTATATCATCACAAACGCGCATGTCATCTATGACAGCAGCGAAAAGTATCACATGGGTCTTGCAAAGTCCGTGCAGGTCATCCTGAACGAGGATTACTATGACGGCGAGACCACAATGGATGCAGAGGTTGTCGGCTATGATACCGCTGAGGATATCGCAGTGCTCAAGGTCGATACCACGCAGGATCTGACCGTTGCAGAATTCGGCAGCAGCGATGATCTCAGAGTCGGCGAGCTGGTTGTTGCAATCGGCAACCCGCTGGGCTTCGATTACTTCGGTTCCGTTTCGACCGGTATCGTCTCCGCACTGAACCGTGAGGTCACCATCAACGATAACACCATGAACCTGATCCAGACCGATACCGCAATCAACTCCGGCAACTCCGGCGGCCCGCTGATCAACAGCTACGGTCAGGTCATCGGCATCAACTCCTCGAAGCTCAGCTCCAGCATCTACAGCGACGAGGCATCCATCGAGGGCATGTGCTTCGCAATCCCGATCTCCCACGCACAGGGCGTCATCAATGACCTCATCAACTACGGCTATGTCACCGGCAAGCCGATGCTCGGCATCAACCTGACGATTGACATCACCGAGAGCGATGCACAGCGCTACGGTTTCCCGGTCGGTGTTTATGTCAAGGCGCTTGAGGAAGGCGGCGCAGCAGAATCTGCCGGCATGCGCGTCGGCGACATCATCATCGCAGTGGATGACGAGCCGGTCTCCAATGCAGAAGAGCTGAAAGCTGCAAAGGATAAGTACAAGGCAGGCGATACCGTTACAATCACGGCTTCCAGAGGCGGCATGGAGATGGACTTCCAGGTCAAGCTGCAGGAGCAGGCACCGATCGACAACAACTGATTCCATCGGCAACACAATCCCTTTCTGTGAAAAAATAAAGAACAGCGCAGGATCTCATCCCCGGGATCCTGCGCTGTTCTATTTTTGTGCGGACGGGCATAAACTATAGCAAACAAGCGGCGCCTGACTGCCGAATCACGGAGGAATGATATGATGCAAAACGAAGACCTGACACTGCGGCACGAAACCGTCCTGACACCGGTCCTGCTGCCGGAGCTGACGCAGGAGCAGAGCGTCGAGCTCGATTATGTACTGCCGGATTACTACCCCGATTTCTTCCGGCTGCTGCACTGCACCGCCGAGGCATCGGTCACATCGCAGGGAATCAGCGAGGGCGCACTGCAGTATGCGCTGCATGTACAGCTGCATGTGCTCTATTGCGGCGAGCAGACCGAAACGATCCAATCCCTGACGCAGCAGCTCGATTATCACGGACAGATTGCGTTGCCGCCGGAGCATGCCGCCGCCGGAAGCATGCAGATCCGGCTGTGCGCAGAGCCCTCGTATCTCAACTGCCGCGCCGTCAGCCAGCGGCGGATTGATCTGCGCGGTGCTGTGCGGATCCGTGCGGCGCTCTGCGGCGAAAAGCCGATGGAGCTGCTCTCCGGCGCGGAGGGGATGCACACGCAGATCCGGACCGTGCCGGAAACCTTTGTCTCGCAGATTCTGCGGACGGAAAAGCATTTCACGCTCGCCGATGATATCCGCCTGAACGCCGCACAGCCCGCGCTGCTCTCTCTGCTGCGCGCTCAAACGGCGCTTTCCGTCACAGAGACGCGCATCGTCGCGGGCAAGCTCGTGATCAAGGGGGAGGCGGCGGTCACGCTGCTTTATACATCCTCGGAGGGCGCGGAGACGCTCAGCGCCGTGCTGCCGTTCAGCCAGATCGCCGAGCAGGAAGGTCTCTCGGATGAGATGTCCTGCTCGGTCACGGCGGTGCTCACCGAGCAGAATTTCTCGCCCGAAGCCGAACAGGACGGCGATATCCGGCTGCTGCACTGCGATCTGCAGATCAGCCTGCAGTGCACCGCAATCCGCACAGCCTCCGCGGATTTCCTGCACGATCTCTATTCCACGGTCTATCCCGCAGAGCTGCGGCGTGAACCGGTCCCGCTGCTGACAGCGCCCGTTCCGGTCAGCGAACGGATGCAGCAGAAAATCACGCTGACACAGCCCGATGCCGTCCTGACGAAGGTCTATGCGGCATGGGCTGCGCCGGAGGACATCCAGACCGCGCAGGCGCCGGATTCCGGCACTGTGCTCAGCGGCAGTCTGCATGTCTGCGTGCTCGCGGCAGACGCCGAAAACCACCCGCTGATGCTCGAGCAGCAGGCGCCGTTTACATGGGAGCTGCCGCATCTGCATCCGGCTTCGCTGCTGCCGGCGGTACAGGTGCAGAGCTGCACTTACACGCTGACCGGCTCGGATACCGTCACCGTGCAGACCGAGCTGCTGCTCAGCGGGCAGGTCATGCAGCAGCAGGTGCAGATGCTCGTGACCGATGTGCAGATTGATCCCGAAGCAGCGCTGCCCGCCTCGGAATCCTATGCGCTGCGGCTCTGTTTTGCGCAGGCAGGAGAATCGCTCTGGGAGATTGCAAAGCGCTATCACACGGCGGAATCCGCGATCCGCGAGGAGAACGATATCCCCGCAGAGCCGCTGACCGCGCCGCAGATGCTGCTGATCCCGATTGTACAGTGAAGATGGAGGAACGCTATGGCTGATCTTTATGCGGATATCGCGCGCCGGACAAACGGCGATATCTATATCGGCGTCGTGGGGCCGGTCCGGACGGGCAAATCCACGCTGATCAAGCGCTTTATGGAAACGCTCGTGATCCCGAACATCCCCGATGACGCAAAGCGCGACCGCGCAACGGATGAACTGCCGCAGAGCGCAGGCGGCAGAACAATCATGACAACCGAACCGAAATTCGTCCCCGAAACCGCTGTGCAGATCACGCTGCCCGCGGGTGCGGAATGCGCCGTCCGGATGATCGACTGCGTGGGATACATCGTCCCGAGCAGCCTCGGCTACATCGAGGAGGAGGCGCCGCGCATGGTCAAGACGCCGTGGTTTGATGAGGCGGTGCCGTTCAATATGGCGGCTGAGATCGGGACGCAGAAGGTCATCACGGAGCACGCAACAGTCGGGCTGGTTGTCACGACGGACGGCTCCGTGACCGACATCCCCCGCGCAGAATATGCGGCGGCAGAGGAGCGCGTGATCTCGGAGCTGCAGGCGCTCGGCAAACCGTTTGTTGTGCTGCTCAACTGCGTCACGCCGGAGGATCCGGCGGCAAAGGCACTCGCAGAGGAGCTCGAAGCGCAGTATCACGCGCCGGTGCTGCCCGTGAGCTGTCTGTCTCTTGATGAGGACACAATCCGCATGATTCTCTCGCGCCTGCTCGATATGTTCCCGATCCGCGAGATCAGCGTCGAAACGGCAAGCTGGCTGCCCGCACTCGAAAAAGGGCACTGGCTCAAAACCGCGGTCTTTGATGCCGTCCGGCAGGCGGCGCAGGGGCTCTCCGTCATGCAGGATGTCCGCGGACTGCCGGAGCAGCTGAGCGGCTGCCCGTATATTCAGGAGGCGTCCGTGCGGCAGATTGCGCTCGGCACGGGCAATGTCATCCTGCGGCTGACGCTCGATCCGGCGCTGTTCTACCGGATTCTCGGCGAGGAGACCGGCATCAGCATCCGCAGCGAAAACGAGCTGTTTCCCGTCCTGCTGGAGCTCTCGCGCATCCGGCGCGAATACGAGCGCATCCGCCCTGCGCTGGAGGAGGCGGAGGCAACCGGCTACGGCATCATCATGCCGGAGGCGGGCGAGCTGACGCTGGAGGAACCCGAGATGATCCGGCAGGGCGGCAGATACGGCGTCCGGCTGCGCGCTTCGGCGCCCTCACTGCACATCATGAAGGCAGGCATTCAGACAACCGTCAGCCCGATCGTCGGGAGCGAAAAGCAGAGCGAGGAGCTCGTGCTCTATCTGCTGCGCGAGTTCGAGGAGAATCCGGCAAAAATCTGGGAATCCAACATCTTCGGGAAATCGCTGCATGAGCTGGTCAACGAGGGACTGCACGCAAAGCTCGGCAAAATGCCCGCAGAGGCGCGGCTCAAGCTGCAGGAAACGCTCGAGCGTGTCATCAATGAGGGGTGCAGCGGTCTGATTTGTTTCATCCTCTGAGCAAAGTTGTACGTGAATTTGTATGAAAAAAGATGCCGGAAACGAATCTCCGGCATCTTTTTTGTTTTTTTGCAGCAAAGCTGTACAATTCAGGCTGTGCAACATCTTACAAAAAGAAAAATCACCGCCAAAGCAGTGATTTTCAGGGGAACAAATGTGTACCGGCATTTGCTCCATTCACGCAGATTCTTCGGGAAAGGAGAGGGCTTTCAGCGAGAGGGGCGGCTGAAAAAAACCGTTTATCTGCATGTCATTCTGATTGCCTGGATGAGGGGTAACTCTCATCTGCAGCTTCATTATAGCATGCACCGCCCCCGAATGCAATGCAAGATTGTGATATAAACTGTCATTTTATCACCTGTTTGAACAAATTGCATACAAAGTTGTATGTTTTTGCATACATCCAGACAATACATCTCCTGTCATGGACAGGCTGCACAAATCAGTCAGGCTAAATCTGTGTGAATCGGAAAATCGTATTTGAAGCGCGAAAAAACTTGACAAAATCCATACGAGGTGCTATAATAAATTTGTATGTAATCTGTAATTTGTGCAAATATTCCAATCATTCGTTGCAGCAACCGGCACAAGCAAATCCTGCCGCTGACCTGTCTGCAGGCAGCGCTTAAGAGGTGAACCTATGCCTAATATCAATCCTGAGCTGACGATCGCGGTGATCGCATCCGGCATTGACGAGGAATACCAGCAGTCAATTTTACGTGGCATCCACCGCTACGCCGCACAGCACAATGTGAACATTGCACATTTCATCGCGTTCGGCGGCATCCTTGCCAACCCGAAATACGATCAGGGTGAATACAACATTTATGAGCTGCCGAACTTCCAGCTGTTCGACGGCGTCATTCTGCTGACCAACACCTTTTCCGGCGAGCTTGCCGAGGAGGTGCTCTATCCGCGAATCCGTGCGGCGGGCATTCCCGCTGTCAGCATCGACCGCGAGCTCGGCGACCTCTATCACATCGGCATCCGCAATGCAACTGCGATGGAGCAGATCACGCGGCATCTGATCGAGAAGCACGGCGTCCGGCGGCTCAATTATATCTCCGGTCCCGATACCAACACCGAGAGTATCGAGCGCTTTGAGGCGTTCTCCAAGGTGCTGCAGGAATATGATATCCCGCTGGAGCCCGAGCGTGTCTATCACGGCACGTTCCGCGCAAAGGACGGCAGACGCGCAATCGAGAACTTCCTCAAATGCGAGCTGGCATTTCCCGAGGCAATCGTCTGCGCAAACGATGCAATGGCAATCTCCGCCGTGCTGACACTGGAGGAGAACGGCATCCACTGCCCCGAAAACGTCCTTGTCTCCGGCTTCGACAACATCATCCACGCGCGCAACTTTGCACCGGCGCTGACAACCGTCGAGCGTCCGCTGACGCAGTCCGGCGCACTGGCATGCGAGCTGATCTGCCGCCACATCGCCGGCGAGCAGCTGCCGCGCGTCACGGAGCTGAATGCTGTCCCGATCTTCTCGGAGAGCTGCGGCTGCAAACCAGCAGATACCGAGGATATCACCGTTTACAAAAAGCACAGCTACCAGACGGTCGAAGCCACACAGCGCGATATCTCCCGCAACGATCAGATGTCCTGCTCGCTCGTGGAATGCGATACGTTTGATGAGTACATCGGCGCGCTCAAGAGCTTTGTGCTCAAAACCAAATGTGAGGAATTCTATCTCTGCCTGAATGACAACTGGCACACCAGACAGATTCAGCAGGAGGGCGGATATACCGGTCAGCTTCCGGTCGATTCCTATATCATTCACGGCTATTCCGGCAGAATGCTGATGCCGCTCGCCTATTATGACGGCAAATTTCACCACCAGACCAGCTTTGTCTCCAAGGATATTCTGCCGCGCCTGCGGACGGATTCCGGCAAGCCGCGCAATCTCTATTTTGTGCCGCTGCACTTCCGCGAGCGCTGCCTCGGCTATTTTGTCATTGTCAACTCGGATTTCCCGATGGCAAGCTCGCTGTTCCATTCATGGAGCATCAACATCAGCAATACGCTTGAGAACTTCCGCAAGATTCTCTGTCTCGATGAGATCGTCCACGAGCTTGATAAGCTCTATGCAATCGACTCACTGACCGGCATCTATAACCGCAACGGATTCAAGCGCAGCGCGCAGGAGCTCTTTGATACCTGCATCGCAGAGCACCGCACGGTCATGGTCATGTTCGTCGATATGGACGGGCTGAAAACGATCAATGACAACTTCGGTCACAAATCCGGCGACCATGCAATCCGCAGCATTGCCGCCGTTCTGCAGGAGGCCTGCACACACGGCGAAATCGCCTGCCGCTTCGGCGGAGATGAGTTCTTCATCTTCGGCGCGGATTACAGCGAGGAAAAGGCTGTTGCACTCCGCGATAAGATTCTGCGGAATCTGGAAATCTGCAACCGCAATTCCGGCAGACCGTATCCGCTCAGCGTCAGCCTCGGCGCATGCATCACCGTGCCGCCGAAGGACAGCACGATCTTCCAGCTCATCACCATCGCAGATCACAGGATGTATGAGGAGAAAAAGAAGAAAAACCCTTCCAAATATCTGAAGCAGCAGCCTGCGAGTCCGGCGGAGACCGCAGACACCTGAGGCAGCGCGAGGAAGTGCCGCCGCTCCGCTGACGCCATCAGCCGGAATCAGCGCTGTTTCAGATATGTTCACAGAAATAAGGTATCGCTCCGCGATGATTCATAATGGAGCTCCGCTCCAAACCTCGCCAAAGGGTCACTGACCCTTTGGAATCCCATTTTTATGTGTGGATATAGCAAAGCCGCTCCAATTTGTTTGGAGCGGCTTTGTTTTGATTGTTGTTACGGGGCATCGTAGGGCAGAACGATCTCTGCAATCGGTGCATAGGTTGTTTCGCCGTAATCCTTCAGATCTCCATAGAAGCTGAAGAGGCTCTCTCTATTTCCGTTCCCGTCGGTGTTCTCGAGCTTCACAGAGGAAACATAGAGCTTCATCGTGCTGCCCGCCGGAACACTGATATGCCGGTGTACATCCGACGCAAAATCATAGACCGCGTCTGTGCACTGATAGTTCCATGTGCCGTTTTCTGCACCGGAGGCACTGAATGTTGCACCCTGCGTAAACGCGATCTGTTTGCCCTCTGCATCGTAAAACGCCGCATCCATTTCGACCGTCAGCATGCAGGATTCCGTGCATTTCTCTTTCAGCGCGTCCGAAGGCGCAAAGCTGTAAATCATCGCAAGATCCTGATTGCAGAAGGCAACATCCTTCACCGTGACCTTGCCGAAGTCATATTCATATTCCACAGGCTCATCGAGCAGCAGATTCTCTGTCCACGGTGCATCTTCATCTTCTGCCGGTGCATCCTCGTCGATTGTCTCTGCTTCGCCGCCGAGGTCTTCAACCGGTTCTTCTTCAGCCTCCTGCGCGTCGATTTCAGCTTCCAGATCGAGCTTGCGTGCCTTGAACAGCGGCGTATCCGGTGCATCAAGCAGGACGCGCTTCTCATTGCCGTTTTCATCGAGGATCACAATGCGGTCAACCGTCAGCTCATAGAGCAGATATTCCGGCATCGGCTCTTTATACAGGAAATCGTCGCCGGGCTGTTCGGCGTAAGTGCCGTCGTCGCCGCGCGTCAGGCAGATTGCCGTGCCGCCTTCCTCCGGCATCGGATAGAGCACCATCATCAGACGGTCACGCGCCTCCCCGGGTGTCTTCTCCATGACCTGAACCGTGCCGTCCGCCGTGCTGACCTTGTGCAGCATCTGATAATCGTACATGTTCCCCTTACAGGACATCGAAAGGACATCCGTCTCCGCAATGTCAATATCGTCATTGAGCTTGACATCGCAGAGCACAACCGGAAATCTGCCGTCTGCATCTGTGAAAACAGTGATCGCCTCCAGCCAGATTGTGCCCCAGTCAAAAGTGCGCGTGCGCATCTCATCGGTCATGCGGTCAATCATCGGGAACTCGCGGTCATCTGCTGCAACAGCGACCGGTTCCGCTTCGGATTCCGGCTGCTCCTCCGTAATCTGAGATTCGATCTGCGATTCAAGCTGTGTCGCCGCAGAAAGCTCTGTGCCCTGCTGCTTCATGTGCATCAGCGAATAGCCGAATGCGCCTGTGATGCCGAGGCAAGCCGCGGCTGCCGTGATGCCTGTCACGATGCGGATTGCCGGTTTGCGTGCTGTTCTTGTTTCATTCATACCGAGAACCTCCTCTTTGCAGTGGTCTGCAATTTGTACGCGATCTGCGGCATGACGATAATCCTGCATGTTCATATCTCAAGCTCCTCTCCGAGTTGTTTTTTCAG
>CAMKLV010000036.1:0-32354 GCA_946413695.1 uncultured Ruminococcus sp. | reverse complement strand
AGATCGGAAAGGCTGCGCACCTTTTCTTCTACGGAATCCTGAATTTCAGAGATATGCTGCATCTTCGACTGCATCTCAGAGAACTCGTCAATCTGCTTCTGCAGATTTTCAAGCGTCTCAGCAGAATTCTGGAGCGACTGCACAGCATCATAATTCTTCTGCATCTGCGAGAGATTGGTCTGCAGTTTCTCAAGCATATCAGGATCGACAGAAGCATTGCCCGCAGTATTGCCGACAAGATTCTTGAGCTGTGACTGCATGGATGCAATCGAGATTTCGATTCTGCGAACCTCCTCCGGATCAATTTTCTTCTTGCGTCCGTCAGAGAAAGCAGACTGAATGCGGACATCCGAAGGCAGCGGTTCAGCAGTCTCCGGTGCGCGCTCCTCATCGAACTCGTCATCCTCAAAGGCAAGCTCGGGCAGACCTTCATCATCGTGCCAGTCCGGACGCGGCATGCCGGGATCCTGCCATGTGATCGAAGGATTCGTCAGGTCGCCGAACACGCGCTTTGTCTCGTTCTGATCGTGAATGATACGCGGAATATACAGGATCTCAAGAGACGGGCAGTTTCCGAGCGTAGACTGCTTGACCGTCTGGCATCCTGCAGGAATATAAAGTCTCTGTAAAGAGCGGCAGTTCCAGAATGCGCTGTTTCCGATATATGTAACCGTTTCCGGCAGCTTCATGCTGCGGATTGCAGCGCAATCCGAGAAAGCACCGGCACCGATCTTTGTGACCTTTTTGCCGAATTTGACTCTGCGGAGCGATAGGCAGTTGCTCAGGAGTTCATCCGCGACCTCGGTCAGCTCCGGCGGCAGCTTGATTTTTTCCAGCTTCGGCAGATTCATAAACGCACCGGCACCGATCATACGCATCGTATCCGGCAGCGTGATTTTCTTCAGCATGCGGCAGTTTGCAAATGCGCAGGGGTCGATATGCTGTGTACCGGTCGAGACCTCGATCTCCTCGAGCGTCTGCAGATACGAAAATGTGAAGGGCGCAATTCTGCGGATCGTATTCGGGAGCACAAGCTTCTTAACACCGCGCGTTGCAATGTTTTTCATTGCGTTCGGCATGATCGAATGGTAAATTGCAGGGATTTCGAGCACACCGTCCTTGATCTGGAGCATGGATGCACCGCCGCTCGTCAGAATGCCGGATCGTTCGTCCATGATCTGCTGAACGGTCTTGCTCTTTGCAAACGAAACAACCTTGGAACCGATCGAGATCGTTTTGCCGAAGAACAGCGTTGCTTTCGGACAGGTAAAGAACAGCTCCACAGCAAGATCCTCGTCAAAATCCGAAGGGAGCGTAATGGATGTCAGCGCATTGCAGTCATAGAAACACCAGCGGTCAAACTGTGTCAATGATGCGGGAATCGTCAGGCTCTCCAGATTACTGGTATTCTTAAAGCTCCTTGTGTAAAAAGCATAGCTCCCGATTCTGGTTACACCTTCCGGGATCACAAGTGATTTCACCTGGGAAAAGCCCGCCAGCGCACCGCTCTCAATTGACGTAAAATCGGACGGGATCCGCACCTTATCGGTATTCGTCCGGATCAGGCCCTTCGCATCCTCACGTGTGAAAACACGTTCTGCCATGTGTCTCTGCCTCCTTTACAGTTAAAAATTGATAAAAAATGCAGCATCAAATCCAGCGATATTATCAATTAGAATTATTATACCATTTTCAAGAAACAATTTCAAGTCTATTTTGTGAATTTCTACATTTTTTTGAAAAGAATAAAAAGAGACGCACGGAAACTCCGTGCGTCTCTGGATAAATCGTACAAAATCAGTCCAAATGTGCAATGTGACGAAGGATCGTGATCACATCATCACCGTTGTTTTTGCCGTCGCCGTTCGTATCAACGCGGTTAATCGCGCCGTCCACCAGCTTCACGGTCTTATCCTCAGCGAGGAAGCGTGCAAGCATGACGGCATCGGAAACATCGACAAATCCGTCTGCATTGATGTCAAGCGGATCAATCTCCGGAACAACAACCTCAACCTTGCTGACAATATCCTTCACAGTTGTGATGCCTTCGCCGATCGCGATCTCAGCGGGCTCGGTCTTCACGCCGCCGATATAGAGATCATACTTGGAACCGGCTTTCAGTTCCGGCGAGGAAATCAGCACATAGTCATATTTCTTGTTCGGGTTCTTGGAGAAGACAACCGTATCTGCGCCTGCATTTTTCAGCTCGACACGCTGATCCTTGACCTGCTGCTCGGTTGTATTGAACATCAGGATCGGCTGCGCGGATGCGCTGACCTTGATCGTGTTATCCTTCTGCTCTGTCTGCCCTTCCTTCACAGTATCCTTCGTTGCAGTCGCAAAGACAACACCGCCGGTGATCTCCGCCTCGCCCGCAGCATTCGTAAGCGCGCGGTCACCGTTTGCTTTCAGGGAACCGCCGGTGATCGAAATACCCTTGTGAACTTCGTTCGTCTTGGAATCCGTCACGTTTGCTTCGCCCTGAACAGCATCGTTGCCCGCTTTGATTTCCGTATCGCCGCCGGAGATCAGCACATAGCCCTTTGTGGATTTGACGCCGTCGCCGCCTGCATTGACATCGAGCTTGCCGCCCTTGATCTCGACAGATTCCTTGCCGCGGACGCCGTCTGCAAGCTCAGCCTTGACGTCGATATCGCCGCCGGTGATCTTGAGATCATTGCTGCAGTGGATGCCCTGCTGATAATTTGCAACAATCTTCAGCTTTCCGGTGCCCTCAGTACCGCCGCTCTTGATTGTGATATCATCCTTAGCATAGATGACGGCGGTTGTATCGGTACCGTATTTTTCGCCGTCAGTCAGCGTATTCACGGTGCCGTCCATGAGATTGATTGAAGTGTTCTTTGCATTCACAACATAGACAGGAGCAGCCGTCAGACCTGTAATATCCACATTGTTAAAGAACAGCTTGACAGTCTCCTTATCGAGCGTTGTATCCTCGACATTGACAACGATCTGACCGTCATTCAGCTTACCGGTGAACTCATAGGAGCCGGATGCGGAAATCGTGATCTTCGTGCCTTCGATCTTGACATTGCTGCCCGTTGCGGTTGCAGAAGTCTCGCTCAGTGTGATTTTCGCAGTCATAGCTTCCGCAGTTGCTGCATCCTCTGCACAGACAGGAAGCAGCGGCATTGCACTCAGGAGAATGCCGGTACTGAGCATCACTGCGCCAATTTTCTTGATGTTTTTCATTTCTGATCATCCTTTCATTCATGATATAATCTCGGCGTTCCCCCTTCGCCATTCATGTTCAGTTTAACATAATTTGCCCCCGATGTCAATTGCATAAAATCATTTCCGCAAAAAATAACCGGATTTTTCGTGTTTTATTAAAGCTTCTTTCAGATTTTGCGATTCTGTACAGTTTTGATTCCGGAAACGCAAAACAGTTTTTTCAATATTTTTTCATTTTCCTTCTTGCAATCGCAGAATAAAACATGTATAATAGTATAGTATTCAGTTTGAAATGGAAGGAGTTTTTCGTTTGATACTCAGGCATCTCAAAAAATACTGGCATTTTGCGCTGCTCGCTTCCGTATTTATGGTACTGGAGGTCTATGTCGATCTGCGGCAGCCGCGTCTGATGGCGGAGATCGTCGATCAGGGTATTCTCGGTCTCAGCAACGGCGGTGTCTCCGATATCGGCATCGTGACGAGCACCGGCATCCGCATGATTCTCGTTGTGATTTTCGGCGGACTCTGCGGCATTCTCAGCGGCGTCTGCACGAATCTTTGCAGCCAGAATTTCGGAAACGATGTCCGGAAATCGGCATTCCGGCGCATTATGCACTTTTCATTCTCACAGACCGATGATTTCTCTGTCGGTTCCCTGATTACGCGCACAACCAGTGATGTCACGCAGGTGCAGAACATGGTTGCGCAGCTCATCCGCGGATGCGTGCGCTGTGCAATGTTCTTTATTGCGGGCAGCATCGCACTGGTTTCCCTCGCCGCGGATTTCGGCACTGTCATCCTGATTGCCATGCCGATTCTGCTGCTGGAGGTCGCGTTTGTGCTCTGGCGGACAAACCCGCTGTTCCGGCTGCTGCAAAGCCGTCTTGACCGGATGAATACCGTCATTCAGGAGAATGTTGCCGGTGCGCGCGTAGTCAAGGCGTTTGTACAGGAAAAGCGTGAATCTGAGCGGTTTGCGAAGAGCAATGACGATCTTGTGGATACGCAGTTCCGCGTCCTGATCCTGATGTCCTATATGCGTCCGGTTATGAACATCATCCTGAATCTCGCAACGATTGCGATCATCCGGATCGGCGGCATGCGCGTTGAGGACGGCAGCATCGCACCCGGTACGGTCATGGCTGCGATCACCTATCTTTCGCAGATTCTAAACGGCATGATGATGCTCGCCATGATCTTCCAGACGGTTACACGGGGCATTACATCTTCACGCAGACTGCGTGAGATTCTCGAAGCTGAGCCGCCGATTCAGGACGGCGACCAGACCGCGGAAGGATCGAAAGCCGGCAGTATCACCTTCAAAAACGTCAGTTTCTCTTATCCGGATAATGACGCTTCTGTCCTGCGCAATATTGATCTGACCGTCAGTCCGGGTGAAACGCTCGCGATCATCGGCGAAACAGGCTGCGGCAAGAGTTCACTGATCAATCTGATTCCGCGGTTCTATGATGCAACATCCGGAACCGTTGAGGTAGACGGCGTGGATGTGAAAAACTACAAGCTGCATGATCTGCGCGAAAAGATTTCTGTTGTACTGCAGAAGTCCGAGCTCTTTACCTCGACCATCCGCGAAAATATCCGGCTCGGCAATCCGGCGGCGACCGATGCAGAGATTGAAGCCGCTGCAATTGCCGCGCAGGCAGATGATTTCATCCGGCAGCAGCCGGACGGTTACGATACACCGGTCGCAGAATCCGGCATGAGTCTCTCCGGCGGACAGCGTCAGCGCATTGCCATTACACGCGCGCTGGTCAAGCATGCTGAGATCCTGATTCTGGACGATTCCACCAGTGCGCTGGATTTCCGGACAGAGGCTGCGCTGCAATCCGCATTGCGCGAACAGTATCGCGATGTGACGAAGATCATCATTGCACAGCGCATCTCCACGGTACAGCATGCAGACCGCATTGCAGTGCTCGAAAACGGCTGCATTGCCGCCTGTGATACCCATGAAAATCTGATGAAGACCTGCAAAATCTATCAGGATATCTACGCTTCGCAGGTCAAAAAGGAGGTGTGAGCATGGCAGAGAAACCGCAGACAACCGCGGTGCAGCCGAGTTTCCGGCGCGGTCCGGGCAATTTTGGTGCACCGGTCGAAAAGGCACAGGATTCCCAAAAAACGCTCCGCCGCCTGCTCAGTTACTTCCGTGCGGAGCTCCCGTTCGTGATTATCATGTCGGTGACCGTGCTCATCAGCGTGATCGCATCCGTTCTCGCACCGAGCTATCAGAGTAAAGCGATTGACAAGATCGTCTCGGCGGAATACGAGCTGCTCCCCCGCCTGCTCGGCATCATGCTGGTGCTGTATCTGATCCACGGCGTCACAACGCTGGTTCAGGGGTACATCAGTGCATCGCTTAGCCAGCGGATTGTCAGCCGCCTGCGCAAAGAGCTCTTTGACCGCATCGTACACCTCCCGATCTCCTACATAGATTCGCACTCGCACGGCGACCTCATCAGCCGCATGACAAACGATGCCGATAATATCTCCAACATCGTTTCCTCGTCGCTGAGTTCACTGTTCTCCGGTATTCTGACACTGTTCGGCACGCTGTTCATGATGCTGCACTTCAGCATCCCGCTCGGGCTGCTCTCCTGCTCAACGGTAATCCTGACCGTGCTGTTCACGAGTTTCATCTCCAAACACATGCGGCGGTATTTTGTCAAGCGGCAGACGCTGCTCGGCAAGCTCAACGGCACTGTTGAGGAAATGGTCACGAACTATAAGACGATTACAGCATACAACCGGCAGGATCAGGTCATTGACGATTTCACCGAGACAGCCGATCAGCTCACGAAAAACGGCATTATCGCGGAGATCATCTCGAACTGCATGGGACCGGTTATGAATATGCTGAGCAATATCTCATTTGTGATTGTCTCGGTGTTCGGCGCATATTTTGCGCTCAAGGGCTATATCACGGTCGGTGTGATCTCGGCATTCATCATCTATTCCAAACAGTTCTCGCGTCCGATTAATGAGCTTGCACAGCTCTACGGTCAGATTCAGACCGCAATTGCCGGTGCAGAGCGTGTCTTCTCGATTCTGGATACCGATACTGAGCATTTTGAAGGTGATCCGCTGACTGAGGTCAAAGGCATCATCGAATTCAAAAATGTCAATTTCTCCTATGTGCCGGAAAAGCGCGTGATCTCTGATTTTTCGCTGAAAATCGAATCCGGAAAGCGAATCGCGCTTGTCGGTTCAACCGGCAGCGGCAAGACAACGATCATCAATCTGCTGATGCGCTTCTATGAACTGGACAGCGGCGAGATTCTGCTGGACGGCAAAAACATCAATGAGATTGCGCTCGGCGACCTGCGCGACAGCGTCGGCATTGTTCTGCAGGATACGAAGCTCTTTTCCGATACGATCCGGGCGAATCTCACATATGCAATGGAGGAAACAACGGACGAGGAGCTTGCAGCAGCGGCAAAATCAAGCCACTGCGATAAAATCGCTGCAAAGCTGCCGGACGGCTACGATACAATGCTCTCGCAGACCAGTGTCAGCCTTTCGCAGGGTGAACAGCAGCTCATCGCCATCGGCAGAGCATTTCTCTCCTATCCGCGGATTCTGATTCTCGATGAAGCAACATCCAGTGTCGATACGAGAACCGAGCTGAGCATCCAGAATGCAATGAATGAACTGATGAAAGACCGCACCAGCCTGATCATTGCACACCGTCTCTCCACAATTCAGGATGCTGACCAGATTATCGTGATGGATCAGGGCAGAATCGCTGAGATCGGTACGCATGAGGAGCTGCTCCGGCAGGGCGGCAAATACTACGATCTTTACATGACACAATTCGCCGGACAGGCCATCTGAATACAAAAAGAGTGAGGACGCATTGCCCTCACTCTTTTTTTGCATCAGTTTTGCGGTGCGTTGGGATTGCCGGTAATCTCCGCCCATGTCACAGTGCGCTTGGAAACCTCACCCTTGACGTAATAAGTCAGGATGTACTGTGCATCCTCAACGCCGATATCGCCGTTCATGCTGATATCAATGCAGGAGATGCCTTCATAGGTCACGCCCACGCCGTAGATATGTCCCGCCATCTTCTGCACATAGCTGTTCAGAACAAGCTGCGCATCCTTCGAGTCGATCTTGCCGTCACTGTTCGCATCGCCGAATTTGCCGTGGGTCTCGCCCTCAACATATTTCATCAGCGTATCGCGGTAAGCGGCATTCATCGAAAGATAATCTGAATAATCCTGCTTTGCCAGCAGCGGCAGGATCCGCGGGAAGGTCATCTGTTTTGTTCCGAGCATGTCCATATAAATTGACGCGATCATTGCGTGTCCGAGCGGTGTCGGGTGAACATCCTTCTCAAGAATTTTCGAGAACATCCAGCCCACGCCGGAGAACGCAGCGGAAACATCTGCAATTTCTACGCCGTCCAGAGCACGCATTGCCTTGTTCAGCACCTCGAGATTATTGCCGACATAGTTGCTCAGTGTGTGATAATTCTTGATATCCGATTCCGAATACTTTTCCGTTGAAAAATACCGATCAGGCAGCTCTGCGGGATTGTAGATCGTCTGCATGATGATTCTTGCATCCGGATTCATCGCCCGCAGCTTTTCCAGAATCACAGAATAGTTTGAAGTTGCATTTTTTCTCGGTTCGCGCACCGCCCTGGTCAGTCCGCTGACCAGCTGAACAGCCTTATCCTCCTGCGCAAGGCGCTTGACCGTATCCATAACGCTCTCGTCTTCGAGCTGGAGTGTCTTGAAATATTCCTTTGCAGGCTCGATCAGATCATTCGCACCGATGCTGACACAGATAATCTTTGCAGAAGCAACCGGCGCAGATTTCTGCGCATCATCGAGAAATGTGAGCAGATCGCCGGTCTTGTATCCGGAGACTGCCAGATTCGTAACTGTGCCGCCCGTGTATTCGCGGAGATAATCCGCATAGGATGCTTCGCCCTCTTTGAGTCCCTGACCGGATGCAATGCTGTCGCCGATCACAACAATCGCGCCGTCATCCGCAGCAGAAGCCTGCATCACCGGCATACATGCAGCCGTCAGACTGCCGAGCAGCAGTGCCGCACAAAGGACAGAGCCGTGTTTCATCAATTTCTGATTCTTCATATTGTTATCCCTTCCAAAAAAGTACTCATGCAGCGAAGTTGCTGCATGAGTACAGTTTAACAGATTTCAGTGAATTTGTCAATGCCCGCAGCGGATTTCCAGTAAATACAGCATTTACTGAACAACCGCAATGCCATAGAGGACAAATGTGCCGCCGTCCGCGCTGGAGATGGAGACATCGAGCTTGCCGGTGTTCGGCTGATAGTATCCGACATCGCCGTCAAGACCGCCCCATGTCCACTGGAGATTACTGGAGACCTTCGTTGTCTTGCCGTTGACTGTGACATTGACAGCACCCATGCCGCTCGAATTGGACTTGAACAGCAGCAGGAGTCCCTTGCCTTCAACGGTAAACTTCAGCGGATCGTTGCCGCTCTTGCTGTAGGTAAAGCCGTTGGAGTAAGCGCCCTGATCGGTGCCCTTCTTCCACGAGCCTGCGCTGAAGTTCTGCTGTGCGGAAATATCAATGAGCTTGTTGTTTGCGTACTCTGCGCCGAAGACTTCCTTGGACGGAATCTCGTATTCATCCGAGGCGTTCTCGCTGCGCAGTGCCTGACGGTAGTAGTAGCCGATGCAGTCCGCAATCAGCTTGTGACCGGGGTTGCCGGGGTGGAGCGTATCGCCGCTGCCGTACTGGGTATCCCAGTTGAGATTGCCGCCCTGAATTGCGCCCTTGCCGCTGATCACAGGCAGATCGTAGTTTTCGCCGACCTTTGCCATCCAGTCCTCATTGGAGCTCATGGACTTCTGGCAGAGCGTGATCAGTGCGACCGCAGGAGCATTCTCCTGCATCAGGCACTTTTTCACAAGCGATTCATAGGACTTCTGGAAACGGTCACCGCCCTGATCGTTAACGGCAAACTCGATGAAGATGATATCGCAGTCCTTCGAGAAGATATCCTTATCAACACGCATATTGCCGACAACAGAGGAAGTACCCGCCACACCGGCATTGACAAACGAAACATTGTTGCCGGTGCCGAATGTCTCCTTAAAATAGTTCGCGGAGAGGTTGACAAAACGGTTGCCGTCCGAGGTTGCGGAACCGCCGCCGGTGATCGAACCGCCGATATAGCCGATCGTCACCTTTTCGCCGCTCTGAGCCTTTGCGATCTTCTCGCGGATGCGCGCCGTATTGCCGAGCCGCAGCAGACTGCCCTGCAGTGCCTTGAGATAGTTACCGGTTGCTTCCTCCTGATAATTGTCCCAGTCACCGACGATATTGGTTTCCGGCTTTGCAGGCGGGAACAGGATCAGGTTTTTGAGCAGCGAGAGATCGACTGCATTGATGACCTTGTCCTCATTCATATCCGCACCGGCTTCGACGGTTTCCTCCTCAGTGATCAGAAACTTTGTCAGATAGACAACATCCGAGACATCGACATTGAGATCGCCGTTTGCGTCACCCTTTTTGATGGTCGCCGGTGCGCCGTTGACAAGCACGGTATCCACGTAGAAATCGGTGAGAGATTCGGTTGTCTCCACATAGATCGACATGTCGCTTGCATCCGCAGGAACCGTGAATGCATCATTGGAGAGCACGGTCCATTCGCCGCTTTCGGCAGTCGCCAGCGCGATCTCCGGATAGGATGTGCCGTCCGCGGTTTTGCACTGCATCGAGAGCTTCATCTCGACCGCTTCGCCGCTTTTCTGGCAGACAGCCGCCGAAACCTTATAGGTCTGACCGGGCTTCATCAGCGAGGAGACATCACGGTTTGCGCCGTTCCATACATCCGCGCGGTTTGAGACAAACAGTGCGCAGTCACCGGTATACGATTCATCGGATGTCCACTGCACCTCTGCGCTGCCTCTGCCGGTAAAGCTGTCATTTGTGGTCTCGAATTCCGCTTCGAGCAGCTTTGCAGCTGAAGCAGTCATCGCCGGAAACATCGCAAGCCCCGAAAGCGCCGTTACAATGCCGGTCATGAACGCCGTTCGCTTCAAATGATTTGTTCGATTCATAAACAGATTCCCCCTTATTTGTACAGACGAGTGATAAGCCAATAAAATTTGGCAGCCCCCATGGTTTCCGCATACACGGTCTATTTTAGTAACATTATAACAGATTCCGTACTTTTTGTAAAGTATCAATTACGCATATTTACTGTCAAATCTTCATCTGCGCAGCAAAGTTGTACGCTTGATTTGCAGACAAAGATATGGTATGATACAGATATCAGCATACAAGTTTATAATTAAATGATAAATTTTTCTTTGCAATGCACAAATCCGGTTTCCTGAACTGTGTTATGAGTAAACGGGCATGAAAGCCCCGATGAAAACGAAACGGAGGTACGCTATGAATCAGCAACGATACCGGCAGGCTGTCCGCAGCATTTGCTGGAGCCCGCAGCAGCGCGCTGCAATCGAAGAAAAGCTCAGAGCTGCTCCGATAGCATCCGATGATCCAGATTCGTGGATCGACGGGCTGGAGGATCCCATGGAGGCATACAGGCAATCACAGGAAGCGATGCGGAAATCGGAGGAATATAATATGAATGCGAAGAAAATGAGAAAGATTATGTGGATCGGTCTGGCGGCGGCGATCCTTGCAACGGGCGGCACAGTCGCGGCGATTGCCTATGCAAAAAAGCATCCGCGCACACTGGAAATCAAATGGAAGAACGGCACGGAGCTGAACCTCACCGGTGAGGAAGTCCCGTCGCTTTATGCAAGCCGCCGTGTCAACCCGGAATACAATCTCCAGGACATTGTCCCGACCGGAAACGGCTGGTATTACCGCAAGCGCGTCACGCTCATGAATAAAACGAATCAGTGGGGCGGACTTGCCGACGAACTGATGCTCTGCTATACCGACAGGGAAACCGGTCAGACGGTGCCCGTCTGCGCAAAGCCGAACTGTCTGCATGAAGCGGATGAATACTGCACGGCGACGACGATCAACTACGCCCCTTCCTATATGAAGTATTATGACGGCTATCTCTACACGATGACGACAAAATACCTCAAGCCGGATGCACGATACTCGCAATGTAATCTCGAGGGACCGGAAACCTCTCCGGAAAACTGCCGGCAGGTGCTGCTCCGCTATGCGCCGGACGGCACGGAGATCAAAGAGCTTGCGGATTTCGGCGGCGGCATCGGCGCGGCGAGCTGTACCGTCAACCGCGGATATGTCTGGTGCCTCGTGCAGCTCCAGCAGGCAGGAGAGGAAGTCGAAAACCCGATCACGCATATGACGCAGACCTTCACGAGCGGCGGCTGGCAGATCTGGGGCTATGAGCTTGCGACGGGCAAATCCGTTCTCGTTTACGATGCAATGGGCGATCCGTCGGTCAACCACGCAAACACCGCACCGAACGATATCTATGCATTCGGCGATTATCTCTATTTTGTCCGGTCGGCAAAGGACTGGTCAGGCGGACAAGGTCTTGCGCGTCTTTCGCTCCTGACCGGCGAGGTCACGGATGACAAGGAGGAGATTCTGATTACCGGCGACCACTGCACATGCCTTTCCGCAACGCATGCAATCCGCAGCAAGCAGCACGGCGGCGGCAATGATTACACCTATGATTTCTACATTCTCGATCTGCAAACACTTGAGGAGAAGAAGCTCTCGCCGGATCTGGACAAGGTTCCGGAGGATGAACCCGCACTCGGCAGAGATTATTACATCACATTTATGAATGACCGCTATATCTTTGCGAAGAATTATGATAATTTCATCGGATCAGATGTACTGCCGTCGAAAATCGGCATTTACGATTATGACGGCAATCTTGTGAAGCTGGTTGATACCGGTTATCAGAATGAGTCATGGCAGGAGTCAATCAAAACCGAGGATGGCTATGACGGCGGCTTCCTCAGTTACAACGAATGGTTCACACCGGTGGCAATTGACGGTGATACGGTCTATGCGACGCATATGCTCAGCGGTGATCCGGAGACGCTGAAAAAGCGCGGCAAGGAAGCAGTCAGCGATGTGATGTATACCACGGTGGACGATCTGCTCAGCGGTACGCCGCACTGGCAGAAAGCCTATTCCCTGACAGAGGAGGTGCACGGCGATGCTCAGTGAACAGAATATCGCGCTCTATGCGTTTCAGAAATTCGGCGATACGGCATTGCAGGCGGCATTCTGCTGTCTCGGGAACCGTGCAGATGCGGAGGATGTCGCGCAGGAGGTTTTCTTTGCGCTGCACCGCAAGCCGCGCGAATTCAATGACGATGAACACCTGAAAGCCTATATCCTGCGCGCGGTGATCAACCGCTGCAACAATCTGCGCAAATCGCTCTGGCGCAAGCTGCGCACCAGCCTTGAGGATGTCAAAGAATCCGAGCTTGCAGAGAAAACCGATTCGCTCGAGGATATCATCGCAATGATCAAGGCGCTGCCGCCGCCCTATAATGTCGTGGTCTATCTGCATGACTGCGAAGGCTACACAATCCGCGAAATCGCGGAGATGCTCGGCAAAAAAGAAAATACCATCGGCGCACAGCTCCGCCGCGGTCATGAAAAGCTCCGTATGGAAATCCGTGAATCGGGGGTGCTTTCATGATGAGACCGCAGGATTACCGCCGTGCGGTCGAAAGCATCCGCTGGACGCCTGAGCAGCGCAGGACAATTGAAGCAAAGCTGCGCGCGCCCGTCACCGATGAGACGGAAAACCGGTCACCGGCGGAAACGGAAACCATCCGCACACCGATCCACTATAACATCTATGAAGAACAGGAGGCTCGTATGAAAAAGGAACGCAAACAGGCGCGCATGTATCTGCTGATTCTCGCGGCGGCGCTTCTGACCATCGGCGGAACGGTCGCGGCGGTCGCATGGAGCAGCCGCAAGCCGCAGGACGGCAGCAGTCAGGCGGAGGAAAGCAAGCCCGAGACGAAAAAGCAGAAGAACGAAAACTCCATCACCGAGGATGATCTCACGGAGGCGGTCATCTCACCGAAGCTGACCGACCAGCAGGACGAGCCGGAATGCCACGGCTACTCCAAAACCGGAAAGGGCTTCTACTTCTACGGAACCGAGCAGGGAATGGTGGACAAAGAGACCGGCTACAACGGCTCGGCGCTCCGCTATTATGATGAAGCATCCGGCGAGACGGTTTATGTCTGCGCTAAGCCGAACTGTCTGCATGACGGCAATGAGTTCTGTACGGCAACCACAAAGATTTACACACCGATGTCCGATCCGGTCTATCTGGACGGGTATGTGTACGAGATCGCGATTGACCAGCGTGAGTATCTGGAGAAAAAAGAACAGTGTGAAAAGTTCCCGACAGTGCTGCTGCGCTATGCACCTGACGGCACGGAAATCACACAGCTTGCCGTGCTGAATGAAGATTCCAATGCCCTGCCGAACCAGTGTGATCTGATTGCGCACCGCGGTCAGCTCTGGATGTACTGCAGTTATGTGCGCGTGATCAACACCTATGACGAAAATATGGATATCTCCGCGCAGGACAGCAGCAGCAAATATGATATCTCCTGCTTTGAGCCCGAGAAACAGAAGGTCACAGTTCTCGCTTCCTCCGGTGAGATGCAGAAGGATTACCGCACATGGTACCGCGGCGCGCGGCTCAAGGGTGTCGGCGACTATGTCTACTTTCACAAGTATCAGCAGGACTGGCGCGACAAGCTCAAAGGCTGCGGCGTGTTCCGCATCGAGTGCAGCACCGGACAGATCGAGCAGCTCATCAATCTCAAAGCGGACTACACCGAATACTATACTGTCGCAGGCGATTATGTCTATTACACATACGGCAGAGAGAACCACAGTCTCATCCTGCATGCATACAATCTGCAGACCGGCGAGGACAAAGAGATCAGCGGGCTGATTGACCTTGCGAAATCGCAGGCAGCATGGTTTGATCCGGAAATGCTGGACGATCAGGTTTATCTTTATCCGGAGGCGCTTCTTGCAGATGCAGAGCACGTCTATGTAGCATGGCAGTTCGTAGATCAGCGGAAGGAGCATATGGATGAAGATCATCCGGACGGCGCGGTGTCAGACTTTATCACCGAACTTGATCATGACGGAAAAATACTGCACACAGTCAATATCCGTGAGTTAAAGAACGTTGCATATCCAGAGGAATACATCCGCAGCGAGCTTGCGGCAAACGGCTACAAAAAAGACGAAAAAACCTTTATCAAGCCGGAAGACCTGAGCGAAGCAGATATTCAGTATGCGATCGAACACCATTGGAAGACAACTGTTCAGGTTGATGAGGAATTGATCCGGTATGACGGCGCTGACTTCTATCTCTACGATTACACAACGCTGTACCGCATTTCGCGCGAGGAGCTGTTCGGGGATATGAACGCAAAGCCGCTCCTTTACGTCAGAGTACAGAAGGTACGGTGATTGGAATGGCAAATAAACTGGAAATCCGTTCCCTCACGAAACAGTACGGCGATTTCAGGGCACTCTCTGACGTCAGCTTCACGCTGGAACCGGGCGTCACGGGATTGCTCGGCGCGAACGGTGCAGGCAAATCCACGCTGATGAAGCTCATGACCGACCACATGCCGCGCACGAAAGGTGAAATTCTCTGGAACGGAAAGGACATCCTCAAAATGGGGCGCAAATGGCGGGAGCTTGTCGGTTATACGCCGCAGTTACAGGGCGTCTACGATGATTTCACGGCAAAGCGGTTTCTCTATTATATGGGCGCGCTCAAAGGCATGAAGAAAAAGGAAATCCGCGAGGAAACAGACAAAATGCTCGAGGCGGTCAATCTGACCCATGCGGCACACAAGAAAATCGGGACGTTCTCCGGCGGCATGCGGCAGCGCGTTCTGCTCGCATCGAGTATGCTCGGCAAGCCGCAGGTGCTCATCCTCGATGAGCCGACCGCCGGACTCGACCCCGAAGAACGCATCCGCATCCGGAACGATATCGCAGAGCTTGCCCGCGACAGAATCGTTCTGCTCGCAACACATGTTGTCAGCGATATCGCATGCATCGCCAAGCAGGTGCTTCTGATCCGCAGCGGAAAGGTCATCGCATTTGACACGCCGCAGAATCTGCTCGCAAACGCAGAGGGCAAGATCGGGGAGTTCTCCGGCACATATGAGGAAATCCGCGCCCTGCAGGAAAAATATCCGAACGGTGAGATTGCACAGCACCGCGAAGGCTTTGTCCTGCGCATTGCAGAGGATCCGCTGCCGGAAAACTGCAGACCCGTCTTCGATAACCTGACACTCGAAGACGTCTGTCACCTCTACCTCAAAGGAGACCGGCAATATGGCTGAACTGCAAAGACTGCTCCTCTCGCCGAAACGTCTCATCATTCTGCTGATGATCGCGGTGGTGAATCTGGCGATGTTCTCCGGTTTCTGCCGGACCAGACGCGAGGAGGATATCGCATACTATAAAAGTATGCGGATGTACGGCATCAACACCAAACTTGAGGAGCACAAAAAAACTGAGAAGTATCTCAGCGAGGACTATCCGGCATATCTGGAATACGTGCAGAACCAGTCGCAGGCGCAGGCAATCCTCAGCAGCCTGACAGAGAAAAACGCCTACATCAACCGGAATCTGGAACTGACCGCAAAAACCTATCGCAGGCTTTCCGGCATTCAGCTGCGCGACGGGGAAAACCGCGGCATCAATGCAGTCAGGGATTATGCAATCACAGACTATCTGCTGCTGATTGCGCCGCTGCTGCTGATTCTTGAGATGCTCGCAGATGCGGATACCGCGGTCGGCGACCTGACACGCTCGACCAAACGCGGCAGAGTTCCGCTCTGTGCATGGCGGATTCTTGCTGTAATCCTGATCTCGGCGGCATCCGTGCTGATGCTCTACGGCGGCAACATCCTTTTCACCTGCAAATTCTTCGGCAATCCGGATTTTCTGCGCCCGATCCAGTCCATTCCGGAATATCAGGTCTGTTCGCTGCGTGTGAACGTCGGCGGATATCTGCTGACGGCAGGCTGTATGAAAGCGCTCGCTCTCACAGTCATCTCGCTGCTCGTCTGGGTGACGCTCGCGCGGTTTCATCCGATCATGGGCTGGTCCATCTCAGCGGTATGGCTCGGCGCATCCTATCTGTGCAGCCGCTTCATCGTTCCGACATCCGGCATCAATCATCTGAAATTTCTCAATGTGTTCACGGCGCTTGAAGCGGATGTATTCTTCACGCAATACTGCAATCTCAACTGGTTTTCGCATCCGTCCGGCTTCATCGGGAATATGCTGATATTCTGTCTGCTGCTGTTTGCAGCCGGCGCACTGCTCTGTCTCCGGCTGATCGGCGCGGCATATCCGAAGAAACTCGGTCAGCGAATGGAGACACTCAAAGAAAAGCTCGCGCGCTTTCAGACGCGGCATCTGCCGGTGCATTCACTGTTTGGGTGCGAGGGATGGAAGCTGCTGATTGCGCAGAAGGGACTGCTTCTGCTGCTGATCACCGGACTGCTCGGCTTTTCCCTCTGGCGCGATATCCGCATCTATATCCCGAGCAATGCCGCAACGGAGCGGTTCTATTCGCAGTATTCCGGCGAGGTGACACCAGAGAACATCAAGCGCGCCGCATATATCGTAATCGGTGAAGCGCGCAGTATCAAGAACAGCAAGATCAGGCTTGCAAAGGCATATCTCAACAAAGAACCTGCGCGGGATATCGAACGCATCAAATCGAACATCACACGATCTCAGGGAGAATTGCGGATATACAGTCAGCTATTAAATGCCATGCTGGATGTCGCACGGTACTCGCGCAAAACCGGCAGACCGGCTTGGTTCATCCAGCAGAACACCTACCTGATCCTGTTTCAGGAATCCGCCGCTGAACGCCGCTGCTGCATGGTGCTGCTGCTCTATCTGATCTTTGCATTCTCCGGCATCCGCGCCTATGACAACCGGTATGAGACAAGTATGCTGCTGCGGAGTACAAAGCGCGGCAGGAGCGGCATTCTCTGCGCACAAAGCCTGTGGATCCTGATTCTGACTGCGATTGCGGTCACGGGACTTCACGGCGTCTATCTGCTGCACCTGATCACCGATTCCGGATTTCCGTCACTGGAAGCGCCGATTCAGAGTCTGGATATGTTCCGTTGGGTTCCGTTCCGTTTCACACTGCGCACCTGTATTGTCATGCATTTTGTGCTGCGAGAACTTGCTGCACTCGCCCTGACCGGCATCATTTGTCTGATCAGCCGGTTCAGCCGGACACCGCAGAAAGCACTACTGATTGCGATGGTTCTTCTTCTGCTGCCGAGCGCACTCGCCGAGAGCGGCATCACCCAGCTGAATCGTTTTGATTTTGTTCATTTTCTGACCTGCTGTCTCCGTTCCGGATGATCGGAGACGGCTTTTTTCTGCTTTCCCGCCGGCTGCTGCTGTGATTCGACAAAAAAACTGTCAGGAATGCCAAAAAGTGTACCCGTCTTTTCCGTAATGCACAAAAAACTAGACAAATTTTTCGCTATCTTCGCAAAAGTGTTGATTTTTTTCCGGAAGTGTAGTATAATGATATATGTAGAAAAATAAACCCCGAGCGGAGGTAATTTGTATATGCAAGTCGATTTGTTATCAACAACTAAGGGAAGTCCGAAAGTCATCCACGGCACAGAGAACGGAAAGAAAACTGCCTGTGGTATCAATCTGGTAAAGCCTGAAAATATCGGCATGTTTACCAATGCGGGTCAGATGAATGATGTCATTCAGCTCACCTGCGAAAAGTGCAAAACCGTTATTGCAAAAAAACTGATCCGTGAATCCAACAAGGAAATGGCTGCACAGCTCAAAGAGGAGCAGCGTCAGCTGAAGCGTGAACGCGCTGCAGCAAAGCATCACCATGATGCACCGGCTCCGCCCCCTCCGGTTCAGCCTTCTGCACCGGCAACCAGCAGTCCTTCCGGCGGTTATATTCCCCCTTCGATGAGAAAAGCTATGCAGACACCGCAGCAGCCGATCGTGACCCCGCCGCCTGCGCCGTCTGTTCCGACACCGATGCCCGCTCCGGTTCCGGTTGTTCCGCCGATTCCGACTCCGGCACCGATCGCAAATTCTGCCGAGGACGTGCTCGCACAGTTCGCTGTCCCGAACGTTCCGTCCTCGCTCCCGCAGACCCCGCCGCCTGCTCCGGCACCGGCTCCGGTTGTCAATTCCGCCGAGGATGTGCTCGCACAGTTCGCTGTCCCGAGCGTTCCGTCCTCGCTCCCGCAGACCCCGCCGCCTGCTCCGGCACCGGCTCCCGTTGTCAATTCCGCCGAGGATGTGCTCGCACAGTTCGCGATTCCGACTGTTCCGTCCTCGCTCCCGCAGACTCCGGCACCGGCTCCGGTTGTCAATTCCGCAGAGGATGTGCTCGCACAGTTCGCAATCCCGAGTGTGCCGACTGCACCGCGGCAGGCAGCACCTTCTGTGCCTGAGATTCCGGCACCGGCTCCGGTTGTCAATTCCGCTGAGAATGTGCTCGCACAGTTTGCAATCCCGAGTGTTCCGACCGCTCTGCCGCAGGCTGCACCTTCTGTGTCTGAGATTCCGGCACCGGCTCCGATTGCAAATTCCGCCGAGGATGTGCTTGCGCAGTTTGCTGTCCCGAGTGTACCGAATGTCCCGACCGCTCCGGCTGTCCCCGATATTCCCGCACTTTCTGATATTTCGGATTCTGCACATGTCAGCGGCAGCTCGGTCAATCAGGATGATATTCTTGCGCAGTTTGCGCTCAAGCAGCCCGGCACACATCCGTATCCGGCTGACGATGAGATTCCGTCCGCTCCGGCTGTCAGCAATGATCCGCTTGCAGATCTGCTTCTGATGCCGAAGGGTCAGGAAGATGCCGGCAATACTGATATCCTGCCTGATATTGCAAATGTTCCTTCGAGCATTCCGACTGTTCCGACAGTCCCGACTGCAATGCCGCAGGCAGCATATCCGTCGCTCAATGTTCCGCAGGCTCCGCCCGCACCGCCGGTTCCGGAGATGCCCGTTCCGCCTGTTCAGCAGGCATTTACGGCACCTGTTCTGCCGCAGGCCGGTTATCCGGTTCCGCCGGTTCCGGCATATCCGCAGGGCTTCGGTCAGGTTCCGCCGCAGGGCGCATATCCGATCCCGAACAACGGCTATCCGACACAGCAGTTCAATCCGTTTGCTGTTCCGACGGCGCCGAAGCAGTCTCAGCCTGAAACACCGACACCGCTGTTTGTCGGTTACAGCGCAGACGGCCGTCAGCTTTTCCAGACATACGATGCGCTCGGCAATCCGATTCCGATCAACGAGCCGGTTTACAGCGCACCGCCTGAGCAGAAGGACCACAACATCGCTGCACAGGTTGCTGCAATGGCTGCAAACACTGCTATGCACGGCAGTGCCCCTGTCATGGATATGGATGAGATCATGAAATCAATGGGCATTGAGGATCCGTCCAAGCGCAAGAAGGATGAGGGCAAGGCAATCAACTATACGGAATACAAGATTCCGGAAAAGAAGAAGAAAAAGCCTGCTGCCGCAAGACCTGCCGCGTCGGTTGCAAATCCGGTTCCGGAAGGTCCGGTCTCCGCTGCTGAGGCGAAGCGCAGAAAAAAGGTCGACAAGATCAACAAGGAATTCGAGAAACAGCTCCGTTCCCGCGGTATTGATCCGAAGACCGGCGGCATCATCATTGATTCCAGAAAATAATACATACGGAAAAGCAGCGACAGTTTGCCGCTGCTTTTCGTTTCATGAAAGGAGTCAGAATTATGGATCTGAATGAACAATCTGCTGCACCGGAAACTGCTGCAGAGGATAACATTCCGGCTGCCCGCAAAGCCTATACGTTTGCGCAACTCAATCTAGCGCTGTTCTATATGTTCTATCTTGTCATCAGCATCATCGTGGTGCATTTTTTGCCGGAGGACCAGTCGGAAACGGTCAATTATCTTTCGCATTATATCCCGATGTATCTCATGGCGTTCCCGCTGTATCTGCTGATCTCCCGCCCGCTGGAAACCGCGCCGCCCGAAAAGCAGAAAATGAGTTTGTTCCAGCTGATCAAAGCGTTCTTCGTCTGTGAGTTTATCGGGATTGCCGGAAACCTCATGGGCATGATTGTCAACGTGATTCTCTCGTTCATCGTCGGGGCGAATACCAGCTCGAACTTCATCATCGGCGGCGTGTTCGGAGATACCCCGCTGCTGTTTATCTTTCTCGCAGTTGTCTGCGCGCCGTTTGTGGAGGAGTTCCTGTTCCGCAAAATCCTGATCGACCGCATCCGCAAGTATGGCAATACCACAGCGATCCTGATCTCCGGCATCATGTTCGGACTGTTCCACGGCAATTTCACGCAGGCATTCTACGCAGCCATGCTCGGCATGCTGTTTGCATTCATTTATATCCGCACCGGCAAGATTCAGTATACAATCGCGCTGCATATGAGCGTCAACTTCTGGGGCACGGCAATGCCCTATCTGACACTGAAGGATCATGACATTGATGAGCTGATCACCGCGATTTCCTCGCTGAATCCTGACCGCATCCTCGAGATGGCAAGCAACATGAAGCCATTTCTGCTGATGGTTGCAAGCACGTATCTGTTTGCATTTATCGGCATGATCCTGCTGATCGTCTACCGGAAAAAGCTGACGGTTCCCGCCGCGATCGCTCCGCTCCCGAAGGGCAGACGCTTCGTCACGGCCTGCGGCAACATCGGATTTATTGCGCTGTTCGCTGTCTGCATTTATCAGTTTATCCGGCAGTTCGGCGCTCTGCTCTGAATAAACAAAAACCTCGGAATCAACTGTGATTCCGAGGTTTTCTCAAATCATGGATTATTAGCCGTATGCCTCTGCGAGCTTCTTGAACGCCGGCAGACTGCGCTCGATCATTTCGGTTGTGACGCAGTAAGCGATGCGGACATAGCCCTCGCAGCCGAACGAATCAGACGGCACGAGCAGCAGCTCATAGTCACGCGCCTTCTTGCAGAATGCATTTGCATCCGGCTCCAGTGCCTGTACCCACAGATAGAACGCGCCGTCCGGATAGATGCAGCGGTAGCCGTATTCGGTCAGGGACTTATAGAGCAGGTCGCGGTTTCTGCGGTAGATCGAGAGATCACCGGTCTTGCCGAGATTCTCTGCGACCACACGCTGCGCGAGGCTCGGTGCGCAGACGAAGCCCAGCGCTCTGCCGGAACCGCAGACAGCCGCATAGACATTGCGGTTATCCGCCATTTTCGGCGAGACAACGATATAGCCGATACGCTCGCCCGGCAGGGAAAGCGACTTGCTGTAGGAATAGCAGACAAATGTGTTATCATAGAGATTCGGCAGATACGGCACAACAGTCGCATCATCATAAACAAGCTCACGGTAGGGCTCATCCGCGATCAGATAGATCGGGTGACCGAATTCCTTTTCCTTTGCGCGGAGCAGGTCGCAGAATGCCTTGAGGTTCTCCTCCGTGTAGACAACGCCGGTCGGGTTGTTCGGCGTGTTGATGATAACCGCCTTGGTCTCCGGCGAGACAAGCTCTGCAAATGCCTTGAGATTCATCTGGAAATTTTCGAGATCAGCCGGAACCTCCACGAGCTTCGCAGCGGCAGCCTCAACGAATACGCGGTACTCAGGGAAGAACGGTGCAAAGGTCATGCAGGTGTCGCCCGGGCAGAGAATCGCATGCAGCGTGACGGTCAGCGAGGCAGCAGCGCCGCAGGTCATGTAGATATCCTGTGCGGAAATGCCGGTGCCGAAGCGCTTGTTGATATCCTCCGCGATTGCGGTGCGTGTCGGCTCTGCACCGACAGCAGATGTATAGCCGTGCAGCAGAACAGAGTCGGTTTCGTCCATCAGTCTGCGCATGGTATCATGCACGGATTCCGGTGCCGGAACGCTCGGATTGCCGAGACTGAAATCAAATACATTTTCTCTGCCGATCTCCTTTGCGCGGCGGTTGCCGTATTCAAAGGTCTCACGAATGACAGACGGCGCTTTGCCCAGCGCCAGCATGGAAGTCTGATAGGGCTGAAATACCATAATAAACTCCTCTTTTCATTGTAAATTGATACTCATATCATACCAGAAAAAGCAGATTTTGTCAAGTTCAGCTCTCGCGTTTTTCCAGAGAGCTGACCTTCAGGACAAGATATTTCCGCTCCTGTCCCTCGTGTTCATCCTTGCGCTCCTCGATCGTGCCCTCCACAGTGATGGTGTCATAATCATTCAGTCCGCTGAAATCGGACCACTCCAGTTCCAGACCGATGCCCTCACCGTTTGAGACCGGTCTGCCGTAAATCGAATAGAAGGTCTCGTCCCCGTCCTTTGTCGGATAGAGCTCGCCGACCATATGAAACTGCTGCCCGAGATAGCTTTCGGGATCAGCATACATCTCCATGAGCGTATCGTAAAGCACGCTTGTCTTGATATACTGCATCTCCTGCGAGGATTCCGCCTTTTCGCCGCATGCGCAGAGCAGAAGTCCTGCCGCCGCTGCAATGATCGCAATTTTCTTCATAAAATCACCTGTTTGTTTTTTCATCATGCCGTCAGCCTGCGGCAAACCGCAAGCGCCGGTGCAACACTCTCAGTATATCATATTTTGACGTAAAATGCAAGATTTCCGGCAAAGAATTCCTGCGCCGCGGCTTATGCAAAAAAATATGTGAAACCTTCCGACATTTTGCCGCGTTCAATTGTATTCATAGTGAAAGGGGTGATGAACCGTGCAGCAGGCTGATATTGAAGCAATCTATAAAAGACATGTGCAGACCGTTTACCGCGTCTGCTTTGCCTACATGAAAAATCCGGCTGACACGGAGGATGCCGTACAGGAAACATTCTTCCGGCTGATCCGCAGACAACCGCATTTTGAAAATCCGGAACACGAAAAAGCATGGCTCATCCGGACAGCATCGAATATCTGCAAAAATGAGCTGAAACACTGGCGGCGTAAGCAGGCTGATCTCGATGCACATGCCGATCTGCCGGCACCGGAGCAGACGGAATCCGGCGACATTATGGATGCGATCATGTCGCTGCCGGAGCGCTGTAAAACCGTGATCTATCTCTACTACTACGAAGGGTATCAGACTGCGGAAATCGCGAAGATGCTCAGAAAGCCGCACTCCACGATCCGGAATCATCTGCGTGAGGCGCGGCTGCTGCTCAAAGAAAGGCTCGGTGATGAAATATGAAGAACGCGCAGATCATTGCAGCATGGGACAGCATCCTGCCGGACGCTGCCGCTGAGACAAGAATGCGGAATGCAATTCTTGCACGCGGAAACATGAAGCCAGTCCGGAACCGGCGCAGATTCATGATTCCGGTCGCCGCATGCATTGTGCTGCTCATTGCCGCCGGATACCGGTTCCGGCTGACAAGACCGCTGCATGCGGAACTTGACAACGGCATGCGCATCACCTATCATGCTAATACAAAAGGAATCGGGGAAGCGGTGTATGCCTATGATTATGAGGTTTGCAGCAGTGAACTGACAGCGGAAGAACTGCACCGGCTGCTCCCCTGCTCAACACAGCCGGATCCCTGTCATGCGGTTTTCCGCGCCGAAACAGGCGAATTTCTGCGCGCGGAAACAAAACTAGGTGCAGTCCATGTGCATCTTGCGCGGGAGGGACTGCCCGTGACGGATACCATTGTTACCGGTGAGACGGCAAATGCAGAAATCAGCGGCGTGCCGGTGACATTCGGCTACTTTCTGACCGATCCGAACAGCCGCGGCATCCGGACGGCAGTTCTGTATGCATCTTTCATGCGCGAAGGCTTGCAGGTGTATCTTGAAACAGGCGGCGATGAGGCGGACAGCGAACAACTCGGAACAGAGCTCGGCAATCTGGTCTGTGAGCTGCTCAATGCTGACGCGCCCGATCTGTCCGGAATCCGATTTGATTCTGTCACAGAATAACAAAATCCGGACATTTCCGATTAAGCGGAAGTGTCCGGATTGATTATTATATACACCTGCTGTTCAGCCGATCGCTTTCAGGATTTCTGCAGTCATTTCTGTGCAGGAGCAGCATTCAGCATTGCTGTCCCCGCGCAGATCGGCAGTGCGGAAACCGGCAGCGAGCACCGCATCGACGGCATCCTCGATGCACTGCGCTTCTGCGGAAAGCCCGAATGCATAGCGGAGCATCATCGCAGCAGAAAGAATCGTCGCAATCGGATTTGCCCTGTTCTGTCCGGCGATATCCGGCGCAGAGCCGTGAATCGGCTCATACATGCCGCGTGTTGTTTCGCCGAGCGATGCAGATGCCAGCATCCCGATCGAACCGGTCAGCTGTGATGCCTCGTCCGAGAGAATGTCACCGAACATATTGGATGTCACAATCACATCAAACTGCTGCGGATTGCGCACAAGCTGCATTGCGGCATTGTCCACGAACAAATCCTGATACGCAACCTCCGGATATTCCTCGGCGAGCCGGTGCATGGTTTTGCGCCAGAGCCGCGAGGTCTCCAGCACATTCGCCTTGTCCACACTCGTCAGGCGCCTGCTGCGTTTCATCGCAATTTCAAACGCTGCTCTGCCGATGCGCTCTATCTCGTAAACACTGTATGCCTCGGTATCAAACGCTTCTTCGCCGTATTTGCCCGTGCGATAGCCGCGGTCGCCGAAGTAGATGCCGCCGGTCAGCTCGCGCACAATCATGATATCAAATCCGGCAGCAACCAGATCAGCGCGCAGCGGCGATGCACCGCGCAGTGCCGGAAAGAGCTTTGCAGGGCGCAGATTCGTATACAGCCCGAGTGCCGCGCGAATCCCGAGCAGCGCCTTCTCCGGACGCTGTTCGCCGGAAAGATGATCCCACTGCGGGCCGCCGACAGCTCCGAGCAGCACACTGTCGCTCGCAAGACAGCCGTCCACCGTCTCCTGCGGCAGCGGCATGCCGACTGCATCAATCGCACAGCCGCCGATCAGATACGGTGTAAACTGAAAATCATGCCCGAACTTTGCGCCGATCCGTTCCAGAACCGCAACAGCACTGTCCACGATCTCCGGACCGATTCCGTCGCCCTTCAGCAATGCAATGTGATACTGCATCGTTGTCCTCCTATTCCTTACAGCACGCCGTCGCGCACTGCCTGCATCAATCCGCCGTGTGTGATGATCGTCTGGATAAACGGCGGGAACGGCTCCGTGCGGTATTCTGCACCGCTTGTCAGATTGCGGATGATTCCGGCATCGAGATCGGCTTCGACCTCGTCACCCTCCGCAATTGCCTCTGCTGCCTCTGGACATTCCACAATCGCAAGCCCGATATTGATCGCGTTGCGGTAGAAAATACGCGCAAAGCTCTTTGCAATCACAAGCGAGACACCGCATGCCTGAATCGCAATCGGGGCATGCTCACGCGATGAACCGCAGCCGAAATTCAAGCCCGCGACGAGAATATCGCCCTGCTGCACTCTGCCCACAAAAGTCGGATCGAGATCCTCCATGCAGTGCTTTGCAAGCTCTGTGCGGTCGCTCGTATTCAGATAACGCGCCGGAATGATCACATCCGTATCCACATTGTCGCCGTAGCGAATCACATGACCTGTATATTTCATTGCTCCATGACCTCCCACGGGCTCGTGATGCATCCGGTCAGCGCGCTGGCTGCCGCCGTCGCCGGGCTTGCAAGATAGACCTCGGATTCCGGATGTCCCATTCTGCCGACAAAATTGCGGTTTGTTGTCGCGACGGCACGCTCGCCTTTCGCAAGAATGCCCATATAGCCGCCGAGACAGGGGCCGCAGGTCGGGGTTGAGACCACCGCGCCGCTCTCGACAAAGATTTTCAGCAGCCCCTCTGCCATTGCATCGAGATAAATCTGCTGGGTTGCCGGAATCACAATCACGCGGACACCCGCAGCACACTGTCTGCCCGCCATGATTTCCGCGGCGGCGCGCAAATCCTCAAGCCTGCCGTTTGTGCACGAACCGATCACAACCTGATCGACCGGAATCTTGCCGATCGCATCAAAGGTTTTCGCGTTCTCCGGCAGATGCGGAAATGCAACAGTCGGTTCAATCTGCGAAAGGTCAATTTCGATTGTCCGCTCATATTCCGCATCGGCATCCGCCTCGAAAATCTGCGGTGCAGCTGCTCCGTGCGCTTTCAGATACGCAAGCGTCAGATCATCCACCGCGAAGATGCCGTTCTTGGCACCGGCTTCAATTGCCATATTCGCGATGCAGAGCCGGTCACTGACCGAAAGCGTATGCATGCCCTCACCCGTGAATTCAAGCGAGCGGTAAAGCGCGCCGTCCACGCCGATTTTTCCGATCAGGTGCAAAATCACATCCTTGCCGGAGACATAGCGGCGCAGTCTGCCGGTCAATATGACTTTGATCGCGGCGGGCACCTTGAACCATGCCTTGCCCGTCGCCATGCCGCACGCCATATCCGTCGAGCCGACACCGGTTGAGAACGCGCCGAGTGCGCCGTAAGTACAGGTATGTGAATCTGCGCCGATCACAAGATCACCGGCAGTCACAAGTCCCTGCTCCGGCAGAAGTGCGTGCTCAATCCCCATTTTGCCGACATCATAGAAATGTGTGATCGCCTGCGCGCCGCAGAAATCGCGGCACAGCTTACATTGCTCCGCCGCCTTGATATCCTTGTTCGGCACGAAATGATCCATAACCATCACAACCTTGCCGCGGTCAAAGACCTGTTTTCTGCCGAGCCCGTCAAACGCCCGGATCGCAACCGGTGATGTGATGTCATTGCCGAGCACACGGTCGAGATTCGCAAGCAGAAGCTGCCCTGCCTGCACATGCTCTGCGCCCGCGTGCGCTGCGAGGATTTTTTGCGTCATGGTCATGCCCATACGGATTCCCTCTTTCTTCAGACAGCGCTGCTGTCTTTCGGTGATGCGGTCAGCATATTATTGACCGCGCTGACGAATGCCTTGATCGAGGATGTAATAATATCGTTGTCGATGCCGACGCCCCAGAAGCTTGCTCCGCTGCCGCTGAGAATCTCAACATAGGAGACAGCCTTCGAGGACGAGCCGACTTCCAGTGCATGCTCGGTATAGGTGTTGATCGTGTAGTCAAGCCCTGTGTAGGAGCGAACCGCATTGCTGACCGCATCCAGACGGCCGTTTCCGTTGTTCGTCGCGGATGCCGTTTCGTTGTGATACTCAATGTCGATGGTCGCCTCAATGCCGTTGTGCTGGACAAAGTGCACTGCGGTCAGATTGAGCGGCGCGGTGATATCGACATAGTGCTCCTTGAAAATCAGGTAGACCTCGTCCGGCTGCAGTTCCTTATGTTTATGGTCGGAAACGCCCTTGACCAGATAGCCGACATGCTCGCGCATGCGCTTCGGGAGATTGTAGCCGAACCGTGTCTCGAGAATATAGCCGATGCCGCCCTTGCCCGACTGGCTGTTGATGCGGATGACATCCGCTTCATACTCTCTGCCGATATCCGCCGGATCAAGCGGCAGATAGGGAACTGTCCAGAGATCGGTGTGCTGCTCCTCGCGCCACTTTAGCCCCTTTGCGATTGCATCCTGATGGGAGCCGCTGAATGCCGCAAATACGAGCTTTCCGGTATACGGCTGACGGTCATTGACCTCCATGCGTGTCACGCGGTTGTAAAGCTCCGTGATTGCCGGAACATCCGAGAAATCGAGATTCGGCTCGATGCCCTGCGAATACATATTGAGCGCCAGTGTAATGATATCCACATTGCCCGTGCGCTCGCCGTTGCCGAACAGCGTGCCCTCGACGCGCTCTGCACCGGCAAGCAGACCCATTTCCGTATCCGCGACCGCACAGCCGCGGTCATTGTGCGGGTGCAGCGAGACGATCACATTCTCGCGATATTTAAGGTTTTCGCACATGTACTCGATCTGGTTTGCATAGACATGCGGCATGGAAAGCTGCACGGTCACCGGCAGATTGATGATGACCTTGTCCTCCGATGTCGGCTGCCAGACATCCAGAACCGCATTGCAGACTGCGAGTGCATACTCCGGCTCGGTGCCGGTAAAGCTCTCCGGCGAATACTCAAACCGGATATTGCCTTCGTGCTTTGCACGGTACTCCTTGCAGAGTTTTGCGCCTGAGACCGCGATCTCCATAATCTCCTCACGGCTCTTGCGGAACACCTGCTCGCGCTGCGCAACCGATGTCGAATTATAGAGATGCACAATCGCGTTTTTACATCCGCGGAGTGCTTCAAAGGTCTTCTGGATAATATGCTCGCGCGACTGCGTCAGAACCTGAATCGTCACATCGTCGGGAATGAGATTCTGCTCGATCAGCGTGCGGCAGAATATGTACTCCGTCTCCGAGGCAGCCGGAAAGCCGATCTCGATCTCCTTGAACCCAATCCGGACAAGCTCAGCAAAAAACTCGAGCTTTTCCCCGAGGCTCATCGGGATCACAAGTGCCTGATTGCCGTCCCGCAGATCGACGCTGCACCACTGCGGCGCGCGGTCGATATACGATTTCTCCATCCATTTATGTGATGTTTTCGGTGCTTCAAAAAACTGCCGCGTATATTTCTCGGCGTGGTTCATTTTCTGTTCCTCCTGATTGTCAATCATAAAAAAGCACGCCTCTCCCCGATGATACGGAAAGAGGCGGTGCTGTGAGATTCGTTGCAAAAGGGTGCTTCCCTTTCTCGCATTTATGAGAAAATTATAGCACATTTCCGCGTGAAAGTCAAGCAGATTCTGATGTGAACGGCGCAAAGCCCTTTCGCACGGAAAATCCCTGAACGGCTTTGCAGACAGGACAGTTCTGCGGCGGCTCTGTCCCCTCGTGGATGTGTCCGCAGTTGAGGCAGAGCCAGAGCGTCGGCTGTTTTTCGCGGAACAGCCGCCCCTCCTGCATCCATGTCCCGAATGTGCCGAAGCGATTGGCATGTGTCCGCTCGATCTCCGCGATCTGCCGGAACAGTGCTGCGGCTTCCGGCTGCTCCTCACGCGCTGCGGTCTCCGCAAATGCCGGATAGACGCCCTCCGCTTCATTGCGCTCAAACTGCTGCGCCGAAAGCAATGCCTGTACAAGATCATGCGGCGCGTCCAGCGGATATTCCGCAGCAATCCGGATGCCGCTGACGCCGTTTTTCGTCAGCAGCTCTGCAAACTGCTGTGCGTGGATCAGCTCCTGCTTTGCCGTAAATTCAAACACCTGCCGCAGCACATGAAGCTGCTGTGCAGCCGCCTCCTTTGCGGCAAGCAGATAGCGCACATGCGACTGACACTCCCCTGCATAGGCGCGCATCAGCAGCGTGCAGGTTTCCGTTTCCTGAAAAATCATACGGTTCCTCCTTCGGTTGGATTCTGTATCGTCATACAGCAATCACAGTATGCCCGAAAAGCTGAATAATATGATTTCAGTACATGAGCGAATCTGTGCCTGTCAATGCAAAAGCCGCAGGATTTCCGGCAACAGTTCCAGAAATTCTGCGGCTGTTATTTTGATTATAAACGGTCGAGATAGCGGCATGCGGCAAGTGCTGCCGATGCACCGTCTGCGGTCGCTGTCACAACCTGACGGATCGCCTTTGTGCGGCAGTCGCCTGCAACAAAGATGCCGTCCGTATCGGTACAGCAATTCTCATCCGAGATGATGTAGCCTGCCTGATCGAGCTTTGAAAGCGCTGCAAATGCTTCGTTTTCCGGCTGCTGTCCGATTGCGACGAACATACCGGTCACTGCAAGCACCTCGGGCGTTTTCTCCGCGCCGCGCAGAATGCGGATTCCGGTCAGCTTTTTCTCACCGAGCAGCGCATCCACGGTCGCCTCACAGATCACGGATACATTCTCAAGGCTTTTGATTTTCTCCTTCAGCACCGGATCACCGGTCAGCATCGGGAGATTCTGCACGATTGTCACCGAGGTGCAGAGCTCGGAGAGGAATACTGCGTCCTGCAGAGCGGTGTTTCCGCCGCCGATCACCGCGACATCCTGATCGCGGAAGAATGCGCCGTCACAGACTGCACAGTAGCAGACACCTTGTCCGGTGAGCTCTGCCTCATGTGCAATGCCGAGCGTGCGGTGCTTCGAGCCGGTCGCGAGAATCACGGTTTTTGCGTCATAGCTGCCATATTCGCCCTTGAGCGTAAAGCCCGCTGCTGTCTTTTCAACAGCGGTAATATTGTCCATCTCCAGCACGGTGCCGTGCGCCTCCGCTTGCTCCATCAGCTTCTCGGCGAATTCCGAGCCGCTGATCGCCATAGCAGTCGGATAGTTCTCAAGCTTCGGAGAAAACGTGATCTGTCCGCCAAAGTTTTCCTTCTCGATAACAACCACCGTTTTTCCGGCACGGCGTGCGTAGAGCGCGGCTGTCAGTCCGGCAGGACCGGCACCGACAACCGCGATATCATATCCATTCTGCATCATTCAGCGCTCTTGACCGCAGTTTCCGTGAACTTGCGGATGTTCGAGACATTGACAATCTTCTCGAAGCCGCTGCCGTTCGTGACAACCAGCGTCGGTGCCTGATGAATGTCATAGAACTCGACCATTGCAGGCTCCTCGTCAGCGATGACCTTCTTATAAGCGATGCCCGCCTCACCGAGGAAGCGCTCTGCCATCTTGCAGTTCGGGCAGGTTCTCGTCGCAAAGAGCAGAACCTCCTGCTCGGTCTCGCCGGATTTCACCGCGCCGACCGACTCCGGCACATTGACTGCGCCCTTGCGCTTCAGGATGCTGCGCTCAATGACATATTCCTTGCGGTCCTTGAACTCCTGCGCCTTGCCGTCATTAAAGTTCTTGACCGGACGGTAGTAACCGGTGATACGGCTGTAAACCTCTGTCTCACATCCGCACTCAGGGCAGGTATACTGCTCGCCGATGAGGTAGCCATGGTTGCGGCAGACAGAATAAGTCGGGGACATGGTGTAGTACGGCAGCTTGTAGTTCTCTGCGATCTTGCGGACGATGTTTGCGGCAGCCTTCCAATCCGGCAGCTTTTCGCCGAGATATGCATGGAAGACGGTACCGGATGTATAACGTGTCTGGAGATCATCCTGAATATCCAGCGCGGAGAAGATGTCCTCAGAGTAGCCGACCGGCAGATGCGAGCTGTTGGTATAGTACGGGGTCTTGCCGGGGTCTGCTGCGGTGATGATATCCGGATACTTTGCGACATCGTGCTTAGCCAGACGGTAGGTCGTGGACTCAGCCGGCGTTGCCTCGAGGTTGTAGAGATCGCCGTACTGCTCCTGATAATCCATGAGACGGTTTCTCATGTGATCGAGCACCTGCTTGGTGAACTCCTGTGTCTCGGTGTGGGTCAGATCCTTGCGCAGCCACTTTGCATTCAGACCGACCTCGTTCATACCGATCAGACCGATGGTCGAGAAGTGGTTGTCAAGTGTGCCGAGGTAGCGCTTGGTGTAGGGATAAAGTCCCTCGTTGAGCAGCTTCGTGATAATGGTGCGCTTGATCTTCAGGCTGCGTGCAGCAATATCCATGAGCTTGTCAAGGCGCTGATAGAAATCTGCTTCATCCGCGGAGAGATATGCAAGACGCGGCATGTTCAGCGTGACAACGCCGACAGAACCGGTGCTCTCGCCGCTGCCGAAGAAGCCGCCGCTCTTTTTGCGGAGCTCACGGAGATCGAGGCGCAGACGGCAGCACATGCTGCGGATATCGCTCGGCTCCATATCGCTGTTGATATAGTTGGAGAAATACGGCGTGCCGTATTTTGCGGTCATCTCAAACAGGAGCTTGTTGTTCTCGGTCTCGGACCAGTCAAAATCTCTGGTGATCGAGTAGGTCGGGATCGGATACTGGAAGCCTCTGCCCTGTGCATCGCCTTCGATCATGGTCTCGATGAATGCCTTGTTGACCATGTCCATTTCCTTTTTGCAGTCCTTGTACTTATAGGGCATCTCTTTGCCGCCGACGATGCAGTTGAGCTCTGCAAGGTCATTCGGAACCGTCCAGTCCAGCGTGATGTTGGAGAACGGAGCCTGCGTGCCCCAGCGGGACGGCGTATTGACACCGAACACGAAGGATTCGATGCACTTCTTCACCTGATCGTAAGGCAGGTTATCCTCCTTGACAAACGGTGCAAGGTAGGTATCGAAAGAGGAGAATGCCTGTGCGCCTGCCCACTCATTCTGCATGATGCCGAGGAAGTTGACCATCTGGTTGCAGAG
>CAMKLV010000035.1:0-33850 GCA_946413695.1 uncultured Ruminococcus sp. | reverse complement strand
TGGTTGAACCGCTTGCAATGTGGGATAGCCTGACAGTGCAGGAGAAACACGATGTTGCCGCTGAGATGATCGAGGTAGTTTACCTCTCGCATAACAGCGAGGATATTGAAATCAAATTTGGCGTGTAAAAACGTCGTAAAATAGTTGTTTTACGGTGTTCGTAAAGTGCGCGAGAAGCAGAACCCGGATGCATATCACCTTGGATTTCTTTTATAGAACAGAAAACAGAAGTAATCTGCACAGAAGATTTTTTCTGGGAACGATATGATCATTATCCTGTCCGCAGAAGGGATGTTCTAATCAAGCTGTCGAACTTAACATCTGTTCTTCATAAAGCATACATCAGAAGATTTGGTGAAGATAAGAAGTGGTGTGCGATGTTCTATTTCATAGAGGAAGATTATTCTGTGCATATTGACCTCGAATATGATTTCCCAAAAGGCGATATGTTTGAACAGCATGATGCAGTATTCAGGAAAATCTATCATACGGAGTATAAAGCAATAAAAGGAAAATACCCTGCAACCGAATAAGGAGGTACACATGGAAAGCCTTGAAAACATGGAGAAAATAGAAGCCCTGCAAACTGAACTCGGTCAGTTTCTCGTCAGCATCATTCCTGTGCCGTGGTCAAAAATCTGTTTTTACGCACAAGCTGCACGCGGTTTTTCGTCAATATATTATGGATTCATTGAAAAAGAAACGGGTGTAAATTGTGCAATGGATTTTTTTTGGAATCGTTATGATTCCTATCCCGTGAAGAAACGGGATGCAGTCAAAACACTGAATAAACTCGTATCCGATCTTTACAATGCGTATCTTGAACGGTTTGGCGAAGAAAAAATCTGGCGTTTGATGTTCTATACGATAGAATCTGACGGCAAGGTTCATATTAATTTCCAGCATGAAAATCTTCCGGGAAATTCACTTGAACAGCATGATGAAGTGTTCAGAAGATTTTTTGGTACGGAGTATAAATACTACTGGACTAAATATCCGAGCACTGAAAAAGGACAAGGATAAAGCAACAGGGCAGGCATAAAGCCCACCCAGTTACACATTCAACGCAGAAAGGAGCACCCTATGGAACAGCTTGAAAACATGGAGAAAATCAAGGCGATTCAATCGGAATTAGGCTATTATTTAGTGAGTATTATGCCTGTGCCGTGGTCAAAAATCTGTTTTTACGCACAAGCTGCACGCGGGTATTCGTCGATATATTATGGCTTCATTGAAAAAGAAACAGGTGTGATCTGTGCCCTGGATTTCTTTTGGAACCGTTATGATTCCTATCCCGTGAAGAAATGGGATGCAATCAAAAAACTGAATAAACTTGTATCTACTCTTTACAATGCATATATTGAACGGTTTGGCGAAGATAAAAACTGGCGATTGATGTTTTATACGATAGAATCTGACGGCAAGGTTCATATTGATTTCAAGTATGAGGATCTTCCCGGCAATTCGCTTGAACAGCAAAAAGAAGTGTTCAGAAGATTTTTTGGTACGGAGTATAAATACTATTGGACTAAATATCCGAGTAATGAAAAAGGACAAGGATAAAGCAACAGGGCAGGCATAAAGCCCACCCCATTACACATTCAGCGCAGAAAGGAGTGTCCTGCGGAATGGAGATTCTAAAGTATAACTGCATCGGCATCAACGATATAATGTATGACATTGATCAGAACAATCCGGATGAAAAGCCATACATCAAAGTGTTTTATACGGGTGCAGATGATATTATCATTGCAGGAATGGTTGCAGACCGCGGCGTATACTGGCTTTCTGTTACCGATGCAAAGGATGAAAGCACGATTCGTGCAGTCTTTGACCATGTTTCGGGGATCGAACCGAAGAAATACGCAGATATTCATTCTGTGATTGCCGGTACATACTACACGGAGGAGCAGCTAAAGTTGTTTCACTATTCACTGCCTGCTGCGGCGGATGATATCTTTGCATACTATCGCAAGATCGAGGACAGTCTCAGTGCATCAGGAGAATTCGGCAGATTTGCTGAGATTCAGAAACTAAACTGTCTGATTCCGAAAAAGCCGAATTACTGGCCGAATCAGAAGTTTCGCTGTATCCATGCTCATTATGCAGAGAACAATGATGTGATTATTGTCGGCTTCGCAGATAATAACTATATCTTCTGGCTTTCCGTCACAAAGATGGATGACTACGAAACGAATCATTTGATCGTTGAATACCTTTCGATGATTGAACCGACATCATTCGGACGTGACATCGACGCCCTTGATAAGACAAATTATACCTATGAGCAGTTTAGATGGCTCTATTACACAACAATTACCAGCGCGGAGGATATCACAGAGCTTTATCAGCAGGCGAAGAGCAAAAGCGGCGGCACCCGTGAAGATCAGAATAAAATCATCAGCAAGCTGCAAAAATGTATGAGCGCGCTTTCTAAGTACGGGAAGCCCGTTGAAAATTATCATAAGAATTATGACATTTTCCGTGAAATATGGTCTTTGACTTATCTGCGCTGTTCTGACAATCCAAAGATTAGGGCGTTGTATCATCAGCTTGAGATGCTCAGCAATGGAATCTATCAGGACTATATGACGGAAGCACGCGGCGGTGCGTGAAGCGTCCGGCTGTAATTGCTAATGAAGCTGGAGCAGACAATATCGGCGGACTGTTTCCGCTTGAAACGAGCGGCAGCAGATACAAAATGCTGAATGTGACGAGTGATGCCAGCAGCATCGAAACAAAGAAAACGATAATGATTTTGGTATGCTTGTCCATTAAAGGCTCCTTTCGGATACAGAATTGAAAAAGAAAAGCCGCCCACACCTGTCTGCACCGCCGCTGATATGTTGGATACTATTTGTACGCGCGGTATAGTAATCAATGCCAGAACGGATATATATTGAACTTTCTTTTTCAATCCGTAAGTAGACTTGGGTACTGAATATAGAGATGCATTTCAGGGACTACCCCAGACAGCAGAACGCACCTCCGGACAGATGCGGCAGAGCGCCGCAGGGTGAAACATGATAATATCTGCTTGCTTCGGAGCACTCCGCATCTTAGGCATCCGTGCGCGGATATGCCCGGCCTCAAACCGCACGATTGAATAGTGGTTGTCCACATAGACACGCCGGTTTTCCTTTGATCTGCGCTGGATCCGGACGATCAGTCCGAGCTCCACCAGTTCCCGAATCGTCTGTATTACGCTCTCACGCTTCATGCCAATCTGCGCAGCAATGTCATTGTAGCTGTTCCAGCAGTCATGCAGCACCGAGCTGAACGATTTGCAAAGGAACAGATACACGAGCATCTGACGCGTCACAAGCATTCCGAAAATGTGACGATCAACCATGAAAAAGCCGTTGTCCGTCGGGTGCTTTATGACCGCATACCAGTATGTGCCTCTGTGTCCGTTTGCCTTATACTGCCGTTCGAGATAATCGACCAGCCCCTTTTCACGGAGCCGGTCGATTGCTTTTGCTACCGTGACAGGCGACTTGATGCCGCAGTTTGCAGCGATTGTTCGCTGCTTTACCGAGATAACTGCTGCGCCTTGCAGCGTTGAACCGGATGCAGGAAGGCTGCACAGATAAGCGTATACGCTCAGTTCCTGCGAGTCCAGACCGAGATTGAATATATGATTGCTTAACCGAAACAGGCTCACTGTGAAGCCTTCTTTTCTGTTATTATAGTTGTAGTATAGTTGACTTTCGGGGATAGGTTTGCTATAATGGATACATATAGCAAGCCTGTCAAGAAGGAGGAAAACAATATGCAGACACCGGAAGAGGTCAAGGAAATGCTGCTGCCCGTGAATGTTGAATACATCAAGCAGCACGGCGTTGACTGGGAGTGTCTTTCCGATGAATTCTATTGGGAAAATGGTTTCAATCACTATGACCGGAAGTTTGACCGGCCAATGGCAGAAGGCGGAAAGCCGTTCTCCGGTCTGAGATATGAGTTCTGGGACTCTGATCATCTCGCGTGTTACACGCAAATGAAGGACGGTTATCCGCTCGGCGATGATGTGGGCTTTTATCGAAGCGGTGCGCTGCAATCCTATACCCGGATTGACGACACGGAGCATTATCGGTACGAATGGCACGAAAACGGTGTTCTGAAAGCAGTTACTCAATGGCACAGAAAAGACAATCAGCAATATTACCGCAATAGGGAATATGACGAAACCGGCAGGCTGATCAAGCAGTATGTCGGTTGTGAGATCAAAGCGACTTATAAACCGGATTCGCAGGATTCGCCCTTTAATTTCACATTCCACGAGAACGGCGAATTCCGGACAATCACCTATAAGGCGCCGACTGCCGACGATTTTTATACCGGCATCGAGCTTGACCCGGACGGATACCCCGTGCGTATTTCCGTGAATCCGCACTATATCAATTATTCACTCAGCGAGTGTTTGCATTATTATTTTTCCAACTACAAAACTTTTGACGAAAAAGAATTCCGGTATAAGAACGGTGTTTTGCAGTGCAGGTGTGGAGAGCACGGCACAACCTGGCGCCGCGCCTCCGGCGATATCCTTTTTCACGACGGCGCCCACGGCGACAAGTTTCTGGTATATGATGATGGAATCCCGCGGGGTCCGCAGCATATTTATGATCAGTCCGGACAGATACGGGAGTACTACTGCATTTCAAAGGGAAAGGAGTATTGCCATCATATTTACTGGTATCCGAATGGCATGATTCGCGAAGCGATCGTCTACGCACGCGAAGGAGTGGTCATGCTGCATGTGACATTCGACAACAAAGGCAATCTGCTTTCGAATGATCTCAATGCAGATGCATTCCTATAAACAAACTGAGTGCTTATGTTCAATGGATGTTGGTACTACTGCACATGATTTCCCGCAGTAATATGTTCATCACAGAACCGGATAACCGTCAACTAAACGGTTATCCGGTTTTTGGAATAACCCCTTGATAATTTGCTAACCATATAGTATAATCTAAATTATAATAAGTAGGATTATACAAAGGGGGATTGCTATGCGGTTTCTTGGCAGAGAAAAGGAGCTGTCTGCTCTTGAACGGGAATACAAACGCGACGGCGGATTTGTCGTCGTATACGGACGCAGGCGTGTCGGCAAAACCACACTCATCAAGGAATTTATCAAAGGGAAGAATGCGCTGTATTTCCTTGCAAACGAGGAAAGCGACCGCCAGAACCTCAACAAATTCACGGAAAAGGCCGCGAATTTCACACAGCAGCCGCATCTTGCAGGCAGCCGTCTGGAAAGCTGGCAGAGCGCATTCCGTATGCTTGCAGCATATCAGCCGCAGAAGAAAAAGGTGCTTGTCATCGACGAATTTCAGTATCTTGTCAGCGTGAACGCCGCATACCCTTCGATCTTTCAGGAAGCGTGGGATGAGATCCTGAAGGACAGCAATGTCATGGTCATCCTCTGCGGTTCGCTCATCAGCATGATGACCTCGAAGGTGTTGTCACGATCCAGCCCGTTGTACGGCAGGCGCACGGCACAGATTCGCTTGCAGCCGCTTCACTTTGCAGAATTCCGGCAGGCATTCCCCGACAAATCATTTGCGGAACTGACGGAACTCTATGCAGTGACCGGCGGTGTACCAAAATATATCGAGTTTTTTGATAACGACCTTTCCCTGTGGGAGAATGTGACCGATGTGATACTTGCAAAATCGGGCTTTCTCTACGAAGAGCCGATCTTCCTGCTGAAAAAGGAAGTGCGCGAAACCGTCAATTATAATTCAATCATGAAAGCAATCTCGCTCGGCAATCATAAGCTCTCCAAAATCGCGGGACTGCTGGAACAGCCGACTACCTCTGTTTCACCGTATCTCGCCACGCTGAGCGACTTGTTCTTTGTTGAAAAGCGCGTGCCGGTCACCGAACAGAGTCCCGAAAAAAGCAGAAAAGGGCTATACTATATCTGCGATTATTTTATCGACTTCTGGTTCAAATTCGTGTACCCGCACCGCGGCGAGCTTGAAATGGACAACACCGTTTATGTGCTGAAAAAGATACAGTCTGCATTTATCGAAAACCATGTTAGCTATGTGTTTGAAGCAATCTCGCGCGAAAACTTTGCCGCATATTGCACCTCCGGCAATACAGATTTTGTACCTTCGAGAATCGGCGCATACTGGAACGGTAATACGGAAATTGATGTTGTTGCCGTCGATCAGGAGCATGACAGTATCTTTGCCGGTGAATGCAAATACTATGACAAGCCGGTTCCGGCAGATGTGTATTTCGATCTGAAGAAAAAGTGTGCTAGTGTTCCGGAGTTTCAAGACAAACATATAGTTTACGGCATCTTTTCAAAGAGCGGCTTTGAACAAAGACTGCTGGATGCAGCAAAAGAGAATCCGGATCTGTGTCTGTTCGATCAGGGTGAACGGATCTTGTAAATGGCAGAGCGTTCGGCAATCAAATGAAGTATCATGAGACTACGATTAGTTCTTTTGAACAATTCATGGAGCATGGTCTTTCCTGGTGCTGGAGTCTTGTCGGCAATATCGTGCAGGAACACGAGTTTGGCGAGGAACATGAAATAAAACCAGGGACGAAACAGTTTTCAAAAGGTAACAAAATCTCAGAAAAAATTTTGGGACTGCAAAGATACTTTTATTCTATCATATTATGCGGAAAAAAACAATATAAGGAAGGATAACGGCTGCCGAAAGGTATTTTCCGACAGATAATGATTGAAAAGTGCGCACAATGCACAAAATTGTTTACCATTGTATGTGCATTCATACAAAAATAATATACACTGAAAGATTTTGACTGAAATCTCTTGATTTCAGAATCGAATTGTGATAGAATGAAAACGGAAACGGTCAAAACCGTTCAAAACCATTCATGCGGTCATCACATATGTCAATTTTCATACAGACTGCAATGAAAAGGGGGAGATCAGAGTGCTTACGGAAGAACGGCACCGGATCATACTGGAAGAACTGAATAACAGACAGAGCGTCACGCTCGGCGAACTGTGCGAACGGCTCGGCGCCTCGGAATCGACCGTCCGGCGTGATCTCAATCTGCTTGCGGATCGCGGAATGCTGGTCAAGGTTCACGGCGGCGCGGTGCCGCGCAATGACCGCTTCAGCAATGTCGAGCAGGATATCGAGGAAAAATCAAGGCTCTATAATGAAGAAAAAACGGCAATTGCAAGATATGCCGCCTCGCTGATCGAAGACGGCGACTTCATATTCATTGATGCGGGCACGACGACTGAAAAGATGATTGACTTTATCCCCGATCTGAATGTGACCTTTGTCACGAATGCTTTTGTCAACGCGAAAAAGCTGGCACAGCGCGGATTCAAGGTCTTTCTTCCGGCGGGCGAGATCAAGCTCATTACCGAGGCGATCGTCGGCGCGGAATGCGTCAGCAGCCTGCAAAATTATAATTTCACAAAATGCTTCATCGGCGCAAACGGCATCTCTCTTTCTGCCGGGATTTCGACACCCGACCGGAATGAGGCGAGCATCAAATCGGTTGTGATCGCACACAGCAGAACCGCTTACGTTCTGTCAGATCACTCCAAATTCGATCAGATTGCGTCAGTCACATTTGCAAGGTTCAATCAGGTGCAGATCATCACCGACAGGATCGGTGACAGAAAATATCTCACAGCGGCTAATATCAGGGAGGTGATGTAGTTGGTATACACGGTAACATTCAATCCTGCCATTGACTATGTGGTCCACACCGGCGCAATGCAGCTCGGCGCGGTCAACCGGTCATCATCCGAGGAGATGTATTTCGGCGGCAAGGGCATCAATGTGTCGATTGTCCTCAAGGAGCTCGGAATCGCATCCAGAGCGCTCGGATTCACCGCCGGATTCACCGGCGAGGCAATCGAAAACGGGATGCGTGCAAAGGGCATCGAATCAGATTTTGTACGGCTCAAATCCGGCAACTCCCGCATCAATGTCAAGATCAAAGCAGAGGAGGAAACCGAGCTCAACGGCCACGGTCCGGATATTGATGATGATGCACTTGCACAGCTCTTTGCAAAGCTCGATGCGCTCAAAGACGGTGATACGCTCGTGCTGGCAGGCAGCATTCCCGGCAGTCTTCCGCCGGATATTTACGAGCGGATCATGCAGCGGCTCTCGGACAGAAAGATCAAAACCGTCGTCGATGCGACAAAGGATCTTCTGCTGAATGTACTCAAGTACAAGCCGTTCCTCATCAAGCCGAATAATTTTGAACTCGGCGAGATGTTCGGCGTTGTACTGAAAACGGATGCGGAGATTGAACAGTATGCACGCAAATTGCAGGAAATGGGTGCGGTGAATGTGCTCATCTCCATGGCAGGGGACGGCGCCATGCTGATCGACGAACAGGGCAGCTGTCACCGCTGCGGTGTCTGCAAAGGCAAAGTCAAAAATTCGGTCGGCGCAGGCGATTCCATGGTCGCAGGCTTTGTTGCCGGTTCGATGAACGGCGATTATGAATATGCCTTAAAGCTCGGTACTGCGGCGGGCGGCGCAACTGCATTTTCCGATGGACTTGCCGTCAAAGCAACGATCGACGAGCTGCTGAAGCAGCTGTAAAAACGAAGTAAATATTATCATAGTGAGGAGGAATATCAATGCGAATCGTAGATCTGCTCAGCAAAGACAGCATCAAACTGAATGCAGCACCGAAATCCAAGCCCGAAGCAATCGACATGCTGATTGACTTACAGGTCAAAGGCGGCAAAATCGCGGACAAGGCCGCCTACAAGGAAGGCATCCTTGCGCGTGAGGAAAAGGGCTCAACCGCTGTCGGCGAGGGCATCGCCATTCCGCACGCAAAGAGCGAGGCCGTCAAGGCGCCGTCGCTTGCGGCCATGACCGTCCCCGAGGGCGTCGATTATGAAGCACTTGACGATGAACCTTCCAATCTGCTGTTTATGATCGCAGCACCGAATGACGGCGATGTGCATCTGGAGGTGCTTTCGCGTCTGATGACCATCCTCATGGACGAGGATTTCAGAGAGAATCTGCTGAAGGCGAAGGATGCTGACGAATTTCTGAAAGTCATCGACGAGATGGAAAAGGAAAAATATCCCGATGAGCCCAAGGCGGAGGAGAAATCCGCGGAAGGCTATCGGGTGCTTGCCGTTACGGCTTGCCCGACAGGCATCGCGCACACCTATATGGCTGCCGAGGCGCTGGAAAAGGCAGGCAAAAAGCTCGGCATCTCAATCAAGGTTGAGACAAACGGCTCCGGCGGTGCAAAGAACATCCTCACGCAGGAGGAGATCGACGCCTGCGACGGCATCATTGTTGCAGCGGACAAAACCGTTCCGATGTCACGCTTTGAAGGCAAAAAGGTCATCCGGACAAAGGTCTCGGACGGCATCAAAATCCCCGAGGAGCTCATCAACCGCATTGCAAAGGGCGACGCGCCGGTCTATCACCATGCGGGCGCAGCGGACAGCGGCGAAAAATCTTCGGACGGCGGCGAGGGCTTCGGCAGAAAGCTCTATAAGCACCTGATGAACGGCGTCTCGAATATGCTGCCGTTTACGGTTGCGGGCGGTATCTTTATCGCGCTCGCGTTCCTGATTGACTCGCTTGGCGGCGCACCGCAGGACGGCGATTTCGGTACGCATCTCGCGGCGGCTGCATGGTTCAAGACCATCGGCAACTACGCATTCCAGTTTATGATTCCGGTGCTCGCAGGATATATCGGACTGAGTATCGCGGACAGACCGGGTTTTCTTGTCGGCATGGCAGGCGGCGCGATGGCAGCTGCCGGTGCGACCTTTGCCTCCCCCGGCGGCGATGTGCCTTCCGGATTCCTCGGCGCATTGCTCGCGGGCTTCCTCGGCGGCTTCCTGATGCTCTGGCTTGAAAAGCTCTGCAACGGGCTCCCCAAGGCGCTTAACGGCATCAAGCCGGTTCTGATCTATCCGCTCGGCGGTTTGGCAATTGTCGGCATCATGATGTGCGCGGTCAACCCGATCATGGGCGTGCTCAATGAGGGCGTTTCCAATTTCCTCAGCAGCATGGGCGATTCGAGCAAGGTACTGCTCGGCTGTATCCTCGGCGGCATGATGTCGATTGATATGGGCGGCCCGTTCAACAAGGCAGCGTATGTCTTCGGTGTGGCGGCAATCTCGCAGGGCAATTTTGATATTATGGCGGCGGTCATGGTCGGCGGCATGGTTCCCCCGATCGCAATCGCACTTGCAACGACGTTCTTCAAGAACCGGTTTACCGAGGAAGAACGCAAAAACGGTCCTGTCAATTATATCATGGGACTGAGTTTCATCACCGAGGGCGCAATCCCCTACGCAGCGGCTGATCCGGCAAGAGTCATTCCCTCGTGCATGATCGGCGCGGCAGCGGCAGGCGGCCTTTCCATGGCATTCGGCTGCTCGCTGCGGGCACCGCACGGCGGTATCTTTGTATTCCCCGTGGTCGGCAATCCGCTGCAGTATGTGATCGCACTTGCAATCGGTTCTGTTGTCGGTATGCTGATGCTGGCGCTGCTGAAAAAGAAGCAGCCCCAGACCGCATAAATCTACCAGTCAAACAAAGATAAAAGGAGGATTTTATCATGGTATCCAAGAAAGTAACAATCGTCAACGCAGAAGGTATGCATATGAGACCGGCAGGTCTGATCGCAAAGGCGGTCAAGGCACATCCGGACAGTGAGGTCATTCTCAAGGCTGACGGCAAGGACATCAAGGCGAAGGCGGTCATGCAGATCATGGCGGCCGGCCTGAAAAAAGGAACAGAGGTTGAGATCTGTGTCAGCGGCGGCGACGAGCAGGCAGTTCTTGATGAACTGGCAGGCATGTTTGAGGACGGTTTCGGCGAATAAGCCTGAATCATTGCATGGGGCGGCTGCGGCTGCCCCATACCCGTAAGGAGGTGCATCAAATGACCACATTCACCGGCAAGGGCGTATACGGTGCGGTCGCGCTGGGCAAAGTGTCCGTATTCAAACGCAGAGAGACAACCGTCAAAATGCTTCACGTTGATGATACGGAAGCGGAAAAGGCAAGACTTGCAGCCGCAAAAGAGGCAGCAATCGCACAGCTTCAGGAAATCTACGATAAGGCGCTCAAAGAGGTCGGCGAGGCAAATGCGCAGATCTTTGAAATCCACATGATGATGATTGAGGATGACGATTACAACGAATCCATTGAAAGCATCATCGACACGCAGTCCGTCAATGCAGAATACGCAGTTTCGCTGACGGCTGAAAACTTCGCCGAGATGTTCGCTTCGATGGATGACGCATACATGCAGGCACGCTCTGCGGATGTGAAGGATATTTCCAACCGCATCATTGCCTGCCTTTCCGATGAGAATACGCAGACGGCCGGCAGCGATGAAAAGGTCATCGTCTGCGCCGACGATCTGGCACCGAGCGAGACTGTCCTGCTGGATAAGGACAAGGTGCTCGCATTCGTCACGGCACACGGTTCCTCCAATTCGCACACGGCAATCCTTGCGAGAAATATGAATATTCCGGCGATTATCGGCGCGGGCAAAGCGTTCCTTGCAGCAGTGAAGGACGGCATGTTTGCGGCGGTTGACGGCTACACCGGCGAGATTTTCCTCGAGCCGGACGATGAAACGCGCACAAGGCTTGAACAGAAGCAGCAGGCAGACGAGGAAAAGAAGCGTCTGCTGCAGGAGCTCAAAGGCAAGGAGAACGTCACGCTTGACGGCACAAAGATCAAGATTTTCGCCAACATCGGCGGCGTGGATCATATCGGTGCGGTGCTTGCCAATGATGCAGGCGGCATCGGATTGTTCCGCAGCGAATTTCTCTATCTGGAGAGCAGCGACTACCCCACTGAGGAGCAGCAGTTTGCTGCGTATAAAAAGGTGCTGGAGAGCATGTCGGGCAAAAAGGTCATCATCCGCACGCTCGATATCGGCGCCGACAAGCAGGTGGATTATTTCAACCTCGCAAAGGAGGATAATCCCGCGCTGGGATTCCGCGCAATCCGCATCTGTCTGACCCGCCCTGAAATCTTCAAGACACAGCTCCGCGCACTCTACCGCGCATCGGCTTTCGGCGATCTCGGCATCATGTTCCCGATGATCACGAGCGTTTCCGAGCTGGAACAGATCAAGCAGATTGTCAATGAAGTCAAGGGTGAGCTGACGGCGGAGGGCATCGCGTTCTCGGATCAGGTCGAGCTCGGCATCATGATCGAGACGCCCGCCGCGGCGGTTATCAGCGACAGACTTGCCCCGCTGGTGGATTTCTTCAGCGTCGGAACCAATGACCTCACGCAGTATACCCTCGCCTGCGACCGGCAGAATGCTGCGGTCGAGCAGTTTGTCGATACGCATCATGAGGCGATCCTGCGCTTAATCGAGATGTCCGCGAAGAATGCACACGCACACGGTGCATGGATCGGCATCTGCGGCGAACTTGCGGCAGATACCACGCTGACCGAAACCTTCCTGCGCATGGGCATTGACGAGCTTTCTGTCTCGCCGACCTTTGTCCTGAAGGTCAGGGATGCCGTGCGGCGAACTGATCTTTCCAAATAAAACCGTATAAAAATAAGCTGCCGGATTTCTGATTGGGACGCAGAAATCCGGCGGCTTTTCTCTTGCTATGACATCGCGCGGTCATGTAGGTGAAATATACCTGCGAACGGAATAAACAAAATCATTCAAAATGCAGCCAATTCCGAAAGCTAAATAGTCTCTCCTCAGACGAAATAAAACTCACGTAGTATCGATAAAACATGGTATAATAGAAGTGCAAGGAAAAAGCCGGAAAGCGATAAAAAAGCTTGCACTTCGGAGGATGCCATGTATAAGTTTAAGAAAGAAAAGCAGATTTCATTTACAGATTTCAATTAGCCGCAGGGAATGAATCTCTTCGGTCAGCATGAAGACGGTATCGTCCGGCGGGGCATCATCGTCCATGTTGTCCGGCTCATAGACACCGGGAATCTCGAAGGGGTTGAAATCCGGGCAGGTGTCGATGTAGCGCTGGAGGCTGTTCGCCTCGACGAAATACTTGCCGTCCTCATTCTTTGCCACAAGGAACGGGCGGCCGCTGATATATGCCCGCTTGCAGATTTCGTTCATGAAGGGCAGGCCGTAGCCGAGCATATTGGCAGCTGCATACATCGGATGGAATTTCACAGTCATGTTCATCTGCTTCATATTCTTATCTCCTTTTCAGTTGACGGCAGCCTGATCCGGATGCCGGTATCGGTTTTCCTGCTTTCAGAGCAGAAGGCTGACAGGACAGGCGGGCATCGTTCTACATCGGCATCACCTCCGATGATCGGGCAAAGAAAAAGCCCGGTTATTCATGATCGAAAAATCGGGCGGATAAGGAAATATTCAGTTGTAGGATAGGGTGGCATATTCGTCATTTTTTACAACACACGAATACAGGTTTGGTCTTTGAGAACCGGCTAAAACAGGGGAAAAGCGGTTCCCACGAAAAAGCACTATAAAATCGACGTACCTGCGAGAAATTCAACACGATTGAGGGCAAGTGTATGCGTTTTGTGGGAACTGATTTCGTGGGAACTCTCGTGGGAACTACCCCTGAAAATGGGCTCAAAATGGGGTATTTTGGTTCTTTTTTCGGAAATTTTTTTCAAGTCCAAAGACATGGAAAATGTCCTAGATGCTTGATTTTCACGCATCTAGGACATTTCACAAAAGCGGAAAGAGAGGGATTCGAATCTTATCTGTTTCAATATAAGAGAATCGTAAATACGCGATTTCTAAAGACATGATTACACTCTGTGTGCGATTTCGTGTGCAGTTGTTCAAATCGTCTTGACATATTCTTATATATCTAATAGAATAGGATAATATTGAAGCGAGAAGGTGATTCCATGGATATTACAAAAGAACAGGCAAACGCCGGGCATTTCAGTTTCTATTCCAGTGTGCGTAGAGCGCTTGTCCCGTTTACTGTTTGCTGACGGTCACAGTATATTTCCCGTCCGTCAGCGCACCGACCGTAACTGTCAGACCGGTATCGACCGTCTGTCCGCCGTTTGCATCATACCAGTGAAAACCGGAAATACTGCCGTTTATCACATCGCCGGTATGATAAAAATTATCCGTATTGGTGTCATCAATGATACGGATGAGCCGTCTGCCCTGATCTTTATTTGTAAATTCACTGCCGCTTGCATAGCGGAAATAGGTGTTCCAGCCGTATTCTGTTGCTGCGTCAATGTGATAAATACGGACACCCTCTCCGGCGGCTGCCCACCATGCCGTTTTGCTGCCGATGCTGCTGTTGTTTCCGTCTTTCGATGCATATTCAATGATGAAATACTCCGAAAAATAATCCTCTGCAAGCCGCCCGTTCGGGATGATGATGCAGTTTCCGGCATCGGTCTGCGCATTGCTGAGCGTAAAGGTCTGTGTCCCCTTTGCCGCATCATAAATCTGAACCTGATCCTGCCGGTACCAGCCCTCCATGAGCTTTGAAAATGCGCCGAAATCCGATCCTGCATCCGTATCCATCAATTCGCAGCCGGCAGTTCCGTGCATTCCCTCGCTGTCATTCGGATTCGTGAACAGGTAATAATCCGGCAGTCCTGTGCAGTGTCCCATTTCATGACAGTAGGAGCTGATATAATTGATATAATCGGATGCCGAACCGATCTGTGCATTGCCCGTGATGATATGCCCGACGCCGACGCCGTCCACGCGGTAATCCGGATCGCCGAATGCACCGGCACACGGCCACCAGTGATCATCTCCTGCTTTGTTCGGTGCGGTAAAGAGTGTTGCGTCGATCATGCCGTCATCGTTGCCGTCAAACTGCGAGAAATCGACCTGATCCCTGAATGCATCATAGCATTCCTCTGCAATCAGCACCTTATTGTCATCGTAAGCCGCCTGATTCTGCTTGGTGGTATAGCGGAAAACCTGACCGTCCAGCTGCATCGCGCCCTTGGACGCTCTGCCGTAGAATGCGGAAAAGCTCTCGAACGGATAGCAGGGATTGGATTCGTTTGCCGCGCCGAATGAGATCTGATTCAGCTCTGCTTCGCTGGGGGCATAATCGTATTTGCAGTCCGGGAAATCCACATAGAATACGACCAGCTTTGCCTTGCCCTGCGTCGGGAGCGATGCGCCGTGTTTCGCCATATTCGCCGTGATAAAAGCAGTCTGCTCCCCGGTCACAACAGGCGGCACATAGACTTCCTCTGTCAGAAGCATTCGCTTCAGCAGCGTCAGATCAGCCGCATCGAGCTTGTTGTCTGTATTCAGATCACCGGCATTCCAGTCCGGCAGATCAATATCCGGTGCGGCAAGCAGCCATTTTTGCAGCAGAATCACATCATTTTTATCCACAGTGCCGCTGCGGTCAATATCACCGCGCAGTGAACTGCTTTCAGGCTGCTGCGGCTGTTCCGGCTGCTGTTCCGGCAGTGCATTTGCAAGGTCGAATCTGCCGGCTTCATCCTTGATCTTCGTCCACATATAGCGCAGCATCCAGCCGTCAAACTGCGTGATCTTTGCAGATGAGCCCGCCATCATGATCGAGTTTTCGCCGCCGGGGAATCCGCCGGGCGGAAAACCGTCCGATTCGCCTTCGCCGCCGTAAAAATCGGTCATGCCGAAGCCGTGCCCGATCTCATGCTCCAGAACATGAATGCCGGAACCGTTTATCATGCTCAGATAGGCGGTATCGGAAAGGCGCTGTCCCCAGTCTCCGCCGCAGCCGCCGATATCCGGGAAGCCCTGCGTTGCCCACATATACATATCGAACCGCTTGTCAAGCCCGCCCGGATACTGATAGTCCGTATCCGAAAAATGCTCAAAGCGGGAAAGCTCCGCCGGCGCAAAGGGCTCTTTGTCCGGTATTGTATCCCTGCCGTTTGAGGTATCGTACTGTGCATCATAGAATTTCGTTTCCGTGTAAACGACCTCATCCTCGTGCAGATCGAGCAGGCAGTTTTTGTCAATGACCGCCCAGCCCGTGACCTTCACATCAATATGCCCGTAGGGCCAGTTTTCATAGCCGGCAAGCCAGTCGTTCCATGCGTTGATGCAGTCCGAGAGCATCTTTTCAAACTGCTGCCGCTGTTCATAGGTGACAGTGCGGCAGGACTGCCACTTCACGACGTAATTGATCGTGCCCCTGCCCGCAATAATCTGATCGAATATCGTATTGCGGCGGGCAGTGGACTGTTCGCGCTCAATGCGGTTCTGCCAGATCCAGTCAGCGGCATACTGAAAATCCGCCGGCAGATCGGAAATTGATGCAGCAGATGCCGTGAGTGCGTTCTCCGGCACGGTTTTCAGCGGTGCCGCCGCTGCCGACAGGCACATCGCCGCCGCAAGCAATGCGGCTGAAAGTCTGTTTTTTTTCATTTAAATCTCCCCCATGTCTGTGCAGAGCGTTTCTCAGAATACTCTGCTGTTATTCTCAATATAACACACCTCATTTTCAAATGCAATTACATTTTGCACCATGAAACTGATGAAATGCGGACTTTTGCTTGACAGCCGCACGGAAATGCTGTATACTGACAAAAAGGGGGGGATTGTATGAAACGGATCGGCGTGGTCATACCGGCAATTACAGAGGATCTCCAAAGCGAACTGCTGGACAGTATATACCGGACAGCCGCTGCTGCAGGCTGTGATGTGATCGTTCTGACAACTGCAACAACGGGTCTGGAATACCATGTGCAGAGCGATATGATGACCGGAGAAGAAAATGTTTTTTCGCTGATCGGGAATATCCGGCTTGACGGCATTCTGTTTGCCTCGCAGTATTATGACAAGGAATCCGTCCTTACAGAGATCACCGAACGGATCCGCGCGGCAGCGCTCCCCTGCGTCGATCTCGGAGACAGTATTCCCTGTTTTGAATCGGTCAGCATTCCGCAGGAAGAGGCTTTGTATACGCTGACGAATCATGTCATTGAACAGCATCAGTGCCGCCGTCTGCTGTTTCTTGGCGGGCCGGAGGGACATCCCGATTCCGAACAGCGGCTTCGCGGATTTCTGCGCGCCGTACAGGAGCATTCATGCAGCCATGAGATCGTGTACGGTGATTTCTGGCGGGAGCGCGCCGCCATTCTCGGCACAGAGCTGATTCATAAGAAGCGGATCATGCCGGATGCGGTCCTCTGCGCAAGCGATATGATGGCGGTCGCACTCTGCGAAACACTGAAAGCAGGCGGAATCTCAATCCCGGAGGATATCATCGTGACCGGCTATGACGGGCATATCAGCGCACTGTCAAATTTCCCTTCCATTACGACTGTCGGCGGCGGGATCTCCTCACTCGGCACACGCGGAACCGTCAGGCTGCTGGAACTGATGGGGATGGACGCCGGTACACATGAAAACAGCGAAATGCATATTCTCTACGGTGCAAGCTGCGGCTGTGCCGAGCGGATCACGGATTATCAGTCGGCTGCTGTAAAGGTTCAGGAGCATATCCGGAAGGAAGCGGAAGCAAACGAACTGCTGGAAATGCGCATCAATTCTGATATTATCACCAGAGCCGCAACCGTCGGTTCTTTTGCAGAATTAATGCAGATTTTTGACCGGAATGCGCATATCATCAAGGGGTTCCGCTCGCTGCATCTCTGTCTGTGCCACGATTGGGAAGGCGATCTGAATGCGCCGGACAGCTACCGCACCGCCGGCTATCCGAGGCAGATGCTTTGCGTGCTTTCAAAGATTTACGGCATGGACGGCGAGGACAAAGGCAGATTCCCGACTGCACACATCATTCCGATGCTTTCGCAGCCGCATGAGCCGGTCATGCTGTTTCTGCTGCCGCTGCACGCTTCGGTGCAGGTGTTCGGCTATTGTGCCTTTGTTTACGATAACCCCAAGGCATTCCGGATCACCGTGATGCTTGTCAATATGATGAGCGCTGTTGCGACCGGTCTGCTGATCCTGCGCCGCAAACGGTATTCGGATTATTTGCAGAAGAAGATCGAAGAAGCCTCGCTCTATGACAAAATGACCGATATGCTCAGCAAAAAGGGGCTGCTGCTTTATCTTGAAAAGCAGATGCAGCTGTCAGCACGAACCGGGATCATGCTTGTCACGATCGAAAAGATGATCAGTACTGCGAACGCGCAGAATCATGCGCAGCTCTCTGACAAGGAGATACAGACCGAGCTGCTCCTTGCCAATGCGCTCCGGCTTCTCTCCGGGCATGAGATCCAGACGGCACGGCTGGACAAGAAAACATTTGCAGCCGCGTTTCCGCTCCCGGAAAAGGAGACACCGGAACAGCGCGCCGAGGAAATGATGATACAGCTTGATGTGCTGATCCGCAAAATGCAGAAAGGAACAGCAGCGGCATTTCTGCCGGAGCCGTATTATGTCTGCGGAATCTGCGAAGCACCTGCGGAAACGTATCTCTCCGGGCTGTGGGAATCGCTCCGCAGCAGCCGGCCGAAGGAAAGCGGCTTCATCGGAATCCATGAGCTCAAAAAACTTCGGCGCGAGATACACAGAGCGCCGGAATTAAACTGGAATCTCAGCGAGCTTGCAAGGCGGCTGAATATCAGCAAAAGCTATGTGCAGAGGCTCTATCAGGAACATTTCGGCATCAGCTATCTGGATGATCTGATCGCGGCGCGCATCCGCATGGCGCAGGAGCTTCTGACTGCGACCGATCTCCGCATCAGCGAAATCGCAGAGGCGTGCGGCTACAGCAATGACACGCACTTTATGCGGCAGTTCAAGGCGAAAACCGGCATCACGCCGAGTGCCTACCGGAAAATGAAATAATACAGAAACAGCATGGCGGCAATGTGTCCGTCATGCTCAGCTTGTCGAAAAAGCCCGACCAACACTTATATTTTGGCGCTAAATGGTTTTCTCGACAGAATATACCGCCGTCTGATCAGAAGTCAGACGGCGGTTTTGGTATTATTTCATAAGCAGCCGTTTCAGCAATGTGAGGTCGCAGGCATTGAGTCTGCCGTTTCCGTCAAGGTCGCCCGCCTGCCAATTCGGCAGCGCGGAAACCTCTGTCAGAAGATACTTTTGCAGGAGCACCGCATCGGCGAGATTTTCTTCGCCGTCCGCATTGAGATCGCCTGCGGTTTTCTGCTGTTCCGCTTCTTTTGTCATCAGCTTTGCATGACTGAGCGTGATTTGCCCTGTATAGGCAGTCACGGTAATTCCGTCAAGATCACTGTATCCGATTCCGAGCTGTTCCAGCGCCGCAGTGACATCCTCCGCGAGAAAAACAGCCTTTTCGCCATTGAAATAGAACGGCTGTATTGTATGCCAGATCTGCGGCGTACCGGACCATTTCTGCAATGCGATCACCGGCGGATAGCCTGTTTCACAGGAATAATCCGTTTCAATCGCGTATGTATTTCCAAGCTGCTCCAGGGTGGCTGTATCCAATGCGATACGGTCTGCGGAATCAGAAGACAGCGACTGCATTGTTTCATATCCGGTCGGATATTTTCCTACATTGGAATAGATAATGTTGCGGCGAGGTGTTTCGCCCTGTCGTGTAAACAGATCCATCAGTGTGACAAATTCATAGTCCTGTTCAATCAGCTGCGGCATCACGATTTTCAGTGCATCGATAGTCTGCTGATTTCCTGCGGCGTCATGCAGCAGAACAATCACGCCGTCCTTTGCACCGTTCATGATATAGTCTGCACGTTCCTGCGCAGTGACATTTGCCATGTAGTCCTGACAGTCGATCCCGCAGATGAACGGTAAGTCGATCGCATCATACATTGCCTGACTGACATCAATAAACGGCGGCCGGAAGAATTTTGTCGGTTCGCCGATGATCTCCGTGACTTTTTCATCCACAAAGCTGATTTCCGCCTGCATTTCCTCTGCGGTCATTTTTGACATATTGGAATGCGTTTTAGAATGATTGTCAATCTCCATGCCCATGTCATATGCACGCTTGACCGTTACTGCACTTTCTTCATTGATGTTATCACCGATGAGAAAAAAGGATGCCTTTGCGTGATATTGTTCCAGAATATCCAGCACATCATTCGTAGTCGTAGTATTTGGGCCGTCATCAAAAGTCAGTGCAATCAGCTTTTTATCTGCGGATGAGGCTGCCGAGGGAATCTGATTGAACGGAAGCGCACTGCATCTGAGCAGCAACGCAGACGCCACAGCAGCCGAGAGCAAAGTATGTATGTTTTCTTTCATCGCAATCACCTGTAAATGAATTTCGGCTTTTGCCCGATTTTTTTTATGATACCATATCGCATCATGAATATCAATGATATTTTGCTCCCGATTACTGACCGAATGCGGACTGAATCCGGACGTTTGTGCGGATGGGGAGTCCCCGTCCGCATCTTTGAAGCAAAGAAAGCTGTATTCTTTGTGGGGGATGGCAACACCGGTAATCATACCTAATAACATGCTGGATGCAAATTCATAAACGCCCTGAATAGTCACATTCCGAGCACACCTGCCTTGCACTTTTTGCAGTAACATGTTATAATATATATAGTAATCTGAAAACGGAGTGTTGCAAAATGAGTATTTTGAATGTCGAACATGTCACGCACGGATTCGGGGCGCGGCAGATCCTGAACGATGCATCTTTCCGGCTGCTCAAGGGCGAGCACGTTGGTCTGGTCGGTGCAAACGGCGAAGGCAAATCCACGTTTCTCAGCATCATCACCGGCAAACTCATGCCGGATGAAGGCAAAGTGGAGTGGTGCCGTCATATTACAACCGGCTATCTGGATCAGTTCAGCACACTTGAAAAAGGCAAAACTATCCGCGAAGTACTTCAGGAAGCCTTCCGGCATCTTTCAGAGCTGGAAACGGAGATGATCGGGATGTATGACAAAATGGCAGACTGTTCAGAGAATGAAATGGCTGCGCTGATGGAAGATGTCGGCGAGATTCAGAGCATTCTTGATTATAGCGGATACTACACAATTGACGCGAAGATCTCCGAATACGCGAACGGTCTCGGCCTGAATGAGATTGGGCTGGAGCGGGATGTTTCGGAGCTCTCCGGCGGACAGCGTGCCAAGGTGCTGCTTGCAAAAGTGCTGCTTGAAAATCCGATGATCCTGATTTTGGATGAACCGACGAATTTCCTTGATGAAAACCACATCACATGGCTGACAAACTTCCTGCAAAACTACGAAAATGCGTTTATTCTCGTTTCACATGATATCCCGTTCCTGAACAGCGTCATCAATGTGGTCTATCATGTTGAAAATGCCGTCATGACGCGCTATACCGGCAACTATGATAATTTTGTCCGGATGTATGAGCTGAAAAAGAGGCAGACCGAGCAGGCATTTGAAAAGCAGCAGAAAGAGATTGCTGAGCTGGAGACCTTTATCGCAAAAAATAAAGCGCGTGTTGCCACGACCAACATGGCAAAATCGCGCCAGAAGAAGCTGGACAAGATGGAAAAAATCACGCTTGTGCGCGAAAAGCCGAAACCCGTATTTGCATTCAAAAAGGCAAGGACACCTGGAAGGGTTGTCATCGAGTGCCGGGAACTGGTGCTCGGATACGATTCCGCATTAACAAAAGCGGTTGATATCAAAGTCGAGCAGGGCCAGAAGATCGCCATTCGCGGCGTCAACGGCATCGGCAAATCAACGCTTCTGAAAACGCTGCTGAAGCTGATTCCGCCTTTTACCGGAACTGTTGAGCATGATCAGTTTGTGGAAGCGGGTTATTTTGAACAGGAAGCCGAATCAGGTTCCGAGACGCCGCTGCAAGTGATATGGGATGAATTTCCGTCGATGACAAACGCGGAGGTTCGCGGCGCACTTGCACAGTGTGGCTTGACAACGGAGCAGATATCCTCACAGATGAAAGTGCTTTCCGGCGGTGAAAATGCGAAAGTGCGGCTGTGCAGAATCATGCTGCGTGAAATCAACCTGCTCGTGCTGGATGAACCGACGAATCATCTGGATCAGGATGCAAAGGACGCGCTGAAAAAGGCGCTGCAGGAGTATAAGGGAACTGTGCTGCTCGTCAGCCATGAACCGGAATTCTACATGGATGTTGCAGATACTGTCTGGAACATCGAGAAGTGGTCAACGAAGATCATCTGAATGAAAAAAGAGGTATCGCAGCATTTTGATATACCACTTGGGTTTATCGACAAGATGAGGGAGCCTAGTGCTCCCTCTTGTGTTCTCTTGATTTATTGACATAATAACGAAATATAAATCATACATTAATACAGAATTACACAGCTCCCATATCAGCCTCAAATGTTAATAGCAAGGGTACCAAATTGCACAATAAGTGGGATTTATATCAGCGCATAATTGACAGGAAATACGAAATTGTCAGATTTGCAGAAAAAAGAAGCTAAGTCATTCAATTTGATACACTCTAAAAAAACAGTAAAAAATCCCGTAGGTGTACGGTAGGTGTATTTTGCTGTTGTTACAGCACTTTGTTAAAAGTAAAAGCCTCGTAGAATTACGTATCTACGAGGTTTCTGATTGGTTGCGGAGGGGCGCAACATTGTTTACCTGAAATCTTGTTCCGGTACTTCGCAGAAGCGCAAGGCCGCTGCGATCCAGGCGGCATATTGCACAAAACGGGGGAAATCAGAGAGAGAAAATGAGCAGTGACTGGCTGTAGTCCAGAGCTGCACAAACAGGGGTACGCTCCCCCCGGGGTACTGGATCAGCCTGGCACCGGCTCCGGCTGCCTCAAATACTCTATGATTGCAGCTATCTGTTTTTCGCGTGTCCATTCTTCGCCGCTTGCTTCCGCTGCTTTTCGCAGTTCATCTGCGTGCAGCTCTGCAAGGTCGATTATGTCCATTGGTTTTGCTTCTGCTTTACGCTCATATGCCCGCAGCGCTGCGGCTCTTTTATCCGGATATGCTGATATTGAACGCTTTTCAAGCTGCTGTAGCTTCTGAGTGTGGTGCATTTCGTTCCAGAGATCCACAAGCGCACGCCGCCGGGAAAGCATGACAAGCCCGCGCTTCTTGTGCTGACTGATTGCATTGATAGAAACACCGAACCTGTCGGCTATATGTCCGAGCGTCTGACCGTCAAAGAAATAAGCGCATATTATTTCTCGTTCTCGTTCTGGGAGCTGCTGCACTTCGTTCCGGATCATAGTGCCGACGCTCTGAGCGTCGATCAGTTCCACAAAGTCAAGCGCCGCAGGATCCGGCACAAAGTCGCCTATTGTGTCGGCGGTGCCCTCGTCGGTTTCTATTGGCGTGTCAAGGCTGCTGCACCGGTTCAAGCAGTCTTGCAACTGTCCGCTGTGCCGCGTCCGTGTGAGATTCTGCATTTCAGTTTGAAACGGATAATTGATATATGATGTAAACGCAAGTTCGCACTCCGGCTCGTATTGCTCTATGCTGCGCAGGAACGCAAAGAAAGCCTGCTGCTGTATATCTTCAACTGTGACGCCGCAGCGATCACACAGCGGCTTGTGCGTGCCGTAGTAGCGGAAAGCCTTTTGCATGTAAATCCCGCGTACACGCTCCCACAGCTCCGGAATGCGTGCTTTGTCGCCGTCCTGGATCATCATTGCAAGCTCTTCGTTCGTTTTCATATCTGCACAGCTCCCTAAAGCAGTTATAGAAAAGGGGTAAACCGTTTTACAAGTTTACCCCTTTAAGAAGATTCGAGTATTACAAGCGCATTCACGCCGCTGCAATGGATCCGCAATAGGTTCACAGCGGGCGTGAATAAGATATGTCAATTACGTGTTGTCGTCATCGGATCCGTCGCCGCCGTCCGGCTCTGCGCAGTTCATGTGAACATAGATTCCGTCCGCCTTGTTATCCAGCACGAATGCATCATAGCAGATACGGCCGGTAACAATGGAGCCGGAAGAAAGCACGGTGTCATTGTGAACGCCGTAATCCTCCAGCTTGACCGGTGCAACGGTCGCCGCCGGGTGCGCGATCATAAAGCCGAGATTTTCCGGCAGTCTGGACGCCGGGACTTTCGCAACGGCCATACCGTCGAGAATGCCCACAACACCGAGCTTGCGCAGCTCTGCGCCGATGTCGGTATTGTCAAACTGCTTCATAGATTTGAGAACAGTATAGACAGCAGGGCAGACGATCAGCACGCGCTCCGTGTCCGGAACTTCTGCATCGTCGAGCGTTTCGGAACCTTTGAGAATTGCATCGTATACATTATTCGGCACAAGCTCACCGTATGCCGTGTTACCGGCTCCGGCTGCCATAACGCCGTAAGTATATGTGTCAACCTCAGGAATGACAACCTCGCGCAGCTCTCTTGCAAGGCACTTGCCCGCTTCGAGCTGTCCGGCGGTTTCGTCGGTGTCGAGCTTGTCAACGTTAAAAATGAAACTGCGGTCTTTCTTCAGAAGCATCTCTTCCGTAGCTGCCGACAGATCATAGATAGCGCCGAAACGAGACATACACTGATCACTGTTTTCGTCAACGTTCCGCGCATAGTCGTTCAGCGCGCTTGTGCTGATTTTATACACAAGCACGGTGCGCGCGCCGCTCCAGTCGAAATCTGTATTTGTCACAAGGCTGGTTTTGCTTTCAGCTTTGAACAGTTCGTCAGTATAGGGCGCGTATTTCTTAGCGAGTGCAACAGACATTATGTCTTAACCTCCTTTGTACTGCAAGGCGGTTCAGATCCTTAATAGCTGTCTCTGCCGCGCGGTACATGCTTTGAAGGCTTGCTGAATGCTTCCGCGATCCCGTCGCCGGGCGGTGTCTCAGCTTCAAAGCTGGGTGTCGCTCTGCACGGTGCGGGGCGGCTCTGCAATGCATTTACCACAGCAGACGCCTTGCTTTTGAAATTTTCGGGGTTTGAAGTGTCGATTGCGTCGAGCAGCTCCGGCGGGTATCCGCTGTCAAGCAGATACTCTTTGCAAGCAAGTCGGCTTTCGCGGGCTGCAAGCTCTGCGGCTTTTGCCGTCAGCTGTTCTGTCTGCTCTGCTCCGGCCTTGCTGCGTTCACGCTGCAAGCGCTCTTTGACAATTCGGTTCACTTCGTCTTGCGTGAATTTGCGTTCACCGTCGCCGCTGCCGCTCTGGTTGCCGTTTACCTCCGGTTGAGTGTCGAGCTGTTCGGTCTGGTTCGCGCTTTCGTTTTTGAGTTCTTCGCTCATTGTGATACCTCCGTTTTTACGCCGTTGGAGTTTCGGCTATTTTCTTGAAACACAGGAAATAAAGAAAAGCACAGAAAATCCGCAAAGGTGTGACCTTAACACCTTTAGGAGATTTCCCGTGCTTTACAGCTAACCGGACTATGGCATCCGGCGGTACTCAATGATTTATGGGCTCGGGCTTTCAATCAACAGGAAGGAAAACGAGCTTGTAAACAATATAGCATAGATTCACCGCTTTGTCAAGAGGGTTCCGGAGAATCTTCCGCCGGATCCACAGACAGATCATGTGCGAGCTGCAAGAACATTGCCTCTTTGCGTTCTTCAAGTGCATCCGGATCCAACTGCGACGCGATCCGTTCAAGCGCAAGAGCGATAACGTCAAGCGCTGCGATGATACTGTCAAGTCTTTCGTCCATTCCGCTTTTCACCTCCTTTCGCTGCGGGGTATCTGATCAGCCAACACTTCCCGCGCTTATAATACCGGCACTTAATGCAAGGTGTGGAAATGCAAGGCGGTTTCTCATTATTCATCAAAGATTCCCGTTTCGTCAATCTGGATCCTGTCGAGCCGGTCAAGTTCTTTCATGATATTGTCGAGCGTGTCCGACAGAACGCATATAAGGCTTGCGCAAGTTTTGTGTGTTCGCAGTAATTCATAGGCACTTACCTTTTTTTCGTAGATTTTGCTATTCAAACATTCAGTACTGATATTTTCATCACACAGCGCCAATTCGTGAAGAGCATTACAAAGCCCCTGCGCATTTTCAACCATGTACGTGATTTTACTTTGAATATCTCCTGTCATTGTTCAATCCTCCAGGGCTTCCGCTTCCGAATCTTCCCAGGCTTTTTCCCTTGTATAGTTCTCAAGGTCCTTTATGTCCTTCAAAAGCTGCTCCGGCATATAATTCAAGATCCGCGCCAGGCTCTGCACAGCCGACATAACAGCCGCGTCTTTGCTCCAGGCGCCGCCGGTTGCAGAGTAGAGCGCGTAAGCGAGCCGCCGCGCATTATTCCGGCGCTCTCTTCGTTTCTGTGTCGGTATCATTTGGCTTCGCTCCTTTCAAAGCCTGCTACTCTCATTTCGATAGATTTGCGCTGTCTTGCGCAATCCTCGTCATACATTTTCAGGGTAACCGCACAATCAAGCGCTGTTGAGATGATAAAGCGCTTCTGTAAATCATTGCATTGCCGGAAATATGATAACAGATCATTTTCGGCTTTTATCTGTTCATTTGTCAGCATATTCATTCTCCTCCGCTTATGCATCCGGAATAAGACGAACGCCCTTGCACCGGCTCAGCGGTTCGATTTCCTCCGGATGCTCCGAGAGGTAACGCCCAATCGTCCTGCCGACATTCTCCACAATCTTCTCACGGACATACTGCTTTTTCTCCGGTGTGAGATCATCAAACAGCACTCTGCTTCCGTCCGGCATCAGTACATAACTCACAACTTCAAGCTTCTGGTTTCTTGCCATATTCAAAACCTCCATTTTTCGTTCAGGTCTTGACAAAGCCGCCGCTGCCGTGCTATAATGCAGGTAATCAAACGGCTTTGCCTGTTTTGGTTAGGGAGTCGGTGCTTTTCCGTGGTAGGGATTGGGCACCGGCTTCTTTTCGTTTTTGTCGGCGTATGCCTGCAAGACCGCAAACAGGGCCGACGGGATCCGGAAGGCGGTCAGCTCATGAGCTGCTCCGGGAACGATCTTGACAACCGAGCAGCGCCCGGCGGCTTCGTCTTTGGTGACAAGGTAAAGCACCATGTTCATTTCCCTTTGCGTTTGCTGTGACGGTCCGGCTTTTCGTGGCCGTCATTGTTATCTGCGATGTAGATATGCAGAAAAGGCTTGTGCAGGTCGCTGTGCTTCGTCATGGTATTCTTGGGGAAGAATGCCAGGCAAGCCCGCGCAAGCTGCATAGCTTTTGTGCGCTCTTTCTCCGTGAATGCAATTCTGACTTTCACCGCTTCACCCTCCGTATGGATTCATGATCTTTTCGATCATTGACATATCAATGCTGCTGTGTTCAGCTGCTCCGGCTTTCTGTGCTTTGTTCTCGGTTGCGTCCCAGGCTCTGACCGCCGCGCGCCAGTCTTCGATAGGCTGACCGTTTGTGCCTTTCCAGCCGTATGCTGTGTAGTAGCTCACAAAACGCTGCGGATCAATCCGGCTCCCAATCTCTTGACAGTATGCGCGGACATTTTCAACAGTCGGTTGTTGAAAACTTGATGCTGTGAGTGTGTGCTGCGGCTCTGCCGCGCTGCGCTCATTATCATTATCATTATCACTCTCATTATCATTATCATTATCATTATCATTATCATTATCAGCTAGATTTGCTACGCTTTGCTTACACTTGCTAGCACTTGCTAGCGCTTGCTTGCGTTTGCTAGCTTTTGCTTCACCGCCTTTACGGCCATATTCAGCGCGCCGTTCGCAAATTCTGATATATTTCTTTGTGTCGCGTTCAATAGCCTGCGTCATAATCAGGAAAGCCATTTTCAGCGCTCCGGTAAATTCGGCAATCTCTCCGCGATTGGCAAATGCGAAAAGCGCCTGGATAAGTTCACCGGCTTGCTCGTTGCTTTCAAGGCTGTTGAAAAGCTGCTCCCATTCTGCATAGATAACGAAAGATTTTCGGCTTTGCTTTTGCTTTTCGCTCATTCTGCGGCCCCCTCTGCATTGCAGCGGGAAAGCTGCGCGCCCATTCCGCTTTTCGTAAGCAGAAAGTCAAGGATTGTTTCCGCCGGGATCTCTGCATATTCAGCGTCAATCATGACCGGCCTGCCGTCGATAATCTGGTATGTAGCAGATACCGGTACACGGCAAAGGTTGCTTTTGTTCTCGTTCATGTTTCACTCCTCCTCTGTTGTTTCCGTCGGCATAATGTCCGCTGCCGTGCATCCGAGAGCCGCGCACAGCTTCGCGGCGGTTCCGATCCGGCAGGACTGCCGCCGCCGAATCTTTCCGAGCGACTGCAAGTTGATTCCGCTGCGGGCTGCCAGATCAGACAGCGAAAAGCCATGATTCACCATAAGCATTTCAAGTTTGTGTGTGCTGATTTTCATTTTCTCACCTCCTTGATTATCCGTCTAACGGATAACTCCATATGCATTATACTCCTTTTTGCGGATAATGTCAATAGGTTTTTGAAAAAAAGTTGCATTTATACGGATAATGTGATATAATTCAAATGAAAGGGGTGATTATATGACAATAGGTCAGAGAATACAAGAGTTGCGAAAAAAACGCAATATTACACAAAAGCAATTATCTGAAATGATAGGAAAGGGCTTTTCTACAGTTCAAAAATATGAAATAGACGCTATACAGCCGCCACTTGATGTTTTACAAAAAATAGCAGATGCATTAGAAATCAGTTTACCGGAATTATACGGAGCAAATGAAAACCCTATGGCAAGATTTAATTTTATGACAGATCTATTATCATTTGATCCTGATCACTCAGAATTGATAAGCTATTACGATCAGCTGAATAATTCTGGAAAGGAAACCGCAATTCAGCGCGTGAAAGAACTGACCGAAATAGAACGCTACACAAGACCGGACGAAGAAACGCCGCAGAAATAGCCCTGCCGCTTTCTCCTTGCCGCCTTTGCCCTTTCACATGAGAAAAGTACAAGCCCCATAGCAGAACGCCGTACAGCGCACGCTAGGGGCTTGAAACGCGATTGTATTATAATACAAATTCACGCCGGAGCAGCTTTTGAACCGCAGCGGGTAATTGCGAGCGCGTGCGGCGCGGCTTGTCCGCGCTTTCCCCACACTCCTTTTCGTTGTCCTTGTCGTTGTCCTTGTCGTTGTCCTTGTCTGATGTATCACTAGGATATCCATACCGTATGCATACCGTATCTATTTCATGAAAGCAGGGGAGCAGCTCAGGGCGCCGGCAGAGGATGCGGTCGAGCTGGGGGCGCTCCGTTTGTGCATTTTGCTGTATTACAGATTGTAAAGCCATGTTTTCAACGGTTTTGCGTATGTTTCATGATTTGAAAACAAATGTTTGCATTATAACTTGTGCGATAATATGCATTATGGCACAAATTCAAAATGTCTCATCAATGAGACATTCGCAGCGGCTTTGTGTAATAATACGCCATAGGCAAAACCGTAGACCAAACGAAACCAAACCGAAAGAGCAGGGGAGTGCTGAACCATGAAAAATGCTGTCATATATGCCCGCTTTTCATCGGATTTGCAGCGTGAGGAATCCATAGACGCGCAGATCCGCGCCTGCAAAGAGTATGCCGCGCGGAATAAGCTGCATATAGTGGGAGTGTATGCGGATGAAGCTGTCAGCGGACGGACCGCAAACCGTGCGCAATATCAGAAAATGCTCCGGGAATGCCAGAAGCACAGCTTTGATGTCATACTGATTCACAAGTATGACCGTATCGGGCGCAATCTTGGCGAGCACGTCAACCTTGCCGCCCGGCTGGATCAATGGGGCGTGCGGCTTGTTTCCGTTTCGCAGGATTTCGGAGACAGCGCAGAAGCAAAGATCATGCGAACGCTTATGTGGTCAATGTCTGAATACTACATTGACAACCTTGCCGGGGAAGTGCGCAAGGGCATGAAAGAGAATGCGCTGCGGGGCTTGCATAATGGGGGCGTGCCGCCTTTTGGCTATGATGTGATTGACCGGGAATATGTTGTCAATGAGCTGGAAGCGGAATTTGTGCGCCGCATCTTCTCCGCAGCTCTGCACCGGCAGGGCTTCAAGGAGATCATAGAAGAGATGCAGGCCGCCGGGATCCGCGGCAAGCGGGGCGCGCTTATCAGATACCCGCAAATTTACGAAATGCTAAGAAACGAGAAATACACGGGCGTTTACAGCTATTCCTTGGAAGAGGAAAAGAACCGAGCTGACCGCCGCAGCAAGCCGCACGCGATCAGAATAGAAAACGCCTTGCCGGTTATCATCAGCAAGGCGGAATTTGAGGAGGTACAAAAGATCATGAACGAACGAAAGCAAACCGGCAAGAAAGCCGGGTATCTGTGCAGCGGGCTTGTGTTCTGCTCTTGCGGTGCGAAAATGCACGGCTTCAAGTCTGAGCGCAAAGGGCACACTTACCTGTATTATATCTGCTCTGCAAAGTGCGGTGCCGGATCCGTGCGCATGGAAGAGGTAGACCGGGCTGCAAAAAACTATCTGCATGATTTGCTGAATGAAGAGAACCAGAAGCGCATAGCCGACGCGCTGCGGGCGTACAAGGGCGGGGAGCGTGAACGCCTGGAGGACTTCAAGAAGATTCTGCGCAAGAAGATCAGCGAGAAGCAGAAGCGCTATGACAATCTGTTGACGAATCTTTCAAGCGGTGCGCTGCCGCCTGCTGTTGTGTCTGACATCGGCCAGGAGATGCAGGCGCTCAAAGCTGAGATTGAGACTTTGCAGCACACCGAGCCGCCGAAAGATTACAGCGTGCAAACTATCCGGAATTGGCTGGAGTCTCTGCGTGCAGCTCCGGATGAAGCTGCGGTTCATCTTCTCGTGCAGCGCATTGACATAAAAAACAAGGCCGTATTCAAGATTGATAGCACCTTGAATACGGTCTTGGGTGAAATTGGTTGCGGAGGGCGGATTTGAACCACCGACCTTCGGGTTATGAGCTACAGAGATGGTGTTTCATCCAGTATCGTAGAGTTGTATTTAGTTTGTAATTTCGTGCTTTTTCTGTTGTGACCAATGTATCTGCTGGAATAAAAAATCTTTTTCGTAGGTGTACGGGTAGGTGTATAAGCGAATTAGAATACGAGGCAATCACCACCGTAGATGACAGCCTCAAAGAGATTGCATGTTCCGACTGTGAATGCACAGTGTTGTCAAATCATTGAATGATAGTAGTATAGCCCCCTTTATTCGGGAACATCAAAAGCGTTTGAGAGAAGCAGTAATTCTTTCCAATCTTCGTATATTCTTGCACATTTTGCAACCTGAAAAGCAGAGTATATTATTCCTCCGCCGTTATCTTTGTTATCCTCAGCAATCTGGTACTCGTATGTTTTTTGAATCTCATCATCAGAGTAATCAGAAAAATGTTCCATAACATAATGATTATAATCTGCTTGCTCCTCCTTACTTTGAAAAATAAGAAATTGATGGAAATCAGGCTCACGACTGGAAATATCAAGTGTTCCATGTGTAAAGAGCTTTAACAGCAATCCTTCGATTGTATCTAGGAGATAGAACGAATACCTGGTATTTCCATGATTAGGAACCCGACAGGTTTGAGCTTTGGGAAGATACTTCCGATACTCATCGAAACTCCAAAGTTCTGTTTCATAAATGATGGTATTGTGGTACATGAGGTTTAGTTTTGCTATGTGCATTACTGGATGAGTATAAAAGCTGCTGACGGCATCCATCCTTGTTTCATTTCATCTTGCCTAACAAGCTGAAATTCTGGATAATCGCTGTGATAGGAATAATTCTTGGTAGCCCAATCTATCTCCCATTTCTCCCAATCATGAAGTAATACCATGAATCTGTCTTTTACAGCCAGATCAATGCCAAAGCGCTTGCGCCACAAATATTCCACATCGTTTAGGTCTGCATTTTTGTCGATTGCAGTGTTATTATCAACAACTCTGGTATAGATATGAAATGCTTTGACTGTTTTTCCCGCTTCTTTCCATTCATTTGGGTCGTATTTTGTGTCCTTATAGTCTTTTTCGAGATAATACGGTACATTGAATGAATTTTTGACAATTAGAACATCAATATCATGTTGTTCTAACCGAATTGCTTTCAATTCTATGCGTGGTCTAACACTCCCAACATATGGTACACCCCTCAAAATATCTACAAGCTGTTGTTGGGTTCGTCTTGGACTATTGTTTTCAACACCGATAATCTGGAAAGTTTCATCTTCAACGCCAAAGATGATGTAAGCATCCTGAATCGCCCTCGTATTTGCCATACAGGTTATCAGTGAGGCCAAGAATTTGCTCATGACTGCACTGAAGCTCTACGGTGTACGCACGGAATTTAATGTTACGCTGCCGCCGAAAAAGCCTCAGATCAAAAATCTGCCGACACCGGCACAGGTCATTCAGCTGGTACGGGGTACTGACATTGAGCTGCCGTGTATGCTCGCACTCTGGCTCTCTCTGCGAATCAGTGAGGTGCGCGACTTGCAGTTCGGAGATCTAAAGGACGGCGTACTGACGGTGCAGCGCAGCAAGCTCGCTCTTGCGAACAAGGATGTCGTCCGCGATGTCAACAAAACTTATACATCAACACGGCAGCTTGCACTGCCGCCGTACCTGATTGGGCTGATTGAGGCTATTCCGCATACCAGCGATGAGGAATTCATTGTCCCGATGGCTTATCAGACCATTCGGGCGCATCTGACGAAGCTGGCACGGGCTAAGGGTTATACGCTTACCTTCCACCAACTGCGACACTTAAATGCCTCAGTGATGCTCTCGCTCGGCGTTCCCGACAAGTATTCAATGGAGCGCGGTGGATGGGCGACGAACTCAACGCTGAAGAATGTCTATCAGCATACCTTCTCCGAGGAACGAAAGCAGGTAGACGAAATGATCGACCGCTATTTTGAGGAAGCACTGAACAAAGAGGATACGCTGAATGAGCCGGAAAAATGATATAGTTGAACTGCCTGCTGTGGTTGCAGCAGGCAGTTTTCAGTCATATTTTTGACCCTCTCTATGCCGTTTCGTGTGCGATTTCGTGTGCGATTGGCTTGAAAATAGTGCACACGATGTGAACTTTTGCTTCCAAAAGCGCATTTTTATTTCAAAAAAAGGAAAAGAAAAATGTCCTAGATGCTTGTTTTTCACGCATCTAGGACATTTCACAAAAGCGGAAAGAGAGGGATTCGAACCCTCGAGACGCTATTAACGCCTACACGATTTCCAGTCGTGCGCCTTCGACCAGCTCAGCCATCTTTCCATATGGTTACTGTCTACGCTCGCCCTATTGGGCAAGAAAAAAAGTGGTGCGAGTGACGGGACTTGAACCCGTACGCCGAAACACACGCCCCTCAAACGTGCCTGTCTGCCAATTCCAGCACACTCGCATTCACTACTTGATTATTATAGCAAAAACCGGGGAAAAAGTCAAGGGGATTTTCGCAATTTCTTTGAATTCGGCAGTTTGCACAAATTCTATGCGAAAATCCCCAAATTGTCAGCTGATGCTGATGATTTGACGCTTGAGCAGCGTCAGATCCACGGCGTTCAGCTTGCGGTCTTCGTTCATATCGCCGCGCTTTGCCTGCTCCGCGTTCAGATCCGCTGCTGTCATCAGATATTTGCTGAGCAGCACCGCATCCGCGATGGTCACATCATTGCTCAGGTTGACATCGCCCATGACGATCGTCGGCACGGGGCCTGTGGTTGTCACTGTGGTTTCTGAGGTTGTGGTCGTGACAGGCTTGGGCTGCTCAGAGACCGGTTCAAGGCTCGGCTCCTTATCATACCACCAGTCCTCCCACGGATTTCCGGCGCGCTGCTTTGCGGCTGCCTCCGCCTTCGTCCAGGTGAACACATTGTCATAGAGGTGGCCTTCCTCGTAGTACCACTGCGCGAGCGCGGCGCCCTCGTCCGGATAATTTGCGTAGTAGCCGTCATTATCGCCGGTGTAATTCGCCCAGCCGGTGTTGTGACCCTTCAATGCACCGCGGACGATCTGCCAGCCCTTGAGATCATAATCGACCATTGCCTGCCGGATGAAGTGGATGATCTTGCGGATGCCCATATGATCCGAGATGATCGCGTCATAGAAGTTTGCCTCGTTGAGGTCATACCAC
>CAMKLV010000034.1:0-34265 GCA_946413695.1 uncultured Ruminococcus sp. | reverse complement strand
TCAAAAAGCATCCACTGGATGCTTTTTGAAATTCACCCCTGCGGAGCTCCTTGCGAAGTGGCATTTCGCGCTCTGCGGAGCGCGACCAGAGGCGCTGCCTCTGGACTCCGCGAGCTTTTAAAAAAGCTCGACCAAAACTTTTATTTTGACGCTCAGGCAGCGTAATGCGAATCCGGAATGCTTTAGCAATACGGAGCCGCGCACGGCGCGGTGAAAAAGCTCGACCAAAACTTTTATTTCGGCTTCGCCGTGTGCGCCTTAAGTTGTTAGCATTGTTGGGGAGCATGTCCCCGAACCCCGTTTCTATATGGAAAAGAAATCCGCCGAATGAACGCTGCTGCGCGCATTCGGCGGATTTTTTCTTTTGTTACATATCCTCTGCGGTGCCTGCATCCTGCTGCTCAGCACAGCGGACGGTCAGACGGCGGGAACCGTCATAGGTGCAGGTGTACAAGGAGAGATCCCAGTCGCTCCGGATCATGTAATCCACAGCGGTCGGTTCCACGATCTCAAGCTCGCCGACGAGATACCGGCGGACGATGCCCGCGGCATCCGTGAACAGGATCTCATCTCCGATCTGCAGCTTCTGGCACTGCCCGAAGCTGCTGCGGTAATTATGCGCCGCAATGACCAGATCCTGCGTTTCCGCGGAGCCGTAATAGCGGCAGGGCGCCTTGCGCAGGCGTACCATATCCCACGAATCCATGACCGGAAGCTCCAGCCCGAGCGTCGGGAAGGTGAGGTAGCCGATGTAGCTGTAGCCGTCCATCGGGATTACGAATTCCTCTGCGACTTCATCGGAATCCGGTGCGACATATGCATCGCCGAGCAGATAACGCTGATAAAGCGTGTTCTCCGGATTGCCGACCTGCTCTGCAATTTTCTCCTTGAGCTTCGGCAGATCGCACATGACCGATTCTGCCGCCTCCTGACTTTCGTTCTCATTCTGCCAGAGCAGCCAGCCGCATCCGCAGACCATTGCAAATCCTGCCAGCAGAATCAGAATGCCGAGCGTGATTTTAACCTTGCTCATCCCGCTTCTTCCTTCCTGAGGAAATCAGCGCGGTGCCGATCAGCATCAGCAGCAGACCGCCGCCTGCAAGATAGGGAATGGGGCGGTTGTTCTGTCCGGTCTGGATCAGCGTCGCGGTGTTCGTCACTGTAAAGACCATGCCGTCCTTCTGATAGGTTGCGGTGTAGCCCTGCGGCACATTGACCTCTTTGATCATCCAGTCATCCGCATAGACCACGCAATCCCAGCGTGCGGACCAGTTGTTCTCCTCCGAGAGGGTCACGGTGTCATAGACCTTGCTGCCGCGGAGAATCTGCACCTGCACATTCGCCGGACGCTTGCTGCCGTCATCGTTCCATGTCTTGCGCACCTTCAGTGCGGTGGAACGGTCAGCCGTGACCTTCGGGAGTGCGTTCGTCTGATAGAAGATCTCATTGCCGCTGACGCGCGGAAGTGTGACGAGGAACGGCTTGATTGCGGCGAATTCGCCGGTGTCGCCGTATTCCGATGCGAGATAGAGTCCCGCGCGGAGATTCTCGAACTTTGCAACGCCGTTGACATTGGTAAAGAGCGAGGTGCCCTGGATGTTCTGCTTCTGCGCATAGGCGTAAAGATCGCCTGCGAGCTTTGCGGATTCGAGACGGTTCAGCGACAGGCCGCAGTTTGCGAAGGGCTCTGTCCATTCGTAGCGGAAACCTTCCTCTCCGACGATTGCATTTGCAATCTGATAGATCATGACCTCTGCACCGGCTGCCTTCTGACCGCCTTCGGTGGTCAGCGTGACATTCAGCGTGCAGGGCTTTTGCGGATCAAACTCCGAGATGCTTTCCGCAAAGACCGGCATTGCTGCCCCCGCTGCGATTATCAGAATGAGGCAAAACACAAATGCTTTCAATTGCTGTTTCATGCCTTCTTTTTCTCCTCCTTTTTCCGTCTGCGCGCATTGCGCCACTTTCTGCGGTGTGTCAGCAGATAGATCATGCACACTGTGAACATCGGCGACGCAACGAGCGGCATCACGATCAGCGGATCAACCCGGAACGCTTCGTTCGGGATGAAAATGCGCGGATCGTCTGCACTCTGGCGGATTCTGACGCCGCGGACGAGCAGCCTGTGCGTGTTGATGCCGTAGGGCGTGCAGGTCAGCAGGGTGCAGTAATCCTTTCCGGGTACAATTTGCAGGTCATCCGTTTCTGAGGGCAGGACAACCTTGATCTGATCGACCTGATAGATCAGTGTCTGCCGCAGAACCGTGATGGTGAATGTATCGCCGACCTCAAGCTTGTCGAGATCGGTAAAGAGCCTGGCACTCGGCAGGCCGCGGTGTCCGGAAAGGACGCAGTGCGTGCTCGCGCCGCCGACAGGGAGACTGGTTCCCTCGAGATGTCCGACGCCGATCTGCAGAACAGTCGGGTCAACACCGTGATACACGGGGAGCTGTACCCCGATTTTTCCGATATCAATATAGCCCATGACGCCGGTTCCGGTGACATCAAGTGCTGTTTCATAGCCGTTGACGCTGTCCGGCAGATAAAATGCGCTGCGGTCTCCGGCAAGCGCTCTGTTATAGGATTCCGCGACATGCATCATGCCTGCGATCGCTTCATCCGAGGCGTTGTCGATTGTTGAGCTGTAGAGCGAGATTGCTCTGGAGGCGTGCTTTGCATTGATATAGCTGCTGACAGAAGGATATAGCAGCACGGACAGTCCAACGACAAACATGACCACAATCACAATGTCAAGCACATGATCGCGAATCAGCTTTTTCAGCTTTTTCAGTATTTTCATTGGACTCTCCCTGCTGCGATGGTGCAGCGGAAGCATTGCGCTTCCGCTGCGTCCCTTCGCGTATGGTTTGGGTTTGGATCAATTATTTTGCAGCGTTTTTCTTCTTCTTGGTGACGAACAGAACTGCTGCGCCGCCGATCAGCATAGAACCGACAACGTAGAAGATTACGGTGCCGATGCCGCCGGTTGCCGGAAGGATGATGCCCTTCTTGTTGGTGACTTCCTGTGTGATCACAGTCCAGCCGTTGCCCGCAGTCGGGGTTGCGTCTGCGCCGTTGACTTTCCAGTTCGGAGCCTCAAAGGTCGGCGCGCCGGTGATCTTGACGGAATACTCGGAAGCGTCGATGTTGTAGCCCTTCGGAGCCTCGGATTCCTTGATGGTGTATTCGCCGTCGCCCAGACCGCTGAAGATGATGTAGCCTTCGGAATCGACCGCAACCTCGAGGCCTGCTTCCTTATCGGAAACGGTGACTGCTTCGTTGTCAGTGGTGGTCAGCTTGTACTTGGTGTCTCCGTCATACTTGTCAGCGGTATCTTCGGTCGGAGCGGTCTCGGTGTAGGAGCCGTTCTTCAGCTTGTAGTAGGTGCCTGCTTCGTCCGCAGCGAATGCGGAGGTCTCGGTGATCACCTTGTTCAGTGCTGTGCCGGAGATGGTGAACTTTGCGCCGGTCAGCGGCTTGCCGGTCTCATCGACCTTCTTGATGCGGATTGCGGTGGTGTAAACCTTGGTCTTTGCCTCCGGTGTCTTGCCGGTCGGCTCACCCGGACCCGGCTCATCCGGATTGTCCGGTGTGCCCGGCTGATCCGGCGTACCCGGTGTGCCCGGTGTACCTTCGTACTTGAAGTTCGGATCATTGGAGAAGGTCAGATCCACAACGTTCGGGTTGCCTGCAACGGTGCGGTCGCAGTCATCATCGAGGATTGCGCTGTACTTGATTGCGATGGCATCGCCTGCGTGATCCTTGAACTTGTCATAGAAGCCCTTGAAGACGATCTTGACAGCGGTCATGCCGGTCTCGTCGATATTTTCGGTTGCAGGATCATCTGCGGTAAGCTTCTCGGAAGTGACGGTGTAATCGGTATCCTTTGTCAGCTTTGCATCACCGACGGTGATTTCGCTGACGCTCTGGAACTCAAGACCCTTGCTCATCATATCGTTGACGATGAAGTAGTACTTGTTGTAGCCAGCCATATCCGGAACTGCGGAATCGAGCTGATAGTTGATGACGTCGCCGATCGAAGCGGTGTCGCCCTTCTTCTTCGTGGTGCCGTCGAGGATGTTCTTGTCGATGCTCGGTGCATCCGCCTTTGCGGTGACCTTGACATTGTTGACGAGCTGGAGCACGAAGTCGCTGTATGCGCCGTTCTTGCCTGCCAGAGAACCAGCCTGATCCTTGACGAGGTAGTAACCGGTTGCCAGCTCGCTGATGGCGCCTTCCTTGCTCTCAGCGTCCTTTTTGATGGTGACTGCACCTGCGGGATCGCCCTTCAGCAGACCGTTGAACAGATCGGCGATTGCCTCTGCAAAGCCGGAGGTGCCGCTGTTGGCGCTGATGAATGCTGCAAACTGCGCTGCATCTGCCGGATCCTTCAGATCTGCCAGAGCAGCCTTGATCGGGTTGCCGTTCTCAAGTGCTGCAAGCGCATCTGCGATCTTAGAAGTATCGACATTTGCACCCCACTTGATCTCGGTCATGACAGCCTTGTCATCTGTCTTGTCTTCCTTCGTGCCGGTCAGAACGCCGGAGAAGATCTGATATGCCTCAAAGGTGTGCGCCTCATTATCCTTCTTGGTGATGGTAATGCTGTGCTCGTTATCGGCTGCGGACTGGGTATAGACGGTTTCATCTGCCGCAAACGCGGAGAGACCGAACGATGTGGCTGCGAGAGACATCGCAGCGATGAACGATAAAACTCTAGTCTTTTTCACTTTCAATTTTCCTTTCTGTTAAAAAAATCGGATTGCTTTGCTTTTACAGGGATTTGCTTGCGTCAGGAGTTGCATTCGTCCTCCTTCCGTCTTCGAATCAGCGGCAGAACAAATGCCGCGGAAATCAAAATCATGCCGCCTGCCAGATACGGCAGGGGACCGGTGCCGCCGGTCTGCGGGAGCTCATAGCCTTTGTAGTTGGTGAACTCGGCTTCTTTTCGTTCAGTGTCCTTCGGGAAAGTGCTCGGATCGCCTGAGCCGTTATCCTTGAGGAATGTCGGGAGTGCGACCAGGAATCCGGTTTCATTTTCCTTCACAACATCGACACGGATGAAAATGCTGCTGTCATCATAGTTGTAGCCTTCGCGATCTTCGAGCTCAGGGATTCGCTCCTTCAGCTCAAAGTAATATGTGCCTTCTTCAAAGAAGCGCATATTGCTCAGCATACCCAGACCGTTTTCATCCGAGACAGTCGAATCGGCGATTGCACGGTTATTTTCGGTAATCGTCGAATCCAGCGGTGTGGCGTTGAGGTCGATCACATCAAATGTGAAGCTCTTTTCCTTCAGGGAGCCGTTGAGCAGCTTCTTCTGAACCGGCAGCTGCAAAACTGTAAATTCTGCTCTTGCGGTAAAGTCGAGACCGTTGTTCACCGGGCACTTGTTCATTGCGTCCAGAACATCCTGATGATTCAGCTTGAAGAGAAGCCCCTCCGGATCATAGGAAGTGAGATTGTCATCGGCGCCGTCCCAGTTGTTATCCGGATTGAACGGATCGACCTGCGGCACCATGTTGCCGTCACTGTCGAGCTTGTAGGTGTACTTTTTCTTCGGCGTCAGATGAAGATTGACATTGAAGGTTGCATGGTCTACTTCGGTAGCATCAAATGGCTTTGTCCACTGCTTGGCACTGACGTTCATAATCCATGCGGATGTCATTTCGTACTGTGTGCCGCCCGGTACACCGAACTGCTCGTAGTCACCGATCGGATAATTCTCATCCGGAACGGTGAGCCAGTTGTCACCGTCTTTCAGAATCTGCTTTCCGCTGGAATCGCGCGCCAGCGGGTTGCCGTCGGCATCCAGGAAAACAGGTCTGTTATTGCTGTCATAGTAAATGGTGCCGTCCGCATTGCGCTGCACTTTTGCGGTGTAAAGCGGATAATTCGGATCCATCTCTGAGGTGTAATGCTGAACAACCTCGTTGTTCTTTCTGTAAAGGTAAGCGTCATTCACGAACGTGACGTCAGCCTGATAAACCTTGACTTCAACGATTGTGTTGCCGTCTTCATCGACATCCGTCGAAGAGATCGTATAGGTTCCGCCGTCGGCGATTTCCATATCAGCGTGGTTCATCGTCTGACCGGTATTCCCGCCGGTATCCGGCTGCCAGATTCTGATCACAAACGATTCATTGGTACCGGAATTCCAGACTTCTACATATCCGGCGGCCTTGCCTTTCAGCGTAACTTGATGCCGGTACATGCCGTTTTCCAGCGGCGTTGTGGTGGATGAGACGATTTCTCTGATGGTATTGCCGTCAACCCAGTCGTTGTTATCGGCATTGCGGTTTCCGTAGGTAAAGGTATCATCCGCGCTGGCGGTGTCAACATAGAATGTCACTGTGTCGCCGACCGGCAGCTGATACGGACGGTCCGAACCGTTCAGAACGTATCCCTCATGACCTTCGACCAGGTGATAGGGCATTTCCAGACCGTAGGTTGTGCCGTCATAAATATCCAGATATTCACGGATACGGTCGGAATCCTTGAAACCGTGCGAGGTCTCGACCATGAACGGCGAGCCTGTGATCTTGACATTATAATAGACTTCATTGCCGTTCTCGCCGGGCGGAATGATGCGCGGCAGTCTAATATTGTCCGGCGTCGGCTGGAGTGCCGTGAACGTCAGCTCATGCCGCTCTGTTCCGCCGCCCTCCGGATTCGGGAATTTCGTGATATGATATTCGCCGGATTCGATCAGATTGTTGCGTGATGTAAGATCCCAGACAGCAGGTGAAATATACGCTTTGTTATTCTCTTCATTGTAATTGTCCCAGATTTTGTAGAACAAATCACAATCCAGCGGCAAACCTTCCGTAAAGAGGGTAAAGGATTCGCCGACTTTCAGCGTGATCGTTTCGCCCACCTGATATTCGATCTTGCGTCCCAGTGAAGTGACGATGTAGACCGAGAAGGATTCCGCCTCGAACACGGCGCCGTCTGCGGTGACATTTGCACCGCTGACGAGTGCGCTTTCGCCTTCGTTATCAACGTGGACGAGTGTGTGTACGCCCTCGGCGAGCTGCTTTTCCTCCGGCAGTGTAATCTGCACGGAGACGGATTCGCCCGCAGCCGGTTCGATCTCCTCGCCCTCAGCGTTGTAGAACGAAATATCGACCGCAATCGCATCAAGAATCCGGGCGTTTTCGCCGTGCGCCTCGGATGCTGCCTGCATCGCATCGCTCTGCGGGACATCCGCTGCCTTCATGACCGTTCCCTCAGGGAAGACGCCTGCAGCAGCCTGCGCCGCAACGTGAATGCCGGATTCAGTATCGCCGCTGTAGTCAATCAGCATGACGCCTTCCGGCAGGTCCGTGACGTAGACATCTGCGGAGAGCACGCCGAGCATCTCGGAGCCGCCGCGCAGATACTGCTTTTCTGCAACACTGCCTTCGCAGTTGCCCTCGATGACTTTGAACTCTGTGCCTTCTTCCGTCTCCTCTGTGCCGGTGACGATGCCGGTGCGGTCCGGTTCGCCGTCTGCATCCGTATCAAAGAAGACGATGTCGCCTGCCTGTTCTTCGCCGCAGGGTTTGATCATATCCTGTTCGGTCAGGGTTTCGTACCATGCCCAGCAGCCGGAGCCGTAAGGAATCTCGGTTTTCTCGATCCCTGCATAATACATGCAGAAATATGTGAACATGGTGTTCCACTCACCGTAGGGATTGCCGTACCACGCGCCGTAGCGTGTGTATCCGGCGCGGCTTGTGCCGTCATCGGAGAGCAGCACCTCTGCGCTGCCTTCGGTGTAGCCCAGCTGAGAAGCTGCAATTGCCGCGATCCGCTGCTGCGGTGATTCGTCCGTGAATACCGGCAGGGCTGACTCCCAGTCCTCCGGTTCCTCTGCAATGCCGGATCGCGCCGTTTCATCCGGTGGATCGGCATCGGTCTCTATGACGGGTTCTCCGGCTTCTGCCAGCTCTGCTGCCGGTACGGCTGTCTCATCCGAGATTGCCGTGCCGTTCCTGCGGAGCTGCCAGAAAACGCCGCCCGTCACCAGTACCGACAATGCTGTCATCAGCGCTTTAAACCGCAGCCTGCGTCTTCGCGCATCCGTGTATTGCCGGACCAGCCTTTCGACTCGTTTCCTCACTCTGTGTTCCTCTTTTCCAGTCCGTTTCCTTATTCCGCCTGTTTCATCCGATGCGGCCAGAGTCTGAACACCTCCCGCCCGACCATCTGATCTTCTTCTACGCAGCCGATGACGGAACTTCGGCTGTCAACAGAAGTTTCCCTGTGGTCACCGAGGACGAAATACTGTCCTTCGGGGACGTAATAGGGGAACTTGATGTCACATTCGCCCAGATTTTTCGCGGTTACATACGGCTCATCGAGGAGCTGATCGTTCACAAAAACATCGCCGTTTTTATCCATGCGGACAACGTCTCCGGGCATGCCGATAATGCGCTTGATCAGCAGCTTGTTCTGCCACGAGAAGCAGCAGATATCGCCGTGATCAAAATGCTTTGTCTGCACCAGAAGCAGAACATCATTCTCGCGGATCGAGGGCTCCATGCTGGAGCCGGTCACCTGAATCACCGGCAGATAGAGCGTCGAGATCAGGATTGCGATTGCCGCGATGACAATCAAGATAGAAAAAATCCGAACCGCAATTTTTTTGCGGTTCGCTTTGGCGTCCAGACCGTTCCGGACAGCCTCGACATCGGAGAGTGTTAAGTCTGTCAGCGGTTTGGAATCATCTTCCTTCATCAGCTCACAGATGATGCCGATCAATTCGCTCTTGCTGAGATGCTGAAATTCTTTCCGATCCATTGGCATCCCTTCTTTCCGCTCTAATCTGACATTTTTTCTACGTATTTACTATATTATTATTGTACATATTAATCTATTTTCAATCAATGGAAAAAACGTAGATTTTGTATCTTTTTTGCAGACTGTGCTTAATATTGCTGTAATAATATACGATTTGTAATGCCACTGTACTGTGCAAATATAACCGATTAGTTCAATCGTAATACTTTCAACACAAGTTGTACTGCAAATGCTGAATAGTAGAAAGCAACTGTGCAAAATTGACAAATAGTCAAAAATCACACAGCTGCATTGTTTTTAGCATCATGCTGATGTGCTGTCACAGTAAATTGCGATCGCTGCCGATGCAAACGCTGCGGTTCCTTCGCCGCCGGCGCGGTCGATGTTCTCTGTGATCTCGCCGCCGCTTGCATACCACTTTCCGAGTCCTGCAAGGATGGTTTCTGTGCAGTCGTAGCAGTTTTCGGTGATGAAATCCTGCAGGCGCTTTACCTGCCGCTGAACCTGCGGGTCTTCCGGCGCAAGTCCGCGCATGCCGCCGAATTCTGTGAACAGCCGCATCAGATCTGCGGCGAGTTTTTCGTTTTCGGCGGGGGTGCGGGTCGCTTCCTTTTCCTGCTGCTGCCGGTATTCCGGTGTGCTGCCCCACTGTGCCTTCGCCTGCTCGGCGTATTCCTTGAGCTTTGATGTGTCAAATGCAGTAAAATCCATGTTTTTCACTCCTAACAGTTCGATTCCGCGGGCAAAGAGAATCAGGTTTTCGAGACGCTCTTTTTTCAGCTCGAGCAGCTCGATCTGCTGCCGGAGCGCCTTGCTCCGGTCAAAATCCGGCGCCTCTAAAATCGCTTTGATCTCGCTGAGCGGAAACGCAAGCTCCCGGAACAACAGAATCTGCTGCAAACGCTCGAGCGCTGCATCGTCATACAGCCGGTAGCCTGCCTGCGTTCGCTCCGCAGGGGGCAGCAGCCCGATCCTGTCATAATACTGCAGTGTGCGCACACTGATGCCGGTCAGCTCGCTGACTTCCTTCACGGTCTTCATATTGATCCCTCCTCCGCGTGATTTGAGTATACACTATGACGCAGCGTCAGGGTCAAGTCCTTTTTGCATATTCGGCGAAATGCACAAATTTTGCTTTAATACACTGCGCATATGATATTAGTGCCTTTTTCCACTTGACAAGTGTCCTTGAAATGTGTAAAATAGTAATAGAATCTTTCTGCATCGCTGCTGCATTTTAGGAGGTATTCCGATGAAACGCGCTGCATCTCTTTGGATTTCAGTCCTCATGATTCTGATTTTATTGCCCGTTTTTCCGGCAAAGCATGCCGCTGCCGCAGACCTTTCCGAGACGGGTGTCCGCAACGCGATGCTGGCTTTGAAAGCGCAGTATCCGGACGGCACGCGCTTTGACAACAGCGTGTACCGCTCGTGGAACGGCGGCATCTACAGCGGCGGCTACGGCTGCGCAGGCTTTGCGTTCATGCTGAGCGATGCCGCATTCGGTTCGCTGCCTGCCCGTGAATATCACGATACAAATGCGATCCGCGTCGGCGATATCCTGCGGCTCAACAACAACGGGCATTCGGTCATTGTGCTCTATGTCAATGCGAACAGCGTCACTGTTGCTGAGGGCAACATGAACGGCAAGGTGCTCTGGGGCAGAGAGGTTCCGTTCACGGAAATCCGCGGCGGGAAAATGACCTATGCCCTGACGCGCTATCCGCAGTCCGCGGGCAAGGGCGATCTCAACGGCGATGCGCAGATTTCCGCGGACGATGCGCAGATTGTCCTGCAGGCGTATGTGTATTCCATCAGCGGGCGCGCGCACGGGCTCTCGCAGGAGCAGTTCTCATTCGCTGATATCAACGGCAACGGCAGGCTGGATGTTGAGGATGCGCAGAACATCCTGCGGTACTATGTCCTCAGCGTGGTTGCACACCGCGCGGTTTCGTGGGCGGAGCTTGTGCGGTAGGCATGCGGGATGCTGTAATCCATGACGAAAGTGCCTCCGGCGGATTTATAATGAAAGACTCTGCAATATTGCCTCACAAACCGTTCGGAATCCCATTTTAAGATGCGATAGAAAAGCACGTACTATCTATTATTTTATAAAAGCGGGATTTCAAAGGGACAATGTCCCTTTGGCAGGGTATGGGGCGGAGCCCCATTATAAATCATCGCGCAGCGATACATTATAAAGATACATTATAAAAAAGAAACCGCTGAAATCGGGCAGATATGCAGATTTCAGCGGTTTTGTTCTGTTCAGTAGCGGATCGGCTTTTCTGCGCCGATGATGCCGATGTAGCTTTTGCCCGGGCTGACGGTCAGCTCCTCGCCGGATTCCTCGTACAGGCGGATCGGGGCGGTTTCTGCTTCCTTTGTCCATGTGATCGGCTTGATGCCGCCGTTTGCAGCGTAAAATCCCGTGCCGCCGGTGAGTGCAACATCCATGAGATAGCCGTCCTCGCGGGTGTGGATATCCGTTTGCAGGATGATGACATTCTCGAAGGCAAGCTGCGTGCCCGTGTGCAGATCCATATGCGGCGAGCCGGAATGCAGCTTTTTGTAGACGCCTGCGGCTTCGTCATACTGGAATGTGCTGAAATAGGCGTTCGAGAAGTCGATGCGGATTTCCTTGGTCGGGGTCTGATCCGGCGAGAGGGGAATCTGCTCCGCTGCAAACTGAAACATCGGCTTGCGGTAATCGGGTTCGAGCTCCGTGCGGATGCCCTTTTTCGCGAGCATATCCGGCAGCGCCGAGCCCTTGAGATAACCCGTGTGCTCGACTGCATAGGTCTTTCTTCTCGATTCATCGCGGAAATACAATGTGCCGGAATAATTGCCGCCGTCAAAGCGGTCGATGCCGGTGCGGAGCAGTGTCTCCTTTGCGATGGTCTGATCCATGCCCCAGTGGCAGTAGACCGCGTCCATGCCGAGACAGAGCAGCGGGTAATAATAGCGGCAGCTCCGGACAGAGCAGACATCGGGGACTGCGGTGTAATCGGCGTAGACTGCCATCATGCGCGTGATGCCTGCCTCGACGGGCAGCTCATAGATCACATCCGCTGCTGCAATGCCGTACTGCGGCAGCGAGGCGCGGACATTGTTGACCATGACCGCAACGGGGCGTTTGCCGACGGCGGCTGCGTTGAATCCGAGTTCGCCGGTCAGCGGGTTGCGCTCCGGAGAGAGCGTGGTGGTTGTTGTGACGGTGGTTTCTGCGGTTGTTGCAGTGGTTGCTTCTGTCGTTGTGACCGTGGTCACGGCTGTCGTCTGCTGCGGTTCGCTGCTTTCGGATTCCGTTTTCCTGCCGCAGCAGGTCAGGAGCAGAAGAACGCCGAACAGCAGCGGGATCAGATCAATGCGTTTTGCCATGATACTCATTCTTTCCTTTGATTGCGGCGGGAGTTTCTTTTCTTCTATTATAGCACATTGCGCAGCAAAAAGCAACTGTTTCTAATAGTTAGAAGTGAGAAGATAGGAGTGAGGAGATGTGGTGTCCGCTGCGCGGACATTTTTTAAAATCATCCGCGAAGCGGATACCGCATCTTCTATCTCCTCACTTCTCATTTCTAATTTCAAAAGCAGTTGCGTTTTATCGGAGAATGTGGTATACTAAGGGGTAACAGTTATTTGAATCGGGAAAGGGGTATGCGCAATGAAACTTCGATATGAATTTGATCTGACCGATGCAGAGAACACAAAGCGCAGCGGCGGCACCGATCTGCCGGGCGCGCTGCCGATTCTCGTGCGGGACTCCGGCGTGCTGGCGGGCGGCACCGGCTATCTCTATAAAGATAACGAGCCGCAGGCACAGCTCTGCCTTGCTGCCGCGGATGACCTCGGAATGTTCCTCCGGCTTACGGCGGACGGCACGGAGTATCTCTCCTGCGGCGATGCGGATGATCTCGCGGAAACCGTCGATGTCCGGGGCGATGATCTGCTCGTTTCGCGCGGGCTGTTTATTCCCGTCAGAACGGCGCTCTCGGCGATCCGCTACTTTGCAGAGACCGGTCAGCCCGATCCGGCGGTCAAATGGATCAAGCCGGAAGATCTGCCCGAGGACGGCAATTATATCATCTGAACAGAAGAAAGGATCCAGCCGAATGGAAACGGATTTTACAAAAAGAAGCACATATTTCTACGATCTGCCGCAGGAGCTCATCGCGCAGACGCCGGTCGAGCCGCGGACGGCTTCGCGTCTGCTGCATCTTGACCGCAGCTCCGGCGCAGTTTCGCATCATCACTTTTATGATCTGGGGCAGTTTCTGCGCGAGGGCGATCTGCTCGTTATGAACGATTCGCGCGTGCTGCCTGCACGGCTTTACGGCGTCCGCGAGGATACCGGCAGCCCGATCGAATTTCTGCTGCTCAAGCCGACCGCCGAAAAAGTCTGGGAAATCATCTGCAAGCCGGCGAAGAAGGCAAAGCCCGGCAAGCGGTTCCGCTTCGGCGAAAAGCTCGCTGCCGAGGTGCTCGATGTCACCGAGGACGGCGGCAGACTCGTCCGCTTTGAATGCGAGGGCAATCTCTATGCGGTGCTTGACGAGATCGGGCAGATGCCGCTGCCGCCTTACATCACCGAGAAGCTGCAGGATAAGGAGCGCTATCAGACTGTCTACGCGCGGGAGCTCGGCTCCTCTGCGGCACCGACTGCCGGTCTGCATTTTACGCCGGAGCTGCTCGCCGATCTCAAAACGCAGGGGGTTGACGAAGCCTTTGTCACGCTGCATGTCGGGCTCGGCACGTTCCGTCCTGTCAAGGATGACGATATCCGCAACCACCACATGCACATCGAGCACTACACAATCCCGCAGGAGACTGCCGAGAAGATCCGGCAGACCAAGGCGAACGGCGGCAGAGTGATCGCCGTCGGGACAACCTCCTGCCGCACGCTCGAGGGCGCTGCCGCGCAGTTCGGCGAGATCCGCGCCTGCGAGGGCGATACCGGCATTTTCATCTATCCGCCCTATGAGTTCGAGGTGATCGACGGGCTGATTACGAACTTCCATCTGCCCGAATCCACGCTGATCATGCTGGTTTCCGCGTTCGCGGGATATGACCACACGATGCACGCCTATGCCGAAGCCGTGCAGGAGCGCTACAGATTCTTCTCCTTTGGCGATGCGATGATCATTCTCTGAAAGGGGCGGGGAATATGACACTCAGACGCCTGCACGATGCGCTGACCGTCTGCAAGCTGCGGGATATCGCACAGATCGACCTTACTGCGCCGTTTTACTTCATCGGCAGAACCGACGCGGAACTGTCGCTTGTCTGCAAAACCTGTGATACACCGAAAGAGACGCTTGCACGCGAGGACGGCTGGCGCGGATTTGTGATCGAGGGTGAGCTGGATTTTTCGCTGATCGGAATTCTGGCGGAGATTTCCGGATTGCTCGCAAAAGAGAAGATCGGGATTTTTGCAGTATCTACGTATAATACCGACTATATCCTTGTGAAAGAGGAGAACTTTGACCGCGCTGCAAAGACGCTTGCGTGCGCAGGACATACTGTTCTGTAATCAGAAAAACTGCGTGCTGTTGCTGTGAGCGGCACGCAGCTTTTTTTCTTTCGGCGCCTTGCACATGCGCGGTGTCCGGATTTCGATTTGACTTCGTCGATTTGTAAAAAAATATGCAATGTGCTTGATTTGAAAGCGTACATGTGTTATAATATGCGTATTAACATAGAAAAACAGTAAGATAACATATGAAGGGGCGAGCCGCTGTATGACAGAACTTGTAAACAGAATCGGCGTTGCACGCCTGATTCAGATCGCGATTGAAAGCTGGAACAGCGTGTTTCTGGCAATCATTGTGCTTCTGCTGCTGATTGACTGCGGCAGAAAGAGCGGCGCACGCTACAGGCATCTGCCGAAGATTCCGCTGACGCGGGAGCTGATCTTCCTGTGCAGCGCAATCTTTCTATATAGTATATTCGATATCATTTCGATCTGCTTCAACGGTGTGCGTCACGGCTTCGGCACGGTCTGGAAGTATATCGGCGAATACGGCTTTTATCTGACGGGATGGGTGCTGCTCGTGTTTTTCCTTTGGGTGCTGAAATCGCAGCTTATGCCGGATGTACAGGGAAAAACGCTCCGCAGGTGGCTGAGCGGTCTGCTGGTTCTGCAGCTTGTGAATCTGGTGCTGCTGGCGCTGACGCCTGCGCTGCATCTGCTCTTTACAATTGATGCGCAGAACTGCTATGCGCGCGGAAAGCTCTATTACATCTGGAACAGCGTTGTGGTTGTGACGCTTGTGAGCGCTGCCTTTATCTGTCTTCTGCACCGGAACGAGCTCTCAAAGTTCATGCGCAGATTGTTTGCGGCGATTGTCATTGTGCAGATCGCTGCGGCGGTGTTCAACTACTTTTTCTATGAGATCAGCCTGCACTGCATCGGGGCGGCTGCCATTGCACACTGTGCATTCGTGCTCTACCAGATCAACCGCACGGAAATTATCATGGACAGCATCTATCAGAATGAAAAGCTCAGCTCCGGTCTGATGCTTTCTCAGATTCAGCCGCATTTCATCCAGAATGCGCTGACTTCCATGATCTATTTTGCGGACAAGGATGCCGCCAAGACCAAGGATGCGCTGATGCATTTTTCGCAGTATATGCGGCGGAATCTCGATATCAGCAGCATGTCTGAGCCGGTGCCCTTTTCCGAAGAACTGACACATGTCAAGACGTATCTTGCGCTGGAACAGATGCGCTTCGAGGATGACCTGCAGGTTCAGTATGACATCGGTCCGACGGCGTTCATGCTGCCGCCGCTGACCGTTCAGCCGCTTGTTGAGAATGCCGTCAAGCACGGCATCATGCGCTCTGAGCGCGGCTGCGGCACGGTGACGCTCCGCACCGCCGAGACCGCGGATGACTGGCAGATTATCATTTCGGATGACGGCTGCGGCTTTGATCCGAAGCAGCTCGAAACGCTCGATCAGACGCATATCGGCATCCGGAATGTGAAACGGCGGCTGGAACTGTTCTGCGGCGGCACGCTGCGGTTCGGGAGCAGCCCCGGAAAGGGAACTGTCTGCACCGTCTCCATTCCGAAACGGAGGGAACATAATGAGAATTCTGGCGATTGATGACGAACGTCCGGCACTGAATCTGCTGACGGACACGCTGAAGGAGCTGCTGCCCGATGCGGAAATCACGGCGCTTCGTCATGCACAGGACTTCGATGCGCTCGAGAACAAAACGGAATTTGATGCCGCGTTCCTCGATATCGAGATCGGACAGGTCAACGGCATCCGGCTTGCGCTGAAGATCAAGCAGGCGGCACCGCTGTGCAATATCATCTTTGTGACCGCGTATTCCAAATATGCGGCGGAATCCTTTGCGGCAAGACCGAGCGGCTATGTCCTCAAGCCCTATACAAAGGAGGATATCCGGCGCGAGCTCAGCGATCTGCGGCATCCGGTTGCGGGCGCGGTGCCTGACTCGGAGAAGCTGCGCGTTGTCACCTTCGGCAGCTTTATGGTCTATAACCGGCAGAACGAGCCGATGCACTTCACCCGCACGCTTTCAAAGGAGATTCTTGCATATCTGATCGACCAGTGCGGCTTTGCCGTCACGAGCAAGGACATCGCTGCCGATGTGCTCGAGGAGCAGTTCTTCGATGAGCGCGTCTCCAAGCGCGTCTCGAAGCTTGTCAATCTGCTGATTGAGGATCTCAATGCGGCGGGGTATCCCGGCGTTGTCATCAAGCAGAACCGGCAGCTCTCGATCAACCGCGCGCTCGTGGACTGCGACCTCTACCGCACCTTTGAGGGCGATATGGAGGCTGTCAACTCGTTCCGCGGTGAATATCTGATTGACTATTCGTGGGCGGAGTTCAGTGATTCCGCCGACAGAATCGGCAGGGCGTGAGAGAGCAGTATCACTGTGCGAACCGTCAGACCCCGTGCTCATACTTTACATAGAACGAAGCCGCTCCGATTGGCGATGATCGGGGCGGCTTTTCTGATTTCATATAGCATGAAACCGCTGGAACCGGCATTGTGCCCGTTTCAGCGGTTTTTATGATACTTCACCCTTTGGGGGCGAAGTAGGGCGAAGTGGCTGTGCTATAATATTAGACAAATCAATCATACGCTTCTAATTATAGATGTTCGCGGAGGAGGTGCAGCGCTTGGCAGATGAACAAAAACCGGCAGAGACAGCCGTAACCGGACAGGATACCGCTTCTCCGGAGCCGGAAACAACCGCACAGCCGGCGGAAACGCCCGAAGCGGATCAGCCGGAACAAGAACCGGAAAAGCCGAAGAAAAAACGCTCCCCGATGGGGCCGATTCAGAGCTTTTTCCTCAATGCGCTGCTGATCGTCACGGCAGTCTGGCTGCTGGCGGGATTTGTGTTCGGCTTTGCAACTGCGCCGAACAGCGATATGGCGCCGAATATCAAATTCGGAGACCTGCTGCTCTACTATCAGCTCAGCCGCAATTATGCCGCGCAGGATGTTGTTGTCCTGCGGAAGAACGATACAACCTATGTCGGCAGAATCGTTGCGAAAAGCGGCGATACCGTTGAAATCACCGACAGCGAACAGCTTGTCATCAACGGCGACACCATGATCGAGCCGAATGTCTATGGCTCCACGCCGCGTTACGAAGGCTTTGTGACCTATCCGCTGACGCTGGGCGAGGATGAATATTTTGTGCTGGTCGATGCACGGACCGGCGGCGAGGACAGCCGCTATTACGGCGCGGTCTCCGGCACGGAGCTCTGCGGCAAGGTCATCACCCTGCTGCGGCGAAATCACTTGTAATACGATGCCGCGGCGGGAGGTGAGGCAGCTTTGAAGATTGCAGAGCAGATCGCAAGGATCGCCAATAAAATCCTGATGATCTGTACCGTCGGCGCTGCATTGCTGCTGTTTGCGTTCAGCATGTATGTGCTCTACGATACGTTCTACACAAACCGGAATGCCTTTACCTCATACGATCTGCTGCAGTACCGCCCGAAGGCAACGGCTGCTGCGGAGGACGGCAAGGAAAGCTTTGCAGAGCTGCAGCGCATCAATCCCGATACCGTCGGGTGGCTGGAGTTCTACGATACGAATATCAGCTATCCGGTTGTGCAGGGCAGGGACGATCTCGAATATGCCGGCAAGGATATCTACGGCTACAATTCGCTGACCGGCTCGATCTATCTGGCGAGCGAAAACGAGAGCGATTTCAATGACTGGTATAACCTGATCTACGGACATCACATGGATAACGGCGCGATGTTCGGAGACATTGATAAATACCGTGATCCGGATTACTTCTACACCCACCAGAAGGGCATTTTGCAGACGCCGGACGGCAACTATGAGCTGACCGTCATCGCGTGTGTGGTCACGGATTCCTATGAGAGCATCATCTACAGTGTGGCTTCCAAGGATATTTCGCAGTATCCGGAGCTGCATGACTATATCGAAAACAATTCGCTGCAGTTCGATGCGGAGCATGACCGCAGAGAGCTCGGCGAGAATACAAAGCTCCTTGCATTCTCAACCTGTGAGGGTGCAAGTACAAACGGCAGAATCGTGCTCTTTGCAGATGCCGTGCCGTATACCGGTGAGATCGACCGACCCGAACCGGAGCCCGAACCGCCTGTCATCCTGAAGGCGATCGGACATCTTTCGGAGGAGCAGCACTGGGCGTTTCTCAATCTCATCTGTGCGCTGCTGACGGTTCTGATTCTGCTGCCGCTGTTCTTCCTGCGGCGGAAATACCGGCAGATGCGCTATGCAAAGCGCAAAGCAAAGGAGCTCGATGAAGAACCGTCTGCGGAGAAAATCTGCAAAGACCTGCGGATGTTTGTCCGCAAAATGCGCGTCGGCGTGATACTGGAGCTGCTGCTCGCAGCGGCGGCTGTCATCGTGTTTCTGCTGACGGAAAACATCATGAAGCCGGTTGTGATCCGCGACCGCTGGACATGGCTGATGCTTCTGATTGCATATCTTGCACTGCTGGCGGATTTCATCTGTTTCCGCTATCGGGGCAGAAGGCCGGAGGAACCGGCGGAACAATCCGGGGAAAACTAATCGGAAAGGAGGCGTTCAGAATGCGGATGCTGAAGCGAATTGCTGCGCTGCTGCTTGCAATCCTCTCGCTCGTGCTGTTCTGCTTCGGCGCGATGCCGGTTTCGGCAGCGGATGTGTCGGAGCTGCAGCGCACGGCGGCAGAGCTTTATACGGACGAAACGTATTCTGAGCCGCTCCTGACTGATACCGAAATTACCGTTTCCGGCGTGCTGCCGGCGCATGCGGTGGTCAAGGGCTATCCCGTCAGCTACAGCATCGACGGCATGAAAACCCTTGCAGCCTATGATCTGACGATCTTTGAAGAAGACGGCGAAACAATCTATGAGCCGGACGGCAGAGCTGTTCAGGTCACCTTTACCATGCCGGAGCTCGCGGATGCGGAGAACAAGTCGCTTGCTGTCTACCACATCGGCGAGGAGGGCGCTGAGGAGGAAATCGCAGAAATCAGCGCAGAGGCGGGCAGCGTCTCCTTTGAGGCGGAGCACTTCTCTGTTTATGTCATCTCCGAGCACGAGGGCTTGACGCCGGAAGTGCAGCGCGTGGAGTTCCACTTTTTAACGGAAGGAAAGAAACCAAAGAATCAGGAGGGGGAAGAAGAAGACAGCCCTGTTTTCCAATCCGAGCCGTTTGAGTTCCGCACCAAGGGACACCAGGGCGATAAGCTCATGGAGCAGACATCTCAGATTCTGCTGGACGGCGAAGCACTTGAAATGATTGAGAACCCGCCGAACCACACAAGAGAGGACGGCTCGCTTGCCTATTTCTACGGCTGGTATATCATCACGCCGGAACCGGAAGAGGAACAGCCTGCGGACGGCAGCGCCCTGCGGTATCAGTGGATGGCTGATCCGGAGGAGATTGCATTTGAGCAGCCCATCACAATTGCAGATGACGGCTGGACCATGAACGGCATTTCACATCCTCTGAATCCGGATGCGGACGGCTGCACGCATGTCTACCTTGCTCCGCTGTTTTCGGATTATCACTTTCTCAATTTCCATATGCGTATGCGCGGCACCGAAAGCGATACGGATACACTGCTGACGCGCAGTCTGCTTGCATTCGGAAACGATCATGAGGTAGAAGCGCGCATCGGCAATATCACCGCGCCGAGCCCGGATGTCAATCATCTGGTGTTCATCGGCTGGGAATATTACAGTGCCGAGGATGACGAATGGCTGCGGAAACTGACAGTTGACAATTCCGGCGCGGAGATTGTGTCGCCGGACGGCAAAGACGGCTACTATATCACGCTGAAAGAGGCGGATATGGACGAGGACAACAATATCGACCTCTATCCGCTCTTTGTGGAGGCTCGCTGGCTCTCTCTGAATACAATCCTTGACGGTGCGACCTATGCTGCACCGCAGTATCTGCTGACGGATGACGAGGGGCTCGGTACTTCGGTTTCGCAGCTGCCTGTCAGCAAGCGGAACGGTTACCGGTTTGCTGGCTGGTATTCTGCGCCGGCGAGCGATCAGAATGCAGTGATGATCGCGGATGCAACGGGCCGGATCGTTCCGGGTCCTGTGAACTTCCGGGATGACCCGCAGCGCGTCTATGAGGTCTCGAACGGTGAACTCCGCGCCTATAAAATGGATCAGGATGCTACGGACACCAAGATTCAGCTCTATGCCCACTGGGTGGAGGAGCCGGATTCCCAATATACGGTGATCGTCTGGGCGCAGAAGATTACGGACGATGTGAATGCGACGAATGCAAACAAGACCTATGACTATGTAATATCGGATGTGATTGATTCTCCTTCCGGCAGAACGCTTGCACAGATTCTGAGCAGCAACGAACTGCGGCCTTTTCTGTCATTCAATTCAACCAGTCCGGATAAAATGAAGCTGGTTCAGAAAGGTTTTGAGTTGCGCAGTGACAGTCCGGTCATGAGCACTGCGACGGTTTCCGGCGATCGCAAGACCGTGATCAATATCTATTTTGACAGGAAGAAGCACGAACTAATATTTCAGGATAACAAAACCTACACGTACTCACCTGAAACAGCACAAACGACAGAGGGCACTGTACGGTATGGTAAGGTCGGCGACGAGTATCACTACTTGACAAAGGATATCGTTGAGCATGAGAATTATTATTATTCAACATATACTTATACATCGACCAATGGAAATGGCAATAATTTATATGGGCTTGTGAATGGAAACCATGTTCCGTTGGAATACACAACAAGTGGTTACTATAATCCTTCTTATACTTATTATTACAAAGTAGATTCTAATGATACTTCGGGTGAGCAGTATTATAAAAATGGAAATGGCTTTTCTCGGTTGTATTATAAAAATGGTCAATGGTACACCAATAAGAATTATAACAATAATTCACTTTATAATGGCGATCGCTATAAGCAGTATTCTGGAACACGGTATCAGCAAACAGAACAGCGACATCAGTATACCGGCGATGTGACGGAAGAAAATAACAAGTATTACGGCGTAGTAAACGGCGAAACTGTTGAACTGCGCAAAGAGACTGAACAGGAAACGGTATGGTATCTGGGTGATGATGTCTATCAGGGAACGCGGTATATAGCGACCGGTTCAGGTAATACTTGGCGTGAGATTTATAAAATCGAAGCACTGTACGGTCAGAACATTGCCACTCATTTCCCGATCTTAGGAACAAATGGCATTTACTATGACGGCGGCGAACGATGGAAGCCGCAAAGCTCTGTTCCATTCAAGCAGGTGCTAGTTTTGATTGAGACCATGCCGGATTATAATGTCACGTTTAGAAAAGACATTGCAGATTATTCCATGAAAACATTGACATATTATGTTGAAGCATTGCCGGACGAAGAAGAACTGTTTGTAAGAAAAAATGTTCGTTACAAGCTCTATAAGCAGGTTAACGCAAAATATGGTTTCTTTACTGAAGCAGAGGATTTCATGGATCTGGCAGGCTTTACCAAAAATGAATCAGATCCTGCATTTAATAATGATGGAGAGGTTAGAGGTAAAGATGCAATTACTTTCTACTACACCCGCAACAAGTACACCCTCGATTTCGACATCAACTATCCGGACAAATCCGACCTTACATTCGAGTCCGGCACAAAACTGGAGTCGCTTGATTCCGAGACGCTGCTCTTTGAAGAATCGCTTTCCAAGTTTGGCCCCGACGGCGCGAAGTATCATGACCTGAAAAACAATGCGCCGGATCATTACACCTTTGCAGGCTGGTACGAGGACAAGGCGGGCACGGTGCCGTTCAACTTTGATGCCACAATGCCTGCCGGCAACAAGATTCTTTTTGCAAAATGGGAGCCGGAGGAGTTTCTGGTCAAGATTGACCCGAACGGCGCGGAAATCGACCACATCAATCACAATGTCTCGGATTATCTGGAGCAGATCTATGACAATGAGCCGATTCCTGCGGATTCTGTTTCGATTCCGACATTCAAACCGGAACGCTATACCGGTCATGATACGGATCATTCCACATATTTCCACATTGATTATGATGAGGAAATCTCAAAATACGAGGATCTCACGCCGCCGCAATATATCCCGATCAGTGATGTGACGGCGGAGGGACTCGAGCCGGATCATGTTTTCTATTATGTCAACATTCAGCACGATGAAGACGCCGAGGGCAGAAGCCTTCCGAACGATCTGCACAATGCGCTGTTCCTCACGGAGGACGAGGTCAGAAGTTATTATGACTTCCACATGGCAGTGCTGAAAGAGTACAAGAAAAAGGACCCCAAAAAATATGAAAAAGCAAGAGATGACCTCGATTTCGAGCTCTGGAAGCATCTCTATGTCAGCACGCAGAAATACGGCAGAATTTCTGAGGTCAGCGATGCCAATACAGCGTACGAGCTGCGCGAATGGTATCAGGTGCAGGAGGACGGCTCTGTTTCAGCGGTGCAGTATGATTTTTCTGCGCCGGTGAAGAACGATGTGACGCTGCGCGCTGTCTGGCAGCTCAACGGCGGCTATACGATCGCCTACGTTCCGCTTTACCGGATCGGTGACGTGGAGATCAACGGCGAGATGGATCAGTGGACTGATCCGGATATCCGCTCCGGTCTGGCAATCAACAACAACTACGCGGAAAAGGCATCTGCGACGGTTCTCCGTCAGCCGGTTGATCTGACTGCAAACGGTGACCCGATCCGTGACAGCGCCTATATCTTCCGCGGCTGGCAGGTTGTCATGAGCCGTGACGGAAACTATATCCCGATGGAACCCGGTAAGTATTATCAGCCGGGCGAGCAGTTCACGATTGAAACCAAGTATGCGAGCAGCGATAATATCATTATCATGCAGGCGGTCTATGAGCAGCAGGATAATGCATATCGCCGCCCTGAGGTCGCAAACCTTAAGCTGGATGCTTCGGAGAGCAGCGGCGGATATATCTCAGAGCTGAACAACAATGCCGCAATGGCCGGTAATACACCGATTGCGTGGACATCGTGGTATGATTCTGAGTCTGTCGGCAATGCAGCTGCTGTTCCGGAGGAAAATCAGCTCTGGTTCGGCGACATGCAGTCGAATGCTGCGGTTCACCTGTATCAGTATGCGACCGACGCGAACTATAAGTCCGAGCCGTGGCCGTCGGGCAGCTATTTTGCGAACAGAAACGGCGATATGCTGCTCGGCTTTGACACAATCGAAAACGAGGGCGACTTCATCGCGGATTATGCGGCTGACTCGGTCATCTCCGTGCAGCGGAAAGATGCAGTGACACTCTATGCGGTCTGGGAGCCGACGGTTTACATCAACTTCCGGAACGAGACCGGCAAGCCTGTCACGTTTTCTCTGAATGCTGAGGATACGCAGACGCTCTATGTTGTCAACGAGGCTGTCAGTGTCTATGACCGCGAAAAGGTGCAGGATCTGAGCAATATCACCGTTGAGCCGAATGAAACGCTCCGCCTTGCAATTCCTTACGGCGCGATGAAGCACATCACCATCAACGGCAAAAATGAGCTCGGCGTCGGCTATGTGCTGGAGACATTCAGTGAAATTCCGGAGGGCGCGGAAAATCCGCCGCCGGAACATGCACATCTGTTTACCGATAACGGCGCAGAGTTCGAGTATACGGAGCAGCTCATCAGTAACAAAAAAGGCATGACGATTGTTTTCCAGGAGGAAAAACGCGAATGCGCACTGATTCTGGACGATCCGAAGCCGCCGCTCGGCAGAGACACCGGTACGCATGAGTTTGACTATAACGAACTGGAACTCCCGACGGATTTTGAACTGCGTGAAACCCGCGCGAAGATCGGCTATATTTTCAAGGGCTGGTCATGGGAAAAGGGCGACACTGAACCGGATTTTGTTGTAAACGATACCACAATCCAGCATTTGGATCTGCAGGAACTGTTTGCAGCTATAGAGCCGGACCCTGACACGCAGCAGAAAGTTGCTTATCTCTATGCAGTCTGGGAAATCAATAAGAAAGCGGATATCGTTGATATTTACAAGGATGTTCCGGCGCCGGGTAATCAGAATCAGGACTTTACCTTTAGACTGAATCTCAAATTTAATTATAGTGTGAATAATGGGACGCAGGAGCATTTCAACGCTTCTCCTGAGATCACACTCCGGCACGGCGAGCATATCCGAATCGAACACCTGAATTCCACGTCTCCGACTTATAACTACAGCAGAGTTACCTTCTATAACGCAGACGGTTCGCTGAATACGGAGAAGCAGCCGATCAACATCGGTCTCGTTTCAGATGTAAACGGTTCTCTGAGTATCACAGGCTACGAAATGAGTGTGACAGAGGATGCAGCTCAAAATTATGACACAGTATCAGAGGTTTTGGATCATACCGCGCAGAATGGTTATCCGCTTAATTCCGGAAATCAGTATAAAATCTACTGGACAGACCCGAACACCGGCGGCACTGCAGTCTTCACGAACACGCGCAAAACAACGGATTTCACTGTGACGAAGGTTGCTGTCGATCCGGAAAACAAGTATCCCGGCAGAGAATACCGCTTCCGTGCGGAGCTGCTCGATCAGGATCCGGATTATGACTACACGCTGCCGGATTCGGAATTTGCGCTGCATACCGGTGAGAATTATAAATTTGAGGGCATTCCGGTCGGTGCAAATCTGAAGATTACTGAGCTGGACAGCGGCGATTACAAAACAGTCATCCTTGCGGAGAACGGCACAGCCGATACTGACACCGATGCGCGCAGCTACACCTGCACGGTGCCGGAAAACGGCGAAAGCGTGACGTTTACAAACACACTCAAAGACATCAAGGTTGAGATCTACAGCTGGGATCTCGAGACGAATGAGCGCTTCACCAGTGCCAGCTACCGGATTTCCGGCGTGGACGGCGCACTGTATCCGGCAGCAGGCAGCGGCCTGATCTATGCAAAGGATCCGATGTACTACGGCACCTACACTGTGGAGCAGACATGGTGCACGGATACTTATCAGCAGATCACAGAGCCGATCACCATTACGATCAGCGATGATTCCGGAGACAATCCGGTTTCCGTCGATCACGATGCAATTGTTGAATTCGATGAGAATAAGCAGACCTATATTATCAAGATTCTCAATCAGAAAAAGACAGTCGCACCGACCGGCGTCACACAGAATACAGCGGCTGCAGCAATGCTGGCGATTCTTTCCAGCACGCTGTGCGCAGTCTGCGTGATGCTCAACCGGCGGCGGAGGGAGGTGGACAGCGATGACATGCTGTAAACTGCGCTCCAAAGCGAACAGGGCACGTGCCCGCACAAGGAGCCGTGATAAGCCGCCTTAGCGGAAAACACGATCCGGATTTTTACGTATCAAAGGGGCTCTGCCCTGATTGGAAACAAGATTGTGAAAGGAATGAAAATTATGAAAAAGAGAACTATGTTTACAATGCTGACCGCCGCTGCTATCACCGCGGCAATGATGAGCAGCACGATGAGTGCTTCGGCAGCAAGTATGGCAGATGCAACCGAAGGCGTGCTGACGGTTGATGCAAATACGACTGAGCCTAACAAGCTGACCTTTACAAAGGACATCGTGATCCACAATGAGAAGGCTGATGCAACAGTTTACGGTCCGGGTATCACCTACACCTATGAAATCGCAAAGGCAGCAGGCGGTGCAACCGTGAAAGACAGCGCGGGAAATGTTGCAGTTGTGAAGCAGGGCGTTGACAACGGCGTCACATTTACAACCAATAAGAATCAGGCGGTGTTCGCGAATACCGAGACCTTCACAATGTCCGAGGGAAAGTATGTGGCTTCTAAGGAGCTTGAACTGAGCATTGATCTTGATCAGTTTACAAGTGCCGGTATTTATCGCTATGAGATCTCTGAAAGCACGGATGATAATGCGATTACAGGCGCAAGCATCTACAGAGATGAGAATTATTCTGACAAAAGATATCTGGATGTTTATATCCGCAACACAACGGACGGCAAGCTGGAAGTTTACGGCTATGTGATGTTCCACGATGGAGCGAGCACAAGTTTCGACGGAAGTGTCAGCACGAACGGAAATACTGAGAAAAAGACCGACGGTTACGATGCATCGGATGACAGCGGTTCGGGCACAGGCACGCAGGACGGCGGCGATATGGCTGACCACTACTACACCTACAACTATGAGCTCGAAAAGGTTGTTGCAGGTGCGCTCGGCGATAAGGCACATCCGTTCCCGTTTGAAATAACTACGGCAGGTTATGCTGCAAACTACAAAGTCGAAACCACCGGTACGCTTGTTTCGGGCGTGACTGACGGCGCTGCAACAGTGGGTCAGAAAGTTGAAGTAAAACTGGCGAACGGACAGAACATCACGCTGATCGGTCTTCCGGCTGATGTAACGATTTCGACGAAGGAAACAAACGATACTGCTGACACCTACAAGGTAAAAGCTGTAACACCTGCGATTGAAGAGACCAGCAAGCCGGCAAACCAGACAGCAAGTTTTGAGGCGAAAAAACTGACGACCTACGCTGCTGAAATGGCGAAAGCCACAAGAGTTGCACCGACGAGAAATGCAGACGATTTTGGCGCGGCAGCTGCTAAGAACACCTTCACCAATACGCTGGATTCGATCTCCCCGACAGGTGTTGTGATGATGGTTGCACCGTATGCGATCATGCTGGCAGCAGCAGGCTTCTTTATCCTCGTCTTCCTGAAGAACCGCCGCAAGGATGAAAGCGCCGGCACAATCTGATCTGCGCTGAGCATCCGTTCCCGCATGGGGGAATACAGAGAAATATGGTGAGAGAATATGTCAAGATTTCATGCAAGAAACATCTATATCGTGCAATTCCTTCATACGCAGGCGAGCAGGGAGAATCCGCTTTCAGCAAGCCGGATCTCGGAACTGCTGGAATCCCGGAATATTCATTGTGATGTCCCGACGGTGATCTCGGATATCGACCTGATGCAGCGTGCAGGCGTCGGAATCACGAGCAGTGCGCAGGATTCCATGAGCTTCTATATGGAGCGGTAATTCCATCAAACAAAAGCGGTCAGCCGACCCAAAAACCGGCTGACCGCTTTTTCCTTAAGAAATCGTAAGACAAGTGGACAATGTGCATAAAAACTGGACAAAGCGCATCGGGCGTTTTGCGGAATCATTGAGATTATGCGGAATTTGTTGCAAGTTGCACAAAAATGAAACGCAAGATTCTTCTAAAAAGCATCTTGAAAGTTCCTCCGGAATCATGTTATAATAAATGTGATGATAGTTAAAATCGCAGAATCCTGCATTTTTGCCGGATTTCTTGCCGAAAGGAGGAACCTCAATGCCGCAGAATTACAATGACCATGTGCCGAATCCGCTGGATACGCGCATTATGAAAACGCCGAGTGCCGTTGCACGGCGTGCATTCTTCTATCTGCAGGAGTGCGGACATCTCAAAGCAGGGGACAGTCACCATACGAGCAGACAGAATCTGCAGTCCTTCCTGTTTGCAGTTGTGCTGGACGGAAAGGGCAGCCTCAATTATGAAGGTCAGCGCTATCAGCTGGAAAGCGGTGACTGTTTCTTCATCGACTGCCGCGCTGCACATTCCTATCAGAGCGATGCAAAGAATCCGTGGGAGCTGCTTTGGGTGCACTTCAACGGATGTACCAGTGAGGAGTATTATAAGCTGTTCCTGACACAGCAGCAGGTCGTGTTCCATCCGGTTTCCGCGATGAAATTTGTCTCGCTGCTGCAGGAGCTGATGCGCCTGAATGCGGAGACCTATGCCGATACCGAGGTGCTGACATCGGGGCTGCTTGCGAATCTTCTGACCATGCTCCTGACTGTCAACAGCATCTCCGAGGAGAGCGACAGCGCTTTGCAGGTCAAGCTGAAAACTGTCCTTGCGCATATCGACGCCAACTTCACAACCGATATCCGGCTTGATGATCTGGCGCAGCGCTTTGATATCAGTAAATATTATCTGACGCGCGAGTTCAAGCGTGCTTACGGCGAAACGATCTTCCAGCACATCATCGGGCTGCGCATCAATTACGCCAAGCGCCTGCTCCGGTTTACGGATAAATCCGTTGAGGAGATCTCAGCGCTCTGCGGGTTCAATGACCAGAGCTACTTTTCCAAGCAGTTCAAGAAGGCGGAGAACGTCACATGTCTTGCGTTCCGCCGCCGCTGGAGAGACTGAACGGATAGACGGTTTCCGTTCGGCGCCTTTGGCGGAGCGAAGGCGAAGGCTGCCGGACGGTTCCGATGACTGCACTGGATGGCGCGCTGGGCGAATATCCGCTGATTATCAATACCGTTCCGGCGATGCTGCTGGACGCGCACCGGCTGCGGCTGCTGCGCCCGAAGGCACTTGTGCTCGATCTGGCTTCAAAACCAGGCGGGGATGACGCCGGAGTCACTTTGAAACGCCGAAGCAGAGAGGCGGTGACTGTATGAAGGACAAATGGACTGCATGCTGGGTCACGGGGCTTTTTGCGCTTGCGGCGATCGGCATGATCGGCATGATCCTCTCAAAGCCGCGCACAAAACTCGAAATCAGCGTGAAGGCGGAGACATCCGCTGCCGCTGAGACCGCACCGGAAACTGCGGTCACTTCTGCATACACAGATGCATCTGCGGCGTACACAACACAAACGACCACCGCTGCTGCGGAAACACATCCGCTTGCCGAAACTGCACCGCCGGAGCGGAATCTGAACCGCGCATCGGCGGAAGATCTCAAGCGTGTCTCCGGCATCGGGGATGTGCTGGCAGAGGCAATCATTTCCGCAAGGGATGCACGCGGCGGGTTTACATCGCGGCTGCAGCTTTGTGAGGTCAGCGGGATCGGTGAAAATCTGACGGAGCGCATCATGGCGGAATTTGAGATTCCGGATGAGGTGTTCCCTGATGAAGCGCCGCCGGAACCGGACATTCTGCCGGAGCCGGATCAGGAGCCTGCAGAATCCGAAGCGGTATACTATATAAATGTATACGATGCGAATGCGGTCACGCGCGAGGAGCTTCTGACGCTCCCCGATATGACCGGAGAAAAGGCGGATGCAATCCTGAAACTGCGCGGGGCGCTGGGCAGTTTTCGCGGCATCTATGAGATGGCGTTTGCGGAGGGTATCTCCGGCGAATACTTTGAGTATGTGCTCAAGGCGCATCTCTATGTCGAGGGCGACCCGCATTCCATTGCGCGACCCGCGGAACCATAGATTTCGATATAAATGAAAAGCCGCTGAAATGAGCAAGTTTCAGCGGCTTTGTTTATATACAGGCTTCGGCGGGATACCTCAGCACATGCGCGAATCGGCGGCGGGATAGAAATCTTCGCCCTCGATTCTGCCGAACTGCCACGCATGCGCCTTGCTCTGACGGGTTGCGGCGCCGCCGACGGGCAGATCGCAGACCAGATGCAGCGAGGGATCCATCTCGCAGAGCTCGCCGACGCTCAGGACGATTGCGTCCTCCTCGGTGTGGCTGTCGCCGCAGATGAATTCCCATGTGTTGTCATTGAAATGATGACAGACGAGCGTGATATCGCCGCCCTCGAGGACATGCGTGCAGGTCAGGACAAGCAGGTCGGGACGCTCGCTGAACGGATAGTGTGCCATAAAAATCTCCTTTCGGTTGCTTCTGATACTATCATGATACAGGAAAATGCCGGAAAAATCAAGCGGGAATGTGATAAAACGGTGAAACTTTGCACAATCAGCCGGAAAAATCACGATCTGAAAACTCCAAATTACCGGAAACCGCCTGAGAGCGTGATATTTGAAATGCCATTTTGTAAGAAAAGAACCCGTTTTTTGTAACCGAAATGTAACAAACTCTAAAAAAATAGTTTCAAAAACGAAAAGCTGTACAAAACAAATACAGTCTGGTTGTCTAATATGCACATTACGAACAAATAAGGTGACGAATTGATGATTCCCATTGACTTTTCGGGCGATTTCGTGTATATTACAAGTATAAAAACGAGGCAAAGGCAACGGTCTCTGACGGAAGCCTGACACCAGATGAAATCAGAACCTGAACCTTGTTTGGAGGAAGCCAACTCAATCAATGAGCCGCGCTTCCGGGCTGCGCAAAACGCAGCGAGAATCACACCCGCCTGAGACGGGTACACATTTTCTGGCGCTGCGAACGCAGCAAATTTTCGCAGCAAAATGAAGGAGGAAACTTACAATGAACAAGCTTAAGAAGTCCCTTGCTCTGATTGCTACTCTGGCAATCGCATCCACCGCTTTCTATGCATGCGGTGATTCGTCCAGCGACACCGCTAACACTGAGTCCAGTGTTGCTGAGTCTTCCGAAGAGTCCTCTGAGGAGTCTTCTGAGGAGTCCTCTGAGGAGAGCTCCGAGGAGTCTTCCGAGGCAGCTCCGTCCGGCGAGAACAAGGTTGCTGAGACCGGCGACAAGCTGTCTCTCCTCTGCTGGACCGGCGACGATGTCGAGAAGATGATCGAGAACTTTACTGATGCTAACCCGGACTACGCTGGCAAGGTTGAGTATGTCAACGTTGGTTCTTCCGGCGGCGAAGCTCGCGAGCAGTATGCAAACTACTTCGCAGGCGACGAGGACGTTGACCTCTTCGTTCTCGAGGCTGACTGGATTCTGGACTACATCAACAACGATGAGTACACCGCTCCGCTTTCGGACCTCGGTTTCTCTGAGTCTGATTTCGACGGCTGCTATGACTACACCGTTTCCATCGGTACTGACAACAACGGCGTTCTGAAGGCTGCTTCCTGGCAGTCCACTCCGGGCGGCTATGTTTACAGAACCGACCTCGCTGAGGAGTACCTCGGTGCAAAGACTCCGGATGAGATGCAGGAGTTCGTTAAGGACTGGGATACCTTCACTGCAACTGCTAAGAAGCTGCAGGATGACGGTCACAAGATCGCTATGGCTGATACCCTCGGCGGTATGTGGCAGGTTTGGCAGTACAACCGCTCCAACGCATGGCTCGATGCAGACAACAAGCTCGTCGTTGACGATTACTGCAAGACCTACGCAGATCTCGCTAAGGAGTACTATGAGAATGGCTATGTAACCAAGGAAGATCAGTGGTCTGACGGCTGGTACGCAATCGGCCAGGATGATTCCACCATGGGTTACTTCTTCTGCACTTGGTGCCTCGGTAAGGGCTCTATGCTCTCCAACGCTGAAGGCGGCGAGGGCGGCAAGACCTACGGCAAGTACAACATCACTGCTGGTCCTTCCGGCTGGGCATGGGGCGGCTCTTGGCTGGCTCTCTCCCCGAAGTGCGACAACGGCCAGATCGCTCACGACTTCATCAACTACTTCACCGTTGATGCTTCCACTGCAAAGGATTACGCTCTGTTCAAGTCCGAGTTCGTTAACAATCCGACAGCTATGAAGGAAATCGTTGACGAGGGCTCCAACAAGAACGATCTCCTCGGCGGCCAGGATCAGTTCTCTGTTCTGTATGAGTCTGCAGCTACCATCGACATGGATGGCAAGATCACTGCATTCGACAGCCAGATCAAGGACGCTTTCAACACCGCTGTTACCAAGTATGCTAAGGGCGACATCGCATCTTACGATGACATGATCACCGAGTTCAAGAAGGAAGCAGCTAAGATCGAGGGTATCACCGTCGAGTAATTTGTCCGAACGGACATTCAGACATTTCCACAGATAATCTCGAATATGCCTGAAAAATAGCATAACCGAATATTTGCCTATTGGGCCATCTGTGCCCAATAGGCGAATATTTTATCTGTATCTGGAATTTTTACTAATTTTTTCTTGAAAGGGTGTGCTGAATGGCTACAGCTGCACAAAGACGGATCAAATCCGTCAGCTACGCGAAGTACGGCTATATGTTCATCCTGCCGTTCTTTGTCGTATACTTCATCTTCAGTTTCTGGCCGCTGATCCAGACATTTATTCTGGCATTCAGCGAAAACGGTACCAGAACCCCGGCAATTATCGGCCTTGATAACTTCAAGACCATTCTCGCTAAGCCTGCCGAGAGCGACTTCAAAGCCCTCGGTATCCATGAGTCCTTCTGGAACGGTATGAAGAATACCCTCATCATCTGGTTTGGTAACTTCATTCCGCAGATCGCACTCTCTCTCCTGCTCGCAGTCTGGTTTACGGATCTGCGTGTCAAAATGCCCGGCAAGGGCTTCTTCAAAGTCGTCATGTACATGCCGAATATCATTACAGCAGCATCGGTTGCAGGTCTGTTCCTGTCTCTGTTCGGCGACTCCTCTTACAGCGTGATCAACACGCTGCTTCGCTCCGGTCAGGAGCCGTGGAAGATCATCACAAGCTGCTGGCCTTCCCGTATCTTAGTTATGTTTATTCAGGTCTGGATGTGGTTCGGCAACACCATGATCATGCTGATGTCCGGTATTCAGGGTATCAACGAGTCCCTCTTTGAGGCGGCTGAGATCGACGGTGCGAACTCGACTCAGACTTTCTGGCGCATTACTTTCCCGCTCCTCAAGACCATTATGGTCTACACACTGCTGACTTCCATGATCGGTGGTCTCCAGATGTTCGATATCCCGTATATGCTCCATACCGGTAATGTTGTCAACGATTACATCAAGACGGTTGCTGTCTTCATCTATGAGATGTTCCACGGCAACTTCGCGAAGCCTTCGTTCGGTTACTCCGGTGCGGCATCTGTCATTCTGTTCATCATCACCTCGATCCTCGGCGCACTGGTCTTCTATGTCCAGCGTGATAAGGACGCAATCGAGAAGAGAAAGAAGCAGAAGCAGGCTGCCAAGGAGTGGAAGCGTAAGCAGAAAGGAGGCGGATTCAGCATATGAGCAGAGTAAGATATGATTCCGATAAGGGCGGCTATCAGGCGCATGTCATGGTGAAGTCGATCGCAATCTATATTGTGCTGATCCTGCTGACTCTTATGTGCCTGATTCCGATCTGGATCCTCGTTGTCAACTCGACCCGTCTGCACAATGATATCATCAGCGGCGTGTCCCTGATCCCGAGAACCCACCTGATCGACAATATCAAAACGCTGAAAACCAATTCGCTCTATAACAAGTTCTTCTCGCCGCTGATCGGTATGAAGAACTCCCTGATCGTTGCAGGCTGCTGCTGCGCCCTGACGGTCTTCTTCTCCGGCATGACCGCTTACGGTCTGGTTGTTTACGATTTCAAGCTCAAGGGTCCGGCTTTCGTATTCATCCTCGCAGTTATGATGGTTCCGACGCAGGTTACTGCTGTTGGTTTCATGAGAATGTTGATTCAGATGCACCTGCTCGACAGCTACATCCCGCTCATCATTCCTTCCATCGCGGCGCCGGCAATCGTATTCTTCATGCGCCAATATATGCTGTCTTCGTTCCCGCTCGATATCATTGAGGCGGCTCGAATCGACGGCTCCAACGAATTCCGTACCTTCCTGACGATCTCCATTCCGATGATGAAGCCGGCGTTTGCTGTTCAGGCAATCTTCGCTTTCATCCAGAAGTGGAACGATTACTACAACCAGTCCATCGTCCTTGTCTCCGGTAAGAAGAACCAGCTGACAATGCCGATGATGGTTCAGAAGGTTATCGCGATTGACCGTAACGCAGACTACGGCGCAAACTACGCCGCAATCTTCCTTTCGATCATTCCGGTTGTTGTGATCTATATTATCCTTTCCAAGTTCATCATCGGCGGTGTTGCCGCCGGCGGTGTCAAGGAGTAATATCGGTTACACCTGAATTCACCAGCAAAACACAGCACCTTCGGGTGCTGTGTTTCCTTTTATAAGGTATGATTAACAGGAAAAAAGAATCCAATGGATGCTATTATTTGTTAAGAAATTGCGTGCGTAAAATGAGACGTTGACTCTTAAATATAGCAAAACGGGATTCTTAAGGGATAGTATCCCTTAAGCGGGGTTTGGGGCAGAGCCCCAGTCGGTAGAACCGACCTCCTTTTTGCTAAAGGTACTATTAACAGGAAAAAAGAATCCAATGGATGCTATTATTTGTTAAGAAATTGCGTGC
>CAMKLV010000033.1:0-34282 GCA_946413695.1 uncultured Ruminococcus sp. | reverse complement strand
TGTCTACTGACAATGATGAGCAGAGAACCAGCTTCGAGAATCAGGTCAGATCCTATACTGATATGATAGAAAGCAGACCGGGCTGGAAACAACTGCTCGCAAATTATCAGAATGTGCCGCAGAATATGATGACTGCAATCGTCGAATCCAATCGCACACGCAAAGATTTCATTGCGGATCGCATTCTGATGAAAGCAGGTGCTTATAGCTATTCAGAGGGAGATTATGATCAGAACAAAGAAAAGGAAATTGTGGTTGGCGTTTACCGTCTGACGATGAAGTCTAACAGCGATAATTTCCGTCAGTCCTCGATTCAGGGAGTCATGAAGCGTATCAAGGCAAAAGGTGCAACAGTTATCATCTATGAGCCGACGCTTGAAAATGGGACAACATTCTTTGGCTCGGTTGTGGTCAACGATCTCAAAAAGTTCAAGAAGAAATGCGACTGCATCGTGGCAAATCGTTATGACAGCGTGCTGGATGATGTGTCAGAGAAGGTTTATACTCGCGATTTGTTTAGAAGAGATTGATATTCTGATTTATTCAGATAGCCAATCAGACAGTAAGATTATCAAGAGGGCTAATTTCTCAAAGCGGTATCAATGGTTGGCAGATCCGAAAAAGAAATACAAGAAAGGCAATTTGTCGGAGGATCAAACCGAAAAGCTGCGAAGCATCTGCGTCATAACCTGAAAAAGGGGAGGATTGAGTGAGATATGAAAATTGCTCGTAAAAATGCAGAACCAAAAAAAGATGAGATGATACGTGTCCGCGTTACACATGAAGAGCACGAGCTGTTCTTCAAAAAGGCAGCGGAGAACGGATATGAATGCTTTATTTGAACATCCTGCATTTCACGATTGCTTCTGTGACTACGGTCAGTACAAGATCTCCGTCTTAAGAAGCAGGGGCAATCGTAATCTTGCAGCCGGTATTTTCGTCAAAATCGCTGACCGTGATCGTGATACCCGGATCAACCGTCCGGTCACCGTTTTCATCGTACCATGCAAAGTCTGTTGTTTCATTCGTAATGACCTTGCCGTCATTGAAAAAGCCGTTGTTGTAACTGATGAGCCGCAGCACGCGCTGTTTCTTGTTGCTGCGGTCATAGTATTTGCTGTTGATGCGCCATTTCAGCAGCATACTGCTGTTGCCTTCATATAGTTCGGCATTGCAGTGCAGCACGCGCACGCCGCCGTGTCTGAACAGAGGAATCCGGTTATCCCCAATGATCTGCGCTGAATTGTTAACGGTGGGCGTGTTGAATTCGACTATGAAATATTCGCTGTAAAAGCCGTTAAATTCGCCGCGCGGGATCAGCACGCAGTTCGGCGCGTCCTGCAGCGTTTTCAGCTCATAAGTCTGGGTACCGCCGTTGTAGATCTGCACCTCATTCCCCTTGAACCACCCGTACATCAGCTTGGAGAAGGACGAAAAATCGCCGTCGGCATCGTCCATCATTTCCCAGCCGGCGTTGCCGCGCAGTCCTTCCTGATCGTTCGGGTTGTTGGTAATGACTCGATAGTAATCCGGCAGCCCCATCGCGTGACCGAGCTCATGAATCCATGTTTTGTTGAATTTGGCGATAGAGCGCAGGTCGCGTGCGCCTATGCACATTTTGGCAGGTTTGACGCCGTCATGGTTTGCCGAGCCGTAATAGGTGCCGGAGCAAGGTACCCAGTCCTCAGTGCCGTCTTTGTTAGCATCTCTGCCAATTGCTTCCTTTGGCAGCGCGATTACCACGCTGTCGAGAATGCCGTTTCCGTCCAAATCATAATCCTTGTAGTCAATGACGTCATCCAGCGCTTCAAGCACCTCATCCAGCAGATCATCACGGGTGCGGGAATCGGCAAGCCGCTGATCTGTCTTCATATATTCATTTATCTCGTATTGGGCGGTGTAGGTATAGACCTTTCCTGTCAGGTTCAGTCTGCCGTAAGAGGCACGGGAATAGAATGCGCTGATGCTCTCCTGCGGGTAATAAAGTGACTGCGGATCTTCTGGTCCAAAGCACATTTTTTGAATCTCGTCAGCAGAAAACGGGTGTTGTGCATCCGGGAAGTTGACTGCGACCATCAGAACGCGGGCCTCCCCGACACAGGGCATGGTCGGATTGACCACGCTGATGGGCGCCGGAATGAGTTCATCGCCGTTGGGATTGTCTCCATAGATGGGAATCGGCGGGTCAATGTGCAGAGCGATGCGCTTGAGCAGAGTAAGGTCAATGGCATTGAGCGATTTGCTGTTGTCGAGATCGGCATCTGTCAGATGAGCAGATTCGTCTGCGCTGATTTCAGAGTTGTCAACGAGCAGATATGATGTCAGAAGCTGAACATCGCTGCGGTCAATGACCATATCATTGTTAATATCGCCGCGGTAGCCTACAAGAACAGGAATGCCCGCAGCAGATGCCTGAACAGCAGGGCTTGCAGCCAGAGAAAGCGCTGCAATGCAGGCGGCCATCAGGCCGGCAGTGATACGGATGAAATGTTTCATAGAGCAGAGCCTCCTTATGTCAAGTATCTACGTTCATTATACCACACCCAAGCTGAAAAAGCAAAGGGATAATTCTAAAATATGATTCCTGTTTTTACAGTCAGCCGCTGCAGCCGTCGAACCTATGATTTATCCAGCAGAACCGCCCCGCCGACTTCATGCAGCACAGACTGCCGATAACAAAAGCAGCCGCACAGTGAAGCGGACCAAGTCTAGGTCCGAAATCACTGCCGCGGCTGGACATTTATCATATAACGATGAATGCGGAAAGGTCAGGGCTTATGCGTTCCGCTCCTGTATCCGCTCAGTGCAGATCTGTCATGACCCAGTCATGTTCTTCGTGCAGATACGCATTGTTGCAGAAAGGGCATGCTTTGACATTGCGGGCATCAAAGCTTGCACCGCATGACGGACAGCTCACCGCTGCGAAAGAGAAGCCTGGATTCGTCGCCGTTCTGAGCTTCTTCCGCACATGCATCCGGAACTTGTCCGACTTGCTTATGACCTGTCCCTTCTTGTAATGAAGGCAATCAAGATACAGCGTGAGATCCGCGTCGCATACTCCGTCTGTTATTTTGCAGCTGTTTATGTTGAAATTGAAAAGCTGTGCTTCAATGATATCCGCCGCGCTGCCGGGACACCGGCATTGACAGCAGGCAAGCTCTGTCGCATCCTTGCTGTAAACGGCCATTCTGAACAGGGCAATGGCCTTGTCACGGAAGTATTCGGATGAAAACTCCGGATCGTGAGTTTTGATCTTGTTTGCGTTCAGCAGTGTGGAGACGGTATGTCCTCCGCCCCGCAGACCTTTTCCCATCAGGCCGAGGACCTCTAACAGCTTTTTGCCTCCAAACAGAAGGCCGCCGAACATTACGCCGCCTAAAATGCCGCCAAAGATGACGCGAAAGATAGCCGAGAACAGACTCATTTTCGCCGAATTGTATTGATTATCAAGCAGGATGAGTATGATCGAGTAGATCATTAACGGCAGGGTGCACACCGCGCTCAGACGGATCAGATCGCGTATATTTTTGCGTTTTCTCTGCTGCTCGTCCTCATGCTCATGGATATTATAGTTCATGACCTTCGGATACAGCTCGCTCATCAGGAAACGCGTACCGCAGTGTTTACAACCTGCCTGCAGTTCACCGAGTGTGGATGGCGCACCGCAGTTCGGACAGCACAATGTCATACCGTCATCAGGCTGCGATCCGTTCTTCGGTTCCAGAACCATCGTGACCAGACTGACATCGGAAGTATTCAGGCAGCGCTGATCCTGCGTGCTGACAACGCTTCTGGTCACATTCACATCACCGCCGAGAATACTGTTTGTAAAGATCCTGTCGCTGTAATAAATACCGGTAACGTTGTTCCTGCCCGCACCTTTCTTCGGGAGCTCGAATTTCATATCAAGTCCGAGTGCATGCAGCTTCTGTTTTTGCAGCTCCAATATAAAGCGCAGATCCTGACCGGCGGCAGTGGGGAGCTCCCCGCCGCTGTACCAGTCCGCTATCTGCCTGATAAATGATTTGTACGTCGCCACGGGCAAGGAATACTCCGCGGAATTTGATCCGGATGGATTCATGTGTCCTTCTTCTTTTCGATCAGCATGCGGTAATACCACGCTGTCAGAAGCATCAGACATCTCAGACTCGGAAAGCGGGATGGTCACTCTGGTTTCAAAGGGAACATCAACATTGAACGGTTCCTTCCGGCGGATATCGCCGTGGCCCTTCCAATAGACGGTCATGCTGCCGTTCTCGATGCCCTCAATGGTTAATTCGGCATTGTTGATCATCTCGCACTCGATCACATTGAGAGCGCCCGCATTGCCGTACTCATTGCTCGCTTCTTCCCAGACAAGTTTTCTTCCTACAAGCTCCTGGAGGCTTTTCACCTTGAGAAAGATGCCATCGATCTGTTCCAGAGATGCTTTCTGACACTCAGAAGGTACCTGTTCGTTTTTCGTTTTTGCATACACATTCACATACAGACTGATTCCGTCGTCCTCAGGATAAACATAAACGATACCGTTGACTTCGTCATAATCATAACCTGCCAGTTTAAAAAAATCTGCCATTTTATTTTCTCCTTTGTCGTATACGCACAGCAAACATTGTGCCGGCTTGCTGCTGATTTCCGTGATCTATCAGCCGGAAATCTTCCTTCTGACGCGAAATACGCTGAATGTGTGAGTGCTTTTCAGAAATTGTCAATTCAATTATTTTTCAGCATATTCATTGTTTTATGCCCCTTATTCAGACATGATCAGAATGGAATCGTATTATTATACCACACTCAAGGAAAAAAGTAAAGAGGGATTCGAAGATATGATTCGTCAAGCAGGACAGACTTGCTCTTGCCAATCATTATCCGGCCTGCGCTGTTCACATATCATTGACTACAATAGATTTCGTGCTTGACAAAAGCAGAAAAATGTGCTGTGAATGAAAATAACGAAAATACGAAGAAAGCACAACTTAAACTAAGCCGCATAAAGCACGCAGCGCCCCGCGGGGCGCTTCTATTTTTATCGTAGAATCGTTACCGGAATATACAGAGCATCACAAAAAAGATTGAAAAAAGCTGTGACCTGTGCTATCATATAATTGTCGAATTATATAGAGGGCCTCAAAACCAAACGGAGGGAGATGACAGGATGCCGAAACTCACAGATGCCGAGTTACTCGGATTATTTTCACAGCGTGATCAGGCAGCGCTGGCGGGCACACAGGAGAAATATGGAAAGCTCTGCCGCTGCATTGCGCAAAACATCCTCGGAAGCCGCGAGGACGCCGAAGAATGCATGAACGATACACTCATGAAGCTCTGGGAGACGATTCCGCCGGAAAAGCCGCACAGTCTCGCGGCATATATCAGCGTCATTGCGCGCAATCTTGCCTGCAACCGACGCACGGCGGCACACAGAAAAAAACGCGGCGGCGGTGAATTTGCTGTCGCGCTGACAGAAATTGAGGAAACGCTTGCCGCTCCTGATTCCATCGAAGCGGTCATAGATACCATTGCGATCGGCGATGCGCTGGACCACTTTCTGGATGATCTGCCGGCAGAAGCCCGTGTTATGTTTGTGCTGCGGTATTGGTCAGACCTGAGCATCAGAGAGATTGCTGCCCGCTGCGGCGTCGGGCAGAGCAAGGTCAAAATGACGCTTCTGCGCACCCGCCAGGCACTGAAAACCTATCTGGAAAAGGAGGGGTTACGATGAAAGATCAGGATTACATCAAGATCATGGATCGCATCAGCAAGAATAAAATCGAAGAAGCTTTTACCTGGGATGCCTCCGCACAAAAGAACCGCCGTTCCATCCGACGGCTGAGCCTGGGCATCGGTGCGATCGCAGCAGCCATTGCAGTCGTCATCGGCGGAATCGGCTACAATTACCGTGACAGGCTGCATGCGAATCCCGGCGATGAAAGCAGTGATGCGCAGTATAATTTCTTCGGCGGACACGGAGAGATCAAAGGCTTTGTCGGCACAGACGGCAATACGCTCTTCCGTGATGATAACAACTATTACCTCCCGATTGGGTATTCTTCCGACGAATCGGAGTCAACAGCCTATGGTTCTTCACCGAATTCGGTGGATTACCTGCAATGGTCCGTCAACGGCAGCAGCGGTACAGAGCGGCACACATATGACGGCAGGCTCCTGACCGACGGCGAACAGCTCTATACCTGCCATGATCATGAATTGTTTACTGTTGACAGCTATGGCGATGAAACATTCTTTTCGGCTGTACCGTGGCAGCCCTGCACCATCCGGAAACTCTGTGAGGGCTGGTATTTTCTGTGCGCTTTCGTGGAAGATTCGTGGATCGACGGAGAACCGAAGCCTTATGTCATTCTGAATCTGAACGGCGACACGATCAATCAGTTCGTTGATTACGGCAATGTCTGTTCCGACGGCAAAAATCTTTACTATTCGGATTTCAGTAATCAGATATATGCCGCACCGCTCAATGACATTCGAAATGCCAGCATTGTTGCCGACCTTACTATGCGGGAAGATTATAAACAGGCGCCGCAATGGTCTGGACAGGAGCGGCCTGAACAGGAGCTTCAGGAATGGCTGATAAAAGATGACTGCATCTATTCGCTCCATTCCAGTCCCGCAGCAAGCGGCCCGGTTTCTCTCATGTGCACCCAATTACATGGGGACAGTGACAGTTGTGAGCCGATGATGCTGCGGGAAACCACATATCCGTACAGCGACGCTTTTCAAAAAACTCATCTGCTGAACGACAGAATGTATCAATTCAGCGTGAAATATAAGCTCGGCAACACCATACTGATTAGCAGCGATCTTGCTGTCACCGAAGAAACAGATTATTTCGTGGTGGAATCAGAATCCCTCTGGGAGAACGATCCGACCGGTGAGATGTCTGATTTTATCCTCTTCGATACCGGTGAACATATCATCTTCACGCTGCCGAAGGACGGCAAAAACGGCGAACAAATTGTGCAGGTGAACAAGGAAACCGGCGAATATCAGTATTTCGGGGAAAACTATGCGCCGGAACAGCCGCAGACCGCCGAACAGACCGATGAGGCACAGGCATCCGCAGAGGACAGCATGGAAACCAATTTCCTCGGCGGAAAAGGAAAACTCCGCTTGTTCCGCTATACAGCCGGGTACTATCTGAATGCAGAAGATGACACATATTTCTATGATCTCAGCAATTCCATGCGCGCCCGCAAAACCGGCGGAGATACTGAATATGAAACATTCACACTCCCCGGTCTTACGGAGACAGATGCAGAACAGCATTTCTTTATCACTGACGGCATGAATCTGGTGAGCCTGGATGATGTACTGTATGAGATCAAGCCGGACGGCAGCTTATCAGAAGTGCTGTCAATGGCTGAAGTGACGGAAGATCAATATGGCAATCCGACCGAGAATATCCGATTCAGTGCTGTAGCCGGCTTTTCACAGGATGCATCCGGCAGGCCGACAAAGCTCAGCCTTTACCTGACCGGACATACAATCGGGGATCCGTATGTCCCTCAAGGGCCTATTGGCCGCGCAATTCTGAATCTGAAAACAGGAGAGCTCAGCTACATGGAAAGCTTTAGTATACTGCACGAAACCGTAATCGTTTCAGAGAATGCAGTTTATTCCGGCATCATGGCAGGGGCAAAACCACAGATTCAGACAGCCCAGCTGCGCAAATATTATGACGGCGATACTTATGATCTGATTGATACTTCCGGATGGGACTTCTGCGGAAATCTTATTTCTGTCTCGGAAGATGACGGTACTGTCACTTTCATGAATCGGAACAGCCAGTATTGCAAAGGCAATTTGAAGGACGGATCATGCACCGTGATTGCAGATGTTTCAACAGACATCCTCTGCAATATTCTCCCCACTGTCGTTCAGGGAACGCAGAAAATCATCTGCACAACCGGCTCCAATAAGCGCGTAATCCTCTGCAATCCGGACGGGTCCGATCAGATCATTCTGAAACAAGCCGGTGCGTCTACGCAGCAGCTCATAACAATGGGCGTGTATATTGAAAACGGTGTCATTCACTTGATTGTTGCGGAGATGCTTACCCCTGCATCCGGTTCACAGGTGCCCGGCGAAATAGATCATGTCATCACCTTAGACGGCGACAATGTATCCTCTTACGCGATCACCGCGCCGTAAGTCATGTTTCGCAAAGCGAAACTGCAAGCGTATGATTTACTTTTTCACGATTCACTTCTTCATCAGAGCCGGAGACCGCAGCGGTCTCCGGCTTTTTTTCAGGCACATGCATCGAAACAGCTTCGGTAAGTCAATATCTGTCCTCAATTATAATGTAAGCGCCAACCACCCCCAGCCCTTCACAGAAGAATAAAAATGAGGTATAATGATTCCAAAAGGGTATAACCCGGAGGAGTTAAAGAAATGGCAACGATCAGAGAAGTAAAGAAAGAACTGAGACATCGAGAGTGGGCGGAAGAAATCGCAGAGTGTCAGAGCAGCGGTATGAAAATCAAAGAGTGGTGCAGGATGAAAGGCATCAGTTGTAATACCTACTACAGACGCCTGCAAATCGTCAGAACAGAACTTCTGGCGCAAACCGAACAGTCTATGCAGCAAATTGTGCCACTGAGCTCTGCAATGGCACTGCAATCTTCTGCACCGGAGCCTGTATTAGAAGCATCTGCAGCTTACGAAAAGATTATGATCCGCAAAAACGGGATCGAGATCGAACTGCCGCAGGAAATATCAGAGCAGATGCTCCTGACGCTGCTGAGAGGGCTTCGGGAATGCTGAAGAATCTGAATACCGATCATATCTACATCGTCTGTGGTCATACAGATATGCGGAAATCCATAGACGGACTGGCAGCGATCATACAGCAGCAATATCAGCTTGATCTGTTTTCAAACAGTGCATTTCTGTTCTGTGGAAGACGGAGAAATCGTATGAAAGTACTGCTGTGGGAGGATTCCGGCTTTCTCCTGCTCTACAAGCGACTGGAAAACGGCAAATTCTCCTGGCCGCGCAATTTGCGCATGCTTCTTCCAGAAAATCCGCATTTTCTCTTGATAACGCCCGAATAATCTGATATAATGAAAATCAATCAGAGAACAGCAACGTGCGGGTGATGCCTGCAAGTTGACTCAAGGAGGGAATCCTTTTTCAACAGGGGGATATTTTCATGAGGCACGATTTATTCAGTAAAATTTGCAGCCTGGCTGCGGCATCCGTCACGGCATGTGCATGGATACCGTTCAGCTGCATGTTCTCATGCACAGCTGCGGCAGTTCCGCAGGCAGAGCACAGCGATCCGGTTTCGGTTGTGATTCAGATTTCCGGCGATCCGGTCATGCAGTCCGGCGTGTGCCGCAATGCGGATGATCTCGACAGCCCTGCGGCTGAAAAAAAGGCTGAATCCTGCAAAAACGCACAGCATGCCGTGCAGGCGCGCATCCGTGCATATTATCCGGAGCTGACCGTCGGCTACAGCTACAGCACGCTTTATAACGGCTTCAGCTGTACGCTGCCGCGGTCGCTGATCGCACAGACCGCAGCGCTTCCCGGTGTTGTCAGCATCACCGAAACACCGGATTTTCAGCTGACGGATACAGACGCTGCGGTGCAGTACGGTGTTCCGGCTGATCTGCAAGGGTATTCCGGTGCAGGTACAGTCATTGCGGTCATTGATTCGGAGCTTGATGTCACGCATCCGATGTTTGCGCCGCTTGATGAAAGCATTGAACCGGCACTCAGTTATGAGGATATTGCCGAGGTGATCGACAGCGGCACGCTGAATATCAAGGTCGATCCGCAGCGTGCCTATATCAGCAGTAAGCTGCCCTATGTCATTGATTATGCGGATTCCGATCCCTACGGCGGCGTGCGGGATGTTTCCGGTTATCACGGCACGCATATCAGCGGCATTGCAGCCGGAAACGCATGTAAAACAGCAGACGGGCAGTCGGTTTCAGGTATTGCAAAAGATGCGCAGCTGTTGTTTTTTGCATGCGGCAGGGGAAAGAACATGTCTTATTCGGCGACGCTTGCGGCACTGGAAGATGCCGTCCGGCTTCATGCGGATGTCATCAATATGAGCTGGGGCACGACCGCAGAATATTACGGCAGCAACCCGTTTTCCGATGCGATCGCCGCTGCGGACCGCGCCGGAATCATCGTCTGCAATTCTGCCGGCAATCTGGATAACGGCACACGCACGACCGGTAAAACTGCATTGCCCGATCAGCCGGATACCGGTACGATCTGTGATAAGGCGGAGCGCGGTTCACCGCTGCTTGTGATCGGCTCGGCGGAATCCGGCGGACAGGCAGAAGCCGGTATGTTTCTCTTTGCAGGAGAGCAGATCATCTACCGTCCGACGATGAATGCGGACGGCAATCTCTATTATCTGTCGCAGGAACTTGCGCCCGGCGACTATGCGTATGCGGATTGCGGCAGCGGCACGGATGCGGAATTTCGTGCAGCGAATCCGGTGAATCAGCTCGCGCTGATTCAGCGGACATCCGGTCAGAGCCTTTCGGAGATCGCGCAGCGCGCACAGCACTATCATGCGTGCGGACTGATCGTCTCGGACCTGGAAACTCCGGACGGCCTTGACTATGCATACAGCAACGCATCGCTGAAAATTGCGGTTGTGACCTATGCAGAAGGGCAGATGCTCCGTGCGGCTGCCGATCAGACTGTGACATTCACCGGCGAAAACGTGATGCAGGAGCATCCGGCGGCGGTCAGCGCGTTCAGTTCGTGGGGTGTCAAGCATTCGCTCGATCTGCGTCCCGATCTCATGGGCATCGGCGGACGGGTTTGTTCCGCAGCATACAATGCATCTGCGAAGACGCTTTCCGGTACGTCCATGGCATCGGCTTATGCGGCAGGCTGTGCGGCTGTGCTCCGCGGAATGCTCAAAGATGATCTGCCGGACGGTACAGCGCTGACTGCCATGCTCCGCACGAAGCTGATGAATACTGCAATCCCGTATGAAGAAAATGAACTCTATGTCAGTCCGCGGCGGCAGGGTGCAGGTCTTGTATCGGTGGAACGTGCAGCGGCTGCTAAGGTTCGGATGACTGACCGGAACGGTGAAGCCAAGATCAATCTGTTCGATCAGCTCGGTTCCGATTTTTCATTTGATGTGATCCTGCAAAATGACAGCGGCGCGGATGTTGTCTATCCCGATGCAAAGCTCTGCCTGACAACAGACGGCATCCGGCATGACAGCCGCCGGAACTGCGACATCCTCTCCGGACAGCAGGCGCTGCGCTGTGAAACCAGTCTCATGGGGCCGGTGACGGTCATGGCAGGGGAGTCGCTGACACTGCCGGTGCAGGTTTCGCTCGATCCGGTGCAATACGCAGAACTCTGTGCGTCCTTCCGGAACGGCTTTTTCATTGAGGGATTTCTGCTGCTCTCCGGTGCGGCGGAAAGTTCGGATATTTCCATGCCGCTGCTCGGTTTTTCCGGCGACTGGGCACAGCTCCCGATCGGCGATGCAGACCGTATCATGGCAGCGGTGATCTTCGGCGAGGATTATCAGGCAGGCAGTTTGCCGCTGGTCGAATACAATACCGTTCTGGATACGATCCGCAGCCGCGTGCCGGATGATATCCCGAAATATGAATTGCTCGATCTGAAAGAATATGCATCAGAAGATGAGATCCGGCTGCTGGAAAACGGCCGGAATGAGGCATGGATCTCCCCGGACGGTGACGGCATTGCGGACGCGGTCTACGGTATGAAGCTGATTCAGTACCGGGATGCAAAGGCTGACCTGACTTTGCAGGATGCTGCCGGAAAGACGGTCTGGAGCAAAAAAGCAGTGCCGTATCAGGAGGTGTTTGAGCTGGATCTGGACCAGTCGGCACTTCCGGCAGGCGAATATACGCTGACGGCTGCGGCTTACATTGATTATCCGGGTTCCGCGGCACATCCGCAGGAATATCGCTGCACGATCCATGTGGACCGCACCGCGCCGGAAGTTTCCGCTTCCTTTTCGCGCCGGAACGGGCGGCAGATCCTGACAATCACCGCTTCGGATGATCAGAAATTGCAGGGCATCGCCGTGACAGGCATCTATAAACCGATGTATCAGATTCTCGATCCTGCGCGGATCAAAGAGCGCGACAGCTGGTTTTACGGCGGGACGCAGTACCGCGGCGAATACCCCTGGACGACCGGCAGAGAGCGCGAAACAGCAGATCAGCTGCCGCTTGTCTTGCAGGAGCTTGCGGGCTTTTCCGATCCGCAGAATCATCCGGAGATCAATTTCCGCGATTATCTTCCGGCGGCACCCGATGCAGACGGCGTCTGGACGATTGATTATGACGTCACGGATCTGGAAGATTATACGATCACGGTGCTCGATGAAGCCTATCATTTCGCCGTCATCGACACCACCGATGATTCCGCGGAAACGCTGACGAAAGATGAGGGATACTGGCAGGATTATCAGCACGGCATCTGGACAATCACACCGGCGTACATCCGGTTTACGGATTACTTTGACGGTACGGTTACAAACTTTGGTTTCACGGCAAAAAACAATCAGCTGGAGCTGATCGCGGCTGACGGAACACGCAATTACACGATAAAAATGATTCAGGAAAACATATATGAGCTGACGGACAATGCGACCGGTGAGACCGTGCAGATCAACAGGTCTTCCGATCTGCCAAACCTTGCAGAGAAACCGTTTTATCCGATCAATACGCTGATACAGGCGGCAGAAGCGGAATCTGCGGCAGCAGTCGGTCATACGCCGCAGCGCACAGAGCTCAATTATGTCAGCGGGATGCAGAGCGTCGGGTTTTCTGTGTATTTTGAATTTGAGGAAGACGGATGCAAGGTCGAAGTCTGCGACAGATATGAGGCACTCAGTCTCTTTACCGGCACCGGTTCTGCGCAGATGAAGCGGTATACCATGCGTGAATACGGCCCCGATGTCCAGCTGTCTCCTTTGCGGAATGTCAATCTGTTCCGGAAACCGATGTCAGCAGTTCCGCCGGGACTCTATCATCTGAAGAATGCAGACGGCACATTTCTGTTTTCTGATGACGGCGAATCCGGCATGATTCTCTATCCCAGCCAGTTCAGCAGTGTGTTGGACTGCCCGGAAGATACGCCGTTTTCCTATGCGATTGACAGCGAAAACCGGATCACGATTCGCTGGAAGAATAAGGAAATCAGCGGTGTGCTGACATCTGCCGGACAGGGCGGTGCATTCATCGTGGAGCCGGATGATGCGCAGCGTGAAACCAATTCGCTTGCGGCGCGGTTCGTATATTTCACATTTGACCTGATTACCGATGCGCCGGATGTGTGCGCACAGCTTCTGTCAACACAGGAGCTGACTGCGCTTGCGGCGGCATATGTAAAGGCGTCCGCCGGCTTTGAACCCGACGAAGATGCAACTGAATTTTACGGCGTTCAATCGGATTGTCTCTGCGAAATTTTGTTCAATTTCGGGCATCAGTTTTATGGGATTATTGTCGATCCGCTGACGCTTCAGATGCAGGATGATTACGGCGTGAAGGGCGATCTCCGGCAGCCGCCGCAGCTTCCGGAGGGCGGTCTCAGCAGAGCGGAAATCTGTGAGATTGCACAGAAAACATTTGCAGAACAGGATGACATCACGCCTGCTTATATCGAAACGCGCCTGAATCCGGACGGCACCTATACGGCGGTTGCGCGGGGCGAAACCCATGATGAGCTTGATGTCCGGACTTTTGATGCGATGACAGGCAGACTGCGTATGCCGGATGATGCAGCTTTGCCGGGCGATGTCAACTGTGACGGTGAGGTCAGTGCGGATGATGCGCAGCTTACGCTGAATGCATATGTTCTGATGATGGCGGATCATGAGAGCGGTCTGACGCCGGAGCAGGAGCAGGCTGCCGATGTAAACGGTGACAATGCGGTTTCTGTTGAGGATGCGCAGATGATTCTGCTTTATTACGTGCGTAATTCGGTCGCCGGCAAACCGACAAACTGGGAAGATTTGATTGAGCAGAGACATCAGGCGTAAGCGATCTCAGCTCAGAATTGTCTCCGATCACATTGTTTACAGAGGAAGGACAGGATGATCTGTGCGCAGGGAGAGCCGTTCATCATGCCGTTTGAAAAAGGGATGAATCAGCGATATAATAGCAGTATATTCCCTGATTGAAGTGATTTTATGTTTGATAAACGACTGACTGGGCTTTGTCCCGAAAGCAAAAAATACATTGTGGGCAATATTATCCTGCAATGGCTGGAGCTTGCGCTGAATACCGTTATGATAATCACAGTCGCAAAAACGATCAGCAAGCTGTATTACAAAGAATGGACGATGAGCGACCTGACTTTGCCGATCATTGTAATTCTGGCAACACTTGTCGTTCGCTTCTTTACAGCACAGGGAGCAACGAGAATGAGCTATTTTGCGTCCAAAACGGTCAAGCAGAAGCTCCGTGAGCTGATCTACGGCAAGCTGCTGGGTCTCGGCAGCAAATACCGTGAACAGGTCACGACTGCGGAGCTTGTGCAGGAGTCCGTTGAGGGCGTTGACCAGCTTGAAAGCTATTTCGGACTTTACGTTCCGCAGTTTTTCTACGCATTTATCGCCCCGATCACGCTGTTCTTCCTGTTCGTTTTCGGCGGAAGCTGGGCAACTGCAACTGTACTTCTGGTCTGTGTACCGCTTATCCCCGGTGCGATCATGATGGTGCAGAAAATAGCCAAAAAGCTGCTCTCGAAATATTGGGGACAGTATGCACAGCTTGGCTTAACATTCCTCGAAAACTTGCAGGGCATGACCACGCTGAAAACCTATCAGGCAGATGCGTTCAAGAACGAGCAGATGAACGAGGAATCTGAGCATTTCCGCTTCGTGACGATGAAAGTCCTCACCATGCAATTAAACTCCATTATCATCATGGACTTCTTTGCATACGGCGGTGCGGCGCTTGGTATCCTCATGGCGACAAGAGCCTTTGTCAAGGGCAACCTTGCGCTTGCAAACTGCATTTTCATGATACTGCTCTCGGCTGAATTTTTCCTTCCCATGCGCCGTCTTGGAAGTTATTTCCATGTTGCCATGAACGGTATGGCGGCAAGCGACAAGATATTCAAATTCCTGAAGCTGGACGAGCCTGCCGACCGTATCGGAATTATTGAGGATATTGGCGAAATACCTCATTTTTATTCTTCTGTGAAGGGCTGGGGGTGGTTGGCGCTGTTACATTATAATTGCTATTTCAGACGATATGTGCTATAATACAGACAAGAATATCTATTCCGGCTTTTTGACTATGAAACAGGTTTTTTCTCGTGATAGGATACGCATATTTGAGGAGGTTCCGGACATGAAACGAATCATCGCCGCAGTCCTTGCCGCTGCTATGGCAATCCTTCCACTTCCGCTGCAAACCGAAGCAGCAGCCGCATCGCTGATTACAAAATGTTTTGATTTCGGCGGACTTGGCGCCGCAGACGGCTATATCGGCGTATCCGCATCGGAAGGCTATGACTCCGCAAAGGGATACGGCTTTGCAAATACAAGTGCCGTTGAGAATGTTGCCGCAAGCGGCAAGGGCGCACTTGCGGATGCGGTGAGCTTCAAATCGAATGTATCGAATCATGTTTTCCAGGTTGATCTTCCGGTCGGAGTCTACAAAATTACGGTCACAACCGGTGATGTGCAGTCCACAACGATCACGGCAGAGGGCATCCCGCAGCTTTTCTTCCTGACCGGAAGCAATGCTGTTGATTCCTTCACAATTCCGGTCACAGACGGGCAGCTGAACATCTATGCAGGTTCCGGCGTGGGAACGGAGTTTTCGATCAGCGCGATGGAAATTGAGCAGACCTCCGCAGGTACATTGACAAAGCCGACAATCTGGATCGGCGGTGATTCCACCGCTGCAAGCTGCTATAATACTCCGGATGATGCCGTTCACGGCTGGGGACAGTATCTGTGGAAGTATGCAGATACGAACAAATACGATGTCCGGAACATTTCGGCAAGCGGCATAACATCTGCTGACCTGCGCCGTTCCTTGTTCGGGACTGCCGAGCATTACGGCAAAAGCGGCGATCTTATGCTGCTTGCGGTCGGCATCAATGATTATATCAAAGCGTATCAGAAGAATCCGGATGCAGTTGACGCAAGTGATTACATCACAAACATGACCGACATGATTCACCGCGCAAAAGCCAAAGGTATGGCAGTTTATCTGGTCAGGCAGCACTGTCAGGAAAATGACCTTTTCAAGTATCCGCTTCCGGAGTCCCGGTGGTTCGATAATGAACTGGACAATCTCGCGGCGACCGAACAGACCGGCGAAATTGATCTGTTTCGCCCATGGCTTGAGTTCTGTCTGGAGAACCGGTATTTCGCGCAGAAAGCGTATTATACCGCGGATGAACTGCATCTGAACGCGCTCGGTGCAGACAAAATGGCGGAAATGGTCTCCGAACAGCTTTTCCCGAAGGCAGCCCCCGCTGGCATCGGTGATGACGGCTATAATCTCGGGATTCCGACAGAAATATATGAGACGGAACTATCTGGCAAAGCAGTTTCCAATCCGCACAAGGGCTTTGTGATGACCGCATATGCGCCGTATATGATCGACTCAACGCAGGGCTATCAGTACGGCATCGGCGGCTCTGCGAATAATCGTGCATGGGATGTGACAACAATCGTCAGCGGTTCACCGCACTGGAATGACCTGAACCCGGAAAAGGGCGTATACAAATGGGACGAAATAGATGAAATGCTCGATGCGTGCGAGGCGCACGGGCTGACCTACGGTATCCGCATCATGCCGTATTCGTCGTATCTGGCAGAGGATTATGTGCCGCAGTGGGTCTATGACGCAGGCGCACAGAAATACACAGCGGATTCCCGGGATAATCCGGGTGAGAAAATCGTCTTTCCGAAGTGGGATGATCCGGTCTATTTGCAGGCGCATAAGGATTTTGTGAAAGCGCTGGCGAAAAAATATGACGGTGACCCCAGAGTGGAATTTGTGGACGTCCGGCCGTTCGGCGATTACGGAGAATGGCATAATTCGTTTGCGGTCGGCGATGAGAAATATATGCCATCGCTGGATATTCAGAAGGATATGCTGGACTGCTACGCCGCGGCATTTCAAAAGTCGCTGCTCGTGCTGCCTTCAAATGCACGGGGTGAGATCTATCAGTATGCGCTGTCCATCGGCATCACAAAGCGCGATGACGGTCTGATCTCCACACCGAATGTGGAATGGAGCCTGCTGCCGACCTATCGTGCGAATATGCCGGTCATCGGCGAGAATTACTGGCCGTATGCGTGGATGCGCGACACGGTCAGAGAAAATGAGTATTCGCTTGTGAACTGGACGCCGCAGCGGTTCCGCGAGACGATTGAGATTCCGCACATGTCGATCTTTGCACTCGATCAGGACAGCCATTGCAGCTATGAATTCTATCAGGAACAGAAGGATGTCATTGATGAAATGTGCAACAGACTGGGCTACAATTTCACCGTCACTTCTGCGGCACGATACGGAAACAAACTCGCCGTAAGAATCCGGAACACCGGTCTGGCACCAGCATATTTCAACATTGATCTGTGCGCAGAGATTACAGATGCCGATGGAAACAAAATTGCAGATTTCGGGAAGCCGGTCAGAATCGAAAAGGGTTCTTTCCGTGACGGTGCAGAAAAAACATATCTGTTTGAATATAACGGAACGCTGAATGAAAATGCGGCAATCTGCCTTCTGGAAACCGGAGCCGCGCCGAAGATCATCGCGCAGCAACCGCATCTTTTCATCGGCAACAGGATCAAGCTGCATTTCAGGTTCATCGGCAAACAGGCTCAGCTGCCGTTCTCCGGCAGGCATAGAAAAACCGCTGTCCGGTTCGGTCAGCGGTTTCTCCGATGCTTCTGCATCGTCTGATTCAGTTATGCTGTTGCTTCCGTCGGAACGGTCGGCGGGATCAGGATCCGTTCCCGCATCACCGTGCTGTCCGTCCAGAACTGCCGCGCTCTCTCCCATTTCAGATTCTCCTCGAACCCCGTGTTCGGACGCGGATTCTCCTTCGCGTACTGCTCGTCCAGCAGGAACCGGTACTCCCACGCGCTCTCGTCCACCTTCCGCGCTTCCGTCAGGTACCGATGCTGGAATCTCAGGACTTCCACCCATTCCGGATACTGCGTCTCCATGAAGTGCATCCAAGCCAGACCGTAGCTCCCGATCGGCTCCTCCTCCATCGACGGCTCCCGTTCGAGGTTCGGCTTGTATGTCCCCTCCGTCGGGTCGAAGGCGTACCAGATCGTCACGCCGTCCACTACCTTCTGACGGAACTCCGGGAACCACTCCGTGATCCGCTTGCTGCGGTACTCCTGTGTTGTCTCCCAGCCGATCACGCCCTTCACTTTCTTCACGATGGCTTTCGTCAGAAAGTTCCGAAGCTGTTCGCTCGGAATCGTCGGGTACTCGCTCTCCGGCAATGTCAGTTTGTCTGCTTCCGGCAGGTTCTTCCACTCTTCGTAAGTCATCTTGCTTTACCTCCTGTGCCTGAATTTGTTTTTCCGTAATGCTCTCAATGATGAAGTTTTCGACCTTCATCAGGGTGTCCCGTGCCGCTCTTGCAGTCAGAGCAAGGAAAATCATGCGCTGTTCGTTTGTCGCAAGCATCTGGAATGCTGTTTGATTCGGCCTGACATCAAAGTTTCCGCCGCTGATTGCCAACCGTCCTGCAATGATCTCCCCGGCACACATGGTCATGGATTCGGTGAATGCCTGTGCCTGTTTTTCGTCAGGCAGGATACCGAGGCGCTGCATCGCCCCGACAGCCAGTTCCGGCGAAACAGCCGATACGGTCAAGGTTTCCAGCAGCGAACCGCCCTCCGGTACACCCATTGCTTCTTTGACCGCTGCGGCATTGCGGCTTGTGATTGTCCATTGCCACGGGGGTACATCACTGTCGCACTGCGAGAAATCATAGAGGCTGATGACATTGCCGTCGTGATCGAAGAAATCGACTGATTCTCCGCCCTGTCTGACCGGACTGTCTGCCTTTGCCCACTGTACCGCTGTCCCAATGAATTGTGTGTCAGGTCTCTGAATGAAGAATTCTAATGCAACAGAGGGAGAGTGCTTGAAAACACGCCCCTGAAATCTCAGGAACTGCGACAGTTCAGCGCTGTCCTTTGCCATTGCATTGAGCCTTCTGCTGCCTGTTTCGCTGAATCCGCCCAGCGGTGTCAGCCTTTCGGAATGTGCCATGCTTTTGCTTTCCTCCTTTAGTATGATAACACTTTAATGCGCAGAAGTCAAGACTTTTTCGGTGAAATCTGCGTTTTTCAAAAACTTCGGCGATATGCTCAAAAAAGTCGAATCAGTCTTGTGCAAACTGCGATGCGGCGGGTCTGTTCCGCTGTATTGAAACTGCTTGTCCATTGGAAGCTCCTCTCTGAAATTCAGGGCCACGAATTGAAAAAGAAAAACAGCGCCGTGCCGCCAAACGCGCCGCGCTCAAATGACAGGCCGCGCCGATTACCTGTGCCGTCAGAAAGCTGCGGGACGGTATCAAAAAATTTTTTTCGCGCGCGCATAGTATACTCATATACTGTAAGTAAAACCATGTCTTTTCTTTTTCAATTAGATAAATCTTGGGTACTGAATAATGATTCACATTTCAGGGACTACCCCTTGGCCATAAACTCGATGAAATCGCTTGACAAATCCGGCAAAGTGTGGTAGACTTAAGACACAGGAAATCGTGTCTGCTATGCAGACCACTGGGGCGATTGCATTTGCGGTGCAGTCGTCCCTTTCTTTTTCGGATTTTTCCTCTTACAAACCGTATGATTTGGTAGTGATTGTCCACGAATACAGATCTGTTTTCGCGTGACCGCCGCCGTGACCGGAATATCAGCTTCATTTTGATGAGCTCACGCACGGTCTGGATCACGCTTTCGCGTTTTATGCCTGTCTGCTCGGATATGTCATTGTAGCTGTTCCAGCAATCATTGAGTGTCGGGCTGAACGATTTGCACAGGAACAGATATATGAGCATCTGGCGCGGTATAAGTTGCCCGAATACGCGGCGCTCCATCAGGAAATAGCCGCTGTCCGTCGGCTGTTTTTTTACTGCGTAGCTGTATGTTCCTTTTTGCCGGTTTCTCTTGTATCCGCGCTCCAACGGCTCCAGTAGCTTCCACGCTGTCAGCCGTGACAGCACCCTTGCGACTGTTTGCAGCGACCGCAGCCCGCAGTTAGCTCCGATCGTTGCCTGTTTGACCTTGACGATCTCCTTGCCGGTGATTGTTTTTGTGTCTGCGGGAAGGCTGCACAGATAAGCGTATACGCTCAGTTCCTGCGCGTCCAGCCCCAGCTCGAAGATGTGATTGCTTAACCGAAACAGGCTCACTGTGTGGCCTCCTTTCTGTTAGATAGTTGACTTTCGGGGATAGGTCTGCTATAATGAAGATAATCAGCAGGCACAGGGCTTTCTGCTAAAACGCAAAACAGGGGGATATTATGGAAAAACTTGAAAACATGGAAGCAATCGAGACCGCGCAGACAGAACTTGGATATTTTCTAGTCAGCATGATGCCTGTTCCGTGGTCGAAAATCTGTCTGTATGCAAAGTGCGCTCCCGGTTATGCTTCGGTGTGGTATGCATTTGTAGAAGAGGAAACCGGCGTTGTCAGCGTACAGGATTTCTTCTGGGATCGCTATTCTTCTTATCCTGTTGATGAACTGGATGCTGTAAAGAAACTGTCAAAACTGACGCTGAATCTGTATAAAGCCTATCTGGAAAGGTTCGGCGAAGAAAAAATCTGGAAAGCTGTTTATTACACACTGAATTCGGATGGAACCCTGCAAATTGATTTTGATTATGAATCCTCCAATGGAAATTCATTTGTTCAGCGAGACGCGGTCTACGAAAGATTCTTCCATACCGCATACAAATATTATACAGGGAAATATCCTAGCACAGAGTATGAAGCGTGGGGATAATTCTCACCTATCGCTTTGCAAAGCCTCCGGCGTTTTGTCGGAGGTTTTGCTGTTTCATTCCCCGAACACATCATCCATCGAAACGCCGAGCGCCTTACAGAGCTTCTGCGCCGTTTCCAGCGAGGGACTTGTCAGTCCCTGATCAGAAAAAACATCTGCTTGGCTCTTGACTTTTATACCGCTGCTCATATATAATACAATTATGAGGCATCGCTTCAATATTATAAAACGGAGGTGCAAAGATGGAAAACAAAATATGTGCGATTTGCGGCAATCCGATTACCCTCAGTGAAAAGCCTGAACAACAGGACGGGGTATTTGACGGATGGAAGGACATTCTTCTGAAAGACGGAACCGGTGTATGTAAAAACTGTACGGAGAAAACCAGGATCATTTATCCGCTGCGCAGTACCAAGACCTTTGCTGTCTGCTCTGCCAGATTCGGTTCTGGTACATTCAACGGTAAAACCATAGACGGAAAAGGCTGGGTCAATGCTTTGGTCGATCCGCTTGAGCAGCTTACGTTAGATGGATTCAAACAGGCACTTCAGGATGCCGAACAAGCTGCACAAAAACAGGCTGCACGTTTTCCGGGTGCCAGAGCAGCTGCGGAAGCCGATTTTACTTACCGTCACTATATTAAATCAAGCAGTTCCGGTGTCAAAGCGCATTACTCTGATGAAAAGCAGTTTTTTACCTGTGTCAAAGTGCTGTACGGTGAGATTCGTCCCGGGGATACCGTCTGCATCACGCATAAGGATCGGGAATACACAGCGGAAGCATCGGAAGTCTGGTTCTGGAACTATCTGGACAGTCCTCACTGTGCAATCGAAAAAGCATTTGCGGGTGTCACTGCTGCACTCCTGTTCCGCACAGAAGTGCCGTTCATTTATCCCGGTGACATTCTGATTGTGAAAGAAAGCTGAGGTGGAAACAGATATGGCACAGTATAAAATCGGAGATACCATTGATTTGGGAAATTGCACAGCCTGCGGCAATGTGATCGCCATTGAACCGGACAATGCATTATTCCGACCGCAGCGATGCGGAAATCCGGTCAAGCTCAAAGATGAAAAATGGCTCTGCGGCTCATGTCTCAGAAAGATTCGCATGAAATATCCGCAGGAATACCGAATGGATCCTGTGCAGCATCTGATGCAGCCTTTTGAACGTTCTAGTGAGTTGACTTCCGATGAGGCAATCAGAGAATTATCGCAAATTCACACTTATCTGGAAGATCTGCGTGAGAAATACAGTTTCCATCAGGCAGTTTTCGCAGTCGAAAAAGTCGATGTGACAAAAGCCGGATTTCTCAAACCGCCGTTTATCACGGTGACCGGTCATGTGGTATACGGTACATTCTATTCGCTGGATGATGTTACCGTCGGACTGAACGGGGGACAAACAGCAAGAATCAGCTGTCTGTATGAGCCGCAAAGCAGAAAACCCGTTTCGGATCTGGAAATCCGCTCGAAGCGAAACAGTCTCCTGATTGATTATTCATGGGCAGACGGCGGAGAAGAAATTGCATTCATCTTCCAGGATAAGAGTCTGAATTTGAAACCCGGTGATTTTATCGTGAAATAGGCTTTTCTTCAAACAACTGAATAAATCGCGTTTCATTGAACCGGATAACCGTCAAGCAAACGGTTATCCGGTTTTCTTGTTCTTTGAATAACCCCTTGACAACTCGGTAATCGTATAGTATAATCTAAATTATAATAGTCAGAATTGTACAAAGGAGGATTGCTATGCGTTTTCTTGGCAGAGATCAGGAGCTGTCTGCTCTTGAACGGGAATACAAACGCGACGGCGGATTTGTTGTCGTATACGGACGCAGGCGCGTCGGTAAAACCGCGCTCATCAAGGAATTTATCAAAGGGAAGAATGCGCTGTATTTCCTTGCAAACGAGGAAAGCGACCGCCAGAACCTCAACAAATTCACGGAAAAGGCCGCGAATTTCACACAGCAGCCGCATCTTGCAGGCAGCCGTCTGGAAAGCTGGCAGAGCGCATTCCGTATGCTTGCAGCATATCAGCCGCAGAAGAAAAAGGTGCTTGTCATCGACGAATTTCAGTATCTTGTCAGCGTGAACGCCGCATACCCTTCGATCTTTCAGGAAGCGTGGGATGAGATCCTGAAAGAAAGCAATGTCATGGCCATCCTCTGCGGTTCGCTGATCAGCATGATGACCTCGAAGGTACTGTCACGTTCCAGCCCGCTGTACGGCAGACACACGGCACAGATTCGCTTGCAGCCGCTGCGCTTTGCAGAATTCCGGCAGGCATTCCCAGACAAATCATTTGCGGAACTGACGGAACCCTATGCAGTGACCGGCGGTGTGCCGAAGTATATTGAATTTTTCGATAACGACCTTTCCCTGTGGGCGAATGTATCCGATGTGATACTTGCAAAATCCGGCTTTCTTTATGAGGAACCGGTCTTTCTGCTGGAAAAGGAAGTTCGCGAAACCGTCAATTATAATTCAATTATGAAAGCTATCTCGCTCGGCAATCATAAGCTCTCCAAAATCGCAGGACTGCTGGAACAACCTACAACCTCTGTTTCACCGTATCTTGCCACGCTGAGCGACTTGTTCCTCGTTGAAAAGCGCGTGCCGGTCACCGAACAGAGTCCCGAAAAAAGCAGAAAAGGGCTATACTATATCTGCGATTATTTTATCGACTTCTGGTTCAAATTCGTGTACCCGCACCGCGGCGAGCTTGAAATGGACAACACCGTTTATGTGCTGAAAAAGATACAGTCTGCATTTATCGAAAACCATGTTAGCTATGTGTTTGAAGCAATCTCGCGCGAAAACTTTGCCGCATATTGCACCTCCGGCAATACAGATTTTGTACCTTCGAGAATCGGCGCATACTGGAACGGTAATACGGAAATTGATGTTGTTGCCGTCGATCAGGAGCATGACAGTATCTTTGCCGGTGAATGCAAATACTATGACAAGCCGGTTCCGGCAGATGTGTATTTCGATCTGAAGAAAAAGTGTGAGAGAGTTTCGGAGTTTCGCGGCAAACACATTGTTTACGGCATCTTTTCAAAGAGCGGCTATGAGCAAAGACTGCTGGATGCAGCAAAAGAGAATCCGGATCTGTATCTGTTCGATCAGGGTGAACGACTCCTGTAATGCTGTTATTATGCCACATCTATTTCCCAAAATCAAGAATTTTTTGATTTTGGGAAATAGAATAGATAATCAGGCGTTCTTATCCTAACAGCCAAGCCTCTCTGCAATTTCATGAATGCTGTAAACTTCTCACAACTGTGTTCAAATAAAAAAGCCATCCCGGATATCACTCCGGAACGGCTGTCAGACAAAATAAGGATTTTGTCCTTTATTATATTTTAACGAATTGCAAAAACCTCGGTAAATACAGGAATATGCCGCTGATTTTTGTCCTTTATTTGTCCATTATTCCTGCAAAAAAGCAGCAAAAAGCAGAAAAATCCGATTGCTTTAACTTATTGAAAACGCACGTATTTACGAACATTTCAGCAAGATAGAGGAAGATGCGAAAATGCCATAAACCTTTTCGATTCCTTCTGTCCCTCTGCCATGTTTCCGGAGTTTTGCCTTTTATCAGTATTGGGGGGGTGTCCTTCATTCTGAAAAGCGCATAGATGTTCAAAGCTGTTGGTGCTGACATCGTTGAATGATTATGTGACAGCAAAGCACAAAAGCAGGGGCGTGTATTGAATTCCCCTGCTTTTAACCCTTACTATTCGCTTTCTGATTTCGTAAAATATGAAGATGAGTGTGAAAAATACAAGGACAATGTGCTGTTTGAAACAATGACTGCGGATTTCACATTAAAGAACAAAACCGACTATCAGATGCCTGTCTATATTCTTGAGGGGAAGTATGATGATTATAACATCGGCGGGATCATGAAGAATTACTATGACAGTATTACCGCACCGGACAAGGATTTCCGCTATGTGGAAGGCGGTCATATAGCAGCCATGCTGCGTCCTGAAGAACTTGCACAGTTTGTGCATGAGAATCGCTGAGACGCCAAAAGTATCTGAATTCTGATTGACCGCATGAACTGAATATACACAAAGCACTTGCAAACGCAGGTGCTTTCTTTGTACTATAATATATTTAACATATACCTTGAAATTGCATGTAGCGTTTCCGTGAATTTCATGCTATGATTGAATGGGTGCGTTTTGATTTTACGATGCAAATTGCAGCGAAAGGGGGGAACATGAACCGAGGCGCATTGTAAAATGAATGTGCAGCCCTGAGAAAAGGTGAATTGGAATTGCAGGCAGTGTGCAGGGGAAATGCCGCAGCCTGCGGCAGAATCAATCAAAAATGGAAAATGGAGGGAAATCATGAAAAAACAAAGATTACTCGGATTCCTGACGGCGGCAGCCATGTGTATAACAGCGCTGCCCACGATTGTTCATGCGGAAGAGAACGCAGGCACGGTTCCGGCAGCGGAACTCTGCGAGCAGATCGCGCCGCATCAGAACAATGACTATTCCTACGATCCGAACGGCACCGGCTTTAAGGACTACATGGGCGAATTCTTCCGCATCGGAACCTGCCTCAACGGCTGGAACGCCCAGAACCGGCAGGCGACGGAATTCATCAAAAAGCATTATAACTCCGTCACCTGTGAGAATGAGATGAAGCCCGATTCGATCTGTGTTCAGTCGGCTTCTTCCAATGACAATATCGCGGTCAGTCTCTCAAAAGCAGCGCCGATCCTGCGTTTTGCCGAGCAGAACGGTATCGGCGTCCGCGGGCATACGTTTGTATGGTATGCCCAGACGCCGGAGTGGATCTTCAAAGAGGATATGCAGCACAATTCCGGCAGCTTTGTCTCGCCGGAGCGCATGAACAAGCGTATGGAATCCATGATCCGGAATACCTTTGATGCGATCAAGCGCGACTATCCGAACCTCAAGCTCTACGCCTATGACGTCTGCAACGAGCTCTTTAAGAATGACGGCGGCGGCTTCCGCGGCGACGGCGGCGAATTCTCAAACTGGTGGAGATGCTATCACAGCGATGCCTTTGTCATCAATGCGTTCAAGTACGCGAGAAAATATGCGCCGGAGGGCTGCAAGCTCTACATGAATGACTACAATGAGTATTTCGTCACGAAATGCGACGACCTTTACAACATGGCAAAGAAGATTCTTGCAGAGGGCGATTACATCGACGGCATCGGCATGCAGTCGCATATGCACTACTGCGACTTCGGCTATACCGGCAGCGCGACGCTCTCGAAGGATCCGCAGTTCGGCACCTACGCAGATGCGATCGACAAATTCAACAGCCTCGGCCTCGATGTGCAGATTACCGAGCTTGATGTAACCACCTGCTCGAAGGAGGAGGGCGCAAAGCTCTTTGTTGACATATTCAAGGTTGCGGCGGAGCGCTCCAAGGGCATCTCGAGCGTGTCACTCTGGGGACACTGCGACGGCGCAAGCTGGCGGCAGTCCTATAAAGAAGCCGACGGCACACAGGGCGGCAATCCGCTGCCGTTTGACAAAAACTGCAGCCCCAAGTCCTTCTATCAGAACATCATTTCGCTGCGTGATACCGTGACGGTATTCGAGCCGCAGCCTGTCGAGGCGCCCTATCTGCCGGGCGACATCAACGAGGACGGCGAGATCAACGTCATTGATATGACGCTCGCAAAGCAGGCGATCATCGCAGGCGGATATGACGGCTCTGCCGGTTCCAGAGCCAAGAAGATCGCTGACGTTACACAGGACGGTGCAGTGAATGCCGATGACATCCGGTGGTATGTCAAGTACCTCACCTGCGAGGTCAAGGGATTTTAAGCGACAGCACAGGGAACAGGGCAAACCTGATTCTTTGATAAACAAACAAGCATCCCGCATTAAAAGTGTGCGGGATGCTTTTCACAGCTTGACTATTTCCCCCTGCTGTGCTATAATCGTGGTATAGGAGAAGGGGGTTGTTTTATGAGCAAATATAATACAAATGACCCGGAAGCTGCTGCAATCCGGAAAAAGATCGAAAAGCTGCAGTCCATGGGCCGCGAAGCAGTATTATATGATGTGATCTCAAAGGAAGACGTCGAACTGTTTGAACTTGCAAATGATGTGAAGCTACCGGAAGACTATGTGTGGTTTATCACGAATGTCGGAAACGGCGGTATATGGGAAGGCGAGTGGCGGTTTTATCCGTTAGATTTAGATAAATCCGGATTCCTCAACGAAGGACTGCCGAATTATAAAATAGGGCAGGAAAAGTTTGCATTTGAGGTATTGGATACGGGCTGCGGCAGCGGGATCGGACTGATGCTGCAAAAGGAACATTTCGGCGAGATCGCGTACACTGATGAAGGAAGGGCATTTTATCATCCCATTCCGCTGCATGGATTCAAGGAATTCTATCTCAAATGGCTGGACGAGGCGTGTCTGGGATATGATCATATTGGTTTTGAATCCACACCGCACGGAACAATCGAGGAACACCTTGAACAGTATCAAAAGGATCCTGATATCGAATTGCTGCGGAGCATTTGGCTCAAAGTCAATCCGCAATGTGCAACAAAGCAGTTTCTCTCAGATGTTCACAGTGCTTTTGTGACCGAAACGAAAAATGAAAACAAAGTGATGCTTGCGAGAATCCTTGTCAAAGCAGGCTATGAAGATGCGTTCTCTGTGTTCAGTGCAATTTTCAGACCGGAAAACTATGAAACGATTGTGTGGGAAATGCATGATTCCCTGCCTTATTTTGAAAAATGGCTTAATGCAGAAGGTGTGATCGCAGATGCACCGAAGTATTATCCGATGCTTGTTGAAATCATGAAATACTATGAAACTGCAAAGGAGCGTAAGTATTTTAAATACTGTTTTGCAATGACAGTGATGAACCCCGCATTCAGGGCAGAGGATATCATCGGTTTTTTGACTTCTGACGATGCGGAGATCGTGCAATGTCTGGCACTTGTATATCAGGATACTATCAGGGAACGTGTCGGAAAATACATTGATGAAGCAAAAAAGAAGTATGATAAGATGAAAGAAAACTAAGACTTTTCGCTTGCATTTCATGTGAAATTTGGATTTCGTGCTTGAACTGAATATCCACAAAGCACTTGTAAACGCAGGTGCTTTTTTGTTCACATACGTTTTGCAGCCGTTCCTGCATGTGCAGCATTGCAGGAACGGCTGCGGCAGATTCGGCTTTGTATCAGAAATGCAGGTGGCATCCTGACTTGCTTGCGAAATCAGATTCTGACAATGCGCGTTTGCGGCGGAAAGGCGCCCTCTGCAATGGATGTGCCTGCCGGTACCTGCACGGATAACAATGCAGTGCAGCCGTGGAAGGCGTTTGCTTCGATACGGCGGAGTGCTGATGGGAAACAGACGGATTTCAGAGCCGTGCATCCCCAGAAGGTATCGCTTGCAACAGTCTGTACGCTGTTCGGGAACTTGAACTCTGTCAGCGATTTACAGCCGGAAAATGCGCCGCTCCCGATCAGCGTGACAGTGTCCGGAATCCGCAGTTTGATCAGCTGCCGGCACTCCGAGAAAGCCTGCGCGCCGATTTTTGTAATGCTGTCCGGCAGGACGGCACTGCGAAGATTGCGGGCGGTGAGGAATGCATTGCTGCCGATTTCTTTGATGCAGTCCGGCAGAATGACATAGCTGTTTTTGCCTTTATAGCGCCGCAGCACGCCGTATTCAATATCAAGATCGCTCAGGGGCGTGGTTGAAAATTCCTTTTTTGAGAAGGTTACGGCAGGCGATGCAGGTGCCGGTGCCGGATCGGCATAAACTGCCTGTACGTTGAGAAACGGTCTGCCGCAGGCGGGGCAGATCAGCGCGTCCTGTGAAAGATCAACTGTGATGACTGCCCCGCATAAAGGGCAGAATGCGTGATTCATTGCCATATGATTGATTCCTATCCTTTCTCGGTTTTGTGCATGTACGAAATCCGTACATCCCTGTTCCGGTGCAGATTCCGAACAGGTTTTGTTCTGCCTGATGCAAAAGCCTTCGGCTTTATCAGAATTATAGCATAGCAGGAGAAAAATGTCAATTCCGGTTATCTCATGCCGGAATGGCTGATGTTTTTGCGCCACAAGTGCTGCGGAGCAAGTTGTATTTTTATGGGCGCGGGAATTGACAAGTTCAGTCATTTGTGATATAATAAATCAATATAGATGCAAAGATTTCCAATATTCAGCATAAAGACTGACGGAAGGAGGAAGAATATGAAAACGGATGTGATCACACTGACCGGCGATCTGGACGGCATGGACCTTGCAATGGAGGCGGAGGAGAAGTTTGCCGTCTATTACGGCATCACCGGCAGAGAAGCGCTGCATCTGCGTCTGCTGACGGAGGAAACCCTCAGCATGATCCACGGCATTTTTGATGCGTTCCGCGGACAGTTCTGGCTGGAAAGCGAAAAAACCAAAACCGGCTTGATCTGCCGCATCTGCCTTTCGGCGGAAAAGCAGGTCACCAGAGAACAGGAAACACAGATGCTTTCGGTTGCATCGAGCGGCAAAAACCAGAGTGCAAAGGGCATCGCGGGCAAAATCCGCGAAATGCTGCGCCGCAGTCTGCAGAATGATACCGCTGAGGAGGCGGCGCTGTTCGAGCATATGAACGATACGCTCTCGGCAAACGGACCGAGCGGCGCAGGCTTTGCGGTGCAGGATAAGGCATACTGGTCACTGCAGAACTATAAGCAGAGCATTCCGGAGGGAAAGACAGAGGAATGGGACGAGCTGGAAAAATCCATCATCGCAAAGCTTGCGGATGAGGTGAAGGTCTGGCTCGAGACCGATTCCACAAAAGTCGTAATTGAAAAGCGGATCACGGTTTGACAGAAAAAAGGCAGTGAGAGAGATGGAATACAGTGAACATATGCTGATCGGCAGCATTCTGAATGATATGTCCGACGGCATTCTGGTGATCGGATTTGACGGCAGGATCCGGCTGCTCAATCATGCGGCGGAGCAGATGCTCGGACTGCCGGAATCCTCACTGAAAGACCGCACCATTGCAAACATCATGACGGAGACTGAGAACAACGATCAGCTTTTTGAATGCGTGCTTGCGGCGGTGCATGCAAAGCAGAAAACCGTCAAGACAGTTCCCTGTTTCTGCAGCAGTCAGACAACCTATCTGCGGATTACAACGGACCTGCTCCGGCTCGGCGGCGAGCAGATCGGGCTGATTCTGCAGATCACCGATATCACCGAGGTAACGCAGCTGTTCATCACGAAAAAGCGTCTTGCCAATCAGATTATGGGGCTCATGAATTCGTTTGTCGAGGTCATGGTCACGGCGATTGAGGGCAATTCGATCTATAACGCAAACCACACCAAAAGCATGGTGCGCTATGCGGAAAACTATCTGGAATGGCTCAGCGCGCAGGGCAGGCTGACGGCGTATACCGCGGAAAACACCGCGCCGTTTCTGATGAGCGTCTGGCTGCACGATATCGGCAAGCTGCTGGTTCCGCATGAGATCATGGATAAAAAGACGCGGCTCGGCAAGGCGGAGGAGACCGTCCGGCACCGCATTGAAACGGCGCAGCTGATGCTGAAAATCGAATCCCTGACGCATCCGGAAAAACAGGCGGAGACTGCGGCACAGAGCCGGAAGCTTGCGGAGGCGGGCGAGATGATCTTTGCCGCAAATACCGCAGGCTTCATGGATGACGAACGCCGCCGACAGCTCCGGCAGCTTGCGGAGATTCCGTGCATGGCGGCGGACGGCAGTCTGCATCCGCTGCTCACGCCGGAGGAGCTGGAGGCAGTCACCGTGGCGCGCGGCACTCTGACCGCAGCCGAGCGGGAGGTCATCGAATCGCATGTGGTTTGTACCGCCAAGCTGCTTTCCAAGGTTGAATTCCGCGGCGATTACAAGCCGGTGCCGAAATGGGCGGCGGGGCATCACGAGATGCTCAACGGCTCGGGCTATCCCGATCATATCAGCGGCGGCGAGATCCCGTGGGAGACAAGGCTCCTGACGATCATCGACATCTATGATGCGCTGACCGCCGAGGACAGACCGTATAAGCCGCCGATGGAACCGGAAAAGGCGTTTGCCGTTCTGCGCGATATGGCACAGGAGGGCAAGCTGGATGCAGACATTCTGCGCAGCTTCTATGAGAGCGGCGCATGGCGCAGAAATCCGAATATCTGAGAGGAAAGGAACGGAAAGCTATGACTATCACACAGGAGAGAAATGCGGAAAAGCTGACTTTGAAAATTGAGGGCAGAATCGACACGAAAACGGCGCCGAAGCTTGAGCAGACACTGCATGAGGCACTGGACGGCGCGAAAAAACTGGTGTTTGATCTTGCGGAAACAGCCTACATCTCCTCTGCCGGACTTCGCGTGCTGCTGATTGCGCAGAAGCAGATGAACAAGCAGGGCGAAATGTCCGTGATCCATGCAAACAGCGACCTGATGGAAATCTTTGAGGTGACCGGTTTTACTGACATCCTGACGATCGAATAAGAGGGCTTGGCTTATGAAGGAGCTGGATATCGAAGCGGTGGTTGACAATCTGGATACTGTCACTGCATTCATAGACGAGGAGCTGGAAGCGGCAGAATGTCCCCCGAAGATTCAGATGCAGATCGGGCTTGCAGTGGAGGAAATCTTTGTCAACATCGCAAATTATGCCTATGATCCGGAAACCGGACCGGCGACAGTCCGCGTTGAGGTCAATCCGGATCATTCCGTGGTCAGCATCACGTTCATTGATCACGGCGTTCCGTATGATCCGCTTGCAAAGGAGGATCCCGATATCACGCAGTCTGCGGAGGAACGGGCAGTCGGCGGACTGGGCATCTTTCTTGTCAAAAAGACGATGGATGACATCCGGTATGAATACGTGAACGGCAGCAACATCCTGACGATCGTGAAAGGATTGAAAAAATGAGCGGAAAGAAGCAGAGATCTCTTGCGGCAAAGACCGCCCGCTCCACGATCCTGAGCTGTGTGCTGTTCGGTATTGTCGCATTGCTCATTGCGCTGACGGTCTACGGTGCGGCGCTGACAAAGCAGTATATCAGCATGGCGGACGGCATTGCACGGCAGACGAGAATGGCGGCAACGCACAGTGCGGATGCGGCGCAGCTCGCTGAGCAGACCATGCAGATTTACCGCAGCCTGACTGAGGAGCAGCGGCAGAAGGTCGGCACGGAGGAATACCGCAGTTATTTTGCGGATATGGACTTCCGGCAGAAGGGCAGCGCCTATGATGTCCTCCTTCACATGCTCGGCGGCACGCTCGGCTTTCACGAAGCGATCTATGATATCTACCTTGCGATGTATGACCGCGACACCTCTGCGATGGTCTACATTGTCGATCCGGATGCAAATGAGTCAACCCGCCTGCTCCCCGGCGACTGGGAACCGGTCAATTATAAGGGCATGCTGCGCTTTCTCGACGGCAGCGATGACGATGTGCTCTATGACATCGGCTACACGGAAAATTACGGGCTGCTCTGCACGGTCGGTGTGCCGATTGTCAGCAAGGAGACCGGCAGCCGGACTGCATTTGTGCTGGTTGATGTGTCGCTGAAAAATCTGCTTAACGGCATGCAGGATTTTGCGCTGAAATTTGCGATTGCGATCCTGCTTCTTACGCTGCTGATCTCATGGACGCAGGCGCGCAGAATCAAGCACCGCCTTGTCCGCCCGATCAATCTGATTGCGGATGCATCGCGCCGCTTTGCGGAGCAGAAAGACCGCGGCAATACCGATTATTTTGGCGATCTCGATGTCCACACCGGCGATGAGCTCGAATCCCTTGCGCACACCATGGCGGATATGGAGCATTCACTGAAAAAATACGGCGCGGACCTCATGCAGATTACTGCGGAAAAGGAGCGCATCAGCACGGAGCTTTCGCTTGCAACGAAGATTCAGGGCGCGATGCTGCCGCACATCTTCCCGCCGTATCCGGAGCGCCATGAGTTCGATATTTTTGCAATGATGGAGCCTGCCAGAGAGGTCGGCGGCGATTTCTACGATTTCTTCCTGATCGACGAGAATCACCTCTGCCTTGTCATGGCGGATGTCTCGGGAAAGGGCATTCCGGCGGCACTGTTCATGATGATCTCGAAAACAATCCTGCAGAGCTGCGCGATGCTCGGCGTTTCAACGGCTGAGATTCTGACCAGAACGAATGAAGCGCTCTGCTCGAACAATCAGGTCGAGATGTTCGTGACGGTGTGGCTCGGCATTCTGGAAATCTCAACGGGAAAAATGACCTGCGCCAACGCCGGACATGAATATCCCGTGCTGAAAAAGGCAGGCGGCGCATTTGAACTGTATAAGGATAAGCACAGCCTTGCCGTCGGCGCGATGGACGGCACAAAGTATAAGGAATATACGATTCAGCTTGAAAAGGGCGATCAGCTGTTCCTCTATACAGACGGCGTGCCGGAGGCGAGCAATGCCCGCGAGGAGATGTTCGGCATCGACCGGATGCTGCAGGCGCTGAACAGCGAACCGGAGACTGATCCGGAGAAGCTGCTGCACAATGTGCGTGAAGCGGTCAGCGGCTTTGCCGGAGAGGCGGAGCAGTTCGATGACCTCACGATGATGGGCTTTACATACAACGGCACGCAGCCGGAATAAGTGAAAAACAGCCGCTCCGATCAGCGCAGATCGGGGCGGCTTTTCTGTTTGTATCATTCATCCGGAAAGAAAATCTGTTCAACGGGCAGACCGATATAACGCGCGAGCCGGATTGCCAGCTCCAGCGTGGGATTATACTTGTTGTTTTCGATTGCATTGACCGTCTGCCGCGAGACATGCAGCGCCTTTGCGAGCTCGTCCTGCGTCAGACCCTTTTGTTTGCGCAGCTCTCTGACTCTGTTGTTCATTGCGGCGCTCCTTTTTCAATCAGGAACGCGGGGGAGATCAGCAGCAGAAAGACCACGCCTGCTCCGACGCACAGCGCAATAATCAGGCTGCGTTTCCATCTGTCATCGCCGAGCTTGTGCCGGTAGATCAGACCGGAGACAAACCGGACGAGCATCTGCGCAATCAGCAGATAGGCAGGGAGCACGCAGTTCTGTTTTGTCAGCAGGCAGATGATAATCCAGACTGCAAGGATGATTTCTGTAAACCGCTGCGAAACGATGATGCTTTTGTTGCGGATCTCCGTTTCCATTTCATCGGGCACTTTCCGTCTGAACATGTATCATACCTCCGAAATCGTTATCTACATTATTGATGTACCAATTAAATCTTGAAGAATAGATGCGCAGGATTTTTGTCATGAG
>CAMKLV010000032.1:0-34438 GCA_946413695.1 uncultured Ruminococcus sp. | reverse complement strand
ATAGAGGGCGCCCCTAAGTGAATTGCAGAGCAATTCACAGGGGACCGCAACGCCTTAAGTAGTTAGCATTGACGCCCTGCGACAGAGGGCATCCTCATTTTCTGTATCTGAACAAAAAATCAGGGACAAGAAACCGTCAGCCGGTTCCTGCCCCGTAATTTTCTGTGCAATTCGGCGTGTGCAGATCAATCGATCTTCACATCAACTTTCCGGTTTTCACGGGCAGCACCCGCGCGCATCAGAGTGCGGATCGCTTTCGCGATTCTGCCCTGTTTGCCGATGACACGTCCCATGTCATCCGGTGCGACGGTGAGGTGCAGGACAGTGATGCCCTCCTCATTGACCGCATCCTCAGTGATCTGAATCGCGGTCTTATCCGTGACCAAGCCTTCTACGATTGCATACAACAGTTCTTTCATGATGTTCTCCCAAATCCAAGGTAGTGGGGAAGTGCCGATTACAGCACGCCCTGCTTCTTCAGGATATCGCGGACGGTATCAGTCGGCTGTGCGCCGTTCTGAAGCCATGTCTTTGCCTTGTCAGCGTCAACCTTGACAACGGACGGCTCCTTGGTCGGATCGTAGTAACCGATCTCCTCGATGAAGCGGCCGTCTCTCGGATATCTGCCGTCAGCGACGACGATACGGTAGAACGGAGCCTTCTTTGCGCCCATTCTTCTCAGACGAATCTTAACTGCCATGTTTATTCACCTCCACATTTTGATAACATATATATTCATGCAAATATGAGTGTTTGCAATGAAATCGGATTTCAGCGCTGCACGGGGCCGAACAGCCAGCAATAGAGCAGATATCCGCCGAAAGCAAGCATCAGCAGGGATACAAGCGCGTGAATGATGCGCGCTTTGTTCTTGCCCCAGCGCGCGAGCTGATCCTGCATCTGCGGATTCTGACTGTTCTCATAAAATCTCGGCCAGCCGGTCAGCGCGGTCAGCAGCGTGAACAGTCCGCCGCCGAGAATCAGCACCGGAATGGCAAGTGTCAGCCAGTGCAGAAACGGATCGTTGTTGTTGTTAACCATCGCGGTGCCTCAGAACTTCGGGAAACCGCCGCCCATGCCGTCCAGCATTTTGGGGTCGAGCTTCGGCATCTTGCGTCTGCCGAAAAGACCCTTCTTGCCGCCCATGCCGCCGAGCTTTTTCATCATCTGCTGCATCTGCTCAAACTGTTTGAGCAGGCGGTTGACGTCCTGCACCTGTGTGCCGGAGCCCTTTGCGATTCTGCGCTTGCGCGAGGGATTGATGATCGAGGGCTTTGCGCGTTCTGCCGGCGTCATGGAAGTGATCATCGCCTCCACCCTGCCGAATGCATTATCGTCGATATCGAGCTCGTCGATCTTGTTGCCGACACCCGGCAGCATCCCGACGATCTTTTTCAGATCACCCATTTTGCGGATCTGGCGCATCTGCTCGAGCAGATCCTCCATATCGAACTGACTTTTCTGGAGCTTCTGTGTCAGGCGCTCCGCCTCCTGCTTGGAGTAGACATCCTCCGCCTTTTCAATCAGCGAGAGGACATCGCCCATGCCGAGGATTCTGGACGCCATTCTGTCGGGGTGGAACTGCTCGAAGTCATCGAGCTTTTCGCCCATACCGACATACTTGATCGGCTTGCCGGTGACGGAGAGCACGGAGAGTGCCGCACCGCCTCTGGTATCGGAATCGAGCTTCGACATCAGCACGCTGGTGATGCCGAGCGCCTCATCGAACGCCTTTGCGACGTTGACGGCATCCTGACCGGTCATGGCATCGACAACGAGCATGATCTCATCGGGATTTGTTTCCGCCTTGATATTTTTCAGCTCATCCATGAGCTTTTCGTCGATATGCAGACGGCCTGCCGTATCGAGAATGACGATATCGTGATTGTGGTCTTTTGCGTATCTGACGCCCTGCACGGCGATATCGACCGGGTCGATCTGCCCGAGCTCAAACACGGTGACATCTGCCTGACCGCCGACAACCTTGAGCTGGTCGATTGCAGCCGGACGGTAAACGTCGCAGGCAACGAGCAGCGGGTGATGTCCCTCTTTTTTGAGCAGCTTTGCGAGCTTTGCGCAGTGCGTCGTTTTACCGGAGCCCTGCAGACCGCAGAACATCAGGACTGTGGGGGGCTTTGCGGCGAAGTTCAGGCGCGCATTGCCGTCGCCCATGAGCGAGATCAGCTCCTCATTGACGATCTTGACAACCTGCTGCGCCGGTGTCAGGCTGGCGAGCACTTCCTCACCGACCGCACGCTCCGAAACGCGCGCGACAAAATCCTTGACAACCTTATAGCTGACATCCGCTTCCAGAAGGGCAAGCCGCACCTCGCGCATTGCTTCCTTGACATCTGCCTCGGTAAGCTTTCCGCGCGCCTTGAGCTTTTTGAACACCTGTCCGAGCTTATCCTGCAATCCTTCAAATGCCATTGCCGTTCCCTCCTGTTCTTCTATCGTATATCAAAAGAGCGCCTTGCCCCTGCCTGCTGCCTCGGCGATGCCGGAGCGCTGCGGCTCGGGGAGTTCTGCGCTGAGTGCTTCAATTTCCTCGAAGACGGCGCGGGCAGCCTTGAGACGTTCGGCGATGCCCATTTTCGCTTCATATTCCTCGAGCAGGCGTTCTCCTCTGCGGATGCTGTCATGCACCGCCTGACGGGAGATGCCGAGCGGCTCTGCCAGTTCCGCGAGTGAGAGGTCTTCATCATAATAGCCTTCGAGCAGTGTCCGCTGCCGTTCGGTCAGCATATTGCCGTAGCAGTCGAGCAGCAGCACAAAATCTAGGTTTTTCACTGATCTGCCCCCTGTCTTTTTAGCTGTCATGGTCAAAGCCTTTACACCAGCTCTCCTATTATATCAGCTTTCCCGCAGTTTGTCAAGGGGAAAATCAAATTTTTTCCCGAACCGCGCGGAAAATCTCTGCCGGAACCGATATTGCCCAGTGATGCCTGCGCTCGGGCGCTGCCTGTATCTGCCGGATTCCGTATCCCGACTTCGCAATATCCCCTGAAAATCCCGCCGGAAAAATTTTTTTGCAAATTCATGTTACATTTCGGGTTGTTTTCGCGTCTATATTGTTGAGGGTGAAGAAAGGCGGTGAACACCTTGAACGCAAAGGACGAACAGATCATTGCGCAGATCACGGCGCGCGACGAACGGGCACTCGAAGCGCTGACCGATGCATACGGCAAAATCTGCCGGAAGACCGCGCAGAATATTCTCGGGAACTCTGCCGATGCCGATGAAGCGTTCAATGATGCTCTGTTCCGTGCGTGGAACGCAATCCCGATGAACCCTCCGGCGCATTTGCAGGCGTATCTCATCACCCTCACACGCCGCATCGCGCTCGATCAATGCAGAGCCGACAGCCGCAAAAAGCGCGGCGGCGGAGAGGTTCCGCTCGCACTCGGCGAGCTGGAGGAATGCGTTGCCTCAGAGGAGAATGTCGAGGCAATCCTGAACCGCAATGCGCTCCGCACGGCAATGAATGAATTTCTCGAAACGCTTTCCGATGAAAAACGGCGCATCTTTATTGAACGGTATACATTCCTGATGCCGCCCGGTGACATCGCAAGGCGGCATGCAATGGCGACCGCATCCGTGCGTATGGCACTGAGCCGGATGCGGAAGGCACTCAAACAATTTTTAGAGGAGGAGGGATTGCTGTGAACAGCAAATATCTGCTTGATCTCATGGGCGAGATTGATGCGCGGATGATCGAGGATGCGGCAGGCGGCTCCGGCGGCAGCAATCCGGTGATTACGCGGCTCTCGCGCTACGGCGTAGTCGCGGCTGCAATCGGCATTGTCAGCTTCAGCGCGTTTGCGATCTACGGTGTTGTGCGCGACGGCATCATGCAGCAGCAGCCGCAGCAGCCTGCATATTCCAGCATACTGGATTCCGGCGACTTTGCCGCATCGCTGATTCCGCACGAGACGCAGCCGAACACCGAAGCCGTCTCGACCGACCGCACGCTCCCGACCGATCTCTATGAGATCGAGACGCTCGAATCGACAACTACCACAACAACAGAAATAGCGCTGCCGTTCCCCGCGGATGCGGAAATGCCGGATGCATCGCTGGAGCAGGAGATCGGCGACCGGTTCGTTATCAACGATTGGCAGATCGTGCAGAGCGGCGTGCTGGCGCTGACCGTGCAGAAGGCGCAGTGCTTTGATACGCTCGAGGAAGCCGGTCTCAAAGAGGAGGATCTCGGCAGGCTGTTCCGCGAGGATTGCTATATTGCGGGCGGACACGGTTCATACGATAAAGAAAAGTACACCTCTGCGGATGTCGAATATATGCATGATTGGGATGAGGAACACAAATACTCGACTGTCAAGGCAAATCTTGCGGATTACCGGTTCGTGCTGCTGGATGTCAAGGTCGAAAACATCAATGCGATTTCGTATCTGCCGTCCTTCTGGAATGACTGCCGCATGCCCGTGGATCCGTCTCACCGCTACGGCGCAGACCTCGGCGATGAGGCTGACCGGTTCGATCCGTTCCGGGATGATTATGTCATAGATTCCGGCTTTGCACGCGATTATGATTTCTGCCTGATGCCGATGCTTTTCCGGATTCACAACGCGTATGAGCGCAAAGTCGACGCAAGCTTTATTGCACAGCCTGCGTATTTCAGCCTGAGCGGTCAGGAATATGACGATGATTTCCGCTCGGAGTGGTTTTATCTGGAGCCGGGCAAAGCGCTGAACTGTCAGATCGGCGCGTTCCTGCCGAAGACGATGAAGCCGGAGCTGATGAATGAACTGTATCAGGATGCGGGCGAAACCGAATGGGGACCGGAATATCCGGCAATCGGCGACGATCTGAAGGATTACTATTATTTCGGCAGCGGCGGCATTTCCAGACCGCACGTTGACCTGCACTTTGACGATGCCAACTGAATATGTGGACATCTCCACACCCATTGCCGCATGTGCGCCAACACATGCGGCAGCTTTTTTTGAATGAGAAATGAGAAATTAGAAATTAGAAATTGCGGTGTCCGCTGTAAAATGAGAAATTAGAAATTGCGGTATCGCCTGCGGCGATGTATTAAAAAGGGGGAAGCAGGAAAGGAACGATTTTCAAATCCGTCCGCGAAGCGGACACCATCATTTCTCATTTCTCATTTCTAATTTCTAATTTTTTCTTTCTCTCCATTGAAATTTCCGCAACAATATGGTATAATATAACGGAGTATTCGTAAAATTGCGGAAGGAGGCGCATTGGCTTGGCATTAACCGTAATCCTGATTATCCTGTTCATCCTCTGCGTGCTCCTGCTGCTGCCTGTCCGCGCAAAGGCATCCTTCGGCGACGGTAAGTGGGCAGTCTCCGTGTATTACGCATTTTTCCGCATCTTCCACCGGGAATCGAAGGAGAAACCGAAGCCGGAAGTCCCCAAAAAGCCGGAGGATCTCCCCGAGGGCGAAGCACCGCCGCTCCCGAAGCCGGAGCAGAAACCGGAGCCGGAATCCAAACCGGAACCGGCAGATAAGCCGAAACCCAAACCGCAGCCGGAGGCAGTCTCCGGACCGGAGACCGTCACCGCAAAGCCGGAACCCGCGCCCGAACCGGAGCAGGCGGAAGAATCCGCAGAACCGGTCGATCCGGAGCAGCTTGCGGATACCGTCGAGACACCGGAGCTGAAACCGAAAAAACAGAAGAAGCCCAAAAAGCCGAAGAAAAAAACGGAATCCGCGGCGGAATCCCCCGCAGAGGAGGAGCCGCCGAAGAAAAAGCGCGGCATCCGCGGCTTCATCGAGCGCGTCAAGCCGCATTCGCTTTCGGATATTCTCGGGCTCGCGCAGGACGGCTTTGCAGCCCTCACCCCCGCGCTGAAATTCCTGACAAAGCATATCCACTTCCGCCATATCAACCTCTATCTTGCGGTCGGCACGGATGATCCGGCGAACACCGCAACGCTTTACGGCAAAATCTGCGCCGCCGCGTATAATCTGCTCGGCGCGATGCAGTGCTGGTTTGATATGCAGGCGGATTCGTTCCGCATTCTCGCGGATTTCTACAATGATAAAATCACCTTCCGCGGCTCGCTGGAGCTGCGCATTTCCCCGATGGCAGCGATCATGCTCGCGCTGATCCTCGGGTGCAGATTCCTCTGGCGGACAATCTGCAGATTCCGCAGAGAGGATAAAGAGGCAGCTTTGCGCGAAAAGGAATCCGCGCCGCTGCCGCAGGCATGATTCTGTGACAGGAACCGTTCCGAACCGGATTTGCGTCCGGTCGGTCAAATCTATTTCAGGAGGAAACTACTATGAGCGAACGCAGCAAAGAGCATCCGGTGCAGGAGACCCTGCGCGTCACAATGGATGAGATCCGCGGCATGGTCGATGCCAACACCATTATCGGCAAACCGATCAACTGCGACAACGGCACAACAGTCATTCCGATCTCCAAGGTCAGCTTCGGATTTGCATCCGGCGGCTCCGATCTGCCGACAAAGGTCGCAAAGGATATGTTCGGCGGCGGCGGCGGTGCCGGTGTGACGATCACCCCGATCGCATTTCTCGTCATCATGCCGAATGATGTCAAGCTCATGCAGCTTTCCGTCAATGCATCCACGCCGAATGCACTGATCAACATGGTGCCGGATGTCATGGACAAGGTTACAGGCTTCCTTGCGGGCAGACAGGCAAAGAACGAGGGCGAGGCAGAGGTCGTCACCGAATGAAGCTGCACCGGCTGATTTTGCCTGCGGCTGTCTCAGTTCTGCTGCTGACAGGCTGCGGCGCGGATGCCGTCAAGGGGCTTTCGCGCGGCGGCACGGCGGAGACAGACAATTTCAGCATACAGATTCCGCATTCGCTCTACAAGGCGGAGGAGCCGGAATCGGCGCTCTGGGATCAATCGTTTCTCGACCGCAGCGGCTATATGATCTCCGTGCAGGATTTCGATTTCGGCTATGCACCGGAGGATTTCCTCGGGCAGGAGTATGAGGAAGGCGAGGCGGTCTTTGAGCAGGGCACGCTCGGGCAGTATCCATACTGCGGCTGGGCGGCGCCTGCGGGCGAAAACTGCGTCCTGAAATACGCAGCGGGCACGCAGGGCAGACTGCTCTTTGCACAGGCGACTGTTCCGCGGAAGAAGGCAAGCCGTGCAAAACTGCAGATGCTCGATCTGCTGGGGCACATGGAATTCACCGGCAGACCGCTCGGCGCAGGCAGCATCTCCGCGGGCTTTGCACAGATTGACTATCCCGAGACATGGGTGGTCTCGGCAAAGAGCTTCACGGGCTGTGCAATCATGCATCCCGCTGTCAACAAGGACGGCGTGTACGTGAGCTTTACCGTAACAGAAACGCCGAAGGCTTCTGCAAAGGAGCTTGCCGAAGAAAGCATCGCAGCGACCACGGAACAGCTTCCGGATTATTATACGGAGGCTGCTGTGGTCAAAGAGAAACTCCTCGGCTATGATGCGTATATCGCAAGACTGCGCAGCGGTGAGCCGAAGGACCCGGGCGGCGCTGTCATTCTGGATACCGCCTATATCGAAGCGCCGCAGGGCGTCTGCATCGTCTCGATGAATTACGGCGATCCCGGCGCGGATGTATACTTTGCGGCGCTCAACACGCTGACACTGACGTTCAACGGAGAATAATATGGAAAAAATCAGAATTCAGAAGCTGCTCTCGGATGCAGGCTACTGTTCGCGGCGCAAAGCGGAGGCGCTGATCGCGGCAGGCAAGGTCAAGTGCAACGGGCATCCGGTGACGCTCGGAGACAAGGCGCTCCCGACCGATCACATCACGGTGCTGGGCGAGCCGGTCTATATCCCGAAGAAAAAGGAATTCCGCTATATCATGATGAACAAGCCGCGCGGCTATGTCACAACGCTCTCGGATGAGCAGGGCAGACGCTGCGTCACCGATCTGCTGGAGGGCGTGGATACCCGCGTCTATCCGGTCGGGCGGCTGGACAGAAACTCCGAGGGGCTGCTGCTCTTTACGAATGACGGCGCCTTTGCAAACGGCATCATGCACCCCTCGCGCGAGGTCGCAAAGACCTACCGCGTCACGGTGCGCCCGCCTGTCTCGGAGGAGCAGCTCACGCAGATGTCCGCGGGCGTCACGCTTGACGACGGCTTCAAAACCGCACCGGCGAACATCGTCACGCAGGTCACAGAGCCGAACCGCGTTGTCCTGATGATTACGATTCACGAGGGCAAAAAGCGCGAAATCCGCCGCATGTGCGATGCCGTCGGGCTGGAGGTTGCCCGTCTGCGCAGAATCTCGATCGGGCCTGTCAAGCTCGGCATGCTGAAGCCCGGCGAGTGGCGCGACCTGACCTCTGAGGAGCTGCGCGCCCTGCGCACGGCGATCGGTAAATGAACGATGGAACGCTTTGAAGTGATACCGGAATCGGTACAGCGCAAGGGCAATATCCTGCACGGCATCTGCGGATACCTGCAGGGCAAGCCTGTCGCCTTTTTGTATGATATGACCGCGCAGGATATCATCATTCCGGAGAGCCTCGAGCCGGTTTATCCGGCGATTGAGGACGCTGTTGTGCGCTTTCTGCGGCAGAACGGCATGATGCGGTGACATTTTTGAGGAGGACATACGATGCAGCAGACAAATTCGGTTCCTGTGAAAAAATCGGCACTATGGGGCATGCTTTCCGCACTGGCAGTCTGGCTGCCGGTGCTGCTGGCGGATGTCTTTGATGAATATGTGCTGCATGCAAGTCCGGCATTTTCGCTGCCGATCTTCTGCGCGGCGCCGGTTGTACTGACGGTGCTTTATTTGAAGCGGCGCAGGGCGGACGGTGCGCGCAGGCGGAATTTTGCGGTATGGCTGCTCTGCTATGCCGCCGTATTCACGCTTGTCTGGCTGCTGATCTGCACGGAAATCAATACGTATGATATTGCGGTCATTGTGCCGCAGCATCAGTTCGGGCGCGGGCTGGATTTCAACGGCATCGAATATGCGTGGTTCGGGATTCCTGCGCTGCTCCTGTTTCTGCTGAATATCGGCATCTATCATTTCAACCGCTTTATGAAGCGCGGACTGGCGCGCACCAAGGATGATTCTCTCTGAAAGAAGGAAACAAAAAAGGGAAAGCATTTGCTCTCCCTTTCATGTCACATGATGTGATTGTTCTGTTTGATTGCAGCGCGTGCCTTATTGACAATGGTCTTGTCGTTCTCATAAGTCAGCATGTGTGTTGCCCGGATGATATCCACCCAGCGGATCTCTGCGATCTCCTCCTCCTGCGGCACAAAATCATAATTGCGTGCCAGCGCAAGAAAATAGACGACGACTTTCTGCGTATCCCGCTTGGGCGAATAGGAGACAGTCTCCCGAAATGTTTGATCTAAAATGACATCCAGTCCGGTTTCCTCCTTGATTTCGCGTCTCGCGGTTTCGAGCTCCGTCTCATCACCCTCCACATGCCCTTTGGGAAACGACCAGTGGCCGCTGTTGATGTGTTTAATCAGCAGAATCTCGATATTTCCGTGAAACCGCCGGTACACGATCGCGCCGCATGATTTTTCGTGCAGCATTCCAAAGTTCCTTTCAGTTGGTTTTGCAACGGGTTGTTGTTACCTAATATTATAACACAAACCGTTTGATTTGTAAACACCTTTTTGACAGAAATTTCCGTCTTTGGAAAATATTGCGGCACCGCATCCGCCGCAATGATACTTTTATTCAGGAAAGGATTTGATTCTCATGAACCAGAAAACAGCCTTCAGCGCAGCGGATATTCTGCTGCCGAACAAGCAGAATATGTCCGATGTATGGGCAGTCTGTGCCTGCGACCAGTACACCGGTGAGCCGGCATACTGGGCAGAAACCGACCGCCTTGTCGGAGAGAAGCCCTCTGCGCTCCGCCTGATCCTGCCCGAGGTCTACCTCGAGGATGCAGATGTCACCGACCGCATCGCGAAAATCCAGCAGACGATGAAGGAATACCTCTCTGCGGATATCTTTGCGGAGTACAAGAACGCAATGGTCTACATCGAGCGCATCCAGAGCGACGGCAAAATGCGTGCCGGCCTGATCGGCAAGATTGATCTGGAGCAGTATGATTACAGCAAGGGCTCTGTTTCGCCGGTTCGTGCGACTGAGGCAACCGTTCCGGAGCGCATTCCGCCCCGTGTCCGGATCCGCCGCGGTGCAGCGCTGGAGCTGCCGCACATCATGATTCTGCTCGATGATACGAAGAAAACCGTTATCGAGCCGCTCGAGACAAAGAAGAACAGTATGGAGCTGCTCTATGATACCAAACTGATGCAGGGCGGCGGCGCGATCAAGGGCTGGCTGGTTCCGGCAGAGGAGCAGAGCCGCATCCTTGCAGCCCTGACTGCACTGGGCACCGAATCCGGCGAGGCAAACCCGCTGGTCTATGCAATGGGCGACGGCAACCACTCCCTCGCGACCGCAAAGGCGTTCTATGAGGAATGGAAGGCTGCAAATCCCGGCGCAGATACCGAAAACGCCCCGATGCGCTATGCGCTGGTCGAGCTTGTCAACCTGCACAGCCCGGCGCTTGAGTTCGAGGCGATCCACCGCATCCTCAACCAGATCAATGCGGAAAAGCTGCTCAGCGACATGACCGCAGCGCTTGATCTGCGCACCGATGCAGAAGCTGCACAGGCATTCACCGTGATCTGCGGCGGCAAAAAGCAGGTGTACTACATCCACAAGCCGACCTCGAACCTGACCGTCGGCAGCGTGCAGATGTTCCTCGATGCATGGCTGAAGGAAAACGGCGGCAAGATCGACTATATCCACGGCGCGGATGTTGTCGAGAGCCTTGCAAAAGAGGCGGACAGCCTCGGCATCCTGCTGCCGGATATGCAGAAATCCGAGCTGTTCCCGACTGTCATCAAGGACGGCGCACTGCCGCGCAAGACCTTCTCGATGGGTCACGCAGCCGATAAGCGCTTCTATATGGAGGCGCGCAGAATCACGGCAGAGATCTGACCGCGCCGCCTGAGCGGGGGGATGCCGAGATTTTCATGATTTCCCCATTGAAATTTCACGCATTATATGCTATAATTGCATTGCAGCCTTGCGCTGTCTGCAATGCAGCAGAACGGCAAATATCCGCAGGGCAGAAACATACCGCGTTTCTGCCCTGTTTTTTCCGTGCGGCGCATGGCGATTTCTGATGAGAAAGAGGCGTATTTCCGATGAAGATATACCAGTTTTTGCGCGGCGGCGCTGTGTGCGTGGCTGCACTCCTGACGGCATCCTTTGCGGTGCTGAACAGCTACGCCGAGGAGGAATCCGAGGAGGAGCAGGAGATTCCGGTCTATACGAGCGGCGATTATACCTATTCGATCCTCAAAAACGAGGATGACGAGAACGAGCGCGCAGCCTGTCTCGAATCCTATACCGGCAGCGAGGCGGAACTCACGGTTCCCTCTGAGCTGGACGGTCTGAGCGTTGTGCGGCTGGGCGAGCGCGCGTTCGTGCAGGCGGATTACCTCAAAAAGATCACGCTCCCGAAAACCGTGACGGAGCTCGGCGATTATTCCTTTGCCGAGAGCCTGCATATCGAGGAATACATCGTGGAGGAGGGCAATCCGGTGCTTTCCGCCGAGGACGGCGTCCTCTATTCCAATGACGGAAAGGTGCTGCAGCGCTATCCGCTCGGCACGAATCCGGTGGATGTCACCGTGCCGGAGGGCGTCCTCGCGATCGGCAATGTCGCATTTGCGGAAAGCCCGACGCTGAAAACGGTCACGCTCCCCGAGAGCCTGACATACATCGGCGTTTCGGCATTTTCCGGCTGCAATGAGATGACGGAGATCACCATTCCGGATGCGGTCACGGAGATCGACGCATTTGCGTTCAACAGCTGCACGAATCTGAAAACTGTCAAGCTTCCGGCGGAACTGCTCTCGATCGGCGCGGCATCCTTCTCGATGACGGCGATCGAAAATATCACGCTGCCGGATAAGCTCATGGTCATCGGACAGCAGGCGTTCATCTCCACCCCGATGAAAGAGATCACGATTCCGGGCAGTGTCAGCGAAATGAACTATGCGTCGGTCGGCTGGGAGATGACACCTTCCGGCATGGCAGCGAAAAAGGATTTCATCATTTACGGCTATGCGAACACTACCGCGGAGGAATACGCTTCGGATGAGGAGCTGGAAAACAGTTTTCAGTTCTCCGAGCTTTCCATGCCGGCGGCGTCCGAATCCTCTGATGATGCAGAATCTTCGGCGGAGGAGGAGTCCGCGGCTTCGGAGGAATCCGCAGCAGATACCGAAACAATCGGTGCGGAGAAGGATACCGTTCACCCGGGCAAGGTGATCGGCATTTCCGCGTGCGGCGCTGCGATTCTCGGAATCATCGCAGCAGCGGCGTTTTCCGGCAAGAAAAAATCGAACAAGGAGAAAAAGGATGATGCATAAATTCAGCAAGCGGCTGCTTTCCGTCTGCGGCAGCCTGATGATGCTCTCTGCCCTGACTGCCGGACTTCCGGCGTATGCAGAGGAGGAATCCGGTGCGGCGGCAGAAGCCGCGGAGACCGCAGAACCCGCAGACACCGCGAAACCCGCAGATACCGAGGATTCCGAAGATTCCGCAGATACCAAGGATGACAATACATTCATCGAAGACGGCATCGGCTACCGCTATCTCGAGGACGGCAAATCGGTTGCTGTCAGCAGGATTGACGAAACGCTGACCGAGGTTGATGTTCCGAAGACAGCCAAGGGCAAGCCCGTCACGCGCGTGGATGAGGGCGCATTCAGCCAGTGCAGCGCACTGAAAAGCGTCAAGCTGCCGGATTCGGTCACGGAGATCGCAGCAGGTGCATTCTATTACTGCATCGCGCTGGAGAACGTGAACATTCCGGATTCCGTGACGCAGCTCGGCGACTATGCCTTTGCAAACTGCTATGCGCTGCGTGAGCTCAAGCTGCCGCCGCATATCACGGCGATTCCCGCCAACGCTTTCTATTATAATATCGGTCTCGAGGAGATCACGATTCCGGACGGCGTCACCTCAATCGGGACGCAGAGCTTTGTCTATTGCTATTCGCTGCGGAAGCTGCACATTCCGGCATCCGTGACGGAGATTGCCGATCTCGCGATTGTCTCCTGTATGGGACTTTCGGAGTTCGATCTGGATCCGGCGAACACAACGTATACAGTCAACGAGGACGGCGCCCTGATGACGGCTGACAAGCACCGCATCGTGGCGGTTCCGGTCGGCAAGGAGGACGAGACCTACACTGTGCCGGAGGGCGTCACATCCATTGCGCCGTATGCATTCTCCGGCGCGCTCAAGCTCAAGACGATCACGCTGCCGGATTCGATCACAGAGCTCGGCGACGGCGCCTTCTCCGATTGTCAGGTGCTGGAGAGCGTCACTGTCCCGCAGAAGATCACCGCGATTCCGGCGTGTCTGTTTGCGGGCTGCACATCGCTGCAGAGCTTTGCGATTCCGCAGGGCGTCACGAGCATTGCGGAGAGCGCCTTCTACGGCTGCGAAAAGCTGACCGAAATGATCATCCCCGAAACCGTGACCGAGATCCGCGCATGGGCGTTCTACGGCTGTTCCGGACTTTCCGGCATGCGGATTCCGGACAGCGTCACCGCAATCGGCGACAATGCAATCGGCTTCACCATTGCGAATACCGGCGATGCGAGCTCCTCGGAGTCTGTGGTTCAGTCCGGATTCCTGCTCGAGGGCGGCGCAGATTCCGCCGCAAAGGAATATGCAGAAAAGAACGGCATCGCGTTCAAGCAGACCGGTCTGAGCAAAACCGCGCTGATCGGCATTGTCGGCGGCGCACTGGCGGTGCTGCTTGCGATTGCAATGGCGGTGCTGATGAAAAGGGGCAAAAAGGCGGCATCCGAAACAGCGGATGTGGTCGGCGAGCCGGAGGAGCCGGTCAGCGACCCGAATTACACGAGCATCCTCGAGGAGGATGATGAAAACGATCCCTATGACAGAAGCTACGGTCTCCAGACAGAGGAGCCGGAGGAGGACGCCGCGGAGGATCCCGAATAACCCGTCCCGAAGCTGAGGCGGACGGAAAGGAGAACAAGCATCATGCAGGCGGCGGAAACGCTCTATATGGTCATTCCCTGCTACAATGAAGAAGCGGTGCTGCACGAAACGGCGGCGCGGCTTCGTCAGAAATATACCGATCTGCGCGAAAAGCAGATGATCTCGCCGGAGAGCCGGATTGTCTTTGTCAATGACGGCTCAAAGGACCGCACATGGGAGATCATCTCCGAGCTGCACGCGCAGGCGCCGGATTTCTTCTCCGGCATCAATCTCGCGCACAATGCCGGACACCAGAACGCGGTGCTTGCCGGTCTGATGACGGTCAAGTCACAGTGCGATATGGCAATCTCAATGGACGCCGATCTGCAGGATGATATCAACGCGATCGACGAAATGGTCGCAAAGTACTACGAGGGCAATCAGGTTGTCTACGGCGTGCGGAATGCGCGCGATACCGATACCTTTTTCAAGAAGATCACCGCAGAGGGGTTCTATAAGTTCATGTCCGCAATGGGTGCGGATGTGGTCTACAATCACGCGGATTTCCGCCTGATGAGCCGCCGCGTGCTCGAGGAGCTCGCGAACTTCCGCGAGGTCAATCTGTTCCTGCGCGGCATGGTTCCGCTGATCGGCTTTCAGAGCTGCAATGTCTATTATGCACGCGCGGAGCGGTTTGCGGGCGAGAGCAAATATCCGCTGAAAAAGATGCTGGCCTTTGCGGTCAACGGCATCACCTCGTTCAGCACCAAGCCGCTCAAGCTGATCACGGCGCTGGGCTTCATCATGTCGCTGGTGAGTGCAGGCGCATTCATCTGGGCGTTCATCGTCAAGCTGACGGGTCATTCCGTAGACGGCTGGTCCAGCACGCTCTGCTCGATCTGGCTGATCGGCGGCGTGCAGCTTCTGGCGCTGGGCATCATCGGCGAATACATCGGCAAGATCTATGCGGAGGTCAAGCAACGCCCGCGCTATATCATCGCGGATTATCTGAACACAGCCGCACCCTCTGAAAAAGACGAATCATAAGCACAGCCGGACTGTATCCTTTCGGGGATGCGGTCCGGCTTTTGCATGTGAAAGCGGCTTTGCGGCGCCGCGGGAAGAATCTTCCGCAGATTGACGCAAATTATCGCGAAAGCAAGCGGCATTTTCTGCATTTTAATTCAGATTTCCCCCTTGCTTTTTTTCGCTGTATAGAGTATAATATATAGTGTATGATTATGCGAACTCGCGGCTGCTGCCGTGCAGTCCGGCTAAGGAGGAACAAACGTGGAAGAAAAAAAGCTCATCTCAGTTATCGTACCGTGTTACAACGAGCAGGAAGTCCTGCCGATGTTCTATAAAGAAATCACCAAGGTTTCCGCATCCATGCAGGAAGCGCATCCCGAGCTCGAGTTTGAATATCTGTTCATCGACGACGGCTCCAAGGACCGCACACTCCGCACGCTGCGGATCATGGCAAAATATGACAAGCGTGTCCGCTATATCTCGTTCTCGCGCAATTTCGGCAAGGAGGCGGGCATCTATGCAGGCCTCTCGAATGCGAAGGGCGATTACTGCGTTGTCATGGACGCAGACCTGCAGCATCCGCCGAAGTTCCTGCCGGAGATGTACGAGGCTGTTGCGAGCGGCGAATATGACTGCGCCACAACGCGCAGAGTCAGCCGCGCGGGCGAATCGAAGATCCGCTCGTGGTTTGCAAGACTGTTCTACAGGATCATGAATCACATCTCGCAGACCGAGATCGTGGACGGCGCACAGGATTTCCGCTTCATGTCCCGCCAGATGGTCGATGCGGTGCTTTCGATGAGCGAATACAACCGCTTCTCCAAGGGCATTTTCTCGTGGGTCGGCTTCCGCGTCAAATATCTGGAATATGAAAACGTGGAGCGCGCTGCCGGCACGAGCGCATGGAGCTTCTGGGGTCTGTTCCGCTATTCGCTGGAGGGCATCATCGGCTTTTCGACCGCGCCCCTGACCGCAACGGCAGTGATCGGCTTTGTCTCATGTCTGCTCGGCCTGATCATGCTGATCTTCACGATCTGCAAGCGCCTGATTGTCGGCGGCGACCCGCTCGGCTATCCGACCACAACCTGCTGTGTTGTGTTCTTCGGCGGTCTGCAGGTGTTCTGCACGGGTATTCTCGGTCTGTATCTCGGCAAGACCTATCTCGAGGTCAAGCACCGCCCGATCTATCTGGTGCGTGAGACCGAGGAGAACGCAGATCAGTTCGACGATCTGCCGGAGGATGCAGAGGACAGCGAATCCGATGCAAATGAGAAAGCTGCAAAGGCACTCTCCGATGCAGGCAGCGTGACTGCAGAAAAGCTGGAAAAGGCACAGCGCATCAAGCAGGAGGCTGACGAGGAATTCGACGCGATCGTCGATGCGGCGTTCGCAGATGATGATACATCCGAAGACGAGTACGAGGACGATGAAGACGAGTACGAGGACGATGAAGACGAGTACGAGGATGACGATGACGAGTACGAGGACGATGAAGACGAGTACGAGGACGACGATGACGGGTACGAGGATGACGAGTACGAGGATGATGAAGACGAGTACGAGGATGACGAAGACGAGTACGAGGACGATGATGACGAGTACGAGGACGATGATGACGAATATGAGGATGACGAAGACGAATATGAAGATGATGAAGCGGAATCCGGCAGCGATGTGACGGAAACCGCAGCACCGGCGGAACCGGAAAAGCCGAAGAAGGAAAAGTTCGAGGTCAAGATCGACTATGACAGCATTGACTTCGACGAGGACTTTGACGATGAAGAACCGGAGCAGCCGGAAACGCAGGTCAAGGCACCTGTCCGCACGGTCAAGGATACCGGCGATGACGATGAACTGTTCAGCGATGCACCGACATTCGGCGAGCGCGCAGGCGGATTCTTTGCATCGCTGAAGGACAAGCTCACGGGTCTGAAGGATTCGCTGCTCGGCAAGCTCCAGCACGATCCGCTGGAGGACGAGGAGTTCGCAGCGCTCGCCGAGGAGCTCGAGGATGATTTCGAGGATGATTCCCCGAAAGCGGATGCCGATGATGCCGGATACACCGGACGGCATTCCGGCGATGCGGATGCAGATGCGGATGAGATCACAGAGGAAGATGATTTCGACGAGGACGATGAGGATGACAGCACCTATCACGGCGCACACTTCTGAGCGCCGGAACCGCCCTGACGAAAACGGAAAGGAACGCCGCCTATGAACCGCCGCCTGAAGCTGCTGATTCTTGTGCTGCTGTTTGCCGTGCTCTGTCTGAGCGCCGCGATCGTCAGCTTCCGGTTCGCTTCTCCGGCAGGCGAACAGCCCCAGCCGGAAGCACAGCCTGCCGGCAACCGCAGCGCCGTCACGCTCTTTGAGGGCACAAACGGGCTCTGGGGCGCGAAAAACGCCAGCGGCAGAGTGCTGATCGAGCCGACATGGTTTTATCTGCGCACGATGAGCGATTCCGTGCTGATCGCACGCCGCAGCGCCGGCAAAAGCGCGGAGTACGGGCTGATCCGGACGAACGGCGAGCAGCTTGTCCCGTTTATCTATCGCTCGATTGTGCCGGTGGCAGCATCCGGCTCCGATCTCTGGATCGCATCCTTTGAGGAAAACGGCAGAGAGTGCGTGCATCTCTATCATGCAGACGGCACGCGCTGGTCTGATACGGCGTGGGATTCCTGCTCCTATGAGGACGGGATGCTCCTGCTGGAAACCGGCGGAAACCGCTGGCTGGGCGCGCTGAACGGTCAGCACATCGGCTGGACGGAATGGCACACCGCCTACCCTGTCGGGCTGCATACGCTGACACTGGATTTCAGCGAAGCGGAGCTCAAACGGCTCCCCTCTGCGGATATCCTCACGGATATCGGGGAGGCGGCTGCCGGATATCTGCGCTATCTCTTTATCACGAAGCAGCATCCGGATAAAACGATGCTGCCGGAAGAAAGCAAATCGGAAGTCCTGATGGACTACCGCTATATCTCCTGCCGGCTTGTCTCTGCGAAGATCAGCCGGATCAAGGCGCTCGAAACGGAAGGTCTGCCCTCTTATCTGGTGCAGATGCAGGTTCGGTATCAGCGCCCGACCGCGGAAAGCAGCATCGGCGATACGATTGACACATCCATGATGCTGACTCTGACGCGCAGTACCACCGGTACACTGACCTACAGCAGCTTTACCGATTCCCAGATGAATGCCGCAGGCGGCATCTGAGAACGGATGCATATCAACCCTTGAAAGGAGCAATTTCAATCATGAAAAAGGTTGCAGTCATCATGGGCAGCGACAGCGATTTTCCTGTCGTCAAGGGTGCCCTGACAGAGCTCAAGAGCTTCGGCGTCCCGTTTGAAGCGCATGTCATGAGCGCACACAGAACACCGGCGCTTGCCGCAGAATTCGCAGCAAATGCGGAGAAAAACGGCTTCGGCGTAATCATCTGTGCAGCGGGCATGGCGGCACATCTCGCGGGCGTCATCGCGGGACACACCACACTGCCGGTGATCGGCATTCCATGCAAGGGCGCGCAGCTTGACGGGCTTGATGCGCTGCTTGCAACGGTCATGATGCCGAGCGGCATTCCGGTCGCAACGGTCGCCGTGGACGGCGCAAAGAATGCGGCGATTCTCGCGGTGCAGATGCTCGCGCTTTCCGATGAAGGTCTTGCTGCGAAGCTCAAGGAGCGCAAGTCCGAAATGATCGTCGGTGTGCGCAAAAAGGACGCAGCACTGCAGGAAATGATCGCGGAGCTGTGAGTCCGGTGTCCGGAGCAAAGCTGTGCGAACAGTGCAGCAAAGAGCCAGCGGCGGTCTATGTGACCGTGAAGTCAGGCGATACCGTGCGGCAGCAGGCATTGTGCCTGTGGTGCGCGGAGGGCAGAAAAATCCCGTCTGTACGGGAATTTATCAGGGCACAGAAGAAAAGCGCGGCGGAACACCGGATGTGTGAACAGTGCGGTGAACAGCCTGCAACGGTTTTCATATCTGTCTTAAAGGACGGCGGAAAGCAGAAAGCGATCTGCGCGTTTTGCGCAAGGGCGCAGGACATTCAGCCCGTGGCAGATCTGGATTTATCAGATGCAGAGCTTTCTGAAATCCATGCAGAACTCCTCAGCCGGATGCAGGCGCAGAAGTCCGAAAGCTTCTTTGAGAAGCTCCGGCGCAGAATCAAAAAGCTGGGCAATGCGGAATGATCCGCAAATACATATGTGAACCAATATTTAGGAGGAAAATACAATGGCAAATGTAACAAAAGGCGAGCAGCTCTATGAGGGCAAGGCAAAGAAGGTCTTTGCGACCAGCGATCCGGATCTCGTGATCGTCGATTACAAGGACGATGCAACCGCAGGCGACGGCGCAAAGAAGGGCACGATCAAGGGCAAGGGCGTCATCAACAACCAGATGACCAATGTCATGTTCCAGATGCTCGAGAAGGAAGGCGTTCCGACCCACTTCGTCGAGGAGCTCTCCGAGCGCGAGACGCTGGTCAAGAAGGTCTCGATCGTTCCGCTGGAGGTTATCGTCCGCAATGTTGCAGCCGGCAGCTTCTCCAAGAGAATGGGCGTTGAGGAAGGCAGAAAGCTCCTGACCCCGATCCTCGAGTTCAGCTACAAGAACGATGATCTGCACGATCCGTTCATCAACGATTACTATGCACTGGCACTGGGCCTTGCAACGAAAGAGGAGCTCGACACCATCGCAAAGTATGCATTCAAGGTCAATGAGTTCATGATCGGCTTTTTCAAGAAGATGAACATCGACCTGATCGACTTCAAGATCGAGTTCGGCAGATTCCACGATCAGATCGTCCTCGCAGACGAGATCTCGCCGGATACCTGCCGCTTCTGGGATTCCACCACGCACGAGAAGCTCGACAAGGACCGCTTCCGCAGAGATATGGGCGGCGTTGAGGAGGCATATCAGGAGATCATGAAGCGCCTCAAGGAGAACGCATAATTCCGCTTAATCCCTGAATGACTGCACTTGATTCGACATAAATCGGGATTCCAAAGGGACTTTTGTCCCTTTGGTGCGGTTTGGGCACAGAGCCCATTCAGAATCTGTCCGCGAAGCGGATACCTTATTGGAGGAAGTTTATGGGCGGTATTTTCGGCGCGGTGTCCAAATCGGACATTACCGCTGACCTGTTCTTCGGAATAGATTACCACACACATCTCGGCGCACGCAGAGGCGGCATGGCAGTTTATGCCCCTGAGACCGGTTTTCAGCGTGCGATCCACAACATTGAAAACGCACCGTTCCGGACAAAGTTCGGCGACGATATGGATGATATGCACGGCAACATGGGCATCGGATGTATCAGTGACACCGATCCGCAGCCGGTCATGGTGCGCTCTCATCTCGGCAGCTATGCGCTGACGACAGTCGGCAGAATCAACAATGCCGAAGCCCTTGTTGAGGATATCATCTCGAAGGGCGGCCACTTCAACGAGCAGAGCGGCGGTCAGCTCAACCCGACCGAGCTTGTAGCATCGCTGATTAACCAGTGCGACACCATTGCGGAGGGCATCCGCTACGCACAAAAGCAGATTAACGGCTCGATGACGCTCCTGCTGATGACGAAGGACGGGCTTTATGCAGCGCGTGACTACCTCGGCAGAACGCCGCTGATTCTCGGACACAAAGAGGGCGCCTACTGTGCAGCCTTTGAGTCCTTCTCTTATATGAACCTCGGCTACCGCTATGAGCGCGACTTGGGTCCGGGCGAGATTGTGTTCCTGACACCGGATTCCTGCGAGACGCTCAAGGAACCGAACAAGAAAATGAAGATCTGCGCATTCCTGTGGATCTATTACGGCTACACCACCTCATGTTATGAGGGCGTGAACGTCGAGGTTATGCGCAACAACTGCGGCGCGCTGCTCGCACGGCGCGACAAGGGCATTGATGTCGATTATGTTGCAGGCGTGCCGGAATCGGGCAACGGCCATGCAATCGGCTATGCGAATGAAAGCGGCATCAAGTTTGCGCGTCCGTTTATCAAGTACACCCCGACATGGGTGCGCAGCTTCACACCGGCAAAGCAGTCGATCCGCGATCTGACGGCACATATGAAGTTGATCCCCGTGGAACAGCTGATCCGCGGCAAAAAGCTGCTGTTCCTTGATGATTCCGTTGTGCGCGGCACACAGATGCGCAACACAGTGGAATTCCTTTACAACAACGGCGCGAAAGAGGTACATATCCGTTCCGCTTCGCCGCCTTCGATGTTCGGATGTAAGTATCTGAACTTCTCGCCGGGCAAATCCGATATGGATCTGATTGCGCGGCAGGTTGTCCGCGATTTTGACGGCGATGACCGCTATCTCAAGGATTACTGCACGGATAATACCGAGCGCTATCACGCAATGGTCGAGCAGATCGCGCGCAGACTGAACTTCACCTCACTGAAGTATCACCTGCTCGCAGATGTAAAAACGGCAGTCGGCATTGATCCCGATTCGCTCTGCACCTACTGCTTCACCGGCGAAGAATAATCGGCAGTGCCGACATCCGTTTGACGGCGAAAGTTGAAACCGCAAAGCCTGATATGAGGAAAAACTATGTTTCAGCAGGAGATTTTGAATCAGATTCAGGTCAACACGCACAGCAGCGTGTGCATCCGCGGCGAAAAGGTCATTTACATTGACCCGATCCGGATTCCGGATGAACCGCATGATGCCGATCTGATTCTCATCACGCACCCGCATTTCGATCATTTTTCCCCGAAGGACATCAAAAAGCTGCTCAGGGAAGATACAGTCATCGCGGTGCCGAAAAGCATCGCACCGATTGTCAGACTCCGCACGGGCAGAGAGCCTCTGCGTCTCACACCGGGGCAGTCGCAGACAATCTGCGGCGTTCCGGTCGAGACGGTCGCAGCGTATAATCTGAATAAGCCTGCGCACCGCAAGGGCATGGGCTGGCTCGGGTATGTCCTGACGCTCGGCGAAACGCGCGTCTATATCACCGGCGACAGCGATGTCACGCCGGAGAGCAGCGCTGTGAAATGCGATATCCTGATGCTGCCGGTCAGCGGCGGCATGTACACCATGACAGCACGGCAGGCGGCGGAAATGACAAATCAGATCAAGCCGCACACCGTCATCCCGATTCATTACGGCGCACTGCTCGGCGGCAGAAAAGCGCCGGAGGATTTCCGTGCAGCAGTTGCCGCCGGAATCGAAACGGATATCCGCGATACCGTTTACAACAACCTGATGATCCGGCAGTATCTGCGCATCATTCCGCTTGCGCTGATCTGCGGCATGATCGGGTATCTCGTTGGACAGTTACTATGATTTTAACGCATCTGCTTTGAAAGCAATGCGATGCTCTGCGACGGAGCCAGAGCAGACCGGCGGCAGGCATCCCCTGCCGACCGCAGAAACGATCAAGAGGAGAATTTAGAATGGCAAACGAAAAAAACAGCTTTTCTGAAAGCTACGCAAAGGCAGGCGTAGACGTCACAGCCGGCTACAAGGCGGTTGAGCTGATGAAGAAGCATGTCGCAAGAACCGCAACTGCCGGTGCGATTGACGGAATCGGCGGCTTCGGCGGCCTGTTCCTGCCCGACCTCAAGGGCATGGAGGAGCCGGTGCTGGTTTCCGGCACAGACGGCGTCGGCACAAAGCTCAAGATCGCGATGCTGATGAACAAGCACAATACCATCGGTATTGACTGCGTGGCAATGTGCGTCAATGACGTCATCTGCTGCGGAGCAAAGCCGCTGTTCTTCCTCGATTACATCGCCTGCGGCAAGAACTATCCGGAAAAGATCGCAACGATTGTCGAGGGCGTTGCAGAGGGCTGCGTGCAGGCAGGCTGCGCACTGATCGGCGGCGAGACTGCCGAGCACCCGGGCATGATGCCGGATGACGATTACGATCTCGCGGGCTTCACCGTCGGCGTTGCGGACCGCAAAAAGCTCCTGAAGCCCGATACGCAGAAGGCAGGCGATGTCCTCATCGCAATCGCATCGAGCGGTGTGCATTCCAACGGCTTCTCGCTCGTGCGCAAGGTGTTCACCGTCAGCGAGCAGAACCTTGCCCGCCACTTTGCAGACCTCGGCTCGACACTGGGCGAGTGCCTGCTGACACCGACGCGCATCTATGTCAAGCCGGTGCTTTCGCTGCTGGAGCAGGTCAACGTCAAGGCGATCTCCCACATCACAGGCGGCGGCTTCTATGAGAACATCCCGCGCAGCCTGCCGGACGGCATCTCCGCGAGAATCGCACGCAAGGATGTGCAGGTGCTCCCGATCTTCGATCTGATTGCACGCACCGGCAACATTCCGGAGCGCGATATGTTCAATACCTTTAATATGGGCGTCGGCATGATTGTTTCCGTCGCACCGGAGGATGCAGACAAGACCGTTGCAGCCCTCGAGGCAGCCGGTGAGCACGCATACATCCTCGGCGAGCTGGTCGAGAGCAATGAAGGTGTTATCATTGAATAATCGACCGATGAAGAAACGGATTTTTCTCGCGGCATGCGGCGCAGCCCTCATGCTCATGATGACAGGCTGCGGCTCCGCGCCGGATCTCTCGGAGCAGTACGGCGATTTTCTCCGCTACTGCTTCGGCGAGGATTACACATTCACCGATCAGGGCGAGGTGGAAGCATCGGGCATGACAGCAAAGCACCGCGTTTTCAAGCTGACCTACAATGATGTGCACGGCAATCCGCGCGTCAACGAAGAAATCACATCGTTTGAATATCCGGCGGAGGAAAAGGATACCTTCCCGACGAAGCAGGATTTCTACAACACCGAGGTCGCAAATTATGCCTTCCGCGAAATGAACCTCATCGCGAAGGAGGAATTCTTTGCGGATTATCTTTCGCAGTATTTTGACTGCGAAGCGCCCGAAGCGGGCAGCAATCCGGTACAGCTTTCGGTCGGCGGCGGCGAGGCGGAGGTAGCAAATACGTTCTTTCTGCCGGTGTTCCTGCCGACGAACAAGGAGCCGGATAAATCCGTCGCACTCGGATTCATCCAGCCCGGAACGGGGCTTCAGGCATGCACCGCCGATCTGCGATCCATCATGCAGGATGACCGCTGGATGATGACCTGCTCGATGACGCTTTCGGCAGATGCCGACGGTGCGGCGTATACGCAGAACATGCAGCAGATGGCAGAGGCATTTGCGGCTGATACGGAAACGCCGCAGAACTATCTGTTTCTGCTCAAGCAGCGGACTTCCGACAGCGATGAGGATCTGAGCACCGAGACGCTTTATCAGGAATGCGTTGTGTTCGGCAAGCCTGTTGATCTCGATGCAAAGCGTGCAGAGGATCCTGCTTATTCCCCTGCCGCAGCGTGCAGCGAAAGAATCCTCGAAAAATACGGTGCAGCCGGATAATGCAGATGCCCGCAGAGCAGTCTGTGCAGGCGTGAATACAGCAGAAAGGGGAGAGCCAGTTGGCTGACAATCCGAAAAATATCATTGTTCTGGTGTCCGGCGGCGGCACCAATCTGCAGGCGCTGATTGATGCGCAGGCGCGCGGCGAACTCGGCGGCGGCAGGATCACCTGCGTCATCAGTTCCAAGCCCGGCGTCTATGCGCTGGAGCGCGCCGCAAAGGCAAATATCCCGACGCGCGTAATCGTGCGCAAGGATTATCCCGATACAGCCGCCTACAGCGCGGCAATGCTCGATGCGTTCCGCGAGGAGCATGCGGATCTGATCGTACAGGCGGGCTTCATGACGATTCTCGATGAGACGATCTGCCGCGCCTACCCGAACAAAATGATCAACGTGCATCCGGCGCTGATCCCGAGCTTCTGCGGCAAGGGCTATTACGGTCTGCATGTCCACGAAGCGGCGCTGAAAAAAGGCGTCAAGGTCACGGGCGCGACGGTGCATTTTGTCACAGAGGTCTGTGACGGCGGCCCGATCATCCTGCAGAAGGCGGTTGCCGTCGAGCAGGGCGATACGCCGGAGACACTCCAGAAGCGCGTCATGGAGCAGGCGGAATGGCACATTCTGCCCGAGGCAGTCAGACTGTTCTGCGAGGACAGGCTGCATGTCGAAAATGACATCGTCAGCATCCGGTAATCAAAGCGATCCATTCCCCGCACGAAGCGGAATCAATACAACCCGAAATTCAGGAGGAAATCATTATGGCTATGATCTCACTTGCACAGGAACTGCAGAGCAACAGCTATCCCGGCAGAGGCATCATCCTCGGCCGTTCTGCAGACGGAAAGCACGCTGTTGCGGCGTATTTCATCATGGGAAGAAGCGAGAACTCCCGCAACCGCATTTTTGTTCCGGACGGCGCCGGACTCAAGACACAGGCATATGACGAATCCAAATGTACGGATCCCTCGCTGATCATCTACTCGCCTGTCCGCGTGCTCGGCAACAAGACAATCGTCACCAACGGCGACCAGACCGACACGATCTATGAGGCGCTCGATCATCAGTTCACCTTTGAACAGGGACTCCGCGCGCGCAAGTTTGAGCCGGATGCGCCGAACTTCACACCCAGAATCTCCGGCATCATCCGCTGCGAAAAGGGCAGCTTCAACTATGCGCTTTCGATTCTCAAGAGCGCAGAGGGCAACCCCGAATCCTGCCAGCGCTTCACCTATTCCTATGAGAATCCGCTCGCAGGTCAGGGACACTTCATCCACACCTATGTCGGCGACGGCAATCCGCTGCCGAGCTTTACCGGCGAGCCGAAGCTCGTCTCCATTCCGGATGATATCGACGGCTTCACCCAGCTGCTCTGGGACAGCCTGAACGCAGACAACAAGATTTCCCTGTTCGTCCGCTACATCAATCCGGAGGATCAGAGCGCCGTCACGAAGATCATCAACCGTTACGGAAACGAGCCGAAGAAGGGCTGAGACGGAGCCGCGGGAGCGCTCTGTCTGAATCCGGCGCTGCAGCAGCAGTTTGAATTGTTTGAAAACGGATATATCTGAAAGGAAAACCAATGATCACATCTTTTGTATATGACGGTCATGAGATTGAGGTGCAGAACGGCATTGCAACGGCGAATCTCGTGATCGACGGACAACAGTTTGACAGCGTCAAGGGCGTGTTCAAGCCCGAAAAGGATACCCTGTCTGGCACGATCTCGGATCCGGACGGACAGACACATGCGGTCGGCATTCAGCTTGTGAGCGATGACGGACTCATGTGGAAGGCAAAATGCTACATCGACGGGAAACTGCACGATGTCAGATATTTGATATAAGGAGAATGTATGATGGAAACCGAACGTCTTTTGAAATACGGATGCAATCCGAACCAGAAGCCTGCAAGAGTTTATATGAATGACGGCAGCGCACTCCCGATCACGGTTCTCTCGGGCAATCCGGGCTATATCAACCTGCTTGATGCCTTCAACGGCTGGCAGCTTGTCCGCGAGCTGAAGGCAGCAACCGGCATGCCGGCAGCGACCTCGTTCAAGCATGTATCTCCGGCAGGCGCTGCAATCGGCAGACCGCTTTCCGATACACTCAAGAAGATTTACTTCGTCGATGATCTCGGCGAGCTCTCCCCGCTTGCATGTGCATATGCAAGAGCAAGAGGCGCGGACAGAATGTCCAGCTTCGGCGACTGGATTTCGCTCTCCGATGAGTGCGACGCCATCACCGCAACGCTGATCGCGCGCGAGGTTTCCGACGGCATCATCGCACCGGGCTACACCGAGGAGGCGCTTGCGATCCTCAAGACCAAGCGCAAGGGCAACTATAATATTGTCCAGATCGACCCGAACTATGAGCCGCCGAAGGTCGAGCACAAGGAAGTGTTCGGCGTGACCTTCGAGCAGGGCAGAAACGATCTCGCAATCAACGAGGAGACCATGCTCTCCAACATCGTGACCGAGAACAAGGATATCCCCGAGGACAAGAAGTTTGACCTCATCATCTCCCTGATCACCCTGAAGTACACGCAGTCGAACTCTGTCTGCTATGTCAAGGACGGTCAGGCAATCGGTATCGGCGCAGGTCAGCAGTCCAGAATCCACTGCACCAGACTCGCAGGCACAAAGGCGGATAACTGGTGGCTGCGTCAGGCGCCGCAGGTTCTGAATCTGCCGTTCCGCGATGATATCAAGCGTCCGGACCGCGACAACGCAATCGACCTGTACATCGGCGAGGATTACATGGATATTCTCGCAGACGGCGAGTGGGAGCGCGTGTTCACAAAGAAGCCGCCGGTCTTCACAAAGGAAGAGCGTCATGCATGGATCGCAAAGAATACCGATGTCTGCCTTGGCTCGGATGCATTCTTCCCGTTCCCGGATAACATCGACCGCGCATATAAGAGCGGCGTCAAGTATATTGTTGAGCCGGGCGGCTCCATCCGCGATGATATCGTCATTGAGCAGTGCAACAAGTACGGCATCGCAATGGCGTTCTGCGGCCTCCGCCTGTTCCACCACTGAGCGATTTATAATGGGGCTCCGCCCCAAACCCCGCCAAAGGGTCACTGACCCTTTGGAATCCCATTTCTGCTCCGTTTCAGCCCCTTTGGGGCTGGAGCGGAGCAGCAGCGGGAGTCCAGAGGGATAGTATCCCTCTGGCAGGGGTGTGGGGGCAGCGCCCCCACTATAGAACGGTTACTGGAGGAACAACTGAAAGCCGCAGGAGGACATGGCAATGACGGTATATTTGATGCGGCACGGGGAGCCGACCTACCGTGACACGGCGGCGCTCGGGCTGCCGGGAATGGGTGCCGAGCTCGGGCAGCTGAAGCCCGAGGGCATTCATCAGGCGGAGGAGGCGGCAAAGGACAGCCGCATTCAGGATGTTGACCTGATTGTCGCTTCGCCTTACCCCAGAGCCCTGCAGACGGCAGCGATCGTCTCGCGGCAGATCGACAGACCGATCGAGGTTGCGGTCGGCATTTTCGAGTGGCTGCCGCGCATAGATTATTCCGCGCCCTCTCACACGGAGATCAAGGAGGCGTGGGATGAATACAAGCAGAACGGCGGCGTACACACCCCGTCGGACAAATACCCGAACTGGGAGACCCATGCGCAGATGCGTGCCCGTGCGATTGAAGCAATCCGGCCGTATCTTGCGCGGCAGGATATCAGCAAGCTGCTGATTGTCTGCCACGGCGGCATCATGCGTGCGCTGATGAATCAGCCCTCGCTGAAAAAGATTCACTTCTGCGAGATCCGCGAGCTGACGCCGGAGATGCTGGCGGCAGAATAACGGCGCGGATCATGATGTACCGCTGATACAGTGCGCTGTATCGGCAAATATTCCTCAGAGTCCAAAATCATCCCATATAAAACCGAAAGGAATCAAAAAGATGAAAGTACTGGTAGTCGGAGGCGGCGGCAGAGAGCACGCCATTATTATGAAACTCAGTGAGTCTCCGCTGGTCACCGAACTCTACTGTGCGCCGGGCAACGGCGGCATTGCAAAATATGCCGAGTGTTTTCCGGTCAAGGCAACCGATCTGGACGGCATGCTTGCACTTGCAAAAAAGCTTGCCGTTGATTGGGTTTTCGTTGCGCCGGATGATCCGCTCGTGCTCGGCATGGCTGATCTGATGCGTGAAAACGGCTTCAAGGTGTTCGGACCTTCCAAGGCGGCAGCGATCATCGAGGGCAGCAAGGTGTTCTCGAAGAATCTCATGAAGAAGTACGGCATCCCGACGGCGAAATATGAAGTATTCACCGATGCGGAATCCGCAATTGCATATGTCAGAGAGCAGGATACCTATCCGACGGTTGTCAAGGCGGACGGTCTTGCGCTGGGCAAGGGCGTCATCATCGCCCAGACCGAGCAGGAGGCGATCGACGCAATCCGCTCGATCATGGAGGACAGGATTTTCGGCGAGAGCGGCTCGAAGCTCGTCATTGAGGAGTTCCTGACCGGTCCCGAGGTCTCCGTGCTCGCATTCACCGACGGCGAAAGCGTTGCCCCGATGGTCTCCTCGATGGATCACAAGCGCGCGCTTGACGGCGACCGCGGCAAGAATACCGGCGGCATGGGCACCGTCTCCCCGAATCCGTATTACACGAAGGAGATCGCGGAGCAGTGCATGCGCGAAATCTTCCTGCCGACCATGCACGCGATGAACGGCGAAAACAGAACCTTCCGCGGCTGCCTGTATTTCGGTCTCATGCTGACACCGAACGGCCCGAAGGTCATTGAGTACAACTGCCGCTTCGGCGATCCGGAAACGCAGGTTGTTCTGCCGATGCTGAAGACCGATCTGCTCGATATCATGGAAGCGGTCGAGAACCGGCAGCTTGACGATCTGCCGATCGAATGGAAGCAGGGCGCATGTGCCTGCGTCATTCTCGCAAGCGGCGGATATCCTGAGAAATACGAGACCGGCAAGGTCATCTCCGGCCTGAACGAAAAGGGACAGCTCGAGAATGCCGCTGTGTATCATGCGGGCACAAAGCTTTCCGAGAGCGGCGAATTCCTCACCGCAGGCGGCAGAGTGCTCGGCATCACTGCTTCTGCGGAAAAGCTCCGCGATGCGCTGGCAGCCGCCTATGAAGCAGCCGGAAAGGTCAGCTTTGAGAACGTCCATTACCGCAGAGATATCGGTCAGCGCGCACTTGCAGCAAAGAAATAATCCGGATTCTGCCGGAACGATAGGAGACAATGCGCAATGTCGAAGAAACGATCTGAAGCGCCGCGCAGGGAGCGCAGAGCCGAAAAGGCGGAAAAGCTCCCGCGGCAGCACCGCACACTCGAGGATATCCGCGAGGACAAAGGCCCGCGCAGATACAAACTCTCGGACTGCATGCGGTTCGGCAGAATTGCGAATATCCTGTTTGTGGTATTCATCATTGTCTGCCTGATCTACTATTATTCATTCGCAAACAAGGGCAATTATTCGATCCCGTTTGAGGTTGTGGCATATTCGATCGAGACGGTTGCCTTTCTGCTGTTCTCGACGAGCGTCATCTGGATGGAGCGGCTTGTCCGCGCGCGCAAGTGCATGAAATTCCTGCTGATTGCGTATATCCTCGTCGAGATCATATTGATGCTGCTGGAATTCCGTCTGCTGCCGTTCAAATCCTATAACGGCCTGTCCGTCGGGCTGACGGTGACGCATGTGCTGTTCTCGGCGGGTGTCTCGTTCTCGCTGCTGATGCTTGATCCGATGAACAAAAAGCTGCAGTGGATTGTCGGCATCACAACCTGCATCATACTGGCGGGCATGCTGCTTGCCATCGCGGGATACCGTGTCTACGGCAGTATCTTAGTCAATGCATTTGCGTATATTTTCTTCTTCACTGCAATGGATTATCAGCTTCGGCTCGAGGAGATCGAAGTGGATTGTTACGGCGATTCGGCAAAGGTGCGGAGCTTTGAATCGACACTCTTTGCCGATACGCCGACCATGGTTGAAAAGCCGATGAAGGAGAAAAAGACGCTCCGCGAAAAGGCAAAGCGCCTTGCAGAGGATCTTTCCAGCGAGGAGAAGCTTGTCCTGACGGATAAGGATGAGAAGTTCGAGTATGAATTCGGCGTCGAGGAGGATGACGATGACGAGGATGCATACGAGGATGACGATGCGGACGAAAGCGGAGAGGATGAGGACGCGGAATGAATCCGAGACTGCCCTATCTGCAGCGGAAAACCGCCGCGCTGACCACCGAACCCGGCGTCTACATCATGAAGAATGCGCAGGAGAAGATCATTTACATCGGCAAGGCGAAAAACCTGCGCAACCGCGTGACCAGCTATTTCCGCGATCATCCGGATCACACCCCGAAGACCGCGCAGATGGTCTCGCAGGTCTATGACTATGATTTTATCGTCACCGCATCGGAATACGAAGCGCTTGTGCTCGAGTGCTCGCTGATCAAGCAGCACAAGCCGCGCTACAACATTCTGCTGAAGGATGACAAGGGATACCACTATATCAGAATCTCGCCGCCGCCCTATTCGCGCATCACTGCGGAGCTGCACGCGGACGGCGAGGGCACCTACCTCGGACCCTATATGAGCGGCTTCACGGCGCGGCAGACTGTCAGCGCCGTCAACCGCATGTTCCGGCTCCCGACCTGTAACCGGCAGTTCCCGGAAAGTTTCCGCAAGGAGCGCCCCTGCCTGTATTATCACATCGGGCAGTGCATGGGCGTCTGCAAGGGAAACATCAGCGAGCAGGATTATGCCGAGGCGGTCAGTGATGCCGTGCGCTTTATCAAAAACGGCGGCGACCACACGATCACCGCACTCGAGGAGCGCATGCACGCCGCTGCCGACCGGCTCGATTTTGAGGAGGCAGCCCGTCTGCGCGACCGCATTGCCGCGATCCGCAGCGCAGGCGAAAAGCAGGATATCATGGATGCCGTGACCGCGGATACCGATGTCATCGCGGCGGCGGAATCCAACGATACAACTGCCATTGCGGTGCTGATCTACCGCGACGGCAGACTGTACGATCAGAACACGTTTCAGATTTCCTCGGAGGCGCTTTCCGAGCAGCCGCTCGATGATTTTCTGCCGCAGTATTACAGCACACGCTCCGGCGGCGATCTGCCGAAGACTGTTCTGGTGGAGCAGCTTCCGGCAGAAAAGGAGCTGCTCGAAGCGATGCTTGCAGAGCGCTCGGGGCATGCCGTCTCGATTGAGCAGCCCGTGCGCGGCGCAAGACACCGGCTTCTGCTCAAGGCAAAGCAGAACGCCGGCGAAAAGCTCTCGATTCAGGCGGGCAGAACCGGCAGAGAGCTGCTTGCCCTCGAGGAGCTTGCAAGGGCACTCGGGCTCGAAAAGCCGCCTGTGCGCATCGAATCCTACGATATCTCGAACCTTTCCTCGGCGGCAATGGTCGCCGGAATGGTTGTCTTTGAGAACGGCAGACCGCTGAAAAATGCCTATCGCCGCTTTTCGATCAAGGAGCTGACCGGTCAGAATGACTATGCAGCGATGCAGGAGGTCATCCGGCGGCGCTTCGGCGAATATTTCAAGGCACAGGCGGAAACCGACGAGACCGCAAAAGCCGTCAATGAATTCGGCGTCCTGCCGGATCTGATTCTGCTCGACGGCGGCAGCACGCATGTCGGCGCGATTGCACCGATCCTTGAGGAGCTCGGGCTCAGGATCCCGCTCTTCGGTATGGTCAAGGATCAGAAGCACAGAACGCGCGCGATTGCGACAAACGGCGGCGAGATCGCCGTGCGCGAAAAGCAGGCTGCGTTCAATCTGCTGACGCGCATTCAGGATGAGGTTCATCGCTATGCGATCACCTATATGAAAACCAGGCACCGCAAAACCAGCTATGCGCTGACGCTCACGCAGGTTCCGGGAATCGGTGAGAAAAAGGCGCAGAAGCTCCTGCTTACCTATAAGACCCGCGCGCAGCTCAAAGCGGCGACACCGGAGCAGCTTGCCAAGACCGCAGGTGTCCGGCGCGAGACCGCCGATCAGCTCTATACGCTGATTCAGGAGCTGCCCGATAGCTGAAAAAGAGAACCACAGGTTGTGAGGGGAGGATCATCCATGGAGCCTTTGAAACTGAAGCCTGCATGTCAGGATTACATCTGGGGCGGAACCCGTCTGCGCGATGAATTCGGCAAGGAAAGCGATCTGGAGCGGCTTGCCGAAAGCTGGGAGCTCTCCTGTCATCCGGCAGGACCGGCTGTCATTATGAACAGCGTCAACAAGGGCATGACGCTCAAGGAATATCTCGAGCAGGATTGGTCTGCCCGCGTCGGCGAAGGCGCGGCAGGATTCTCAACCTTTCCGGTGCTGATCAAGCTGATTGACGCCTGTCAGGATCTCAGCGTGCAGGTGCATCCGGATGACCGCTATGCGCGCGAGCACGAGGGCGGCGAAAACGGCAAGACCGAATGCTGGTATATCGTTGACTGCGAGGAGGGCGCTGCCCTCGCCTACGGCTTCAACCGCGAGCTGACGAAGGAGGAATTCCGCGCCAGCATCCAGAACGGCACGCTGCTCGATGTTATCCAGCTGATGCCGGTCAACAAGGGCGATGTGTTTTTCATCGAGCCGGGCACGCTGCATGCAATCGGTGCAGGCATCCTGATCGCGGAGATTCAGCAGAACTCCAACATCACCTACCGCGTCTATGACTATGACCGCGTGGGGCTGGACGGCAAGCCCAGAGAACTGCATATCGACAAGGCGGTGGATGTCACGAAAACATGGCCGGCACCGCCGCGCAGAAGACGTCCGCTGATGCAGTATGACGGCTACAGCGCCGATGTGATCGCGGACTGCCAGTTCTTCACAACTACCGAGCTGCATATCACCGAGGAGGCTGCATTCGCAGCGCCGGGCGGTGTATCCTATACGCATCTGCTCTGCACGGCAGGCGATGCAGCGCTGATCTATGATGACGGCGTGGTCATGCCGATCTCGAAGGGCGATTCAGTCTTTCTGCCCGCGAATTTCGGCGCATATACCCTGCGCAGCAAAGACTGCACGATCCTATCGACGCAGACGCTGCCGCGCAAATAAGGAGGACATATGGATCTGAGTAAACTGCTGGGGATGTTCGGCGCCGGCGAGGACGAGATCGAAAACATCATGGGCGATTCGCAGATTCAGGAGATGATGCAGAATCCGCAGGTGCAGGCATTCATGCAGAATCCGAATCTGACGAACATCATCGGCAAGGCGGCGGAGTTTGCCGCGCAGGGCGGCATCATGCCGGACGATGTCGAGCGCATGGCGCAGGATATGGGCGGCATGGACGGTCTCATGGATCAGATGAGCGGGCTGTTCGGCGGCATGGGCTTTGATGAGATTGACCTTGACGAGGAGGTCGAAGCCTATGAGCCCGAAGCCGTGGACGCAGGCGACCGCGCATTCGTGATCGAGCTGAAAGCATGGCTCAAAGATGCGCTGACGGATATCACGGCAGCGGATGTCTGCATGCTGGAGATCGGCTATCACCTCGGCTATTCGGAGGACAATGTCCCCGGCGGCGACCTCTGGCTTGCCTATAACACCGCGCAGACCGATGCGGAGAACCGTGCAAACAGCCTCGAGCGCTGGAACTTTGCAAACTGGACGGATAACCGTTTCCGCGCGCTGGATGAAGAACCGCTGACAGAGTGGCTCGATTCGCAGGGCTATGACCTCGAGGAGGACGATGACGATCTGACGCAGCGCATTTATGATCTTGCGGTGCTTGCGGTCGCGGAGCTGCACAGAGAGAAGTTCACGGAGCAGCGCTTCGGGAAGAAGGTGCCGTTCATCATCGAGGATTTTGAATACAACCGGCAGACCGCGATCCGTGCGGTCAAGGCAAACGGCGGCAAGGCGCTTTTCGATCAGGAATTCTTCTCCGACTGCGGCTTTGAGGATGACGAAAAAGCCTGAATGATGCAGCAACATAAGGAGCGAAAGGCGAAGCCAAAATAAAAGTTTTGATCAAACTTTTTCACCGCGCCGTGCGCGGCTCCGTATTGCTAAAGCATTCCGGTCACGCACTGTGCTGCCGGAGCATAACACGCCGCGGGAGCGCC
>CAMKLV010000031.1:0-36467 GCA_946413695.1 uncultured Ruminococcus sp. | reverse complement strand
GAACTGCCTTTCGGGAAACGCACACATATCTCGACGATAATATCCTTTTCGATGACCTCACGCTTATACTGTGACGAACGGTAATTTGTGCGTGAGCCTTTGGGTATCTTCACATACGCCATAGGCGAGGTTTTCAGATAGTGAAGCGGCTGTACGGCATAGTTCAGGCTGCTTGACAGCACACCCTTGATGCCGATGACGGTATTCTTGCTGTAACCGTTAGCGACCATATCGTTGATCAGCTTCTGAAGCTGTTCCGCTGTGATCGTAGCAAGACGGTACTTGCCGATCTTCGGAGATATATGAAGCCTGATATACTTTTTATAGTTAGCGACAGTGGTTGGTTTCAGATTCGGGATACAGTACATCTCGATCCAGTAGTTGAGGTAGTCGTGCATGGAAAGCTCGGAAGGCGTATTCACTGTGCCTGCGGTCTGGTATTCGTGCATTGCCTTGACACCTTCGCTGACCGCTTCTGCCTTTGTATTGAAACCGCCCTTGCTGATACGCTTTCGCTTGCCGTCCATCTTGGCTATCTCAAAGTAGTATTCCCATTTCTTTCCACGCTTGCGAGCGTTGATATCTGCCATAAGATCACCCTCATTTATTATAGCGCGCCACACCCGAAAAAGTCAAGCATTTTTGTCACCCATTTGTCACCCAAAAATAAATTTTTGTGAGTAAAACGCCGCCAAAATAGATTTTGATAAATTTTCGACAATGCGTTATAATGGCGTAGTTACGGGCTTTTCTCGTCGTTGTGAGTCGCTTCTCGTAACAGTAAATTTTTTTGACATTGCATGGGCAACAACCCCATGGTCGGTGCTACTGTTGCTTGCGCAGTTGCTGTTGAAGAGGCTATGAAGAAGTAATATTTTTCGTGCGAATGAGGAGCAGTCCCTGATACGGGGCTGCTCTTTTGTTTATTGACAAAAGGAATAATGTATGATACAATAGAATCACCACACAGAAAGGGGGATGCCTTACGGAATACATTGAGGGCTTTTTTTCACTGATACTCGGATTGTTTGCCGGTATCTTTATCGGCATCGGATTTCTGCTCCGCGCTGTCTATAAACTGATTCGCTGGCTGGTTGTCAACCTGATCGGTCTGATCATGCCGTCCAAGCGCTATAAGCTCAAGATGAAAGGCATGCTGCGCCATGCAGATGACAGCAAAGACGCAAAGCTGCAAACAGGCTTATTCCGCTCCTATGAGATGACGGGCTCGGGCCTGGATTCGCTGTTTACCGGCATGAAATCCTGCATTGAGACCTATAATAACCAGAAGCGGCAGCGGCTCGCAGTGAAATCGCGGCGCCCGGAGCTGGCACCGGTTTTCAAGCAGTATGATGAACTGTTTGAGGGGTTCCAGAAGCAGTTTTACCTGTCTGCGGATACGATCAACTGGAAAAAGGTGGATGTCTACAACTATGACCAGCTGCCTGCATATCCGGTTTTGCAGAAGGCGCTTGCCGGTATGAAGGCACTGACCGAGCGTCAGCAGGCGATCATTGACGGCACTGTTGCCGATGAGATCAGCGAACTGGAGCTGATTCAGTCCGTCACGGAGTCGGTCCTGCTGCCGCCGGAAATGACAGAGTCGCCGGAACAGACACAGCAGATGCAGTGAACACCGGTTCTATGCGCGCGGGGTGATGTGTCATGAAGCTGAAAAAGAAAATTGTAATCGCAGCGCTGATCATTGCGGCTGCGGGCGGCGGTTCTTTTCCTCTGGGGCGGTTGATCTCTGACCGGATATTGTTCAGCAAATCCGAGGATGAAATCTACGCGCAGATGAAAAACGTATCATCTGAGAAACTCATCAAAAAGATCAACCGTTTCGAGAAAAAGCTGCCTGCAATGCCGGATAAAACCGCATTGGTGCCGTTCTATACTGCGCTGATGGAGAAAGCAGGCGATTTTTCCGAAGAACAGTTGATCACACTGATTCAGGATCAGGATACGCTTGCCGGTATTGAAACGGTACTGGTTGAGATGTACGCTGCGGACGGCTATGACAGTTCGGCTATTCGTCCGCTGCTGGATGATCCGGAAATTGAAGAAAATACAAAAGCATGTATTGTATCAAACTGCGATTTTTCAAAGGATGATCTGTGTGACATTTTCCGCAAATATGACGGCTTGACTGCCGTAACCGCGATGAAAAAGATCGCGAATACTGATTCGGATGCTGCGATGCAGCTGGTCGATGAATTTGTAAAGTCCGGCACGCAATCCGCTGAGAAGTATCAATCTGTGTGCCTCGGCATTGCGCAGTATTATGAGGAGCATCATACTGCGCAAGATCTTGAAGCAATGCAGACTGTTTATAATCCGATGCTCAAACAGATTTATGAACAGAATCCGTCGAAACTTGTCAGGAATCAGGCTGTCTACGCAATGGCAAGAATCTGTGATTACGAGTTGTTTACATGGCTCATTGAAAATGAGAGCATAGATGACTTGCTGAAAATCAGCGTGATTGAACGGAATTACAGGCTGATGAAAGCGCAGGTTGCGCACGCAGAATCGGAAGAAGACATACGTGCCGTTATGGAAGCAATGCGGATTCTCCCGACGCTTGAAATCGCGGATGCAATGGAGCAGGCTGTTGACGCGGGAAATCTGCCTGCTTCGGCAGAATTGCGCTTGCTGATTGATGAGATCAGGAGAGAGGGCGTTCCTGCGGTCGATAAATACGAAAAATGGATACAACCGGAATAGAAAAACGGCAGGGATTATGTTCCCTGCCGTTTCTGTTTACTTTTTTAGGATCAGTTGCTTGAGCAGCGTTGCATCGCGGATGTCAATGCATTGGTCGCCGTTGAAATCAAACTGTGCGGCGATTTCCGGCGTTTCAAACGGCTTTTCGGTCAGCAGGTGCTGATAGAGCCGCTTGAGCTGTGCTGCGGTATAGACCTTGTCGGGCTTTGTGCCGTCCGGTTCGGTGCCGCCGACAAGCTTGCCGTCCGCGTAGACACAGACATACGGGCAGCGCTTTGCGAGATCGACACCGCCGACGATGTTGTCATACTCCTCGCCGATGTCCTCCATGCCCTGCAAGCTCCAGTCATTTGAGGGATCCCACTTGTCACCGTAGTACATGCCGAGAATCAGCTGATATTTCTTGTTCGAGTTCGCGATGGCGTAATCCGGCCACGCAATCTCGACATAGTAGATATCGTCCTTGTATTGCTTCGGCTTTGAGCAGACAGCCTCGCGGTCATCGACCTCAGTCTGCACCTGATCGTAGGTCTTTTCCTGTACAAAGTTTGCCGGAATGCCGGTGTTGTTCTCGAATTCCTCGATGCTGAAATAATAGCGGATGGAAAGATCGGTATGCGGCTCTAGTGAATCCGTATTGACAAAGAACGTCAGCTTGGTGACGCCTGCGCCGGTTTTCTCGGGTGAGTCGGTGTAATAGCCGGAGACCCAGAAGTCATTGCCGGAGAACAGATCGTTGTCATCTTCCTTTTCGGCGGGCGGGAAGTCCGGAGTCGGCTGCATGGATTTGTCACCGTAGCGCAGATAAAGACCTGCCGCTGCGCCGACAAACGCGGCATTGTAGTCGATTGTGACCTCGTTGTCGATCCAGTCATTTGTGGTGTCGCTGTGCTTGTCATTGGAGCGCGGGCCGCCGACGAGTGCGCCCCAGAGCACATGCTTATGCTCACCGGGATCCTCTGCCATGGTCAGTCCGGATGCTGCACGGTGATGCGGATACTTGGCGGAATTCTCCGCATATCCGACCACATAGCAGCGGTCGAGCGGGTTGTCGCCGAGCAGATATTCCATCTGACCGAGCGCCCATTCCGAGAAGTGATAATCCTTCTGATTGGGATCGTAGACATCCTTGCCGTTCTGGTATTTGTCATAGACAAGCGCGGTGAACTGCGCTGCGGTGTTGTAGCGCGCCGAGCCCCATTCATCGAGCCAGAAGTATCCGGCGGCGGTGTTTTTGCCGACCTCGCCGGTGATATAGCCGTTGAGCGCTTTTGCGGTCATCTCCCAGAAGTTGAGCTTCTCATACTTGCCTCTGCCGATTGCGACGCGCGTCTCCTCGCAGATTTCGGGGTACTGATCCTGAATTCTGCCAAAGATAATCGAGACGCCGTTCCACATATCATTCCAGCAGAGGACATATCCGGGCGGCGCATAGTAATCGTCATATTTGAGCGCCTGATCGAGATACCAGTGATCCTCCGTGATCAGATAGAGCCAGCCGGCGGCAAAACAGAAATCATCCTCCCACTTGCTGGAAGTGTAGAATGACGCAGGGCCGTCTGCACCCTTACCGACAGCCTTCTCATTTTTTGCGGCGAAGCTGAACAGCGCTTTGGCGTAATCGAGACACTGCTCCGCGTATTTTTTGTCGGTCTCGAGGAAGTTGTAGTAGTTGATCGCGAGCGCTGCCGCAGCCTCGGAGACATCGTCTGTTGTCGGCAGATCGGCGGTTGCAAAGAACGCCGGACGCTCCATCGCGTCAATTTCAGGCGCCTGCCAGTATTTGTGATCGACCGCGCCGTCACCGACCTGATAGCAGAACGCAATGACATCGCCTTTGTCATAGCGAAAGGTGCTGCGCATGAAATAATCGCAGAAGTGGCGCAGGATTGTCTCGGTGTGTGCCTGCTCGCCGATGGTCTCGTAGGCATCGCGGAATTCGTAGTAGCCCCACGAGACAACCGATGCAGCATAGGCTTCCGGCAGACCGAACTTGACATGGTCGCCCGCATCGTGATAGCCGCCGGAGACATCGACCGTGCCGTCGCCGTCCGGATCGAGGATATCCGCGTACTGCTTCATGAACGCGGCAGAGAGATTCGTACCGCCTGTTTTGGGGTCATAGGGCTGCAGCGGCACCTTTGCGTCATAAATATGGCAGTCGCCGCGCCACGGCAGCAGGCTCTCCTTTGTGACACCGGTGCCGCACATATTGGCATCATAGAAATAGAGCGAATACTGGAGCAGCTTGGCGAAATTTGTTTCCGGCTCCTGATAATCCGCCTTGTGCGGAAGCGCGGTCGCATCGGCGGGAATCTGCACGGCACCGAAGACTGCCGCAGCCGCAAAAAGCATGGCGGTAAAGCGTTTTCCTTTCATGAAATCATCCTTTCTGTTTCTGACCGGAATCCGGCAGAATACCAATTCTATTGTACATAAAAAATGGCAATTTGTCTATGCAGGAATTGCGGTTTCCGGCAATTATTTTCTCAAAGAACGCCCTTTTAGTCGGAATGCACAACAAAATCTCTGTAAAATTTTATGTAAAACTGTTGAAAATCGAGACGATATGTGCTATAATAGGGTATCCGCTGAAACAATATACTGCAAATGTGACATGCAAATTCAATTGAAAGGCAGGGAATTGATATGTCAGAAAAGCTGTCTGCACCGTCGGAACACAGCAATTTGAAGCACAATTATATAACAACCATGCTCTGTCTTGCCGGAATTGCGCTGAATCTGATCCTGTGTGAAATTGCAGGACGGCTTCAGCTTCCGCTGTATCTTGATACGGTCGGAAGTGTCGCTGTGGCGATCATGGGCGGCTATCTGCCGGGCGTGATCGTCGGCTTTGCAACGAATATGCTCAAGAGCATCACCGATCCGTCTGCGATGTATTACGGCATCCTCAATGTCCTGATTGCGCTGACGGCATCGTTCTTTGCGAAAAAGCAGTATTTTCGCAAGCTGCCCGGAATCCTGCTGACAATGGTTGTCTTTACACTGATCGGCGGCGGGCTCGGTACCCTGATTCCGTTGTATCTGGATGATGTTGCGTTTGACAGCGAATCGCTGAGCGCCGTCATATACGGGACAGGGTATTTCAATCAGATTTCCGCGCATCTGCTTGCAAATCTTGCCGCGGATTTTCTGGATAAGGCGGTATCGGTTCTGCTGGTGCTGCTGATCGTGCATCTGCTGCCGGAGAAAATACACAGCATGTTCCGGTTCAACGGCTGGATGCAAACGCCGCTTTCACCGGAGGAGACATCTGCGGCAAAGCGCTCAAATTCCCGTGTGATGTCGCTGCGGACAAAAATCCTGCTGGTGCTGAGTATCTCCCTGATTCTGGTTTCGGTCGGCGCGACGGCAATCAGCATTCATCTTTACGGCGTTGCTCTGATTCGGGATCACACAAAGCTTGCGGAGGGCACAGCGTCCATTGCAGCGAGTGCGCTGGATCCGGATAAAGTCGGGCAATATCTGCAGGAGGGCGAATCTGCCGAGGGCTATGCCGATATGGAAAAGCTGCTCTATGATATCCGCGAGAGCTCGACTGATATCCTCTATCTGTATGTCTATCAGATTCGCGAGGACGGCTGCCATGTTGTGTTTGACCTCGATACCGAGGAGCAGGCAGGCGCCGCGCCCGGTGATGTGATCCCGTTTGATGAATCATTCTCCGCGTATATCCCGAAGCTTCTGCGCGGCGAACAGATCGACCCGATCATCACCGATGATACCTACGGCTGGCTGCTGACCTCCTATCAGCCGGTTTATGACAGCAGCGGGAATTGCGTCTGCTATGCGGCTGCGGATATCTCGATGGATCAGATCGGCATTACCGAGCGCAAATTCTTCATCCAGATGCTCTCGCTGTTTCTGGGCTTCTTCATCCTGATCTTCTGCGTGGTGCGCTGGCTGATTGAGTATCACATCATTCTGCCGGTGAATTCGATTGCACGCAGCACGGGTACATTCGCCTATGATTCCGAATCCGCGCGTGAGAACAGCATCGAGCGCATCCGCGAGCTGAAAATCCACACCGGAGACGAGGTCGAAAACCTCTATCACGCAATCGCGAAGACCTCGGATGACAGCATGCGCTATGTTGCGGATGTGCAGGAGAAAACAGAGCAGCTTTCCAAAATGCAGCGTGCGCTGATCATGGTGCTCGCAGATATCGTGGAAAGCCGCGACAAAAACACGGGCGCGCATGTCCGCAAGACGGCAGCCTATACGGAGATCATCCTGAACGAGATGCGCAAAAAGGGATTCTATGCCGATCAGCTGACCGATGAGTTCATCTCGGATGTGGTCAATTCGGCGCCGCTGCACGATGTCGGAAAGATTCAGGTGCCGGATGCGATTCTGAACAAACCGGGCAGGCTGAATGACGATGAATTCGGGATCATGAAAACGCACACCACCGCGGGCAGGGATATCATCTCGCAAGCGATTGAACTGGTGCCGGTCTCGGGCTATCTCAATGAGGCGCGCAATCTGGCGGCATATCACCATGAAAAATGGGACGGCTCCGGCTATCCGAACGGCATTGCAGGCGAGGAGATTCCGCTCTCTGCGCGTGTCATGGCGGTTGCGGATGTGTTTGATGCATTGGTTTCCAAGCGCAGCTACAAGAAGCCGTTTACCTTTGAGGAGGCAATGAAGATCATCACGGACGGCTCGGGCAGACATTTTGATCCGCTGATTGTTGAGGCGTTTGTCAGCGCTGAGGACGAGGTGCGGCGCGTCGAAAACGAATTCAGCCAGATGACAAACGAATCCGGCTGCTTCAAATGATACAGAAAACGGACTGCTTCAAAAGCGAAGCAGTCCGTTTTGTATGAAAAAAGTGTCTCCGACGGATTTGTAATGGGGGCTGCGCGCCCCCAACCCCCGCGCCGGGGATTTATCCCCGGACCCCATGTGGTGATAGGGCAGAAGGAGAACGGTATGACCCATGCTGTTTTTTCTTTATCACCTTAATCGTCAGGTTGAACGGGCAGCCTGACAAGCACGCGCAGAATGCCGTCTTCGGATTCCGCCGTGATCGTGCCGCCCATTTGCTCAGTCAGCGTGCGCGCGATGGACAGCCCGAGACCGGTCGCGTGCTGTGCGGATTCGACCGTGTAAAAGCGGTCGAACAGATGCTCAAGCTGCGTCACTGAGATCGGATCGGTGTGGTTTGCAAAGATGAGCAGTCCGTCTTGCGAGAGAGAAATCTGCAGATCGCCTTTGCTGTACTTCATCGCATTTTGCAGCAGGTTCGAGATAATTCGCGAAAGCGCAGTCGGGACGCAATTGCAGTAGATTTTCTGCTCCGGCATCGTGATTTCCGGTGTGATGCCGCGGCTGACCAGAGCGCCGTAAAATCCCGCGATGCTCTGCTCAAGCAGCGCGTTGATACAGACCGTTTCCGGCTCTGCATCGCTGTCATCGGAGAGAATCAGCGAATAGCGGAACAGCTCCTCTGTGAGCGTCTGCATCTGTTCGGTGCGCTCAGCGATGATTTGGAGATAGCGTTCGGCGTCCGGCGACTTCTGCTCCGTCTGCAGCAGATCAAGATAGCCCTTGATTGCCGTCAGCGGCGTGCGCAGATCATGCGAGATGCTCGTGACGGCGTTTTTCAGTTCCAGATCGCCGCGCTGATAGCGGAGCTGCTGTTTGCGGAGCACATCAAGCTGCTGATTGAGCTTTGCAGCAATCGCACGGAGCTCCCTGTCTCTGCCGGAAAGATAGAGCGAGAGATTTGTATCGCCTTTAAGCTTTTCATCGAGCTGCTGCATCAGTTCGCGCAGATCGGATTTCAGCAGGTAATGCCGGATCAGCATAAACAGCATCCCGAACGCGAAAACACCTGCAATGATCCATGGCATATCTTTCACCTCTGTTTATTTCAGATTGCGCTTGCGGAACAGCAGCGTTCCGCCTGCGGCGATGATGATGATTGCTGCGAGCTGGTAACAGGGGAGCACCCGGATGCGCCGCAGATGCCGGTTCAGATAGGCTCGGTTTTGCTGCCTCAGCAGCTTCATCAGTGTATCTTCCGGGAGTGATGTGGTTTCATAGTAAGTATAGTATTCCATATTCAGCGGAATGTACCAGAGGATATGCTCACTGACCGCCTGTATCGGAAGAATGCGGATTGTCTGTTCCAGAACATCCCGCGCAGGAGACGGAACATAATCGAAATTACGTGTGCTTTCGATTTTCGTGGGATTCGTTTGTGAGGGGGAGTAGTAGAATTCTTCAATATCAAGTGCCGTTGTACCCAGATTGGAAGCGCAGGTCAGCAGGAGCAGACCGAGGATTGTGCACAGTGTGATCAGGGTCTGCCGCGGGGTGAGCAGGAATCCTGTCACCGCAATGCAGGAAACTGCAATATAGGTCAGCAGCATCGAAAGAAAGAAGAATGCGGTATATTCCTTTTCGATTTTCAAAATGGTGACGGGCAGGAGAAACAGCGCGCCCTGTATTGCGCCGAAAATACCGGAGACAAGGTATTTGCTGAGAAAGACCTGTGCCTTGGTGTATCCGCCGAGCAGAAAATTCCGCAGCGCGCCGCTGCTGAAATTGGCACTCTCCATAAAGATCACAGATGTCAGGGTTGCGCCGAGAGACAGCGCAAAAAACACCGCAAACAATTTGCTGAACTGCTCCTTCTCAAACGGTCCGTCGCTGAGATACAGCTGCGTTGCAAGAAACACACTGATGCAGCTCAGCATGAGATTCCAGATTGTAACGGCAGCGACTTCCCACCGGAACAGATAACGCTTGAAATGTACCCGAATCAGATTTCTCATGCCTGATCACCTCCGTCTCCGCCGACCAGATTGATGAAATAGTTTTCGAGGCTTTCCTCGTGTTCAGTCACAGAAATCAGCTCGCAGCCTTCTTCTGCTAGTGCTGCGGAGAGCTCCGAGATCCGGAAGCTGCCGTAGAGATTTGCTTCGGTTTCGGAAATGATCTCGTATTCAATCCCGCGTCTGTCCATGACATGCGGCAGTGTCTCCGTATCCGTGACCGTTACATGCAGATACTTGCGGCATTTCGCGTCCAGTTCCTCTGCGCTGATTTCCTGCACGATTCTGCCCTTGTCAATAAAGCCGTAATGTGTTGCAAGCTTTGCCAGCTCCTCCAGAATATGCGAGGAGATCAGCACAGTGATATTGCGCTCACGGTTCAGGCGGAGAATCAGCTCACGGATTTCGACAATGCCCTGCGGGTCCAGTCCGTTGATCGGCTCATCAAGAATCAGAAAATCCGGATTGCCGCAGAGTGCCAGCGCGATGCCGAGCCGCTGCTTCATGCCGAGCGAAAAGTCACGCGCTTTTTTCGTGCCCGTATCATGCAGACGCACAAGCTTCAGCAGATCGTCAATGCCGTCATTTGATGGGAGCCCGAGCATCGCATACTGCATCTTCATGTTTTCAACGGCATTCATGTCGCCGTAGAACGCCGGTGTCTCAATGATCGCGCCGACGCGCCTGCGAACAGCAGCAATTTTTCTTTCCGTATGCGGCGTGCCATAGAGCGTGAAGCTGCCCGCGGACGGATCCTGCAGCCCGCAGATGATACGGATCAGCGTGGTTTTGCCCGCGCCGTTCCGCCCGACGAACCCGTAGATCGCACCGGCAGGAATGTGCATCGTGACGCTGTCAAGTGCCTTGATTTTCCGGTAGCGTTTGGATACAGCATTTGTTGTGAGTACATAGTCCATATGTATCCCTCCTTCTGCTGCTATGATAACACAGAACCGTAAAGAAAACGGTCAAGAAAAGCGTAAAGATTTCGTCAAGATTTTCTGTCCGGTGCAATGAGCCGGAACCCGATGCCCCAGATCGCTTCGATATAATCCTTGCCGGTCGGCTGCCGCAGCTTCTTGCGCAGATTGCTGATATGCTGTTTCAGCGAGAGCTCGGTGCAGTCAGGGGTATCCGCAGCGATTTGATCGAGAATCGCGGATTTCGTCACAACCTGTTCGGGATTCTGCATCAGCAGCTTGAGAATGGCGTATTCTGTGCGTGTCAGGCGGATTGCGGTGCCGGCTGCCGTCACCGAATGCAGATCCGAACCGAGCCGCAGTGTATCATAGCTGTCGGCATCCGCCTGCTCCTTTGTATTTGATTTCCGGAGCTGCACCGCAACTCTAGCAAGCAGCTCCCTGATCTCAAAGGGTTTTGTGATATAATCCGCCGCGCCGCCGAGCAGCAGCGAGACCTTATTATCCAGATCAATCTTTGCGCTGACAACAATCACCGGAATCTCTTTGATCTGCGGGAGCAGCTGTTCACCGGAAAGCCCCGGGAGCATCAGGTCGAGCAAAATCAAATCCGGTGTGCGGGATTTCAGCAGCGACAGTGCTGCAGTGCCGGAATCCGCGCGCATGACAAGGTATCCGTTTCGGGTGAGTGCTTCTTCGAGCAGGTTGCCGATATCCGGATCATCGTCGATGACAAGTATGTTTGCCATATCTGCCTCCTTTGCTGTTTGATTTGGAAACATGTCCATTATAACACATTCAATCTGAAATAGCAAGATGAGCGCGTGTTCGATCACGGAACCATGCTTCGCGCCGGGAAATCACCTGTATTTTTGCGAAAAAGGACTTGCATCATCGCTGAAAATATGCTATAATAATATAGTTATGCAATCTTGATTTGATTTCACTGAACGGAGGAATTCAGCTTGCCTACTTTGGAAGAAGAAATCCGGCGCCGCAGAACATTTGCGATCATTTCGCACCCTGACGCCGGTAAAACAACACTGACTGAAAAGCTGCTGCTCTACGGCGGGGCAATTGCAATGGCAGGTGCCGTCAAGGGAAAGAAGAACGCGCGCCATGCCGTCTCGGACTGGATGGAGATCGAAAAGCAGCGCGGTATTTCGGTTACCTCGTCCGTTATGCAGTTTGAGTATGACGGCTGCTGCATCAATATCCTTGATACGCCCGGACACCAGGACTTCTCCGAGGATACCTACCGCACACTCATGGCTGCCGATGCCGCAATCATGGTCATTGACGCGGCAAAGGGCGTTGAGCCGCAGACACGCAAGCTGTTCCATGTCTGCGTGATGCGCCATATCCCGATTTTCACCTTCATCAATAAGATGGACCGCGAAGCGCAGAATCCGTTTGATCTGCTTGAGGAGATCGAACGCGAGCTCGGCATCAAGACCTATGCTGTTAACTGGCCGATCGGCTGCGGCAAGGATTTCCGCGGCGTGTTTGATCTGGAAACGCGGCACATCCTCTCCTTTGAGGGAACCGGCGGCATGCACACGGTCTCGCAGACCGAAGTCACGCCGGATGATCCGGCACTTGCAGCACTGATCGGCAAGGATAATCACGCGCAGCTTGTCGAGGATATCGAACTGCTCGACGGCGCCTCTGAGGATTTCAATCTCGAAGCAATCCATTCCGGTGAGCTTTCGCCGGTGTTCTTTGGTTCTGCGCTGACGAATTTCGGCGTTGAGCCGTTCCTTAAGCGTTTCCTTGAACTGACACCGCCGCCGCTGGCACGCCGTGTTGCTGACGGAGAAACGGTTTCGCCGTTTGACGAGAGCTTCTCTGCGTTCGTGTTCAAGATTCAGGCAAACATGAACAAGGCGCACCGCGACCGCGTGACATTCCTGCGCATCTGCTCGGGCAAATTCACGCGCGATATGGAAGTCTACCACGTACAGGGCGACAAGAAAATGCGTCTCTCTCAGCCGCAGATGATGATGGCGGAGAACCGCGAGATCATCGATGAAGCCTTTGCAGGTGATATCATCGGCGTGTTTGATCCGGGTATCTTCTCGATCGGTGACACGATCTGCGCACCGAACAAAAAGGTTTGCTTTGAGGGCATCCCGACCTTTGCACCGGAGCATTTTGCCCGTGTCCGCCACAAGGATACGATGAAGCGCAAGCAGTTCGTCAAGGGCGTCATGCAGATAGCGCAGGAGGGTGCCATCCAGATCTTCCATGAGCCGGAAACCGGTATGGAGGAGGTTATCGTCGGCGTGGTCGGTGTGCTGCAGTTTGAGGTGTTTGAACACCGTATGCGCACGGAGTACAATGTCGAGATCATCCGCGAGCCGCTGAGCTATCAGTATATCCGCTGGATCAGCGGAATCCCGACGGATAAGAAGCCGCAGCTCACCATCAGCGAGGATACCAAGCTGGTGCAGGATTTCCGCGACCAGTATCTTCTGCTCTTTACAAGCGAGTGGAATATCCGCTGGGCGCTGGAGCGCAATGAAGGTCTTGAGCTTCAGGATTTCAGCAAAAACTAAAAGCAAAGAGCATGAGAACGCATCTCATGCTCTTTTTGTTTGATGCTGTCCGGTTCAGAGCAGCGGGATGTCGCTGTCCGGAATCACCGGCAGATTTAATTTTTCTGCAATTTCCGCCTTGACATAGATATCGTAATACTCGTTGACACATGCTCCGAATTTCCACAGCCGGCGGTATGTTTTCAGATAGACACGCTTGTAATCCGCATTTTTCACAGCTTCTTTTCCCCAGTACGGTTCGAGAAAATAATGTGAGCTGAGGTGTAGATCATTGTTTCCGATCAAGACATCCGGAAGCGGCATCTGTTCCATCTGCGCGCGGTATTTCTCATATTCTTCGTCCGTCAGATAACGGTGTATGATGTAGGAGTGTTCCGGCGGTGTCAGGAATGTATAGTCAAAGATATCCGCACGAAGATATGCACCGACTTCTTCAGCATACAGGGAAAAATCCGGAGACGCTTTCAGCATTTCCGGCATACTTTTCGTTTCATCTGAATCATCCAGCAGAACTGTCCACTCAGTTGCTACATGATACGATCCGAGATCGTGCTCCTGTATAAATGCCAATGCATCTTTGCCGCCTGCATAATCCTGATAGATATCATGGATACAAGCGGTAAAACCTGCTGCCGCGGATATGACAGCAGCAACGCAGCCAAACAGCACGGCAGCGCTGTTGACGGTAGCAGAAACAGAGTTTTCAGCAATGCTGCGGTTCTCTTTGGAGGTGACCGTCAGCATTCCCCAGAACATCAGATACAGAAAACAGATGCCGATGTGGTGCAGGAAAAAATAGACAGCGGATGAAAAAACAGCGAAAATACCGTAAGGGATCAGATAATACAGGAGGGTGTGTTTCTTCTTTCCGAAATAGCAGATAAGTGCAAGGAACAGCAGTCCGATCACACAGCCGGGAATCATATCTAGTGCGGAAAGCCCCAGATAATCGAGACGGGTATCATACGAAAAGATATTCGTGATGAGGCTGTCCAGCGGGGCAACCAGCAGCGTATACAGAATTCGCAGGATGAACGAATTGGTCTCCTCCGCTGGAGTGCTCGCAAAAGCATTCTCATCCGGTATGAATTCCCATACCAGAAGCAGCGCCAGCACCAGCAGACCGCCCAGCAGCAGGAACCGCTTGTCTTTGAGCAGCGAGGGGACAGCCTTTGCACTGATTTTCTCTCTGAGGATTTCAATGCCCCAGACAATACAGATGCCGCCCGCGAGCAGAATGCCGTAGGCACTTGTCAGACAGAGCAGCGCAAGACTCAGAACATATCGCAGCGGTTTTGTGTTGCGTTCGTTGTGGAACAGTCCGAGCAGCACAAACGCCAGTGACATTACACAGTAGGGTCTTGTGATAACACCGTACTGATACATCAGAAAATAGGTGAAAGGGAGCACCCAGCGCACGATCCGCGGGAACGGAGATTTACAGAGCAGCAGCCAGACTGTCAGACCCATGAACACAAAGCTGATGATTGTCAGCGAGAGTGAATACGGGATCCCGAGCCGCGCAAACGGAGCCAGCAGCAGATGCCAGAACGGCGGATGCCCCTCATAGTGCGGGAGCGTGAACAGGATATCCTTGATCGGCGCGTTCTGGGCAATGCGCCACGAAACGGCTTCATCGAACCAGCGCTCATGAAACGCTGATACCACAAAGTGAATCACAGACCAGATAAGCAGAATCACGATCTCAGCACGCTTATCTGCCTGCTCGGCTTTTTTGGCGAGTCCGGTCACGCGATCGGAAAGCTTATACAGAAATGTCAGGCTTTCACGATTCTTCGATGTTCCTGTGTGCTTTGCAGATATACTTGCTTGTTTCATCTGTCGAGTCTCCGTGTAATCGTTTTATTTCAGGAATCCGTTGATGATCTGTTCTTCTGCCTCTGCCTCGGTCAGACCGAGCGTCATCAGCTTGATGAGCTGATCGCCCGCGATTTTACCGATTGCAGCCTCGTGGACAAGCGCCGCATCAATATTATTTGCCTCCAGAGAGGGGACAGCGAGAATCGTGCCCTGATCCATAATGATCGAATCGCACTCGGTATGACCGCTGCATGCGGCATTGCCCGAGATGCACATATCGAGCTTCTGATAGGAATGATCTCTTGCAACCGAACGCGAGACAACATCCGCGCTGGAACCGTCGCCGTCAAGATCAACCTTGTAAACGCTCAGCGCATGCTGTTCGCCGTGTGTCATCAGGCGCTCATGGACAATGAGCTTTGCATCTGCTGCGAGCTTTGCGATGGTTGTGCGCTCGGTGGAATCCACGCCCTTGATCTGGACCATTTCCATTTCGCAGGTGCTGCCTTCCTCCATATAAACCTCAGTCTGCGGATTGAGGATGCGCTTGCCGTCGCCGCTGCCGGAGCCGTAATGCTTTTCGACATAGCGGATTCTTGCGTTTTTGCCGATATAGAAACGGTGAACGCCGTCATGCTCGGAATCCTGCGTGCCGCAGTTATCAATGCCGCAGCCCGCAACGATCAGCACATCGCTGTTGTCCCCGATATAGAAATCATTGTAGACGGTTTCCTTGAGACCGCTTTCGCTCAGGACAACCGGAATATGCACGCTTTCATTTTTCGTGTTCGGCTTGATCCGGATATCAATGCCGCTGACATCGGTCTTTGAGACAATCTCGATGTTTGCGGTGGATTTTCTGCCGACGGATTCGCCGTTTGCGCGGAGATTGTAGGCACCCTCCGGAATATCATGCAGGTCAGCGACCTCCTGCAAAAGCTGCTTCTGAATTGCATCCATGACTGACCGCCTCCTCAGGTTAATTTCCGGCAGACATCCGCTGCGTACTGTGTTCCGATGATCGAGGGCAGAATCTGCTCCTTCGGTCCGTGCTTTTCGATTTTGCCGTCTGCAAGGACGATGATTTCATCCGCGATATTGAGAATGCGCTCCTGATGCGAGATCACAAGGATTGTGCGATCCTGCGTGGATTCGCGCATCTTCTCGAAAATGCGGATCAGATTCTGGAAACTCCAGAGGTCGATGCCGGCTTCCGGCTCATCGAAGATTGCGAGCTTGACGTCGCGCGCAAGGATCGTTGCAATCTCAATGCGCTTGAGCTCACCGCCCGAGAGCGATGCGTTGACCTCGCGGTGGATATAATCCTTTGCACAGAGTCCGACCTCGGAGAGATATTCGCAGGCTTCGGAAATGGTGATCTGCTTGCCCGAAGCGATCCGGAGCAGATCAAGCACGGTCAGTCCCTTGAATCGAACCGGCTGCTGGAACGCAAAGCCGATGCCGCGTTTAGCGCGATCGGTGATGGAAAGACCGGTGATATCCTCGCCCTGAAATGTGATGGTACCCGCGGTTGCGGTTTCGATACCGGCGATGATTTTTGCAAGCGTGGATTTACCGCCGCCGTTCGGTCCGGTAATCACGATAAATTTATTTGCATCAATGTGCAGGCTGATGTCGCGGATGATTTCAGCTTTGCCGTCATTGGTATCCGCATGAAACGCAATATGATCTAATTGCAGCATAATCTGCACTCCTTTCTGTTGACAGGTTTGCATACTATATTATAGCAAAAAACAGTTGCTTCGGCAACAAAAACCGGAATTTTCTCGGTTTCTGCTAAACGGAGCACAAAACCGAGTAAATTTATGTGTATTTTGCAGATTCGTTATTTTTATCGGATTTTCTGCTCTTTTGCAGCAGAAAAAGCCGGCATCCGCAGACACCGGCTTTTGACGTTCAGATTTTGATTTTTGCCGTGAATTTGCCGTTCTCCGCCTTGACGGTGAACCGGAATCCGTGCAGCTGCATAATCTGCCGGACGATTGCAAGCCCCATGCCGCTGCCGGAGCGCGATGTTCTGGCGCTTTCTCCCTTGACAAGCGGCTCGCAGACTGTTGCAGGATCGGGCATGTTTTCCGCGTCATTGCGGATAATAAGCCCTTTTTCCGAAGCGCGGATTTCGATGCTGCCGCCTTCCGGTGCATAGCGCACGGCGTTGTCAATCAGGCTGCCGACTGCCTGTGCAAGCAGCGTTTCATTGCCCTTGACCGTGCAGGAACCGGCGCAGCTGTGTGTCAGATTTTTCGCTGCGATCTGTTCGGCAAAGCGTGCGATTCCATCGTCTGCAAGCTGCTTGAGGTCAACCGGCTTCTGATCGGTCGGCTGCATGCGTTCCAGCTTTGCAAGGTTCAGCACATCCGCGATGATTTTGTCCATATACTGCGTGTTTTCGAGGATTGCATCCGCATAGGATTCGCGCTTTTCTGTGTGGATGTTGTCGCGCAGATTTTCCGCATAGCCGGAGATTGCGGTCAGCGGCGTTTTGAGATCATGTGCAAGCGATGCGGTCAGTGTCCGGCGGTATTCGTTCATCTCATAAGTCTTGCGGTGCTTCATGTGCATGATTTTTGCAATGAGCGCCGCAATCAGCAGTTCGATAAGGAAGATGACGCCGGTGTAAAACAGCAGCCGCGGCAGATATTGCTGCCAGAAGTCATAAAAGGCGAGATAGTAAATCTCATATCGTGCATCTGCGCGTTTTCCTTCCGGATAGTAGGTAGAAGTGAGTGCGGTGCAGATTGCAGTTTTCGGGCGGTTTTCAAAGGCAAATTCGGGAGATGTATGATCGTTATATTCCTCCATATAGCGGTAGACTTCCTTCATCGCAGGGCTGTTTTCCTTTGTACCGATCGGAATATAAATCAGCATATCCGCGCGGATTGCATCCTCCGGGATGGCGACGGTGTTTTCCGTTGTAAAGTGGAGACAGTCCTTTCCGGCAGGCGGATCGTGCTCTATGTCTTTCAGGTAATCAAGATCATTCAGCAGATCCAGATTGAATAATCTGTCAAGGAGCGGTCTTTTTCCGCTGTAAACTGTGATTTTTCCGGGATATGCTTCCTTGCCGCGAATGTAAACATCCTGAATTTGGAAACTATACTCATAGGATTCTCTCGGGAGCGGTGTAAGCTCTTTGATCCGCTCCGGATCTTCAATGATGTTGTCAATGACATATCTTCCGTCATCCTGTGCGCTTTGTTCTGCAAGCTCCGGTGCTGCTTTTTTCAGCTTTGCGATCTGCTTGGTATTGTCTGCACGAAAGCGTACAGAACTCCAGACCAGTTCGGTGCTGTCATAGGTTTTGCCGGTTTCGCGGTCATATAGGATCATCGCCGAGTCGATGGCAGGATCAGTTGCGCAGCAGAATGCGAGTCTGGAGCGAATATCCTCATATGATGCATTCGCATATTTCGGATTGCCGAGCCAGTCTTCCATCACATTCAGTCTGGAATAGCATTCGCTTGATGCATGTTCAGCGGCGAGCTGATATCTCCAGTACAGTGCAGTGCCGCCGACCGCCGCGGTAACTGCAAGAATCCCCGCGAGCGTTTTCGCAAAATATGAGAAGTAACTGCGTTTCTTTGCCTGTTTCATAAATATCCCTCCGTTTGCTGTTATTCTGTCAGCCGGTAGCCTTTCGTAATGACTGTGCGGATCTGGCTGCCTGCATCCCCGAGTTTTTTTCGCAGCTTTTTGATATGGTTATCGACAACTCTGTCACTGCCGTAGTAATCGGCGCCCCAGATGCGGTCGAGCAGCATATCGCGCGAGACAACCCAGTTTTTGTGTTCCAGCAGAAATTTAAGCAGGGCGAACTCCTTGGGTGCCAGCTCCACAGGACTGCCGTCCGCGGTGACATCGAGTGTCCGCAGATTCATCCGGATTCTGCCGCAGACGAGCTCCGGAATCAGAATCGTGCCGCTTGCGCGTTTGAGCAGCGCCTGACATTTTGCATAGAGCGCCGCGAGCGAAAACGGCTTGATCACGTAATCATCGCAGCCGAGTTCATAGCCGTAGAGCAGGTCTTCCTCACGGGCGCGCGCCGTGAGAAACAGAACCGGCACATCGCTGTTCGCGCGGATTTCGCGGCAGAGTGAAAAGCCGTCGATGCCGGGCATCATGATATCCAGCATGATGAGATCATACTCTGTGTTCCGGAACAGTTCGAGTGCGTCTGTGCCGTTTTCCGCGCAGGTCAGGCTGAGTGTCTCCTCGCTTTTCTGCGAGAAATAATCGGTGATAATCTCGCGAATCTGCGGATCGTCCTCGGCAAGCAGGATGCTGTAACCCATGTTGTTCACCTCCCTGATTCTATGATAACGGAGCGATGTATCCTTTGTGTATCCGATCTGTGTGATTTTGACGCCGGAGGGATATGGCGTTTCACTCAGATCGAGACATAATCCGGATCGCTGTTCTGTGCCTTGAGACGGGTATCAATCGCTTCACGGTTCAGCTCCTCACCGATCACGATGAGCACTGCCTGACCGTTCGCGGCAGGTGCGATGGAAATGCGGTTTTTCTCCGCGTTGATCGTCAGCCATGTGCCGTCCGCGGCGGGCAGCGAACCCTTGATGCGGTAGATATGACCGCAGGCGCTGTCCTCGAGAATGCCGCGGATGACGGATTCGATTTCCTGCTCCGGCAGCCGGATATGCATGAAGTAATGCACGGAACTGCGCAGCATGTCAGTCTGATATTTCTTGACATAGCTGGCGTTGCGGTAGCCTGCCGCGGAGAGCATCGCAAAGTCCGCCGCATCCAGATCACCCCAGTCCTTGATGAACAGATCCTGTTCGGAGAAACGGCGGTCGCACTGTATTCCCGCAAGCGCAGCATTCAGATGCGCAAGGATTTCGGCGGCGCGCTGTTCAGGATGTTCCTGCGGCAGCTTGCTCAGCAGAAGCTTGCCCGCGCAGGTAGCCTCAGAGGCGAGCAGGAACTCCATTTCGCCGGAGAGCAGCTCCTCGGTTTCCGCATTAAGGATTGTCAGGATGCTCGCAATCTCAAACCACTGATCGACCGGCGGCTCATGGAGAATATCAAAGAATTCGTCCATATCATAAATGCCGGAGGGCTCGATCAGGACACGGTCAAAATGCTGCATGCCGAGCGCGATGAGCTGCGTGCGGAAGCGTCTGCGGTGGCAGTGTGCATCGCCGCCGCCCGAGATCATCTCGAGCTGGCAGTTCTCGCATTTGAGCTCCTGCAGCAGCGCCATATCCGCATTGACCGCGCCGAAATCGTTTTCGAGGATTGCAATGCGCTGTCCGCTGTCAATCAGGTGCCGCGCATATTTCAGCAGAAACGTGGTTTTTCCGGCACCGAGTATGCCGGTGATCAGGTCGATTTTTGTCATGAGTGGATGCACCTTCCTTTCGATATTGATTCACAGTTATTGTATCACAACTGCCTGAAAAAGTCAACGCGGGCGGAAGGCGGGGTGTTGATTTTTTTGCCGGATTGTGGTATACTGTATGGGAAATATTCATGTCAGGGGAGTGAGCCGTTTGGCAAAACAGCAAAAGACCAATGCGATGCGGATTCTGGAGCAGAAGAAGCTGCCGCACCGCGTCAATTTCTATGAGTGCGATGAATTCACCGATGCCGTACAGATCGCGGAGATGCTCGGGCAGGATCCGGAGCAGACCTTCAAAACGCTGATGTGCGTCGGCAAGAGCGGCGAGCATTATGCATTCGTGATGCAGGGCACAGCCGAAATGGATCTGAAAAAGGCGGCAGCGGCAGCAGGGGAGAAGTCCGTGCAATTGCTGCCGGTCAAGGAGATTCTTGCCGTGACGGGTTATATCCGCGGCGGCTGTACTGCAATCGGCATGAAAAAGGATTATCCGGTGTTCCTCGATGAGACCGCAACGCTCTATGATGAGATCATCGTCAGCGGCGGCAGACTCGGCACGCAGATTTTCCTTTCGCCGGATGCATTTCTCGCTGCAACGAACGGCAAAACCGCCGACTTGCAGGCATAATTGCAGATCAAACCGAAACGCCCTGTTCCGTCTTGCTGTGGAACAGGGCGCTTTGTTATGTGTTGACAACCTCGACGCCGAACGGTGCGAGCGAAAGCTTTGCAAGCTTGAAAAACTGTTTTCCGAACGGAATGCCGATGATCGTGATGCAGAGGATGATCCCGATAAAGTAATTGCTGACTGCCATTTCAAGACCGGTCGCGAGGATCCAGATTGCATTGACGAGACAGGAAACATTGCCGCCGTTATCGACCAGATCCTTGCCGAAAGGGGCAAAGGTCAGCTTTGCGAGCTTAAAGCACTGCTTCCCGATCGGGATGCCGAGAATCGTGATGCACCAGAGGCAGCCAAGCAGTCCCCATGCAATCCCGAAAAACAGACCGCCGCAGAGCAGCCAGAGAATATTGCCGAGTATTTTCATGATGTGTCACTCCCAATCAACCTGCGTCACCGAACCGTCATCGTTGATGACAAGGCAGTAGTTTGTATAGACCTCGATGTTCGCGCATTTCGGATATTGATAGAAAACCTTGCGGCCGGCTTCCAGACCGTCCGGCAGCGGTACGCCGACCTTAAAATGGTCGATGATCTCGCCTTCCTGACTGATCGCGTGGACATCGCAGCCGTCAATATAGCATTTGGAAAGCACGCCGAGCAGACGGCATTCCTTCAGTTCGCTCAGCGTATCCGCAAGCTCCTCACGCAGCGAGCGCATCAGCTCCTCCGCGAGTTCTTCTGCGGTCATTTCGGAGAGTTCATCAACCGAATCCGCATCCATTCTTTCCTTGAGCTTTGCGATGATCGCTTCATCATTTGCCGAGAGCAGATCGGCAGCCTGAACTGCCTCAATATAGTTCAGGGAACGCGGCATTTTGAGCTGCTTCGGGATATCCTGCTTTTTGCCGAATGTAAACTGGAATGCGCGGTTCGGGACACTCTGCTGCTGTTTCTCCTGCTGCTGCTCATACTGATACTGTCTGTTCTGCGCAGCCTGATCGTTTCCCTTCTGCTGACTCTGATTCATGGTGATTCCTGCCTTTCGTACTCAATAGACCGGTTCTTCTGCCGGCGCTTCTTCAACAGGGACTTCCTCTGCCGGTGCATCTGCATTTTCAGCCGGAATGAGGAACGCATTTCTGATCAGTGTGTATCCGAGATTTGCAAAGCCGTCTCCGCCGTCCACGAGCGAAACAGCGACACGGATTGCTCGGCGTCCGGTGATATCAACACTGACCGGTGTCGCGACCGGATCACTGCCGATGATTGTTTCACTGAGCAGATCGGTTGTGTCCAGATCAAACACACGGACCGCAACATGCGTGCTCTGCATAAAGTTCTCAGGATCCGGCATCGGTGCGGCTTCGAGCTCGAGTGTACTGAATTTGCCGTCCGGAATATAGTCTGCATATGCAGTATCGCTGCCGTTTCCTGCGCGGAATACCATCGGCTTTGCCCAGAGCTGATCGCCGACCATGTAATCATGCGCCTCAGCGGGCGGCGTGATCTGGACAGATTCGCCGAGATAATCCGCCGGAACCTGACTCAGTGCGACTTTCTGCGTGCCGTAGGGGATTTCCGCAACGGAGCCTTCCAGCAGTTCTTCAACCGTGCTGTCCTGCAAAAGCCCTTTTGCTTTCCTGACATATTCTATCATGCCGGGAACGAGCTGAAGCACCAGACCGAGTGCGATGATGATGAGAATCCAGCAGCCGCAGCTCATGCGCTTTTTCGGGCGGTACTGCTTATAATTGCGCTGCTGCGCCTGTGCAGCGGCAGTCTGTGCATCCACGGCGCCCTGAATCTTATAGGGTTTGTTCTTGCGGACAGCCTCCTTGCGGTCGAGCCACTGCTTTGCCTTGTAGGAATCCCCGATGTTCTCGGAGATAATCTGACAGAACTCCTGCGCCTTTTTGACATGCTCGCTTTTGATGCAGGAGCGCATCGCTGTGAGCTTCGGATCAATGGATTTGTCTGCGCGGAGCTCTACGATACTGACATAGGTTTCCAGCGGTGCAATATTATCCGGTCCGCCCGCACGTTCGAGCAGATCAAGCGCCTCCAGATAGCACTGCTTTGCGGCTTTTCCGGTGTGATCGCCCTTGCCGTTGCCGTCGCGCAGGAGCATATTGGCACGGTATTCCATTGCAATATGGTTGCCGTTTTCAACCGCTTTTTTCGACCAGAAATCGAAGCCTTCCCAGTCTGCAGGCATGCCCAGACCGTCATGATACATCATGCTCAGGAAGTGCTGTGCGTTCTGCTCATTCTGCTCGGCGAGCGGCGAAAACGCCTGAAATGCAGCTGCGTAATCATGCCGCTGGAATGCAGCGGTTGCGGTTGCCAGATTTGAAATCTGCTGATTATGCTCTGCTTCAGCGGCAGCGCTCTGCGCCGCGGTCTGGCTGTCCTGACGCGCCTGTTCCTCGGCGGCGGCACGCTCCTCCTCCATCTGGCGCAGGGATTCGATTTTCTCCTCCAGCATATCCGGCTGCGGTTCCGGTTCTGCAGGGGCGGGGGATTCCGCAGGCTCCGGTCTGCCGTCATCGAAAATCAGCGCAGTGCCTGCACTCTGGATCTCCTCTTTTGTCATCATGATCTCGGTGTCAATCTCCGAGAGAATCTGCTCAAGCTCAGTCTGACGGGTGGGATCGGCAGTGCCCTGCAAACGCTCCAGATATTCATACTGTTTCGCCTCCAGTGCGGAGACAATTTCTTTCAGCCCGAGGTTTTCGTCAATTTCCAATCTTTTCAAGAGGTCGCGGTTCATGTAGGTTATCCTTTCTTGCTGTTGAGAATCAGGCGAGCATCGCCTGAACATCCTCTGTTTTGACGGTCAGCAGCATTGCATTGCGCTGTTCCGGTGTCATGCTCATATCGGAGAGCATCGGTGCGATGCGGAGATTCCGCAGGGTGAGCATCTGCTCGACCAGATTGCGGATGCCGCGCGCATTGCCGAAATCCGATGCCTGCGAGCGCTGTGCGATCAGCTCCCTGAGCAGCGGATCGCAGCCATCTTCGATGACCATGCCCTTGCTCCTGACCATGCCGTGCAGGATCGAGAGCATTTCATCGGGCGTGTAATCCTCGAAAATGATTTCATTCGGGAAACGGCTGCTGAGTCCCTGATTGACCTGCAAAAACTGATCCATTTCCTTTGAATATCCGGCGATGATGACGCAGAGATCATTGCGGTAGTTTTCGATATCCGCTACAAGCTCCGTGATCGCCTCCTTGCCGAAGTCATTGTCGCCGCCCTGCATCAGCGCATAAGCCTCATCAATGAACAGGATGCCGCCGAGTGCTTCTTCGATCTTTGCTTTGGTCTTGGCGGTTGTCTGCCCGACATATCCGGCGACAAGGCTGCTGCGGTCGCATTCGACCATCTGTCCGGTTGAGAGCACGCCGAGCTCGCGGTAAATATTGCCGATGATCCGCGCGACCGTTGTTTTACCGGTTCCGGCATTGCCCTTGAAAACCATATGAAGCGTGCCGAAACCCTGCGCTGCCATGCCCGCCGCCTTCATCGCCTGATTGACCTGTACGGTCGCGACAATGCGGTTGACCTGCTGCTTGACGGATGCAAGTCCTGTCAGGGAATTGAGATCATTGAGATAATCCTGAACGGTTTTGTGATTCTGCTGATCCGATGCGCCGGAGAGCCGCGTGATATCCTCTTTTTTGATGATCAGGAAATCATTGGAACTCAGCGTGCCGTTCTGTTCAGCAACCTCTGCAATACGTGTTTCCTGTGCGCGCCGAACCTCCTCAAAGACATTGCGCACACCGCGCGCGTTGCCGAAGTCTTTTTTCTTTGCGCGGTTTTCAATCAGCGTGCGGATGGCTTCATCCGTGCCGATGTCAAGCAGCATCTGGTTCTGTTTCGTGATATCCTTGAAAATCTGCACCATCTCATCGAGTGTGTAATCCTCAAAGTTGATGACCGTCGGAATACGGCTGCGCAGACCTTGATTCTTATCGAGGAACGTGTCCATCTCCGGACCGTATCCGGCAAGAATGACCATGAAACTGTCACGGTGATCCTCGATCTCCTTGAGCAGTGTCTCGATTGCCTCCTTGCCGTAGGTATCGTTATCGTCGCGGCAGAGCGAATAGGCTTCGTCAATGAACAGAATGCCGCCCATTGCCTCTTTGACCTTTTCGCTGACCTGTTTATCCGTTGCGCCGTAGATGTTGGAGATCAGATCCTTGCGGCTGCATTCGATGAGCTGCCCCTTCGGCAGGACGCCGAGCCGTTTGTATATCTTGCCGAGGATGCGCGCAACCGTTGTTTTACCCGTACCGGCGTTACCGGTAAAGAGCATATGCAGCGTGCCGTGTCCGCTTTCCTGCAGACCGATCTCCGCTTTCATGCGCTGCAGTCTTTCGTGCCGGACAATGCCGCGCACCTGCTCCTTGACCGAATTCAGACCGGTCATGCGTTCCAGCTGATTGAGCAGTTCCTCGACTGTTTCGGCATCGCCGCCGCTTTCGACATCGGCAGCGGTGATGATGTAGTATTCCTTATCGGATTTGCGCCGTTTGTCCCGCAGACGGTTCGCCACATTGCGGATGCAGCTTTTGAGCATCCCGTCAATATCGCGCGCATATGCAAAATCCGGCTGTGCGGCGGCGTTTTCGAGCTTCTTCCGGAATTCCGGCTTTGCATCCTCCTCAATGACAAAGCTGCTGTTCGCGGCGATGGCATCGGTGATCTGCATCAGCTCGTCGATCGAATACGCCCCGAGAATGACCGGCTCGAGCATGAACAGCTCGGCAAAGCGGCGCTTTTTCCGCAGCAGCTCCTGCGATTCCTGCTCCCGTCCGGTGATAATCAGCATGACGGCGCCGTTTGCAGCGATAAAGGCTTTTGTCAGCTGATCGAGATTTTTCAGTCCGACAGAATATGCATTGGCGTCATCAAACTCGTGGATGTTTTCGATGAGGATGCACTTGTTTTCCGCGCCCTGAAACAGATTCTGGATGTTCTCGTGCAGCTCGTCATCGCTGTCGCAGAGCAGCGAATCATAATCTGTGATGACCGGAACCGGATCGTCAATCAGTCCCATGCTGTGCAGCGCACGGCATGCAGCGAAAGCGGCAGTTGTCTTGCCGCAGCCGTCCGGACCGTAGATCCGGATATTTTTCTGGAGATTGAGTCCTGCCTTTGCCTTGCGCTTTTCAAGCTGCAGCAGGCTGACAATATCATTGAGCGGCTGCTTGAGCGATTCCATGCCGATGACGCCCTTCATGCTCTTTTCGACGAGCGGCGCGATTTTGAGCTTTTGCTCTTTCTCCTTTTTCGGCGGCTCTGCGGGCATTTCGGGAGCGGGCGGCGCAGCGTTTTCTGCTGCCGAAGCCGTCATGCGCGGAGCAGGCGCCGGTGCCGGTTTCGGTTCACCGATTGTGATATCCTCCGGCAGCGGCTGCAGGAGATCAAATGTCAGATGCTTGAATACCTCATCTTCGAGCCACGGATTCCGCCGGATATAATCATAGCCGCTGCCGTCCTTGATCGCAGACAGCAGTCCGGATGCATAGGCATCTGCGGCGGTATCCGGAAACAGGCGCGATATCTTTTTGCAGAGTCTGCCTGCCTCCTTTTCGCGGTCGGCTTCCAGATAGAGCGCCGCGAGCCGGAGCATATAGCTTTCCTCATACTGGATATCCAGAAAGCGCTCCAGCGCAGCAATCTGCACATCAGTGGATGCACCCGTGCGGAATGCAAGCTCAAACTGTGCGGCGTTGTAGTAGTATCCGTCGGGATCAGCCTGCGGGAGCGAAAGGTATTCCTGCAGCTTCGCATACTGTCTGCTGACAAGGCAGACGCCCGCGATCATGCCGAAGATTTCATCGCTCGGGTCCAGCAGAAAGCTCTGCACATACCACGGAATGCTCTGTGTAAATGCCTGCTTTTTCTCATATGCCTTGCCGATAGCGTGGGCTTCGCGTGCAGAGCTGCACTGCTCCGGCGGGAGCGCCGCGCTTTCGCGGATAATCGCGTCATAATCCCGCGCTTCTTTCGCAGAGAGGATATCCATTTGCATTCACTCCTATTGTTCAGCAGACGTCATAATCTGCGATCAGACCTGTGAGCTTTTCGATCTCCTGATCGGAGAGGTTGGAGATACGGTTGAATTTGAATTCCGTTTCATAGCTGACTGCCGGAATGCGCAGCCAGAGATGCACCAGCTGCGAGGTATCCAGCCGCAGCTCAATCTCAACGCGCGTGCCCTTCGGCAGATTCGGCGGCAGGAGAATCTCCGCTTCGGAGATGATGCGGACATCGCAGAGCTCCTTGAATTCGCCCTCTGTGACCGAAAGCTCGATCTTCTCCTGATTCTCGGATGCTGTCCGGAACGGCAGGCAGGTTGCGGCAGGGAGCGTGGTATTTCGCTTGATGAGAATGCGGTTATATTTTTTCAGTGTCAGCTCGTCCAGCGCAGAAACGCCGATCGAATGCGAGCAGACATCGGAAATGGTCTTGGTATCGCCGGTTTCCGCCTCAAGCTGCTTGCCGAACAGCGCTGCGCCCATTGCGACAACCTCATCGGGGTTGACCTCGTGTGAGGGCGCGATGCCGAGCAGTTTTGTCAGCTGTTCCTCGATATAGGGAATGCGGCTTGAACCGCCGACCAGAATCACCTTGTCGATCTGCTGCGCGGTGATGCCCGCATCTGCAATTGCGCTCTTGACGCAGTATTCGGTGCGCTTATAGAGCTTTGCAACGATCTTTTCAAAATCCGCGCGCGTGAGCGTGTAGCTCTCCTTGAATTCGCCCGTGCGGATCGGGATGACGGCTTTCTCCTGTCTGCAAAGGCTGATCTTCGCCTTTTCGGCGCGGTTGAACAGCTCCTGATAGACGTCGAGATATTCCTCATCCTCGAGATCGACATCATATTCATCCTCGATGTGATCGTGAATCTGCGCAACAATCTCCTCATCGAAGAATCTGCCGCCGACATTCTTGATGCCCTTGGTGCTCTTGACATTGACCTCTCTGCCGTCCACGCGGATCAGGGTGACATCAAATGTGCCGCCGCCGAGATCATAAATCAGGATATTGGCATGCTCCAGCTTGCTTTTGACGGCATAGTAGAGCGCTGCTGCAGTCGGTTCATTGATTGTGCGTACAAGCTCAAGGCCCGCAATGCGCGCCGCATTTTCGGTCGCGGTACGTTCTGCATCGGTGAAATATGCAGGAATCGTAATAACCACGCGGTTCAGCGGTGTCTCAGTCCCGAGAAACTGGTTTGCATCGGTTACCATTTTGCGCAGGATCAGTCCCGAGATGACCTCCGGCGAATAGCTCTGCCCGAATGAGGTTGTGAAGCGATAATCCTTTTCGCCCATGTGGTTTTTGATCGCAGAGACCACATCCTTCGGACAGCAGATGCTGTTTTCCTTTGCGGTCTGCCCGACGATCATCGAGCTTTCGTTTTCAAAATATACAACAGACGGTGTTGTCCGCTGACCTTCCATATTCGTGATGATCTGCGGCTCGCCGTTTTCATCAATATAGGAACAGACGGAATATGTTGTTCCGAGATCAATACCCAAGATCATTTCTTTCACCTGCTTTATGTATTCTGACTTCGCGCAGGGCTCTGCGCATACTTTATTATTATACCATATTTGCGTGAAAAGTGCAATGGGCGAAATATATTAAATTATCTGTTTTACCCGGCGGATCAATATGCAAACAGAAAACCGCCTCAATCGGGAAAAGTTGCCGATTGAAGCGGTTTTCGCAGTTATTCGAGCGGGAATGTCACACGCCAGTTGCCGGAAGTAAATCGCTGTGAGGACATGAATTCACCTTTCAGGCTGCATTCATTCAGCATTTCATAGGGAACAGGGATGATCTGCTCGGTATAGCTGTCGATCTGCGATTCATCCCAATAGTGAAAGCCGATTTCTGTCTTATCACCGATCTCTTTCCCGTTTTTGTCAAGCAGATTGATATGACCGTGACTGTCAGTGTGCAAATTATCCTCATACCGTACCAGAATATGCAGCGCGCCGTCAATATAGCCGATGTTCATGACAGAAACATATGGAGCCGGTGTACACAGCGGTTGTTCCTGTGAGAGCAGAAAACGATAGTCCGTCGCATCAGGGAACTCCGTCTGCCCATTCGGTTTAGGCGGAAAATACCCGTAACAGCCGCTTATTTTAGAATGCTCCGTGGTTTGCGGTTCATACGGAATACTGCTCATGTCAATATCTTCAAGCGATGATTCTGGGTCATATCTTCTGCCCATCAGCATCTGACGAACAGAGAACGTGACTTTTCCATCCGGCATCGGGCTGCCGTCCATCGTCTCCAGATGAACCACAAAATATGCAGTGTGTGTATCTGCATCATATTCCGAAAAGCTGCAGTGTCCTGTCATATCAATGGGAACATGGATGCGATAGCTGTCATACAGATCCCATTTGCCGTCAGGACAAGTGCCTGTTGTATCATGCATAGCAAGATAAATGCTTGCCTCGCTGCCGTCCCGTTTCGCGGAGATGACAGTCATTTCGATGCCGTTATCCGTGCAGGATTTTTCGACCGGCGTAAACTGCTGTGCGGCGGCAGGTGCCATTTTATACAGCACTTCATATGCAGGATCAACACCGAACGCCGTCAGCACAGGGAGCGTGCCGATCAGGACTGCGGCAGCCGCAGCGGCAGCAATCAGTTGCTTTTTGTTTTTCCGGTGTTTGATGCGCTTTTTCGGAATGTCAACATCCAGATACCGGTCATCAATCTGACCGACCGCATCGAAAAACAGATCAGGTTTCATAGCAGGTCCTCCTTTATCAGTTTCGCATGCAGTTTTCTGCGGATCCGGAGCAGCATGGATTTGACCTTGCTCTGTGAAAATCCGTGTGCCGCCGCGATTTCCGCGATCGGCTGCATATAATAATACCGTCGGACAAAGACATTCCGTTCGGTCTCCGGCAATCCGGCGAGAAATGCGTTGATTGCCTCCGTGACTGCCTGCTCTGTAATCTTCCGTTCGATATCTTCATCTGAGCGGAGCAGGTCAGCGATCTCATCAAAAACCATGCGCAGCTCCGGCGTTCCGCGTTTCTGCGCACGGTCAGCGCGCACACGTTTGACCGCGATATTCCGCGTCAGCCTGCCAAGAAAGGTCTGCAGATTTTCCGGATTGTGGGGCGGGATGCTGTTCCATGCAGCAAGCCATGTATCGTTGAGCACTTCTTCGGCATCCTCAGCGTACTGCAGAATGCGCATTGCAACCGTGCGGCAGTACGCTGTATATTTATCGGATACTTCTTCCACGGCGTTTTCGCTGCGCTGAAAAAATAATGCGATGATTTGCGGGTCTTCCATGATGTACCTCCTTTCGGATCATGTTCGGAGCTCCTATTGATATACTACCGGAACAGGCGTCTGCGGTTGCATAAATTCCGGAATTTTCTGACATGCGGATAATGCACTGTTTTTCGGGCATGCTGTATATGCCCTGTATCCGATTGCAGGGACAAGGCGGAGTACCGCCGGAAAGGAACGATCCTGCTATGAATCACCGAACGAAAGCCGCCGGACTTGCGGCATTGCTTTGCTGCCTGCTGATGACCGGATGCGGAGACGGACGGCATACAACACAGGCAGAGCATTCACGCGCTGCCGTGACAGAGCGGACGGCGGAAACTGACAGAGCCGAAACCGACCGTGACAATGCGCTCTATGAGGAAGATGACGTCCACCGCAAAACGGACCGCGATGAACCGGATATCATTGACCGTGCAGATTCTGCAATGGATTCCGTTGAGAAGGCTGTGACCGATCTGGTATCCGATGCAGAGCGCGAACTCGACGAAATGCGCTGACAAGCAAAAGCACCGGCAGGGGAGAAACCTGTCGGTGCTGTTTTTTACGGATGCAGATAATCCTCCGGCTGCTGCATCGGCACAAGCCTGCCGACGAACAGCGCGCGTGCCTGCTCCAGATTTTCGGCGGTGCAGGTCGAAAGCGCAATCAGCCGGTCATCCGGCGCGATCTCGAGACCGGAATCGTGCATCGCCGCCGCACGGATTTTCTGCAGCCACTCGCCCTGTTCACAGGGGACGCGGTAAACGCTGTCATAGCCGCTGACAATGGAGAGTGCAAAGAAGTCGATCCGGTAAAGCATATCCGGTGCTGCCAGCCAGCCGTATTTGTGCGATGCGAATTCTTCGGGTTCCTTGAAGCTGCGCAGATCACCGAACATGCCGGATGAGAGATTGTGCCCGTAGAGGATATTGACGGCATCGGTGTAGCCGCGCTGATTGCGGTAATCGAGCAGAATCGAGCCGACATCCGTCTCGAGTCCGTCCGGTGTATGCGAAAGATAATAGAGATTGTCGCTGCCCTGCATGACAGGGTAGTCGATTGCCGAATCCGGAACATAGATCCAGCCTGTGTAATCTGTAAGGTCAGTGAGAATCGCAGCATGCCCCAGCAGTTCCTCCGCCTTCACTTTCGTGAGATAGGGCTGATCGGCATGCGGCGCGTCCTCCTGTTCGGCGGCTGCAGTGGTTTCTGCTTCGGTGACGTTTGAGGATGCGGTATCTGTTTGCAGTTGTGCAGCGGCATGCGCGGAGATATCCGTCAGCAAAGGCGGCGCGGTCTGTATGTCGCCGGAGTCGGATGCGGACAGTTCAGGCGCCTCTGCGTGCTCATGCGAACGCACTGCGCTGCGGATCATAAAGCATGCCAGCAGGATCACCAGTACAACAGCCAGCCAGAAACGCACGGAACGCAGCATACTTTCTTCCTCCTCCGCCTGAAAAATCCGGATAAAATAACGGTGCTCCGGACGAATCCGAAGCACTTGACTGGTTTGGGCTGACGGATTAAAACGATCTCATTCATCATCCGTCTTTTCCGGATTGAACCCTTTTCCGTTGTTTATAAAGCCTTTATATTTTTAGTATAGCATATTCTCTGCTGTTTGTCAACTCTGATACATGACTATGCCTCCTTGCACCGGCACAGAAAAACAGCCTGTACAAAGCGTACAGGCTGATTTTTCACAGATTACTGAAAATACTTGTCATAGCCTTCCCAGCCGTTGACATAGCGCGTGAGAATCATTGCGTCCTTTGCGGAGACTTCGCCGTCTCCGTCGATATCCGCAGCTTTGGTGTCGAGCTTGACGTTCTCCCAGCCGTTTACATAGCGGACAAGAACCATCGCGTCAACATTGCCGACCTGACCGTCGCCGTTTGCATCGCCGGTGGTGACAGCAGGTGCAGCGTCCTTTTTCGTGAAGTATCCCGGTGTGCCTTCCGCATCAATGCGGGCGTATTCGCTGTTGATGTGGTCAGCGTCATATGCCGTGCCGCTGCCGCCGACAAGCTTTATGCATCCCGAGAACATTTCTTCGGATTTTTCAACTGTATCTGTGTTCCACTTGTCGGATACAGTGATCGTTTGCAGATTATTGCATCCGTGGAACATATTTCTCATATCTTCAACCTTGGATGTGTCAAAGCTGGAGAGATCCAGTGTTTCCAGAGCCTGGCAGAAATAGAACATATAGCTCATCAGCGTGACGTTCGAGGTATCAAAGCCGGTCAGATCCACTTCTTTCAGTTTCCGGCATTCGCGGAACATTTGTGACATGTTTTCCAGACTGGAGGTATCCAGACCGCTCAGGTTCACGTGAGTCAGGTGTCCACATTGACTGATCATGTCAGCAGCATTCTTAACGCCGGAGAAATCCGCTTTGGAGAGATCAATCTCTTCTGCCGTCGAATTCACAATCAGCTCCGAGCAATCCTCAGGCAGAACTGCACCTTCTGAAGCAACAATCTTCTTGACCTCAACAGGATAAGAGTATTCCGCCATCGCTTCCTTCGTAACCTTGCCTTTCAGCGTCAGCGTGCCGGTTTCCGCATCAAATACAACCGACTTGAATGCCGGCTGTTCCGGCGCCGTGGTGGTGACGGTCGGTTCTGTTGTGGTGACAGGCGCGGTTGTTGTGGTCACGGGAACCGTGGTAGTTGTCACAGGAACGGTGGTTGTGGTGACGGGAACCGTTGTTGTAGTGACCGGAACCGTGGTTGTGGTCACAGGAACGGTGGTTGTGGTGACAGGAACGGTGGTAGTCGTCACAGGAGCCGTGGTGGTGACAGGCGGCTGTGCCGGTGCATCCTTCGCGGTGAAGTAGCCCGGAGCGTCAGCGGTGTCAATGCGGGCATATTCGCGGCCAAAGGCATTGGAATCATATGCCGTGCCGCTGCCGCCGACGAGCGATTCACATTCAAAGAAGAAGAAATCGCTGTCATCCTCTGCGGGCGGAAATACCAGTTTCGGGGAAGCATAGATTGTCCGGAGCGATTTGCAGCCGTTGAACATACTGTTTGCGCGCGTGACTGCGGATGTATCCCAGTCGCTCAGATCCAGCGAAGTCAGTGCTTCGCAGTCCGTGAACATGCTGCCCATATCTGTCACATTTGAAATATCAATGCCCGACAAATCAATTGACTCTGCCTGTTTGCATTTCTGGAACATGGCACACATAGAGGTGACATGCGAAAAATCGGCTTTTGAAAGATCAAAGGTTTCCGCAAGAATCCAGCCGGAAGAAGAAATATAACTGCCGAACAATTCATAGCAGCTCTCCGGCATGACTGTGCCTTCTGCCGCGACAACATGCTTGACAAGCGGCGTGGAATAGTAAACGCGGAGATCAAGCGGGTCAAGAACGCCCTTCAACGTCAGCGTGCCGGTTTCAGCGTCAAAATCAACGGTCTGATATTCGCCGTCATAGCGCGATCCGATGGATTCAAATGGATACGAATAGCGTTTTGCAAATGTTTCTGCACTGGAACCGGAAACGCCCTCGGTGTCTCCGCCGCAGCCGCGCATGACAGTGGTCTTCGGCATAAAGTCATTGTTGCAGCTGCTCATATCGCAAAGCGGATGCATGACGGTGACAGATTTCAGATTCGAGCAGCCATAGAAAACAGAATTGTAAATCTTTTTGACAGTGACAGGAATTGTAAATTCCTGAATGCCTGTGCATCCGGAAAATGCAGAGCCGTAAATCGTATCAACCGATTCCGGAATTTCGATTTCAGTCAGTGCTTTGCAGCCTGTAAATACATTTGCATTGATTGACTTGAGATTCGTCGGCAGCGTCACGCTTTTCAGATTGTAGCAGCCGTGGAACACATCGGTTCCGGTATGTTCAATGCCGTCCGGCAGCACAGCCTCTGTCAGGCTTGGGCAGTCATAAAAGGCACGGTCATCAATAAACGTGAGCGTATCAGGGAGATTGATCTCATGCAGATAGGTATCTTTATAAAAAGCGCCGTATCCGATTGTGGTCAGTTTGGAAGGAAGTGTAACTTTTTTCAGATTTGTGCAGCGCTCAAAAACGCTCTTATTCAGAACGGTGACACCGTCCGGAATCGTCACGCTTAAGAGTCCGCTGCATTCAGAAAATGCATATTCTTCGATTTCTGTCAGTGTGTCTGCCAGTTCAACGGCAGAAAGGCTCTTGCACTCCGAAAATGCAAACGTGCCGATCGTTGTCAGTTTTTTCGGCATTTCCACATTCCGGAGTACAGCACACTGATCAAACGTAAAGCCCGGCAGCACTTCCAGATTCGCAGGGAGCTTCACACTTGTCAGCGCTTTGCACTCTTTGAATACAGATTTGCCCATCTCCGTCAGATTATCCGGCAAAGACGCCGCTTTCAGAGCGGTGCAGGATGCAAACACCCATTCGCCCATTTTCGCGACATTTTCAGGAACGGTAATGCTCTCCAGACCGGAATAAGCAAATGCATAGTCTCCAATTTCCGTAACAGATTCCGGAATCTCAATGCTTTTCAGCTTCGTATCGCCGTAAAATGCATTGTTTTTGATCACTGAAATTGTATCCGGAAGCTGAATCTCGGTTAAGTTTGTAAGACCGCCGAACGCGGTGGCGCCGATTTCCGAAACACCGTCCGGAACAATGATTTTTGTCAGCGCTTTGTTTCCGACAAACAGGCTGTCGCCGATTTTGGCAACGCCTTCCGGAATCGTAAATTCCGCTGCACTGGAAGCAATCGGATACGAGCGAATTTCTGTTTTGTCTTTTGAATACAGAACGCCGTCAACGGAACAATAAGCCGGATTATCCTCTGCAACAGAAATGCTTTCCAATCCGGTGCAGTTCGTAAACGGGTTTCCGGCAATCTCCGTCACGGATTTCGGAATGCTGATTGTTTTCAGTGCGATACAGTTGTTAAATGCAGCTGTATCAATCTTAGTCAGCGTTTCCGGCAAAGAGACCTCAGCAAGCGCCTGACAATAGCTGAAAGCCTGCGCAGAAATGGTTGTCACACCTTCCGGAATGGTGACCTTTTTCAGCCATGTATTATAGCCGTCTGTCATAAATGCTCTTGGATTGATCGTTTTCACGCCGTCCGGAATGACGCATTCGCCGGGAACCATCGAGCCTTTGATCAGAACGCTTCCCAGAACGGTAAACCAGCCCTTGCTGTTATTGGTTTTAAGCCAGCCCGTGTTCTCGAAAGCAGTGGGGTCAACCTGCGCGACATTTTTGCCGCCGGTGACGGTATTCATCTTGACGCAGTTGATAAACGCGCGCTCCCCGACCGCGGTGACGGTCTCCGGAATATCAATGGCAGTCAGCGCCGTATCGCCGCCGAATGTATAAGCGGGGATTTCCGTGAGACCCTTCGGCAGCTTGACTGTTGTCAGGCTCTCGCAGAGATTGAACACCGCATCGCCGAATTCCGTGACCGTATCCGGCACGCTGCAGGAAACGAGCGTCGAGCCGTAAAATGCAGACTCACCGATGCTGGTCAGACCGTCCGGAAGCGTGAACTCATTTTGAAATCTTGCTTTATAAAATGCATGGTCGCTGATTTTTTTGAGACCGGCAGGCAGTGCAAAATCCTTCGGCATATTTCTGTCCGTGAAAGCATAGCTGCCGATGCTGGTCAGACCGGAGGGCAGCACCAGCTTCAGAATCGCCTTATCCGGCCACGGCGCTTTGTTCTCATCCGCGCCGAAATCCCACATATCACCGGAGCCCTTGATCGTCAACGTATAGCTGTTATTGTCGAACTCCCATGTGAGGTTGTCGCCGCATTTCCGCACATCGGTTTCGCCGGTTTCCCGAACTGATACAGCCGCAGAAACGGGCATCGCAGTCCCCTGAATCCCCTGCGGCAGCAATCCGCCGGTGAATGAGAGCAGCACAGCAGCCGTTGTCGCAATTGCCTGCATTCTTTTCATTTCTTATCCTCCTTGTGTTGCTTGAAACTGTGTCAGTGATATAAGATATACGAAAATTCGTATACAAATACCATTATAGCATATTATAATGGAAAATGCAAGAAGAAAGCAGACATTATTGTATAATCAAAATACATTTTTGCAGATGTGAATGTATAAAGTTTTATTATTTATCATTTATAGAGAGCGAGAAAAGCGCATACAGGCAAAAGCTGAATGCGCAGAAACCGGTTCAATTGATCGAAAACGATATGCAGATAAAGAAAAATGAGCTACCGGGAATCTCCCGATAACTCATTTCCTTGAAAACTGGTTGGGGTGGAAGGATTTGAACCCTCGAAATAACGGAGTCAGAGTCCGCTGCC
>CAMKLV010000030.1:0-36569 GCA_946413695.1 uncultured Ruminococcus sp. | reverse complement strand
TCCTCACGCATACCGTCACGGGTATAATTCAAGGCAAGCTCGGTGCTGTCCTTGTGACCATAGTCACGCTTGTAATTCTTCTCTGCTTTTGTCATAAATCTTTCCTTTCGTCCTTGACCGCATCAGCGGTCTTTTTTATTTAGGGGTCTTAGGGGAAATTTTCCCCTGACAAGCATCGTGGATTTGTCCGTGTTTTCCAAAACGCGGCACAATCCACCGTGCTTGCGAACTGAGAGAGCCGATTTCTTCGGCTCGGCTTATATCCGCCTGCGGCGGTCATTTTCTCGCTTATATTGCGAGAATTGGAGCGTCAGCGACTTTCTCTCTATTATGCCGCCGCTTCGCTCGGCGATCATATCGCTCACGCTCCGCCGTGATGCCCTCCCTCTGTTCACGATATTATTGTAATAAACCTCGGCGCAGTTATTGCGCACTTCGGGCGGCAGTCTTATGAAAATACTTCTCCATATATCAATACCAAATTTTAAGCCGCTTCGTTAAGTATCAACGCTGAAATTTCATAGAAAATGCTCCGATGTATTTGTGCATAACGGAGAATAATTCGGCGGTGCTTAACGATAGCCACTTTTTATTGGTAATGATATGTAGAAGGCTGTGACCGACACGATGAAAACACCCTCCACTATACAACCGGAGTTTTTGGACTTTTGGGCATGATTTTCTGAAAAGTTTACAGTTTGTTCATGACGGTTCTCTCTATCGCATAAATTCAACAGTATGTTTCTGTTCATTATGCGATTATATCATGTGACGCTCAAATAGAACCTCTCCTATAAATACAAGCACGAAAAATCAGAAATCGGGCATGAATTTTAGAAAAATTATCCTCTCTGAAAGCGTAATTCTACTATTTGCATAAAAGCGGTATAATTATTTCAGATAATATGCAGGGGTGTGACACATAGTCAAAGTGAATAATCAGCGCCTGTTGAAACTATGCACAACAGAAAACATATATTAAGAAACTGTAAACAATATCAGAAAACCTTCCCACTTTTCCAAATTTCACGGTTGTATAGTAGAGAGATGCGATCATCTTCGGAAATATCTGATCGAACTTCTCATTATCAGATGTGAACTTTCTGTAAACATTTCAGTTTTTCCTGCCCGTTTTTCCATTTTCCTTACTTGATATATAGAGGGCAGTTTATATCGTGGTTCTGATGATAGAAATGCCCGGTGAAAATACACTGGTTTGGTTCTGAGTTCGACCGAAAGTTCATGCGCAATTGCGGCTGGTAATCGGCTTCATTGCGCGCTATAATTATCATATCGGGAATGCTCCCGATGAACACAGGAAGGATACTTCATAACGGAAGGAAGTGAGATTTATGCTCAGCTATGAAGAACAGACAAAGAAGCTCCTCGCTAAGCGTGAGACTCTGGAGAAGCGTATGCGTGAGGACGGCGCAGAGATCGACAAGATCAATGCAAAGCTGAATGAGATGCAGCTCGCAAGGGTGCGTGATACGTTCGGGCTTGACCAGAAGGTGTTCTTTGAACTTATCACTCAGCACCCTGAGAAGCTCCTGGAGCTTACAGCTCATGGTACTGCTGAGATCGATACAGATACAGCTCAGGACAGTGATGAGATGGACGGTCAGACTTCGTTCTTTGACAAGAAACGCAACCCTTATGAGGATTAAGAAACCCCAACAACAATAGCTGTGATATGGGACGGAAACAATGCCGTTCCGCACGGCTTCAACAATAAGACAACAAACAACAAAGAGGGGCAGATAGAGAAAGCGATCCCCTCGCTCTAAAGCATAGAGATAGAGAAGCTAAAGGAGAACAGCTATGAAAAGAAACAAACAGGAAATCATCGACCAGATCCTTGACCTGCTGACTGAACTGGTGGAGGACGAGCCTGCTGAGAAGCAGGAGAAAGTTCAGCCTATGGAAATGCTCACCATTAAGGAGTGTACCGAGGCTGTAAAGGGACTGTCTGAGCATACCGTCCGTAAACTGGTAACGCAGGGGAAGATTCACTACATCCGCACAGGCGAGGGCAAGTGCGGAAAGATTTTGATCAGCAAGAAATCGCTGCTTGATTACCTGAACGGCGCAGCCTAAGAAAGAAAAAAGATATGCTTTGGCAATGCGCACGAAAAAGAAAGCCGTTGCCAGAGCATACCTATTAAAATGTAGAAAAGCAAAAAGAAACACTAAAAGAATAGTGACAACAAAAGCGAATCATGGTATAATTATACTACGATATATTCGCTGTCGGAACGGAGGTTTTATGTTTAAGACAGTGAACACCGCCATGACAAGAAAGGTGGCGGTCAGATGAATATTCAGGAACGAAGAAACAAAGACGGGAAGATCACTTCCTATCGCATCAGGGTGTTCGATCACCGTGATACACAGACCGGCAGACAGGTTTTCAGAACGCTGTCCGTCAAGTACGATTACGACAAGACCGAAGCGTGGAACAGGAAGAATGCCGAAAAGCAGGGAATCATCTTTGAGAAACAGGTTGAGGAGCAGACTGCAAGTGACTCCCATATCACCTTTGATAACTACTGCGATTATGCGATCGGTATCAAGGAGAAAGCTGGGCTTTCACCCTCGACTGTTTACACATACAACGGCTATCGTCAGCGTGTTGCGCCCTACATCGGGCATATCCAGCTCAAACAGCTTACCCCTGCGGCAATCAACAAGGCGTATTCGGATATGCTCAATGCGGGCGTGTCAAAGGCGACGGTCTATCAGTATCACCTGTTCATCCATTCGATGCTTGCAATGGCATTTAAGGAAAACCTGATCCCTCGCAATTATGCAAGTGCAGCAACTCCGCCCAAGCGTGACCAGAAGGAAGTTGAGGCTCTCTCGGAAGATGACATCAACGCATTTTTCAATGCTTTGTATGCTGACAAGAAGCATTATATGTATCAGGTCATGTTCAGTGTGATGCTTGCGACCGGATGCCGTATCGGTGAGATCTGTGCGCTGACGTGGGATAACATCGAGTTTGAGAATAATCGCATTCATATCTGCAAGCACTTTATTGTTGACAAGACAGGCTCTCATATTCATGACGGCTGCAAGACAAATGCTGGCGACCGCTGGCTCACAATGGACAGCAGTATCATGGATATGCTCCGAGAGTACAGGGCTTACTATGACGAAACGGCTGAGAAGTATGGCAGCAAGTGGAACTATGAGGATAATGCGGTTTTCTTTGCAGTAAAGAAATACGGTTCATTCCTGAATCCTGCAACAGCAAGAAGCTGGCTGAACAGCTTTGCTGAAAAGAACGGGCTGCCGAGAATCCATCCTCATATGTTCAGGCATACATCGGTGAGCTTGCAGTTGCAGGCTGGTATCAGTATTGCAGACGCAGCTAAGAGAGCAGGTCATGCACGTCCTGATGTGACACTGAGAATTTACTCACATACACTCAAAAAGAACGATCTGCATTGCTGTGAAGCTGTGACGAAAGCTATGCCGAAAATGCCGAAACGTGGAGCGGTATGACTGGATACACCAAGTTGCGTAAAGTCTATCTTGTTGTATCTTGAAGTGTCATGAAAGTTGACCGAATGTTGACCAAATTGATTTGTTGACCGATGAAATCACCCGAAAACATCGTATTTTCGCAGTGAGGGTTGAAATTTCACGGTTAATATGTTATAATGTATCTATAAGTTTGCATACGCTAACCTGAATCGGACGAAAGGAAGTCATAATCATGAAACTGAATGAAAAAACGCTTTCCCGAAGCACCGGCAGGGGGCGCGCGTCATGCTGATCCTGCAGCTGATTTTATACTGCCTGCTGTTCACGGCGATGGTACGGATTGCCGTATCGGGCGGCGCGGTCAACGGGCTGTATTTCTACCCGAAGCCCGTGCAGGAGCGTGCCTTTGCGATCGGGCTGAGCGACCGGAACACCATGCGCCGCAAACGCACACGCTTCATGACCGCATTTTATCTCGTGATGCTGACAGCGCTGGTTCTGATCATCGCCCTCTGGAACCGCATCGGAACATTCGGGGCGGCTTATCTGCAGGCGCTGCTGTTTCTGGAAGTCATGAACATCTATGACGGCATTGTGATCGACAAGCTCTGGGTCGGGCACAGCAAATTCTGGATTCTGCCCGGAACGGAGGATCTCCCGTTTGTGCAGACATGGGCACAGGTGCTGAAAAAGCGCGCATTTCTCGCAGTGATCTGGATTGCAGGCGCAGCAATTGTCGCCGGCATTGTGGTTCTGTTTGCCATGCTGAGATAATCTGATCCGCTGAACGGATAAAACGAAGCCTGCGGCATTCCGAAGGGGAGGAATGCTGCAGGCTTTCACTTTTTCAGTTTTCAGATCAGCTGAGCTGCCAGCTGTCCATCGTCACATTGTTGTTGAAGACGAAATAGAGGTCATTCTTGCCGGAGAGACCCGCAACCGGTGCAGTGATCTCCTGCAGGGAGCTGCCGGACGGAATCTCGATGTATGCAACCGGTGTGCCGGAAGCGCTGCCGGTGCAAACCTTGATGATGCCGCCGTTCTGTGCAGATGCCTTGACGGTGATCGCCGATGCGGACTTGCAGTCCACGCCGGAAACTCTGAACCAGTCGCCTTTTTCTGCAACAACTGTGGAGTTGCCGCTGCCTGCGATCTGGATGCCGCCCTGATGCGAGAGTGTCGCCGCGCGGACAGTGGTGAACGGATCGAGTGCCTTGAGCTGATCGACACCGGTCTTGGTGCCCTTGACCTGCTGCATCGTGCCGTCAGAGTTCATCGTGATCTTGTCGATGTGCGAGCTTCTGTAGCCGAGTCCGTTCAGCTTCATCTGATCCTGCAGATACTGCGCATGATAGAACAGATACCACTGATCCTTGAACTGCATGATCGTGTGGTGGTTGTTGCCGGTTGTGCCGAAGAAGTTGCCGATGTTCTTGAATACCTCACCCTTGTAGGTGAACGGTCCGAGCGGGCTGTCGCTGACCATGTAGTCAATTGCGGCAGTGGAGAGACCGTAGGAGTTGCCGCCGGTGCTCCAGTTGGTGCAGTAGCTATAGTAGTATTTGCCGTTGTACTTGTGGATGCCGCTGTCCTCGAACATATACGGCGAGTCGATTGTAACCGGTGTGCCGGAGATTGCGGTCATGCTGTCGGTCAGTGCGACGCAGCGTGCAGACTTCGGATGATCCGAGGGCTTGCCGTCTGTGCCGCCGCCGAAATAGAGATATCCCTTGCCGTCATCATCGACGAGCACAGCCGGATCGAACACCCACGGGACATCCGTGCAGTTTGCGGTCTTGCGGTCGATCATCGCGTGACCGTTCGGATCAGACCACGGACCGATCGGGCTGTCGGCAGTCAGAACGCCGATGCCGTTTGCGTTGTTTGCGAAGTAGAGGAAGAACTTTTCCTTGCCGTTGATCTTCTTGTGGCAGGCGGTCGGTGCCCAGGAGTTGCCTGCCCATTTTGCGATGCCGTTGCTGCCTGCAACATTGATCAGACCGTGATCCGTCCAGTTGACGAGATCATCGGAGGAGATGCAGCGCAGGCAGTTGATCGTGCTGTAGACTTCCTTGGAAGGCTGTCCGTTTTCATAGAGCATGTGGTCATCGGTCATGAAGATGTAGACTCTGCCGTCATACTCCATAACGCCGGGGTCTGCGCCGAAATACTGGGAGATCAGCGGATTGTGCTCATTTGCGCCCTTGTAGCTCTGTGCGAGGTTCACGCTGCCGAATTTCTGTGCCATTGCAGTGAAATCGACCTGCGGGACAGGCTTTTCCGCAACCGGGAACTTTGTGATCTTTGTCAGGAGGTAATCGCAGAGATATGCAAGGTCATCCTTGTCAACCGTGCCGCTCTGATCGACATCGGCTGCGCGCTTTTCGCGGCTGCCGGTCAGCGTTTTGCTGTAGACCTGCTTTGCAGCGGAAAGATCTGCGGCGGTGATGACACCGTCGCCGATGACATCGCCGAGGATAAACTTGACCGTAGAAGGCTTCGGTCCGTCAATGGAAGTGCCTGCAACCGCACCGATTGCCTCGTCGATATAGAAGCTGCCGGTGCCCTCCTCCGTTTCCACATAGAGCACAAGCGAAGATGCGCCGGAGGGAATCTGATAATTTGCGTTTGCGAGCTGGACATATCCGCCCTCGGAAACGCCGTTTGCGATGTGGTCATACTTGACTTCGCCGGAAGCGTCGGTATACTGCAGCGAGAGCATCAAATTCTGCTCGGTCTCGCTGTATGCGCAGACGCTGAAGCTGTATTCCTTGCCGGGCTCGAATGCTCTGGAGTTCAGGGCCTTCTGTGCGCCGTTCCATGCGCTGCTGCGGTCGGTGACTGCCAGTGCCTTGCTGCCTGCATAAGCCTGCGAACCGGAAGTGGATGCGCCTGCGCCGCCTCTGCCTTCCCAGCTGTCAGAGCCCGATTCAAATGTATCGTGGAAGAAATAGCCGTTTGCATCGGGCTCAACGGGCTCCGGATCACCGGTGCTGATGACGAAGGTCGTCACAGACTGTGCCGGCAGCGATGCAGAGAAGCTGCCGCCGTTATAGCTCGGTGCAGAGGTGGAGCGGAAGTTCTCGGAGGAAGTGGTGTGATACGCTTCGATGCCGGAGATCTTCTCGCCGCTGCTGATGGTGAAGTTCTGGGTTTTTGCGCTCGGTGTCGGGTTAATCGCAACAACCGTGATCTGGTTATCCAGCTTGTATGCGGAAACCATTGTCTGCAGATTGCCCCAGTTGCCGCTCTTGGTATCCATCGCGACATACTTTTTTCCTTCCGGGAATTCCGTCGCAGCAATGCGGACAGCACCCGGGCGGACCCACTTGGAATACTGTGCCATCATGGCGCCGCGCTTGGAGACAGTGCCGTTCTCGTTCATCGGGCCGTACTGACGGCGGATGTACCACCAGACATATGCACTCAGGTTGCTGACGCACATACCGTTGTGGATATTCTCCGCAACTGCCAGTGCCTCCGGGAACTTATCCGAGGAATTTGCATCGGAGTTCGGAACATAGACCTCTGTCATCCAGAGCTCTTTGCCGCAGTTTTCGAGATCCGGATAGTCCATCCAGTCTCTGGTGGTGCCGTAATAGTGTGTGCCGAAGACATCGCAGTTTGCCATTGCCTTGGCATTGTTCATGATCTTTTTGTAGAAGCGCTTGCCGCCGTCGCCGCCGCTGATCCACGAGGCGCCGTCCGGCGAAAACTGGAACGATTCCGGCGACATCAGTCTGGTGCTGGTGATCTTGTCGCCGTAATCCGCGATGAAATTCATCGCTTCATCGGTAGACCAGTAGGTCCAGTCATGGGCGTAATCCGGTTCGTTCTGCACGGAAATCGAATAGAGATTGACGCCGTTCTGCTTCATGTAGTTGCCGAAGTCATTGAGGTGGGTGGCATATGCGCCGTAGTTTTTCGAGGGCAGATGCAGCTTACCCTTGCTGCCGCCGCTCTCTGCGAGATTGGAGGGCGGTTCCCACGGAGACGCGAAAACGGTGACATTATGCTCGGAGGCATATTTTGCCGTTGCGACCGCCTTGTTCCACTGGTTCTTATCCGGATTGACGAACACACGCAGGATGGTGAATCCGAGCTGGTTCGCACCGTTTCCGAATGCGGTCTCGCGCTGCGAGGAAGTGAGGTCCCCTGCCCACTCCGGATGGTTGATGCCGCCGAAGCCGCGGATGTTCTGATAGGTTTTACCCGTATCAATGACACATTCGCCCGCAGCACTTACGGACACCGGCATGACTGCGCCGATCCCGCTGAGCAGGATCGCGGAGCCAGCGATGAACGCGGCAGCCCGCTTGAGTCTGTTTCTTTTCATGTTTCTGTTCCCCTTAAATAAAAAAATAATATATGTCGGCTATATCCAGCCAGTTTTATTGTAACATGTTTTGACAGGTTGTGTCAATGTATAAAACAACTTTTTGCTGTCAAATCGCAATCTTGTACAGACAAATTTGCAGCAAAATCGTTCAATTTTTAGATGATATCTCCTGAACCACCGTGCAGAAGCACAATTTGAGGGAAACAGAAATGATCCGCGCAGCACAAATCCCGCGCGGATCATTCTTTTCCGGAACACATCAGCAGCACCCGCCGCACATGTTTCTCAGCATCTCACAAATCGACCGGAACCAGCACATGAATGAGCACCTCCTTTCTCCCTTTCGGGATGTCTTCATTATAGCAGATGCGCAAATTGATTTCAATGCAAAAATACTGGAAACAGAGGGCACATTTTCCGTTTGATGCAGGGTTGTTATCCTGCCAAAAGTTGTACGCACAGAACAAAGCCGCTCCATTCCGGATGAAGCGGCTTTGTTTCATGTACATACAGACATCATATCCGGCGCACAACCGGTTTTACACGAGGAGCTTTGCTTTGAGGAGCGTGAGGTCGGTGACGCTGAGCACGCCGTCCTCATTCAGATCGGCAGCCTCTGCGTCCGTGACATCGCCGGAGGTCAGCAGATACTTCAGCAGCATCACTGCGTCCGCGAGCTCGACCTTGCCATTTGCATCAACATCGCCCTTGAGCCTGACCGGTTGTGCCGTTGACGTCCACCTCGGACATCCAGAGGTTTTTGCCCTCTGCGAGATATTCCGCAAAATCATCGCAGCAGTCATCCTTGAGGTTGTTCTGACCGGCATTTCTGTTACCGGTCGAGCAGCCGCTCTTGCACATCCAGTAGGGCGGAGAATTCGAGAACATTTCAACAATCATATCGTCACCTGCCGCTTCCATGCAGCGCCGGAGCACATTGCGCTGATTCGCGTCTGCGCTCCAGTCATAGGTGACCTGCCCGTTCTGATACTTTGTGTATCCGGGCATATTGGAGTCGGTTCGGGTGATGTGGTTGTGCGAAGGATCATCACCGCCGCCGATATTGAAGCGCGCGATATTCAGCCGCAGACCGTTCTCACCGAAGAAGGTGTCGGCACATTTCTGCGCCAGCGAATCTGAGTAGCTGACACGGTTTGCCCACCAGCAGAGTGAGGTTCCTCATCCCTCAAATACGCCGTTGTTGATGGCATAGGTGTCATCCGGCGAGAGGACAACCGTCCTTGCAGCCTGCGCCGGCAGTGAACCGATGCCTGTTGCGGTCAGAGCGATGCACGCCGCCAGAACCGCAGCCAATTTCTTTTTCCCCTAAACATAATAAACCTTGCCTTTCTCAAAAATTGCGAACAGCTTATCTTTTTTGCCATTCATTGCTATTATATCACATCGAACTATGATAATATATAACGATCGCGTCCTGTTTTATGCCATTTTACGTCATCATACACAGATGCATATTAAATAATGCACTGCGTTGCAGCTTGTGAAAAAGCGCCCCGCTCCATTCAGGCAGCTGACCGGACAGAAAAATGCCCCTGCGTGTTACAAAAGCACGCAGGGGCATTTAGGGCGTGTTGACACTAAGCCTAACACGCGTCTTTTTGGCTGATTTTGCCCCGTTCGTCGTTAAAAATCCTTGCCGGGCGACAGCCCGCCTGCGGATTTTTGCCTTGAACGGAACAAAATCATCTCAAAAATCCGCATATCATTTTAGTGTCAACACGCCCTAGCTTATTTCTATCGCCGGATTTTACTGCCGGTATTCTGATGCAGCATTACCTGCCGCCGCCGGCATATTTCCCGCAGTTGATATCCAGCACGGAACGCTCCGGATCCACAAGCGCATTTTCATATTGAACGCGCCACTGCGGTGCCGTCTGCATGATTCCGTTTTCATCTATACTGTCGATTGTATCGCCGCTTTTGACCGGAAAATCATTTTCAAACTGATAACTTGCGATATTATACACATAGTTTACCACATGGTTCGGATCCAGCCCCTTGAAATGAACCTGCACATCGGCTCCGCCGAACACGGAAAAGCCCAGTGTGTCGATCAGCATCTCATCTGCGTCAGAGACATTAAAAAACCTGACATTCATAAAAAGCTGGATAAACCGGTGTGTGAGGCTGCTGTTCTTCTGCGCCTCAAACATCTCCGGTGTAATCAGTTTGCCGCTCTGCGGCGCATAGATCCCGATGCATTCCGGATAGCATTCAAGCGCCGCCTCAACCTGTGCCAGCATGACTTCCGCCTGTTCCTTATAGGGAAGCGCCGCACCGAGCATCGTATTGACCAGAACAGTATAATTGCATGCGTCAAGCAGCTGCTGTGCATCCGGAACATCCCAGAGCTGACTGCGTTTCATGTCATCCAGATCAAGCCCCGAACCGGGATCAGATGCTAAAAAAGCAGCCATAACCGGAACGCCCTCCGGTCTTTCCTGTAAAATCACTTTATGTTCCGGCAGCGGGAACATAAACATATCGCCGCCGCTCTCTGTCGCAGTTTCCGCATAGGGCATATCGCCCAGATTGCCGAAGCGCTTTTCCAGCGCATTCCGGAACTGCTCTGTTGTCGGTGATTGGGGTTTCTTCTGAAACATCAGTTGAATCATCATGATTTCGATTTTGTTTTCCGTTTTATCCATTATACACCTCTGCTTTCCGGATTCCCTGCATCCGCTTTCATCACGCGGCTCCTGCAAGGCATCTCAATTCATACGGTTTGTGATAGCAGCATTATAGCACAGAATCACAGGAATGTCAACAAAAAGCCCCGTACTTCCGTCCCCGCAGGATACGCAAGGCAGAACGTAAAATGTGCAGTTTATCGTTCCGGACATCTTGCATTTGCCGCCGGATTATGCTATACTGAACATAATTCAATCCGCAATTGAGCTGCACAACCGCGGGTTGCAAAGCAGCAAAAATCATTTGCTTGCATACAACCGCAGAGTATGCTACAATCATAATCAGGAAAGGGAAAGACCGGATGCAGGTGCGCTGCGCTGTGTATCCGGCGGTACAAACAATGAAAAAAGGGCAGAATTTCCATTCCAATCTCTCCAGACGCAGAAAAGAGCTTCGCCTCACGCAGGAACAGCTTGCCATCCGGATGAACGTGTCACCGCAGGCTGTGTCAAAGTGGGAACGCGGCAGCTATCCGGACGCGGAACAGCTCCCGAAGCTTGCGGCTGCGCTGGATATCTCGCTGGACAGCCTGTTCGGCATCCGGCAGCAGAGCGGCGATACCGATCCGGTGCAGACCGTCAGCAGCGCATTGCAGGCGGCGGCACCCGATGAGCGCTCCGAACTGATTGCCAGACTGTTTTATGCGATGATCTGTGCGTTTGACCCCTCCGCTGACGGCGAAACAGGGCGTCTGCGCGGCAGCTATGAGCATGAAACCTATGCAGGTCTGCATACAGATCACGAGATTGCGCTGCAGCGGCTCAACTCGGATTTGAGATACTGCGTGTATCTCGAAAAGCCGGAGACAGGCGCCGCCGATTATCTGCAGGACGAAGAACGGATCGTGCGGCTGCTGACCACTCTTGCCGACGCGGATACTATCCGCATGGTCAAGTATATGGCGGGCAGCTGCCGGAACAAGCTCTTTGTGCCGGAAAAACTCTCGGAGCGGCTGCATATCCCGCCCGAGAAGGTGCAGAGCGTCATCAACCGGCTCGACCGCTTCGGCTTTGTCTGGCGCATGGCTGCCGATCTCGGGGATGAAGCGCCGGTCATCATGTACGGCTACACCCACAGCCCCACACTCGCGATGATCCTGATCCTCGCGCAGTCCGCATGCAACTATCTGCAGAATTTTGATACCAAGGTCGATACCTATAAGTACGGAACTTTTCAGGACCGCACGTCCGGCAATCCGGACAGCATTCCGCAGGTATCCACATGGGATACCGACACCATTTAGCCTTTCGGCCAGATTTCGGGAGAACGATTATGAAAAAAGCAATCGCATTTTTAACCGCACTGACTTTGCTGACGGGAGCATGCAGTGCAGCACCGGTCTCCGCAGCCGGCAGCTATGACATGAAGGTCACAGTTGATCTTGCGGACAGCGGCAAGGCTATCAGCCCGCTGATTTTCGGCATCAATGAGTACGGTCATCAGGATGATCTGAAAAAGGTCACCGTCAATGCCGTGCGGCAGGGCGGCAACCGCATGACCGCCTACAACTGGGAAACCAACGCCTCCAACGCAGGCTCGGACTGGAAATACAGCTCGGATAACAACCTCTCCACATCCGAAGCGCCCGCCGACTGCGTGCAGCAGCTCTCCGCAGAGGGCAAAAAATACGGCATCGACTACAAGCTGACAACCCTCCAGCTCGCAGGCTATGTCGCAGCGGATAAGGACGGCACGGTCACAGAGGCGGAAGCAGCGCCCTCCAAGCGCTGGAATGAGGTCAAGCTGACAAAGGGAAGCGCCTTTGCCGAGGAGCCTGATCTCACAGACGGCGTGGTCTATATGGATGAATATGTCGATTACATCATCCGCAAGCTCGGCGATTCGCAGGCGAAAACCGGTATTCAGGGCTATTCGCTCGACAACGAGCCGGCACTCTGGTCCGGCACGCACAGCCGCATCCACCCGAAGCCGGTCGGCATTCAGGAGCTGAGCGACAAATCCATCGAGATTGCCGCTGCAGTCAAAAAGCTCGATCCGAAGGCGGAGATTTTCGGTCCGGCGCTCTACGGTTACACCGCATTCGATCATCTTGCCGATGACGATTCCAGCACCGAATGGGAAACCGTGAAGGCAGAGGGCGGCTATCACTGGTATCTCGACTGCTATCTCGATGCGATGAAGCAGGCTTCGGAAAAGGCAGGCGTCCGGCTGCTCGATGTGCTCGATATCCACTATTATTCGGAATCCAGCCGCAACGGCGCCGAGGACCGTCTGCAGTCCGTCCGCACGCTCTATGAAAAAGGCTTCGTCGAAAACAGCTGGATCGGTCAGTGGTGCCAGACGAACATCCCGATTCTGCCGACCGTGCAGGCTTCAATCGACAAATACTACCCCGGCACCAAGCTCGGCATCACTGAGTACAACTTTGGCGGCGAGGATGATCCTTCCGGCGCGATTGCGCAGGCGGAGGCACTCGGCTGCTATGCGGATGCAAATGTCTATTTCGCATCGCTCTGGGGCGGCAGCGGATATATCCTCTCCGGTCTCAATCTCTATACAAACTATGACGGCAAGGGCGGCAGCTTCGGTGATACGCTGATTCCCGCAAAGACTGAGGATGTCTCGAAATCCAGCGCCTATGCAGCAAAGACAAAGGATGCATCGACTGTCACCGTTATGCTGACGAACAAAAACATGACCGAATCTGAGCACGCAGCCGTCACGCTCAGCGGCGCCGAAAAGACCTATAAAAAGGCAGCGCTCTACGGCATCACGGCGGAATCCTCCGAGATCAGGCTGCTCGATACGGTCGATGTCACCGGCAGCACCGTTGATGTCACACTCCCCGCATACTGCGCAGCGATGCTGGTCATCTCCGAGGATGCAGACGCATTCGCAGATGCAAAGCAGGAGGAGAAAACGCAGAAAACCGAAACCTTTGATGAGCCGATGAGCATGATCAATGAGAACGGCTATGTCGAAATCCCGATCTCTGATCCGGAGCACCTCAAGGCGATTGTCATTACGGGCGATGTGAAATCCAGCGCAGGATCGTCATGGGCAACAGCAGGCTGCGCAGTCTGCATCAATGCGGTCACACCGGACGGCACAAAATTCTGGACGAGCAAGGGCTACAGCCTGAAGCTCGGCACCGGCTCAAAGGCAACCGTCGAGTTTGACGGCACACTCCAGACCGAGGATAAAGAGGATGTCGCGGCAGTTGTTGCAGACGGCAAGATCGAGCTGCAGAAGTGGTGGGATGCCTCCGAAAAGCAGGAATCCGATGTTGAGGATACCATCACCGCGGATTACACCAAGGTCGAGGTTATCTATGAGTATACCGGCGGCGAAACAGCACCGGAAACCACAGAACCCGAGAAGACCGAAACACTCTGGGGCGACGCGGACTGCAGCAAGCTGGTCGATGTCTCCGATGCGGTTCTGATTGCACGCCTTGCCGCCGAGGACAGCACGGCAAAAATCACCGCACAGGGCAAGAAGAACGCCGATGTCACACATGACGGCAATATCACCACGGATGATTCCCTGCTGATTCTCAAGTACATCTGCAAGATCATCACCGAAAAAGACCTCGCCCCGAAGCAGTGAGTGTTTTATGCGGTATCGCGCCGCGATGATCTGTAATGGGGCGCTGCCCCAACCCCCGCTTAAGGGATACTATCCCTTAAGAATCCCATTTTTGTGGTATGATAGAATGAAGCCGCTGAATGAGCGTAACAGCTTGTTCAGCGGCTCTTATTTCTTCAATTCCCGTATGATACAGAGTATTGCATCCCCTCAGCCCATTGCGTAAAATAGAAAAATGTTTTTGGGCAGCTGCAGACAATCGAAGGCGGGCGCTGCCCACAGTAGATTATAGATTGTATGATTGATTCATAAACACACGATAAGGAAAGCAAGCACAAAACAGACCTTTAGCAAATTGGAGGCGGGCACTGCCCGCCCCGTTGCACTTTTTGACGGAATGTGATATAATGCTAGGGAAATACTGAATAAATCCGCCGGAGGCACTTTATTCAGTGGCTTCCGAAAGAAAAACTATGGAAAAGCCGGTGAACTGAATGCATGCAACAATCGCCCTTATCGAAGATGAACCCGATATCCGGAAGATGCTCTCCGGATTTTTGACGCAGAACGGCTGCACTGTCCGCGAAGCGCCGGACGGCATTGCCGCCGCAAAGCTGCTCGCAGAAGAACCCTTTGATCTGATTCTGATGGATCTCATGCTGCCCGGCATCAGCGGCGAACGCCTGATCGCGGAGCTGCGCACACATTCCGAGACGCCCGTGATCGTGATCTCGGCAAAATCCATGCTGGAGACAAGGCTCGAGGTGCTGCGGCTCGGCGCGGATGACTACATCCTCAAGCCATTTGATCTCAGCGAGGTGCTCGTGCGCATGGAGGTTGTCCTGCGGCGCGCGGGCAGAACGCAGCTCCCGCAGATGCTCCGTGTCGGCAGGCTGACACTCTGGCCCGCCGAAAACCGCGCCTGCTGGGAGAACACGCCGCTCAGCCTGACCGCCAAGGAATTCCAGCTGCTGCTGCTTTTTATGGAGCATCCGAAGAAGGTGTATTCCAAGGCGAATCTCTATGAATCCGTCTGGAACGCGGAATACTGCTACGAGGACAACACTGTCAGCGTGCATGTCAGCAATCTGCGGACAAAGCTCAAAAAGGCATCCGGCAGCGACCTGATCGAAACCGTCTGGGGCATCGGCTACCGGCTGAAGGAGGATGCAACATGAAAACGGCTGCTGTCATTGTGCTGCTGATTCTCTGCATCGCGCTGACGATTTACATTGTGATCATGAAGCTGCAGCTCCGGCAGGTCACGAAGGAGCTGCACCGGAATCTCGATCCGGCATATAACCGGCAGATCACCGTCACGCTGCTCGACAGCAGTCTCAGCCGCCTGACCGCTGAGATCAACTGCTCACTTGATACGCAGCGCAGACTCAAGCGCGACGCCGAACGTGCAGAGCGCAATCTTCGGCAGTCGGTCTCAGATATTGCACATGATCTCCGCACGCCGATGACAGTCATCAAGGGCAATCTGCAGCTGCTCGCACAGGAGGAACAGCTCTCCGCACGCGGCGCGGATTATCTCGCGATCAGCCGCGAAAAAGCAGACGCGCTCAAAGAAATGGCGGATACCTTCTTTGAGATGTCCGTGCTCGAAAGCGATGATGCCGCGGCGCAGCTTACGCAGGTCAATCTGACAAAGGTGCTGATGCAGTTTCTCGCGGACAGCGAAGCGGCGATCCGGCTGCATCATCTGGAACCGGCGATTGCATTTCCGGAGAAGACCGTCTATATCAAAGCGGATGAACAGATGCTTCTGCGGATGCTCGGCAATGTGCTGAACAATCTGCTCAAATATGCAGAGGGCAGCTTCCGGCTCAGCATCTCGCAGGATGCTGCCGGCTGCACACTCGCCTTTTCCAATCCCGTTGCGGCGGATCAGATGCCGGATCCTTCGCTGATGTTCACGCGCAGCTACCGCGCTGATGCATCCCGCAGCGGCGGCAGTGCAGGGCTCGGGCTCTATATCGTCCGGCTGCTCGCAGAAAAGCAGAATGCAAAGGTCAGCGCAGAAACCGCAGGCAATCTCCTGACAATCAGCATCACATTCCCGAACGCATAATCTGAAATGTGAAATCAGAAATTGCGGTATGCGCTGCGCACATGATTGATACCAGATCAGGCAAATGCCCCGAGGTGATTGCTTCGGGGCATGTTCTGTCTGTACATGAAATTATGAACAAATTGTAAACTTTGAGATTCTTAAAGGATTCTTTATACTTTTCCTTTATCATAACATCATCGGGACAACAACAATCACACAAAGGAGGAACCGATATGTCTGAAATCATCATTGAGGCAAAGGAACTGACCAAGCAATATAAAACACAAAAGGCTGTGGACAGCGCCAGCTTTCAGATCAGAAAAGGCATGATCTGCGGCCTTGTCGGACCGAACGGCGCAGGCAAAACAACCATCATGAAAATGCTCGGCGGACTGGTTCTGCCGACTTCGGGCAGCTTTTCGATCTTCGGCGGCAGCACGGAAAAGGAGCTTGCACATGCCCGTTCCCGCATGAGCTTTATGATCGAAACGCCCTACGCCAAAGAGGAGATGTCTGCGCGCGACAACCTCGAAAAGCTGCGTCTGCAAAAGGGCATCCCGAACCCGAATCGCGTGGATGAGGTGCTGAAAATCGTCGGGCTTGCAGATACCGGCAAAAAGCACGTCAAAAAGTTTTCGCTCGGCATGCGGCAGCGGCTCGGTCTTGCGGGCGCGCTGCTCTCAAAGCCCGAGATCATGGTGCTCGATGAACCCGTCAACGGACTCGATCCGGAGGGCATCATCGAAATCCGCGAGCTGCTCCGGAAATTCAATGAGGAGGAAAATGTCACGATCCTGATCTCCTCACATATTCTCGCGGAGCTCTCTCAGCTCTGCACCGATTATCTCTTTATCCGGAACGGACAGATCCGGCAGTTTGCCTCTGCGGAGGAGCTGCACAAAATCTGCGGCGAATATTATCACATCCACACAAATGATGATCCCGTCGCGCTCGCGATGCTGCAGAGCAAGCTCGGCATCGAAAAATGCGATGTCATGAAGGACGGCAGCCTGCGCATCTTTGAACAGCTCGACAATCTGCCGCTGATCTCGAAAACGCTCTACGAAAGCGGTCTGATTCCAGTGACGCTGCACATGCACGAGGCAGATCTGGAATCCTATTATATGAAACTGGTAGGTGATGACAATGCTGAATATCCTGAAAGCAATTCTGCGGCAGACCGTTCGTGACAAGCTGCTCTGGGGCGGCGCGATCTATATTCTGGCAACGGTTCTGATTCAGATCATCGCGGACAGCTCGCTGCTGCGCGGAACAGGCAGCGAGACATTCTGTTTTCTGGGTGCGCTGCTCGTGGTCTTTCTGCCGATTGCGGCGGGCTGGGTGACGGCGCGCGCCTGCGGTGCCGATCTCCGCGACAAAACCGCAAATTACGAAGTCCTGTTCGGTCAAAAGCGCTCCGCCGTCTATTTCGGCAGATTCTTTGCAGCGCTCATCATCATGATTGCCGTGACGCTGCTCGTTCCGCTGGTCTGCGTCGGCAGCATGACGCTCAAAAACGGCTGGGGCGGCAGCTTCACCGTGCCCAATATGCTGCTGCATCTCGGCATGATCTTCCCGATTCTGTTCCGTCTGGTCTGCTTCTTTACGGCGCTGAGCTTTGCTGCGGGCAATGATCTGGTGCCGATGGCGCTTGCCTTTGTCGGCACAATGGCGCTGATCCTCGCCTCGTTCCTCATGGAGGAATCCGGCGTTTCGCTTTCGTGGCACACCGGCGTGACCGACCTGAAAGCACTGCTTGATTTTACCAATACAACCGGCGGATTCTTCGACGGCGAGGAAATCACGGTCTACAAAGCGGCGCTTTCCGGCGGAATGGTTCTCCGGATGCTCTGCACATCATTCGGCATCGGATTGTGCTGGCTGTTCGGCGGCTATGCAATCTTCCGCAAACGCGATATTTCATAAGGAGGCGGCTGCAATGTCTGATATTATCCGTTTTCAATTCCGGCAGCTGTTCACCAAGCGGATTGTGTATCTTGCGAATCTGCTGGTGCTGCTTGTGTGCTTCATCATGCTGTTTCTCAACGGCGAAAGCACCCCTGATATCCGCGAAACGCTGACCGCCTATCTCCCGCAGACAGCATCGTTTGCTGCTTCCATTGCGCTGATGGCGCCGATGATCATGATCGGCATGGTCTGCGGCGATGATTTCGAGGACAAAACCATCAACCACGAGCTGACGGCAGGCAGAAGCCGTGCAGCATCCTTTTTCGGGCGGGCGATTCCCGTCATGATTGCCGCACCGCTGACCGCTCTGGTGCTGCTCGGCATCCCCTATGCAGTCTACGGCGCGCTGTACGGCATCGGGGATGCGGTTCCGCTCTCCAATATCCTGCTGCGCGCGCTGCTGATGCTCTTTCCGCTGCTGCGGCTCTCGGCATTCTTTGTGTTTCTGCTTTTCGTCACGAAAAAGCAGCTTGCGGCAGTGGTCGGCGCGCTCGGTGCAACGCTGCTTTCGCTCGGCATGATCGAGGGCTCGGCGGTTCCGTTTCTTTCGGCTGCAAAGCGTGTTCACGGCATGCTGAGCATCCCGGATCTCCTCAATCTCTGCACATTTGACAACTGGCGCGCCTATGACCTGACACTGACAAATTACTACACCTATTATCCGGAGCTGCATGCTGCGCAGATCGCACCGGTCATCATCTGCTCGCTTGTGATGTGTGCGGTCTGGCTGCTGCTCGGCTACCACTTTTTCCATGTGGACGATATGAACTGAAGGGAGGCAGCATATATGCAAACAATCGACCTGATCGCGGCTGCGGTCTGTGTACTGAGCTGCGGTGCGCTGTGGCTGCTCGCAGAACGCGCTGACCGCATCAAAAGCACAAAATGGAAGCTGCTGTGGCTGCTCCCGCCGGTTCTGGCATTTGTCATTACAAAGCGCGGTCCGGAGCTCTCGCTGCTGCCGCTCTATCTCGGCGCGGTTGTCGCAGCGCTCGGGTTCTTCACCGAGATGAAGCCGCGCCGCCAGAGACTTGCGGCAGCCGGTGCAGTCTGCATGCTGCTGAGCATTCCGGTTTGCGTTCTGAATCCGCGCTACCGTGCAAAAAGCTATCTCAAGGACTTTGAAACGCTGTTTTCCTGCATGCGCGAGCATTATGTCCTGACCGAACACAAGGGCATCGACTGGGATGCGCTCTATGCAGAATATCAGCCGCAGTTCGCGGAGATCGACCGCACACAGGATGCAGGGCGGAACGCACTCGTCTGGGGCGCGTTCTCCGGCGAATTTCATGACGGGCATGTCGGATACTCCTACTCCAAAGAGGACAATGATGCAGCGGCAGCCGCCATCAAAGCGGCGCTCGGCAATGACTATGGTCTTTCAATCATGCACTGCTCCGACGGCAGCTTTGCCGCGGTCAATACCGATGAAAGCCTTGCTGCATACGGCATTCACAACGGCACCGTCATTACAAAATGGGACGGCAGGTCGCCCGATGAAGTCAGCAAAAGCTCCCCCGCCTACGGCCTCAGCACATTTGTTGCAGATCAGGACGGCCATATCCTGCTGTATCTGGACAGCTACCCGGATATCGACAATGAAATCTTCTGGAGCGGCCTGCTGGCGGCAGGCGTCGGCGGCGAAAGCGTCACCGTGACCTATCTCGACGATTCCGGCGCTGAGCAGACCGCCGTACTCCCCAAAACCGGCGAATACTTTGAACGCTGCCGCGATACAGTCAACACGATCAATCAGGGCATCGAGTCGGCAAATCTCGCGTGGAGCAAAATCAATGACACCACCGCCTGCCTGCGCATCAAGGGCATGAGCTATGACATGAAATCCTACAACTCTGCAGAGGACGATGCGTTCAACGAAATGAAGGATGAGCTCCGCAGCACGATTCTCCAATATCAGGCGGAAGGCGTCCGGGATGTCATCATCGACCTGCGCGGCAATGAGGGCGGCTCCCCGCACATGGTGGACGGCGTTGTCTCGATGTTCGCACCCAAAGGCGAATATGTGAACATGCTCACCGGCGTCTGGGATGAAGAACAACATAAGTGGGCAACCGATGAAAACGGCAATTACATCAAAGGCAAGGCGATCAGATTTCAGGGCGAGCAGCTGCTCGGCGACGGCAGAGTGATCGTGCTGGTCAACTCCGCAACCGTCAGCGCAGGCGATGACATGGTCAAGATCATGTCGGATATGGAAAATGTGACGATCCTCGGCTTCACGCAGCCGAACGGTTCCTGTCAGGCGGTGACCTTTCAGTCTGCGGATTTCGGTTCTCTCAGCTTTTCGGGCTGTGTCACGCTCGATCAGGACGGCAGCATCTTCATTGATTCCGGCAAAGACCGCCAGAGTACCGACGGAGACGCTGTGCAGATCATCCCCTTTGATGCGGCTGCGATCCATGCGCTCTTTGATGTCGGTAGAACCGACAGCCTAATGTCTACAGCCACCGAAGAACCATGCTCCTATTTGGTGCGATGGGCTGAAGAGAATCAATGCCCGGTATTATACGGAAATTGAAACTGAAAAGAGCCTGTGCTTGATACGGGAATGGTTCTTGGACAGCTATAGAAAAACGGATGTCGGCACTGCCGACCACTGCCCGACTGCGGTTGACTTTTCTGCAAGTTTGCGTTATAATGAATCAAATGATATGACTTACAGGAAAGGATGTCTAATCATATGAAACTGCGGCGCATTTCGGAATATGTCCTGTTCTTCTGGATCTATGCCGTGATTGGCTGGATCTATGAAGTTGTGCTGGAAACCTTTATTTATCGCTGGGGATTCAGCAACCGCGGCGTGCTGTTCGGTCCGTGGCTGCCGGTCTACGGCTTCGGTGCAACAGTCTTTCTGCTGCTGTGGTACCGGCTGATCAAAGGAAAGCCGCTCAAGCGAAAGCTGCTGTTCCTGCCGGTCATCTTCCTGCTGACTATGGCGACCGCCACACTGATCGAGCTGATCACAAGCTATCTCTGCGAATGGATCATCGGCTCTTGGCCGTGGCAGACCTACGCAGATTATGCAATCAACTTTCAGGCGCGGATTGCCCTCAGCCCGAGCATCCGGTTCGGCATCGGCGGCGTGGTGTTCCTCTATGTGATCCAGCCGCTGCTCGATAAACTCGCCGCGCATATGAAAGACAAAACCGTCATCACTGCGGCAGCCGTGATTGTCACGGTGCTCGCCGCCGATCTGATCTACACGGTTTTCTTCCGATAACAAAAACAGCAGCCTTGGTACGATTGTACTAAGGCTGCTTTTTGTCCGGCAGCGGCTGCCGGCTCAGTTCATAAATCATTTCGATCAGCTCCGGAATGCGCAGCTTCCGCGGACATGTCTGCATACAGGTTCTTTCCGTGCAGGCACGGCAGTGCGCATAGACTTCCGCAATATTCAGCCGCAGCTTTTTCATCGCCCAGAAGCGCTTGCCGAGATGATAATAGTGATACTGCCGCAGGAGAATGTGAATCTCATAGCCGTGCGGACAGATACACCGCTGACAGCGGTCGCAGCGCAGCGGCGAAAAGGATTCCGAAAGCCGCTGCATCACCGCATCAAATGTGAGATGCAGCGGCGCATATTCCGTCTGCATCGCGGCGTCTGCCTGTTCCGTTGTCCCGATGCCGATCAGCGCGCAGGAAAACGGCCAGTGCAGAATGCCGCCGATCAGTTCAGCGGGCTGAAACTCCGGCAGCAGACAGCCCGCGGCGTAAACCTTGTTGAGGATCAGCCCCTTGCCACGAAAACGCGCATCTGCGGCAATGCGGTCCATGATGCCGCGCTCCATGATGTTGCCGCTTGTCTGAATCACATCGACACGGCTGTCCGCAGCGGCACGCGCCGCCACGCTGTAATAATGCGTCGCAATGCCGGTGTAACGGATCACACCTGCTTTTTTCAGGTCGCAGAGCGCATCGAGCGCGCCGTAGCGGCTGAACGCCTCCTCCTGATTGTTCTCGTCCACCTGATGCACAAAATAGATATCCGGATTTGTGCCGAGATTCTCCGCTGAGCGCTGCACCTCGCGGAAGATATCATTGCCGTCCATGAAGCGCGCTTTATCCGAAATGATGATATTCTCCCGTCCGGCTTTCTCCGCAAAGACGCCGAGCTTGTATTCCGCATCGCCGTATTCCTCCGGAATTGCAGTGTCATAGAAATTGCAGCCCATGCGGTAGGCATGCATCATGATCGCAGCCGCCTCCTGCACATCGGGACTGAAATATTCCGGCAGGACGGGCACGCTGCCGCTCAGCACCGGAATCGTGCCGAAGCCGATCTCCGAGACGCGGAGCCCTGTATTTCCGAGTGTTCTGTATCTCATAGCTTCTCACACCACGCAAAGGCATCATCAGCGACCTGCACACTGTCGCGGTCGCAGAAAATGACCTCCTCCAGTTCCGTGCAGAAGGCAAACGCCTGCGATTCAATCTGCCGCACAGACGCCGGAATCACAATTTTCCGCAGCGACTTGCAGCGGAAGAATGCGCGCTCCGGAATCACCGCAAGCTGCTCCGAAATATGAATCTCCCCGAGCGAACAGCAGTGCTCAAAGGCGCGCTTGCCGAGGGATTCCAGCGCATCGGAAAGATCAATCCGCACAAGGCTTCTGCATCCGCTGAATGCCTGCGCGCCGATCTGCCGGATGCTGCCCGCATGCGCAGCGGTTTGCAGCCACTTGCTGTTTTTGAATGCCGATTTCCCGATCTGCTCCGTATCATCTGCAAACGTAATGTGCTCGAGCAGGTGGCAGTCCATATAGACCTGATCGCCGACGGCACGGATGCCGCGCGGGAACACCAGCTCCTTGAGATTGCCTGTGCTCTCAACAAGCACGCCGTCCGCATCGAGTTTGAAGCAGTTGAGGCTCTCGGTGAAAATCCGGCGGATCAGCTCGGGATATTCCTTCTCCGTGAGATCGCTGACGGATTCCAGCGTATAGCTGCTGCCGTCTGCGCAGCGGATGCGCCGGAGATTCATACAGTTCCGGAATGCAAACACATCGACGGCAATGCGGTCATCTTGCAGAATCAGCTCCCTGAGCGCGGTGTTGCCCGCAAACGCCCAGCTGCAGATGCGCACAGTCCCCGCGGGAATCTCCGCGGTCTCGCCGCAGCCTGCCGCGTCAATCAGCATGTCGTTGACAATATTATAGCGCATCGTCCGGCGGCGTTTTTCGAGCCAGCCGGTGCCGGAGAATGTCAGCTTGCCGCTATGGCAGAATCCCGCCGGAAAGACGATCTCCGCCACACGCAGATGATCGCGGAAGGCTTCGTCCTCCGCGCCAGTCACATCATCCGGAATGCGCACCGCCGAAGCGTCGCCCTTGTATTTCACAATACGGAGATCGCGGCTGACATCAAAGCAGCTGTATACGCTGCCGATGATCTCCTGCACAGGCAGCGGCAGCGGATTCTCCGCGGTGTTTTTGCTCTGCGCAAACTGCGAGAACGAATAGCATGCGCCGTCATAGATCACCGTATCCGCAAAGGTGCAGCCCGTGAATGCGCCGCTCTGCAAAACCGTATCGGCATCGAGCACGATGGTTTTCAGTCCGGCGCAGTCCGCAAATGCATGATAGCCGACCGCAGCATGTGTCAGCCGGATTTCCGTGAGACTGTCGCAGCGCTCAAATGCGCGCGCACCGATCTGCCGCACCGGATTAAAATCAAATGCGCGCAGAGATGTACATTCATCAAAGCAGCGCCGCCCGATCGCCGTCACATCATCGGAGAGGCGGATTTCTTTCAGGGATGCGCAGCCTGCAAACGCCTCATCCCCGAGCACCGGAACGCCGCGAATCTCCGCCGTTTCCAGATTCCGGCAGAATGAAAACGCGCCTTTCCCGATCTCCCCTGCCAGCACTCTGATTTCCCGCAGCGCACCGCATTTTTCAAAGGCGTAGGGCTCGATGATGCACGCAGGATTGTCAATCACAACCGTATGCAGATTTGGGCAGCCCGAAAACGCATATTTCCCGATCACGCAGGGCTTTTCCAGATGCAGCTCCGTCAGCGAGGCATCGTCGCAGAAGCCGTATGCGGGAATGTCATCGGCTGTATAGACGCGCTCCGGCAGCTTTTCCGCCGCAGGCGTACCCGTATCATACTGCTTCAGTTCCAGCATCCCGCAGCCGCGGAACGCCGCAAACCCGACGGTTTCCAGTGTCTCCGGAACATTGAAGCGAATCAGCTTTTTGCAGTTCTCAAAAGCGCCGCTGCCGATCGTCCGCAGATTTGCCGAGAACACCGCAGACTGCATCACGGTGCAGTTCCGGAATGCGTTTTCCTGCACTTCGCGGACGGTATCGCTCATAATCACGCGCCCGAGCTTGTCATTGCCCGCAAAGCAGCTCTCCCCGATGATCTCCACGCCCTCGGGGATCGTCACCTGCACCTCTCTGCCTGTGTAGGACATCAGAGTTCTGCCGCTGATATAAAAATCGCTCAGCAGCTGATCGTTGATTCTGCGGATGATATACGGCATTTCCCCTGCATCGGCAATGCCGCGGAGATGATAGGTCTCGCCGCCGATGATGACCGTTTTCAGGCTGGTGCATCCGCGGAAGGCGTCATCGTCGATCACAATCTCCGCATGCTGCAGCCTGATCTCTTTCAGGTTGAGGCAGTTGCCGAATGCATTGCTCCGGATGCGCTTCAGGCTTGCCGGAAAGGTCAGCGAGAAAAATCCCCGCTTATCAAAAAAGCAGCCCTTTCCGATGCAGTTGATGCCCTCCGGCAGCTCAAATTCGCGCAGGTTGACATGCATTCTGCAGAGCTCGCCGTTCTCGGTTTCCAATGACTGAAACAGGCTCTCCGCGATTCTGCGGACAACCGGATGCACGGTCTTTCCGGCAATATAATCCGAAAAGAGATTCTCCGCGTGATAACAGAAACCGTCCGAGAGCCGGATATCCTGAATCCGGATACAGCCGGTGAAGATATCATCGCCGAAGTTGGAGCAGTCGATTTCACTGTGCAGAGAGAGCGCCGTCAGCTGCGTATCATTCGCAACCGCCTGTTTTTCCAGCCGCCGGACGCCGTTTGCGCGGAGCTCCCGCAGGCGGTCGCAGTAGAGGAACACACCTGTCCCGAGCGTTTCCACTGAATCCGGCAGCAGCACCGCAGTCAGCGCATGACATCTGTGAAAGGCAAAATCCCCGATGCGTTTCAGCCCCGCGGGAAAATTGATCTTCGCAAGCTGCCGGCAGCCCTTGAATGCGTTGTCATCTATTTCGGTCAGCCCCTCCGGCAGCGTGACATCCGTGATCCACGCCATGCCCTTGAACGCACCTTTGCCGATCACGCGGACACCCGCCGGAATCACAATGCTGTGCGCGCCGCCGCTGTAGCCTGTGAGGACGCCGTTTTCAATCCTGAATTCTTCCGTCATGCCTGATTCTCCGTTTCTCCGAATATCTGCATCAGAATCTGCCGCAGCTCCTGCAGATTTCCGCAGCCGTGCAGTGCCTGCCGGTAGACCTTTGTCCCCGGCAGCTTCTTCATGAAGTAAGTGGAAAGCTTTTTGATATATTCCATTGCGGCGAGCTCATCAAAGCAGGAACCCGCGATTTCCAGCTGCTCCAGCATCAGCGAGCGCTTGGTCGCACCGGTCTCCGTGCCGGTCAGCTCCGCAAAAATCAGCGGATTTTCCAGCCCGTACCGCGCAATCATGACGCCGTCCGCGCCGGTCTGCTCCATCATCCTGACGGCATCCGCCTCCGAGCAGATGCCGCCGTTCGCAATCACGGGAATATGCACCGCCGCCTTTGCCGCCGCAATATATTCATAAACCGGCGCACCCTCATACATCATATTCCGCGTTCTGCCGTGAACAGTCAGCATATCCGCACCGGCGTCCTCACACATCCGCGCAAACTCCGCGATCACGATGCCCTTCGGGTTCATGCCCGGTCTGCATTTGACCGTCACAACCTTGCCGCTGCGCTTGCACGCCTCGATGATCTTTGCGGCAAGCGGCAGATTGCCCGTCAGCGCACTGCCCTCGCCGTTCTTGACGATGTTCGGCACAGGGCAGCCCATGTTGATATCCACAATGTCATAATCCGCGGTATATGCGCCCTTGCAGGCATATTCAAACGCGGCGGGCACGCATCCGAGCAGCTGCACCGCCTTCGGGTTCTCGGCTGCATCCGTATAGAGCAGCTTTGCCGTTGCCTTGTCATGATATTTCAGCCCGTTTGCGCTGACCATTTCCGTAAAGCACAGTCCGGCGCCGAGCTTTCTGCACATCACGCGGAACGGATAGCTTGTGTATCCGGCGAGCGGCGCCATGAGTACATTGGAATCCGCCGTGATGTTCCCGATCCGGAGTTTTTTCAGATAGTATTCGCAAAATCGTTTCATTCTCAGTCCTCGCATAAATGCAGATCGTGTATTTCTATGGTATCAGTATAACATTCCTGCGCGGAATTGTCAAGGAAGCGCCGCACCGCCGGATTCGGCATATTGACCAAATCCGTCTGTGAATGATGCGCACAGATTTGGCTTATTATTTCGCATTTTCACCTTGACATTGACGTTACGTCAAGGTGTATAATAAGGATGGTGATGTACATGGAAGGCCTGAAAAACATAACCGAAGTGTGCAGGCAGCTTGATCTGACCTCGCGCACAATCCGCTACTATGAACAATGCGGTCTGATCCGCACAGTGCGCGAAAGTGCCGCAGCTCCGCGCAAACTGGACAGCGAAAACATCGGGCGGCTGAAAAAAATCCGGTTTCTCAAATCGCTCGGTCTCTCGCTCGATGAGATCGGCGATGTCCTTGACAGCGAAGCGGATGCAACTGCGCTGATCCGCAGCAGATCCGCGGATTTCAGACACAAAATCAACGAGATGATTCTGCATGTCAACATGCTGACAGAGGTTCTGACCGCAATCGAAAAGGGCGAAAGCCTCTATGCCGCTGCGAGACGGCTCGAGCATCCCTATGATGAAGATGAAATGCTGCGGACGTCTTCTGCCGCCGTGCATTGCCTCCTCGAACAGCGTTTTGCGGAGCTCAAGACCTATCTCAACAAGGATATGCAGGAAACATCAACGGATTTTTACGCTGCCGGCTGGGCGAATCATATCCGGAACTGCGGCAGTTTCGTATCATTCGGCGAACAGAAAATTGTCGCGGATACTGTCATTACCCGTCTGCACTATGAAAAGCAGGATGTCGAGATTCTGACTGAGGTTCACTGCGGAATCATCACAGGCTGCATGCTGCGGTACAGCAGACAGGATGAACCGACCGGTATGACAATGCATCTGGGGTAACAATCATTCAAAAGGAGAACAAATATGCGTGTGATCAAGAAGATTTTTAAGGTACTGGGGATCATTCTGCTGGTGCTGCTCGGGATCATCATACTCGGGCTGCTGACCACAACGATTATCCACCGTGTCAATCTGAAAAAGAACAAGGAGTTCCTTGCGGAGCAGGGGCTCTATCAGCCGGTTTCCGTCGGGGATCACAGCCTGAATCTGGTGGATTACGGCGGCGCAGCGGAAGGTCACCGGATCATCGGCTTTTCCGGCAGCGGCTACGGCTCTCCGCTGCAATTCCGGAAGATTGCCTCTGAGCTGAAGCAGGAGAATCAGGTCTATTATCTGGCGCGTGCGGGATATGACGGCAGCGATGATGTCAAGGATGACATGACCGTTTCATTTGTTGTGGAGAATTACCGCAAGGCACTGCAGAATGCCGGCGTTGAAGCGCCCTATGTCCTGATGCCGCATTCCTACTCCGGCGTGCTGATCACCTACTGGGTGAGCAAATATCCGGAGGAGGTTGAAGCGGTGATTGCGCTCGATACCACGATTCTGCCGGATATCAATGATCTCACCGATGAGCAGCGCGCTGAGCTGGAGGATGAGACCGGCGGTATGGGAATCTTCCGGACGCTGATCAATCTCGGGATCGGCGATGTCGCAGGCAATATGTTCTTTCCGCCTGACGAATCCTATTCCGAAGACGATCAGCGCGCAGACCGTGCGCTCGGGCTGATGACATTCGGCAGCAGGGCATTCTATGCTGAAATGTCGCTTTTGCTTGACAACTGGCGGGAAATCGACAGTGTCCTTCATCCGACCGATGTGCCGAAGCTCTATATCAGCGCCGAGAACGGCTATGATACCTTAGAGGAATTCAAAGCAGCAGATCGGCTCTCGGAACAACGGATCAATAAGCTGACAGAAGATTTCACCGGCACTGAGGAGGCGCGCAGAGAGAAAGCCTATGAGCTGGAATGGGCTGAAATGCAGGAATACAAGACCGAAACAATGCAGCCCTATTTTGACAGGCTCGGGAATGTCAAAGTTGCCAATCTGCCGGGCGGACACTGGGTTCACGAGGAACAGCCCGATGCATGTGCAGAGGTGATCACAGATTTCCTGAAAGACCTCGATTAAATCATAACAAAACCGAAAGCCGCTGCAATCTCGTGCTGATTGCAGCGGCTTTTCTCATTGCCGCAGCCGGTCAGATTCTGCGGTCAGGCAGCGCACCCGATACAAAAGAAAAGACAAGATTATGGTATGAATGTGTAAATCGTGACAGTACACGGCGCACAAATCGGGTATAATAAGGTCAAGAAATTCCGCACCCCCTTCAGCGGAAAAACGGGAGGAAATCAAATGAAAAAAATGCGCATCTTTGCTGCACTGGCAGCAATCAGCCTGCTGACCGGCTGCGGCGCTTCGTCGTCCACAGCGGAAAGCAAGGCGGAAACATCTGCGCCCGAAACCGAGGCACAGACCACCGAAGCACCCAAGACCGAAGCCCCTGCGCTCGAAGGCTACAACCTCTTGTGGCACGATGAGTTCGACGGTACAACCCTCGATGAATCCATCTGGAACCGCGAGCTGCGCGAGCCGGGCTGGACAAACGAGGAGCTGCAGGAATACACCGCATCCGAGGACAACATCTTCCTGCGCGACGGCTGCCTGATCCTCAAGGGCATCAAGACCGAAAAGGACGGCAAGGATTACTACACCTCCGGCAAGGTCAATTCCCAGAACAAGACCGACTTCACCTACGGCAAGGTTGTTGCACGCGCAAAGGTCCCCGAGGGACAGGGTCTCTGGCCGGCAATCTGGATGATGCCGCAGGATGAAGCGCACTACGGTCAGTGGCCGAAGTGCGGCGAAATCGACATCATGGAAGTACTCGGCAGCGCGACCAAAACCGCATACGGCACCGTTCATTACGGCGCACCGCATGCAGAGCAGCAGGGCACCGTTGAGCTTGAAAACGGCTCGTTCGCCAGCGATTTCCACGAGTACAGCGTCGAGTGGGAGCCGGGCGAAATCCGCTGGTATATCGACGGCGAATGCTATCTGACCGTCAATGACTGGTTCACCGCAGTCGAGGGCGAGGACGAAAAGCCCTATCCGGCACCGTTCGATCAGCCGTTCTTTGTCCAGATGAACCTTGCAGTCGGCGGCACATGGCCGGGCAATCCGGATGCCTCCACCGACTTCGACAAGGCAGAGTTCGAGATCGACTATGTCCGCGTCTACCAGAAGCCGGAGTATGACACCAATGTCACCAAGCCGGAAGCGAATTACCGCGAGGCGCTCGAGGACGGCAACTTCATCTACAACGGCGATTTTGCCGAGGCAGAGGATCTGACCGACGATGTCAACTGGAAGTTCCTGCTCTTTGAGGGCGGCGAGGGCTCTGCCGAAATCAGCGACAACACCATGATCATCCGCTCGGAGAACGAGGGCAAGGTCGATTATTCCGTGCAGCTCGTGCAGCCGGAGCTCCCGATGATCAAGGGCAAAAAGTACCGCGTCACATTCGATGCATGGGCAGATGAGGAGCGCGATATCGTTGTCTGCGTCTCCGCACCGACCGCCGGCTGGATCCGCTATCTGCAGGACACCACGCTGACTGTCCCGACCGAAAAGACCACCTTCACCTATGATTTCGAGATGAACGATAAGAACGATCCGAACGGACGCCTTGAGTTCAACCTCGGTCACCGCGGCTCGACGGCAACCGTCTATATCCAGAATGTCCGCGTTGAGGAAATCACAGAGTAAACCAAAACAACAGCGCATAAACAGAAAGCCGTACAACGGGGCAGCACCTCGTTGTACGGCTTTTTTGTTCAGATTGTTTTTTCACTGATTGGGATTGATATCCTTCCAATAGGCTTTGAGATATTCTGCGCCGGACCAGACTGTCAGCACGGCAGCAATCCAGAACAGAATCTGCAGCAGCACCTCCGCACCGGTATAGACTGCATCCGGAATCGCAAGCCCGAATGCGTGAAAATCCAGCCGGAATGACCAGTAAACCATTGCCGTGATCAGCGCGATCATCGTGAACGCGGTTTTCAGCTTGCCGGCAAAGCTCGCCGGCACAACGGTTCCCTTGTTCGCGACAACCAGCCGCAGCGCCGAGACCATAAACTCACGCGCAACGATCAGCAGAAAGCAGACAATGTTCATCTTCTGCTGCTGCAAAAAGCAGGAGAGCGCCGTCACGACCAGCACCTTATCCGCAAGCGGATCAAGAAATTTGCCGAAATCCGTGATCTGATTGTTCTTGCGCGCAAGATGTCCGTCAACAGCATCCGTAATCGCCGCCGCGACAAACACAAGCGTTGCAATCAGATAATGCGCAGGGAACTGCCAATAAAACAGCAGGACAAATGCCGGCACCAGCAGCACACGCAGCAGCGTCAGCTTATTGGGCGTATTCAACGCAAGGTCACCTCTCCACTCAAATCATAATCATCCACAGCCGCCGTGATGTGCACCTGCACATACTGCCCGATGCGATAGCCGTCCTCCGGCGTACCGGCGATATAGAGCCGCCCGTCGATTTCGGGGGCATCTGCTGCGGTTCTGGCAAGCCACGCGCCTGCCTCCGTGTCAAATCCTTCGATGACCGCTTCTGTGTCTGTTCCGATCCGCGCCGCATTCAGTTCCGCCGCGACCGGCATCTGCTGTTCCATGATGATTTCCGCTCTGCGCTGCCGGATCTCCTCATCGACCTGATTCTCCATGCGCGCTGCGATTGTGCCCTCCTCCTCGGAGTAGGCAAAGCAGCCGAGCCGGTCAAAGCGGATCTCCTGCACAAATTCCGAGAGCTCCTCAAACTGCGCATCGGTCTCGCCGGGGAATCCGACGAGCATGGTTGTCCGCAGCGTCAGGTTCGGGATGCGCGCCCTGAGCTTTGCAAAGAGATCACGCAGGCTTTGCGCATCACATTTGCGGCGCATCGCCTTAAGAATCTCATCGTTGCAGTGCTGCACGGGGATATCCATATACTTGACGATCTTCGGCTCCGACGCAATGACGTCGATCAGCTCGTCAGAGATGCGCTCCGGATAGCAATAGAGCACACGGATCCAGCGCACCCCCTCGATTTTGCAGAGCCGCCGGAGCAGTTCCGGAAGCATCTGCCTGCCGTAGAGATCTTCGCCGTAGCGCGCGGTATCCTGCGCAATGACAATCAGCTCTGTGATGCCGGATTGCGCCAGCGTCTCCGCCTCCGCGACGGCGTCCTCCATCGGAACCGAGCGGAACTTTCCGCGGATCGCGGGGATCGCGCAGTAGGTGCAGCCGTTGGAACATCCCTCCGCGACCTTGAGATAGGCATAAAACGGCAGTGTCGCGATGATGCGTCTGCCGGTCAGCGGCATATTGCACTTCGGGGCGAATCTTGCGACGCGCTTCCCTTTTGTGATCTCATCAAGCACGCGGACAATCTCCGGCTGGTCGCCGATGCCGATGACGGCATCCGCTTCTGGGAACTGCTCCGCGACTTCGTTTTTGTAGCGCTCCGCCAGACATCCCGTGACAACGATCTTTTTGAGCGAGCCCGAAGCTTTCAGCTCGGCAAGCTCCAGAATCGTGTCGATTGCTTCCTCCTTGGCGGACTGGATAAATCCGCAGGTATTCACAACGGCAATATCGGCATCGGCAGGATCCGGTGTCAGCACATAGCCGCCCTCACGCAGCAGCGCAAGCATCCGCTCCGAATCCACCAGATTCTTGGCACAGCCAAGTGATACCATACTGACAATCATACACAGTCCCCTTTGATTGCAAATTAGAAATCAGAATGCGCCGCTTGCGCACATGCCACAATTCTCACGCCTCATTCAGCGCAGCAAAATAATCCTCAATCGCATACCTGATCTGCTGATAGGTAAACCCGCGGCGGACTAGCGCCGCCGTGACCTTTTCAACCGCCCTGCGGTCATCCGGATCGGTCAGCTCCCGCGCATACTTCTTTTGCAGCAGCTCCAGCAGCATCTCCGAAATCCGCACCGGATCGTCATATTCCGCCAGTGCATCGTCGATATCCGCCTGCGAGAGCCCGCGGTGCCGCATCTCATATTCCGCGCGCCGCAGCCCGTATTTTTTGCTCTCGACATAGTGTCTTGCAAGCTGCTCCGCGTAGCGCGCATCATTGATGAAGCCGTAGCGCGTCATTTTTTCCAGCGCCTTCAGGACAGCATCCTCCTGCGCATGAGGCACGGTCATCAGCTTATCATAGAGCTCACGGTAGGAGTAGCCGCGCCGGTCGAGCAGATACATTCCGTATTCATACGCCCGATGCTCCGCCGCGCGCTGTCTGAGTTCCGCAATGCGCTCCGGCGTCAGGTCATCTCCGGTGTGCAGAAACTCGCTTTGCAGCAGGTCCGCATGCAGCCAGAGACGGCTTTCGTCCTCCAGCGTGATCTCATAGAGCTTGCCCTTGCCCTTCTGGATCTCCGTGATCTTCATAGGCGGATCACTCCTCCGGTGCAAACTCCTCGAAATCGTCATCCGCATCGCTGCCTGCAGCATCCAGCGCCGCGCCGGTTGCCGCAACAGCCTGCTCCGCCTTCGATTTTGCATCGGAGACAGCCGCAGCCTTCTTGTTCTTCTTGGAAGCGAGGATCAGGCTTGCCTTCTGCTCCATGATCTTCTGCTCGACTTCCTTTGCAAACGCAGGATCCGCCTCCAGCAGCTCCTTGACGGCATCTCTGCCCTGACCGAGCTTGCGGTCGCCGTAGCTGAACCACGAACCGCTCTTGTGGATGATGTCGAGATCGGTTGCAAGATCCAGCACCTCACCGAGACGCGAAATGCCCTTGCCGTACATCATATCGAATTCGCACTCCTTGAAAGGCGGTGCGACCTTGTTCTTGACAATCTTGACTCTGGTGCGGTTGCCGATGACCTCGGCGCCGTTCTTAATGGCTTCGCCCTTGCGCACCTCCATACGGACAGAGGAATAGAACTTCAGCGCTCTGCCGCCCGTGGTGACCTCAGGGTTGCCGTACATGACACCGATCTTCTCACGCACCTGATTGATGAAAATCGCGACACAGTTGGATTTGGAAATCGCCGGTGTCAGCTTGCGCATCGCCTGCGACATCAGTCTTGCGAGCTGACCGACATGGGAATCGCCCATTTCGCCCTCGATTTCGGCGCGTGTGGTCATAGCCGCAACAGAGTCAATGACAATGACATCAATCGCACCGGAGCGCACGAGTGCCTCTGCAATCTCGAGTGCCTGCTCACCGCTGTCCGGCTGTGAAACAAGCAGATCATTGATGTTGACGCCGAGTGCCTGCGCATAAACCGGGTCGAGTGCATGCTCAACGTCGATGAACGCAGCCTCGCCGCCGTTTTTCTGCGCCTCTGCGATGATCTGCAGCGCGACGGTGGTTTTACCGGAGCTTTCCGGTCCGTAGATTTCAACGATTCTGCCGCGCGGCACGCCGCCGATGCCCAGTGCCATATCCAGCGAAAGCGAACCGGTCGAGATTGCCTCGACGTTCTGCACGCTGTTCTGTCCCAGACGCATGACAGCGCCTGCACCGAACTGCTTTTCAATCTGTGCGATTGCCATTTGCAGTGCTTTCTCGCGGTCCTCTTTGCTGGTCTGCTTAATCACCGCGATATTCTTCTTTTTGAGTTCTGCCTTAGCCATATTCATTGATCCTTTCTACGGGCAGTGCCCGATGGTATTCCCGCTGGCAGGAAGAATGAAAGCGCATGGGAAAGGATATGCTTTTCATTCTTCACGCTTTATTCCGTTTATCATGTTTCGGTTAAGTATGCGGCTTGACGTTATCCCAGTCCTCCGCGTCAAAGGCGCCGATGATCCAGTTGAGACCCTTGTGCTGCTCCATGACCACATCATGGAACAGGCCGCCGGTCGGCTGCTCCTTTTTCAGCATCGCATCGACACATGCCCAGTCCATGCGGTAGATGAGATCAGCGCGGTCAAGGATTTCCTCCTCAGGGCGCAGCTTTGTCAGAATCTGCAGAACCTCCAGATTCTCCGCCGCCGCGATCATCCGCACAAGCCCCTCAATCTCCGAGGGGCGATCCGGATAGGGCAGCTCGCCCTTGAGCAGGCCGCATGCCCAGAACAGCGGAATGCACATTTCCATGCGCCACGAAAGATCAGAAGCCTCCTCCGGCGAGACCGTGCGCGGCGCCTCCGGATCATAATAGGCAAAAAGCCGCTGCTCCGTGGGCGTGAGATCATGCTCCAGCCCGAAGCGCACGAGCAATCCTGTGAAGAATTTTGCGCTCTCCTGCGCATCATTGCCGTCCGCGATATCCACCGCGATCTGGCAGGCGAGGAATGCCGCCAGCGCACGCCGCAGAATCTCCTCAGCCGTGTGCATCTTTGCGACAGGCTCGATATCGGGCAGGTTCGGGTTGATCTTGACGCCGTGTTCCTGCAAATACGCTTCAGAGCGTTCTTTTCTTGTCATGATGCTGACTCCTTTCGTCCCAGAACGACACGTTCAATGCCGCCGAGATCACAGATGCATTCGATGCATCCGAATCCGTTTTGTGATAATATTGCGGCAACATCCTTTGCCTGATGTACCCCGACCTCATAGGCGAGCAAGCCGCCCTCGCAGAGTGCATCACGCCAGAGCCGCGTGATTTCGCGATAAAAATGCAGACCGTCTGCACCGCCGTCGAGCGCCGCAGCCGGTTCATAGGTCACTTCTTCCTGCAAATGCTGCATATCCTCCGCCGTCAGATAAGGCGGATTGCTGACGATTGCCGCCAGACCGCGATACGCTGCCGCCGTCTCGGGCAGGAGCACATCTTTTTCGAGCATCTGCGCGTTTTTGATGCGGAGCATCTCCTGATTCTTCACCGCATAGCGCAGTGCCTCAGGACTTTTTTCCAGCCCGATCACCGTGCTCTGCGGCAGATGCTCTGCCAGCGTTAGCGCGATGCATCCGCTGCCGGTGCAGAGATCAAGAATCTGCTGCCCGCTGCGATCCGTTATGCGGGAAAGTGCCGCATCTACGATTGTTTCGGTATCCGCCCGCGGAATCAGCACGCCCTCGCCGACACAGAACGGCAGTCCGTAGAATTCCCATTCGCCGAGCAGATATTGCAGCGGCTCATGCTTTGCGCGCCGCTTTGCAATCTGAAGGGCATCCTCCGCAGACGGCGCATCTTCGAGAATCCATTTTGCTTCGAGCGCCGCATCTGCGATCCCGCCGGCTTGCAGTATTCCGGTCAGCTCGCGCAGCAGCGCCGGATCAAACTGTTTCATCATCAGTCGCAGTCCGCATAGAGGAAATGCTTACCGCAGTGCAGACAGCGGAACAGATACCCCTGCATGCTGCCGCCCTGAACCATAAACTGCCGGATATCCGCAAAATCAAAGCCGCAGACATCCTGCCGATAGGTCTCCTCGATCTCCTGCGCAAGTCCCATTTCCTCAATCTCCTTCCAGCCGACATAGCCCATGAACGCACAGAAATCATCACAGTGCGCCATCCAGTATTCCTGCTGCCAGCCGTGATAACCGGGCGTGCGCTCGGTCAGCTCCTTCACCTTTTCCGGATCGGAGACATGGTCAATGGAGGCGCAGTCCTGAAACTCGCCGTTGAATATTGCAGCTGCGGAGCCGTCCGCAATGCACCACGGGCAGAGGCATTCCACATCCTCCAGCGCGTAAAACGGCGATTCATACCAGACATCGGTCTCCTTGCCGCAGCAGTCGCAGCGGTGCGGTTCGCCCTTATAAAACACCTCGCTCCCGAACGGATCCGGATGATATTTGAATGTTGGAATCATTTGCTTTCTCCTTATAACGTCTGCGGTCGGGAAGTAACAGAAAAAATATCAGTCAACTGCCATTCACGAAACGGCAGCAGATACAATCAACTGTTTTTCAAACGCCCGCGGTCGGGAATTGACAGAACAAATTTCGGTCAACTGCCATTCACGTAACGGCAGCAGATACAATCAACCATCTTTCCAAACACCTGCGGTCGGGAATTAACAGAACAAATTTCGGTCAACTGCCATTCACGTAACGGCAGCAGATACAATCAACCATCTTTCCAAACACCTGCGGTCGGGAATTAACAGAACAAATTTCGGTCAACTGCCATTCACGTAACGGCAGCAGATACAATCAAC